>NZ_CP054052.1:2854937-3568672 GCF_013283835.1 Poseidonibacter lekithochrous | reverse complement strand
ATAATATTAACTCTTTAATTGTAAATAGTAACGATTATATCTAATTTTTTATAAAAGTTATTCACATGGTATAACGAAGTGAAATTCTTCATGTGATGAATATGATGAATAAGTGTTGTTCACATAGTGAATAACTTGTGAATAACTCGTGAATTTTAAGTGAATATTTAGGTGAAAAATACCATTATATAGGCCTTGCAGTAATGTGAATAAAAAATAGACAAAAAAAGAGAAATTTAGGTGAAAATACTAGGAATTGACCCAGGAACAAGAAATTGTGGATACGCAATTGTTGAAAAAAATGGAAGCACTGTAAAATTAATTGAAGCAGGTTTAATAAAAATTAAGACAAAAATCTTACAAGAGCAAATTGTAGAAATGACAGAAGGTTTTGATTTAATATTTGATCGTCATGTTATTGATGAGGTTTCAATAGAAGATATGTTTTACGCATTCAATCCAAAAACAGTAATTAAATTAGCACAATTTAGAGGTGCAATATCTTTAAAAGTTTTACAAAAATTTGGTAATTTTGCTGAATATACTCCACTTCAAGTAAAACAAGCAGTTACAGGAAATGGAAAAGCTGATAAAACACAAGTTGCTTTTATGGTAAAAAGATTATTAGGTATTAAAAAAGAGATTAAACCACTTGATATTACAGATGCAATAGCAATTGCACTAACTCATGCTCAAAGACTTAGATAAAGCTCATTTTGGTAAAAAAAATTTAACTTATAGTATAAATATTTTTTATTTGTTATAATCACGCCCATAGAACAAACAGGATTAATAAAAATGAAAAAAATAGGTATTTTAGCCTCATATAATGGTAGTGGATTTCAAACGATTCAAAAAGCAATAGAAGATAAGATATTAGATGCAAAAGTGATTATTGTAGTTTCTAATAACTCTAATGCAAATGTATTAAATTATGCAGAATCTTTTGATATTCCAAACTTTGTAGTAAATGACAAAAGATATCCTGGACAAGATTGTGATGATAAAATCGCAAGACTTTTATTAGAGTATGGTTGTGATTATGTTTTTTGTTCTGGTTATATGAAAATGATTGGACCTAAACTAATTTCTGCTTTTGAAAACAAAATAGTTAATACTCATCCTGCATTATTACCTTCAAAGTATGGTGGTAAGGGAATGTATGGAAGATTTGTACATGAAGCTATAATCGCTGATAAAGCACCTAAATCAGGTGTTACTATTCATTATGTAAATGAAAAATATGATGATGGAGAGATTATTTTAACTAAAGAGTTAGAAATATCATCAACTGAGACAGTTGATTCTTTAGAGAACAGAATCAAAGACTTAGAAACTCAAGCAATAATTGAGGCTTTTGAAAAATTACTAGCTAAATAAATTTAGCTAGTAAAGTCCTTATTTAAATAAACCTGCTAATTCTTCAGCATTTTTAATATATTTAACATCTGAAATTTTTCCATTTGTTACAGAATATACAGTGATATTCCCTTCTTTTTTCGTAAATTCTTTAGTTTGATTTTCATCTACTAATAAAATTGAGAATGGGTATTTTTTCATTTTTGGTAATGCAAAGAATTTTGCAATTAAACTTGGCATTCCAGAGATATCAGCTACGTAATAAGCTTTGTTAGCTTCTAAAAACCCTTTTTCTTGTGTTAAGAAGTAATCTCTTAAGATTTCACTTGTATCTTTGTCTGCTGCAACTAAAATTGTTTTTGTATCTGCTGCAATAGTATGCGCTTTTTCAAATTGATCGTTAATTGCGAATGTTGGAGTAGAATCTCCGATATTTAATGCGTTTGCAAATGTTGCAACTAATAATAATGCTGAGAATAAAACTTTTTTCATAAATTGTCTCCTAAATTAATTTTTTGGAAATTGTATCTATAAAAAGTAAATGAAAGGTTAAAAGAAGATATAAATTATCTTATTTAAGAAATTGTTTTGGAAATATATCTATTTCTACCTTCTCTTTTTGCTTGATATAATAAATCATCAGCTTCTTTATACATTTGATCTGTAGTTAATAAATGTGTATTATCAAATCTAATTGCACCACAAGATATTGTAAGGTGATCTGAAATTTTATTTGATTTATGATTTATTTTTAGTTCTTCTATTTCATGTATTATCATATTTGCAAAATCTTTAGTTTTTTCATAGGTATCTTGATATGATAAAATTACAAATTCCTCTCCACCAATACGAAAAGAATAGTCATAAGACCTATTTGTATGTTTGGCAATTACATGTGAAACTGCCTTTAAAGCTTTGTCACCATCTAGGTGACCATATGTATCATTATACTGCTTGAAATAGTCAATATCAAACATTAATAAACTTAATGGTTTTTTATCTCTTTTTGCTCTTCTTGTCTCTTTTTCAAAGATTGTTTCAAAGTAGTTTCTATTGTTTAAACCTGTTAGTGAATCTACAATAGCAATCTCTTCAATTTTCTTTTTATCAGAGATATTAGTAAGGAATAAATTGAAATATTTTATATTAAAATTTGCATCTAATTCAGGGAAAACTTCAAGATTAAACCATACCTTTTTATCACCTACATTAATGTATACTTCGTCGTTGTGCTCTTTACCAGAGTAGATCTTAGTATCAAATAAAGCATACTGTTCTTTAGTTGTAAAAAAGTAACTTGATGTAGTATTTAAAATGAACTCTTTTTTATTATTTAGTGTTCTACAAAGAGCATTACTTATTTCAATAATCTCTTTATCTAGTGATAATTTTGCAGTTAAAATATTCTGATCAATTAAATATAATTGTTTATGATTTGTTCTATTTACTTTTAATAAAGTTATTACAATATAAATTACAATTAATGCAGATAAAGACATAGCTACAAATATAGCACTAACCACATAATCTACCCCATTGTCTTTTACAGATTTTGAATAAAATTCATTTGCTTTTATAAAAGCATAATCTTTTAAGACTTTAATTTGTAGATATAATTCTTGAGTGTGTTTAGCACCTTGGCCTTTTGTAATAGCTATTGCTTCATCAATTCTTTTTTGATACATCAAAGAGATTACTTCTTCTCGTATTTTCTTCCATGCTTTGAAGCTTTTATACGAGGTATCAATATCTTTTTTATTACCTAAATAGTTTTTGTATACTAATTCATAGTTTTTTAATACTTCATCTTCTTTATGTTGTATAGCTTCAATAATTTTTATCATTTCTAAACTATTTTTTGTAAGAACTATATCTTTCATATTTCTATGCATAGTAATAATTGCAGTTTGAATATCAGAAACAGCATTACTAACTTTGAAAGGATGAGTATACATTTTTTGTGTATTTGTAGAAAGTTCATTCATTTTATCAATTGTAAAAAATGCACTTGTAACAGCAATTATAATTATAAGCGTAAAACTAAGATATAACTTTTTTATATTCATATAATATAATAACCTTTAATAATTTTTTTATTATTTAATTTTTGAGAGTATGGATAATAACTTAATAAACCTTATTATAAGATTTATTTATAAAGTTATTTTGATAATGTAGGTAGGTGCCAGTTTCTATAATATGCTAATAATCGAAGAGCAACGCCAGCTATGAATACAAGAATTAAAGTAAATAAACTATGTAAACCAAGTAAATGTAAACCATAAGTAACAAGTCCTACAATAATTGCAACTGTTGCATAAAATTCAGATACTAAAATAGAGGGAACTCTATTTATTAGAATATCTCTAATTGTACCACCACCAACTGCTGTAATAAAGGCAAGAATTAATACCCCTAAGAAGTTAAATTCATTATCAATAGCAACTAAAGCTCCTGTGATGGCAAAAGATACTAATCCCACTGCATCAGAGATAATAAAAACAGTTTTACCTTCTAAGTCATCAATCTTATGTAGTTTTAGAATAAGGGAGATTAAAACAGTAGCCATAACTAATAATACAGGTGTTGTATCTGTAAATACATAAGGAGTTTTGCTAGCAAGTACATCTCTTGTCATACCACCACCAAGGGCAGTTAAAAATGCAGAGATAAATACTCCTAGAATATCAAGTTTGTAGTGAACAGCAATTAAAAAACCACTTAGGGCAAAACAGATAATTCCAATAATATCAGCTAATTCTAATGCTGTCATCTAAAACCTTTTTATATTTAATAACTTGGATTATACTCAAATTTTTCTTTAAATTTTACATGAGATTATTTGGTAGATTTGTAACTTTTATACAATTTTTTTATGATTTATATAGAATGTAATGTATAATATTTTTTTAATATTAGGAATCTTTTTGAATAAAATACAATTATATATAAAACAATATGAAAACAATACGTCTTTTCTTTTAATAATAGGATTATTATCTGCTTTATTTTTTTCTGCAACTTTTTTAATTAATAGGGCTATTTCTCTTGATGGTGGACATTGGTATTGGTCTGGAACTTTACGATTCTTTTATACTTTATTCTTCTTAGTAATAGGCTTTATATCATTTAAGGGTTTTGCTTATTTTAAAGCTGTAATAGCCGAATATACGCAGAACTTTAGGTTTTGGACACTAAGTGGAACTATAGGATTTGGAATATTTTATTCTCTTATTTGTTATGCTGCAAACTTCTCTCCTGGATGGGTAGTGGCTACCACATGGCAACTAACCATTTTAGCTTCATTATTCGTTTTATCGTTCTTTGGACAAAAGTTATCTAAGAAAATATGGCTTTTTACAATAGTAATATTTTTAGGAATATCATTAGTAAATATGAGTCATTTTGATTTTGATAATTTAGAAGCTTTATTATTAGGGTTTTTACCTGTATTAGTAGCTGCTTTTGCATATCCTATTGGAAATCAATTAGTATGGCAAGAGAAAAAAAGAAGAAAAGAAGAAAACAAAGATATGACAATTATTAATAATGCTTTTGTAAAAGTATTTTTACTAAGTCTTGGAAGTTTACCTTTATGGATTGTTTTATTTTTTATAAATGACGTGGGTGTTCCTTCTTCTGGACAGTATTTTAATGTGGCAATGATTGCAATTTTGTCAGGTGTAATTGCTACATCACTATTTTTATATGCAAGAAGTAAAGCAAATACTCCTTCAAAACTTGTAGCCGTTGATGCTAGCCAATCTGGTGAAGTATTTTTTGCACTATTGGGTGAAATGATATTTTTAAATGCAGTTCTTCCTAATAGTATAGGCTTAGTTGGTATTGTAGTGACTATTATTGGTTTAGTAACCTTGGTAAAACTAGGAAAAGATTAAGATATATATAATCTTTAATTTCTTGTAAATAATACTCTTTTAATTCTCTTTTTTAATACATTTTAAAGTATAAATACATTATAAGATTGATTATCAAAATTAAAGAAGCCAAGGTTAATATTACTAATGTTAGAACATTATGATGAAATAACTTATTATATTCAAAGACTTACTGGAGATAAAAATTTAGCTAAGGATCTAACACAAGAGACTTATGCAAAAGTTTTAGAGGTAAATAAAAACAGTGAATCTAAAATTCAAAAAGCTTATTTGTATAAAATAGCACAAAATCTAGTAATAGATAAAGTGCGTAGAGATAAAATTATTGTACATACCCCTTATGAAGAGGAAAATCATAGTATTCCTGAAATAGATAGACCTGAGGGAATAATTAGTGATGAAGTAAGACAAGAAAAATTAAAAGATTGTATACGAAGTCTTTCATCTCAAAACAAAAAAGCTTTTATTCTTCACTATTATAAAGGTTATACAAGAAAAGAAATTGCTGAGATTATGGGTATTAGTACTAATGCAGTTGAAAAAAATATTACAAGAGCTACGTTAAAAATAAAAGAACAAATGAAGAAAGACTATTAATGAACTTACAAAATGAAATAGATAAAAAAGCTAATCTGTGGATTATAAAAGAAAATGAAGGTCTTGATAAACAAGAAAGAGATGAACTTACTCATTGGCTTCAAAATAAAAATCATAAAAAATCCTATGAAGAAAATAGACAAGTAATTGATGAATGTTTACTTTTAGATAATGATTTTATAAATGAAATGGAAAATGATATTTTAGATGAAGAAAATTTCAAAGAAAAAAATATTTTTCAAAGAAGTAAATATTTAGTAGCTTCAATATTCATAGCCTGTATTTTTGCTTTTGGTACTTTTGAGTTTAATAAATACTATAAAGCAACATTTGAAGAAAACTATGTAAGTTTAGATAAAAAGATTGTAAATATAACTCTTCCAGATGAATCTATAGTTGATTTAGATATAAAATCACAAATGAAAATAGCTTATTATAATGATAGAAGAACCGTTGTATTAACAAAAGGAAAAGCCTTATTTTCAGTATCTAAAAATAAAGAAAAACCATTTTTAGTTAAATCAGGAAATACCTTGATTGAGGTTCTAGGTACGAAGTTTGAAGTTATAAATCTTAATAAAACTACAAAAATCAATGTCTTAGAAGGTCTTGTGAGAGTAAATCATATATACAATGAAAAAGGTGATAAAAAAGCCCTTACTCAACTAACAAAGTCACAATCTTTTACTCTTAATAATTTGGGAAGGGTTTTAAATTATTCTGATATAGATATTAAAGAAATAGCTAGCTGGAAGAATGATATTATCAAGTTTGATAAAACTACATTAAAAACAGCAGTTAATATTTTGGAGAGATATACAAATCAAAAAATAGAGTTTGAATCTTATGAGTTATCACAACTTAAAATATCAGGAAAGTTTTCAACTTTGCATTATAAAAGTTTTTTAGAAGCAATAGAATTAATTTATCCTATAAAAAGCCAAAAAGAGGGTGATTTAATAAAAATTGTAAAAAAATAAAAAAAGCTGTCCGCTTTTTTAAACTTGTTCGTTTAATAGATAGAGATAATAGTTCTCAAAATCATAAAAGGACAAGGAAATGAATTTGAAAAAAAAGATGCTAGCTGCCTCAAGCTTAGCGTTAGTTTTAAGTGTTAACCTATTTGCAGATGAGTCATACACTATTCAAAACAAAACTCTAAAGGAGGCTTTAGAGATTATATCAAAAAAATCTAACTTATCATATATAGCAAATGATGAATTATTTGAGTCACAAAAAATCAATAATATACAAAATATTAATAGTTTAGACAAAGCTCTTGAATTACTTTTTAAAAATACAGGATTAAAGGCTGTAATTAAAAATGATGTAATTGTAATAATAAAAGCAAAATCTCAAAAACAAGCTACATCAGATTCTAATAATCTAGGAGAAGTAGAAATTCAAGGGGATTGGCTTGGGGAAACAAGTGCAGAGAATGTAAAAGTATATAGTGGTGCTAGAACAGTAATTGATTCTGAGTATTTACAAAATATTGCCGCTAAAAATATTGAAGATGCTTTAAGAACAGTTCCGGGAGTTCAAATACAAGATGAAACAGGAACAGGAGTTTTACCTAATATTTCCCTAAGAGGTTTAAAACCTGGAAGAAGTGCTCATTTAAATGCTTTAGTAAATGGAGTGCCAGCGGCAATTGCTCCTTATAGTCATTCTAGTTTTTCACTGTTTCCTATAACTATGGAAACACTTGAAACTATTGATGTTGTAAGAGGTGGTGCGGCTGTTCATTATGGTCCCAATAACGTTGGTGGTGTAGTTAATTTTATTACTAAACCTATAGGTACTGAACATACTTCTACATTAAAAGGTACTGTTCATGTTGCAGAAAATGGCAATATTCTTACTGATACGTATCTTAGAACAGGTGGTTTTGTAAATGATAAATTAGGTTTACAGTTCCAATATAATGGAATAAAAGGGGAATCTTTTAGAGATCATTCCAATACTGATGTAAAAAACTTAATAGTTGATACAGAATACTATCCTTCGGATGATAGTGAAATAAAAGCAAACCTTCAATACTACAAAGCTGATGCTGACTTACCAGGTGCTTTATTGCCTGAAGCTTATGAAAAAGACAGAAGTTCTTCTCAGCGTCCTTATGACAAATTTGAGGGAGAAACAAAAAGAGGATCAGTTACTTATAAATTAAATCCAAGTGATAGTACTGAGTTTCATTGGATGAATTTTGCTCAAGAAAGTAAAAGAAAGTTTGATTGGGGTTGGAATACAACAGGTTCTGGATTTACACCAACTACTGAAAATTCAACTAGAAGTGCTGATAGAAAAATCACTGTTTTAGGTACTGAGCCTAGATGGACTTTTGAAAAAGGTAACCACAAAGTAACTTTTGGGGCACGTTATATAAAAGAAGATGTAGATTATTTACTTAATCAAACAAAATTTAGTGATGGTATAACAGCTGATTTAAGAGATTGGAAAATTAAAACTAATGCCCTAGCTGGTTATGTGAGTGATACTATTAGTTTTATGGATGGAGATTTAAAAGTAACTCCTGGATTAAGATATGAAAATGTAGAAACAGATTTTGGGGATAATAAAAGCTCTAATCCTTCAGATGATAAGAAAAAAAGTATGAACTCATTTCTTCCTGGTTTAAGTATTGGATATCAAGCTTCTAATGAAGTATTCTTATTTACTAATGCACAGCGTTCTCTAAGAGCTCCTCAAGTTGCACAGGTGAGAAAAGAAGGAGATTTAGCAGTTGAATTAGCTTGGAACTATGAAGCTGGAATTAGATTTGAACCAAATGATAATTTTAGTGTAAACAGTACGGTATATAGAATAGATTATAAAGATCAAATTGAATATGTAAGTAGTACACAATCTTTTAATAACTTAGGAAGAACTAGACATCAAGGTATTGAAACTCAATTTATTTTAAAACCTAGTGATAGAACATTATTCACTCTTGGTTATACATTCTTAGATACAGAACAGTTAACAGGAACGAATAAAGGTAAAGACCTTCCTTGGGTAGCTTCTCATCAATTAAGTTTATCAAGTGACTATAAAATTGGAGATAATAAGTTTAACTTAACAGGTATATATTTAAGTAAAACTTTCTCAGATAGTGCTAATACAATTGAAGAATCATCAAATGGTCAAGTTGGAGAAAACCCAGCATACATGGTATGGAATGCAAAATATTCTACAAAAGTTCCTGTTTCAAATAATCTAAAAGCAAACCTTAGTTTAGGTATTAATAACTTATTTGATGAAGATTACTATTTTAGAGGTGTTGATGTAAGTCCTGTTGGAAGAGTATCTGGACAAGGACGTTCTTTTATTATTTCAGGTCAGATAGATTTCTAATACTTAATAATTATGTTTAGAAAAGCTTTCCGTAAAATACATTTAATCTTAGGATTAATAAGTGGATTGATATTAATAATAATTGCAGGCTCTGGAGCAGTATTGTCTTTTGAAAAAGAGATAATGAACAGTATAAATAAAGACATATATACTGTTCCTCTTTCAAATAAAGAAAAAATTCCAATAATTAAACTTCTGGAAGGCTTTAAAAAGAAAAAGCCAAATTTAGAAATAACAGCAATTTCTTTTTCTAATATAAAGTCTTCATCTTTATATTTTAAAACAATAAAAAGAGATGGAGATAAAAAACAAGTATCAAAATATTATATTAATCCTTATACTGGGGAGTTTTTAGCTCAAGAGAAAAGAGAAGACTTTTTTAGAACTGTAGAGAGATTACATAGAACACTTTTATTCAATGACATGGGAAAACATCTTGTTGGATTTAGTGTTCTTTCTCTTTTAATTTTGACATTTAGTGGAGTAGTCATGTCCTTCCCTAGATTAAAAAAACGTTTCTTTAAAAGTCTTACTTTTTCTTTTAAATCAAAAGGTCAACACTTCTTAAAAAGTAGCCATAGCTCTTTTGCTATGTGGCTTATGCCTTTTTATTTATTTGCAGCGCTAAGTGGTCTTAATTGGTCTTATTCTTGGTATAGCAATGCTTTTTATAAGATAATGGGTGTAGAAAAAGTACAAAGAACTACAAATAAAAGTATTAAGATACAAAAGGATTCTAAACTTGATGAGGTAGGTAGTGCAATTGCTATTTTTGAGAGAGAAGTTAGAAATAAATATATTTATTCTCTAGTTAAACTTCCTACAAATGGAACTGTGTATAGTTTTATATATCTTGATGAAAACGCGAAACATCGAAGAGAAAGAAACAAATTAGTTCTAGATATAAAAACAAAAAAGATATTAAAACATGAAAGGTTTGAAAAAAAACCTTTAAATGAGCAGATAATGATAAGTATGTTAACTCTTCATACAGGGGAGTATTTTGGCATATTTGGACAAGTTATATTGTTTATCTCTTCCTTATTATTACCATTTTTAGTAATTACAGGATTTTTAATATATGCAAGAAAAAAAAGAAAGTAAATTAATCTAACAATCTTTGCGATTTTTGATTGTTAGATTATGACTAGAATATAGATAAACCAGTTTTTGTAGTAAATAGTTCTAAAGCTTTAGTTCCTGCTAGAGAATTACCTTGTTTATTAAGTCTTGGAGCATAAACACAAACAGCTAGTTTTTTAGGTACTACGGCAACAATTCCTCCACCTACACCACTTTTTCCCGGTAGCCCAACTCTATATGCAAAGTCTCCTGATGCATCATAATGTCCACAAGTTAACATTAAAGAGTTGATTCTTTTTGCTTTTTCTTCATTTATAAGTACTTCATCATTTATAGGATTTACCCCATGATTTGCTAGGAATAACATTGCTTTTGATAATTCTGCTGTTGACATTTTAATAGAGCATTGTTTGAAATATGTCTCTATTACACTTGATGTAAGATTTTCTATATTATTAAAACTTTTCATCATATTAACAAGTGCAAGATTTCTATATCCATGTTTTAACTCTGATGTATAAACTTCTTTGTCAAAAGTGATTTTCTTATTATCGGAGATAGATCTTATAAATTGTAGTATGTAATCAAAAGTTGTTTCTTTATATATTGATAATAAAGAATCTGTTGTAACAACAGCTCCTGCATTAATAAATGGATTTCTAGGAATACCATTTTCATACTCTAATTGTATTAATGAATTAAAAGCATTTCCTGATGGTTCATGCCCAACTCTTTTATATAACTCTTTACTATAGTTTTGTAATGCCAAAGTAAAAGTAAAAACTTTTGAAATACTTTGTATAGAAAAATCTTTTTGAGATGAACCTATATGGTATTCATTTAGGTCTAAATCTATAATACTCATTGCAAAGTCATTCTTTTTTACATTTGCTAATGCTGGTATATAATCAGCTACTTTACCTTTTTTAAGGTATGGCTGTATTTCATCTTGAATCTCTTCAAGTACTTTTTGGTAGTTCATTTTTCTGCCTGATATAAATATTAAATAATTATATCAGAGCATAGGGAGGTAAAAAGTGTTTTTTATGTAGAAATACAAAAGTTTGTCATCAATTAGTAATTAATATTCTAAACATACCATCTTTTAAGCTAAGTTTTAGTATAATCGCGAAAAATATTAACATAAAGAGTTAAAATGAGAGATATTAGAAATATTGCCGTTATCGCACACGTTGACCACGGTAAAACTACATTAGTAGATGAATTATTAAAACAATCTGGAACTTTTACTGCTCACCAAGAAGTAGAAGATAGAGTTATGGATAGTAATGATATTGAAAAAGAAAGAGGAATTACAATTCTTTCTAAGAATACTGCTGTTGATTACGAAGGCGTAAGAATTAACATTATCGATACTCCAGGCCATGCTGACTTTGGTGGAGAAGTTGAGAGGGTTCTTAAGATGGTTGACTGTGTACTATTACTAGTAGATGCTCAAGAAGGTACTATGCCTCAAACAAAATTCGTTGTTAAGAAAGCTTTACAATTAGGTCACAGACCAATTGTTGTTATTAACAAAATTGATAAGCCAGGTGCTGACGCTGATAGAGTTGTTGATGAAGTATTCGACTTATTCGATCAAATGGGCGCTACTGAAGAGCAATTAGAATTCCCAGTTGTATATGCAGCTGCTAGAGATGGTTATGCAAAATTAGCTTTAGAAGATGCAAATGAGAATTTAATTCCATTATTCAAAACTATTTTAGAAGAAGTTCCAAAACCAAAAGGTTCTGATGAAAATGGTCTTCAATTACAAGTATTTACACTTGATTACGATAACTTCATTGGAAAAATCGGTATCGCTAGAATCTTCAACGGTACTATCTCAATGGGTGAAACTGTAACTTTAGTTAAAGCTGATGGCGAAAAAGTTAAAGGTAGAGTTTCTAAACTTATTGGATTTAAAGGTGTTGATAGATTCGATATCAAAACTGCTGGTACTGGTGATATTGTTGCCGTAGCTGGTTTTGAGACAATTGACGTTGGTGATTCACTTTGTGATCCTGCTAACCCAATGCCATTAGATCCAATGCATATTGAAGAGCCTACATTATCTGTTACTTTTGCAGTAAATGATTCTCCATTAGCTGGTACTGAAGGTAAATTCGTAACTTCTAACAAAATTGATGAAAGATTAGAATCTGAAATGAACACTAATATTGCTATGAACTATGAGCAAATTGGTGAAGGTAAATTCAAAGTTAACGGTAGAGGGGAATTACAAATTTGTATCCTTGCTGAAAACATGAGAAGAGAAGGATTCGAATTCTCAATTGGTAGACCAGAAGTAATCGTTAAAGAAATTGACGGTGTTAAAATGGAGCCATTCGAGCATTTAGTAATTGATACTCCAGACGAATTCTCAGGTGCAATCATTGAGAAATTAGGAAAAAGAAAAGCTAATATGACAAACATGGTACCAATGGGTTCTGGTTATACAAGATTAGAGTTTGAAATTCCTGCAAGAGGATTAATCGGTATTAGAACTGAGTTCTTAACTGAAACTAAAGGTGAGGGTGTTATGAACCACTCATTCTTAGAATTCAGACCTCATTCTGGTGTTGTTGAATCTAGAAAATACGGAGCATTAGTTTCTATGGAAGCTGGTGAAGCTGTTGGTTATTCAATCTTCAACTTACAAGATAGAGGGATTATGTACATTAAACCTCAAGATAAAGTTTATAACGGAATGGTAGTAGGTCAACATGCTAAATCAAATGACTTAGATATCAACCCAATTAAAGCTAAACAACAGTCAAACGTTAGATCTTCGGGTGCAGATGAAGCTATTAAGCTTATCCCACCAAGAGTGATGTCTTTAGAAAATGCACTAGAGTGGATTGAAGAAGATGAGCTTGTTGAAGTAACTCCTGTTTCTGTAAGAGTTAGAAAAAGAGATTTAGATCCAAATGTTAGAAAAAGAACTGCTAAAAAAGTGAAATTCGCTGATTAGAAATTAGATTTTATCTGATTTTAAAGGGAAGGGCTTTTTAGCTCTTCCCTTTTTTTATACCCAAAAATATAAAAAATAAGGAAAATATATGTCAGATGACATGTCGATGTGGATTTTTAGAATAAATAATATGAATTAATAGGAGAAATTGTTTTCTCCTATTGGAAGGAGAAAATAATGGAAAATATTAATACAAATAAAAAAGATTACTTTATTTTAATCGGAATATACTTTTTTACTATAACAAGTACTTTTTTAGCTATAACTAACTAATAGCAAGATTCGGATTGTTAAAGAATATAAGTTCTTAATATACTAAAATAAAAAGGTTTAGTATGAATGCTTTAGAAGAGAAATATAAATATTATGAAAAAATAAAAGAAGCTATTCATTATGTGGATGAAAACTTCTCTTATCAGCCAAAACTAGATGAAATAGCCTCACATATTGGTTTGAGTAAACATCACTTCTCTCGTATCTTTAAAGAGTACGTAGGGGTTACTCCTATGCAGTTTTTACAAGCTACAACTATAAGTCATGCAAAAGAGCATTTAAAAACTTCAAAATCTATACTTGATACGTCATATGACTTAGGTTTATCAAGTCCTAGTAGGTTACATGAGTTGTTTATAAACTTTGTAGGAGTAACTCCTAATGAATATAAAAAGATGGGAATTAATTTAGATATAACTTATGGTTTTGCTAATACTCCTTTTGGAAAGGCTATGATTGCAAATACTGCTAAGGGTATTTGTGCTTTAAAATTTTATGATGAAAATGCAGATGAAGTATTATTACGATTAAAAAAAACTTGGAGTAATGCAGAGTTTATTCATGATGATATAAAAGCACAAGATTTATTAAATGAGATTTTCTTGGAAAATAAAAAAGTTAATCTTTTTGTAAAAGGTACAAATTTTCAAATAAATGTTTGGAAAGCTTTATTAAATATTCCAAAAGGTGAGCTTTCAACTTATTCAGATATTGCGACAATTTTAGATAAACCAAAAGCTGTAAGAGCAGTTGCATCAGCTATTGGTTCAAATCATATAGGCTTTTTAATACCTTGTCATAGAGTTATTTCTAAAACAGCAGCTATGGGTGGATATAGATGGGGAATTCCTAGAAAAAGGGTTTTAATCTCTTATGAACATAATTTAAAAAATAATTAATAATAACTAAACAAAAATATACTAGAATATCTTTAATAAAATAAAAGGAATTATTATTATGAAAAATATTGTTAAAATTGCCTTTATCTCTTTAGTATTATCTGTGTTTGCTAGTAATTTATCTGCGGCAGAAAATGGAGAGGTTTCTATTCAAAATGGAAAACAAGTTGCTTGGAGTGTAAAAGATAATAAATGGTTAGATTTAGAGTCTTTCTGGCGTTCTTATGCAAAAGACAATGGTGGTATTACTTGGGGTCAAAGTAAAACTTATCCTCCTTATAATGATGTAAAAGAGTATGATTTATTTATGGTTGAAGTTAAATCTGGATTATGTTTAATGGAGTTCTACCACACTAGATGGAGAAGAGCTAATGATGTAAGAAGATGGGATGACAAATTTAATGAATATGCAGGTTGTGCAAAAGTTTTTGAATAAGTATTTAAATAAAAGGAAAAATCCTTTTATTTAAGACAGCTTCAATAAAGTAATTTCAGAACTAGCACCTAATCTCATAGGTGGTCCCCAGAAACCAGTACCTTTATTTACGTATATTTGTGTTGTATCATTATGTTGGTGAAGACCTTTTACATAAGGTTGTTGTAGTTTCACTAGGAAGTTAAAGGGGATAATTTGACCTCCATGAGTGTGGCCACTTAGAACTAAATCAATACCTTCTGTAGTTTCTATGTCTTCTATATATTTTGGTTGATGTGCAAGGAGAACTGTAGGGTAATTGTTGGTATTTTTTGTTGCACTTTTTATATCAGGTATATAATCACCATATCTATATCCAAACCTATCATATACTCCACATAAGAAGAAACCTTCATCAAGCTTCCCTATATATACATTTTCATTTTCAAGTACTTTAATGCCAAGGAAACTAACGTAATCAATGATGGACTGAACTCCATGAAAATACTCATGATTACCTACAATAAAGTAAGTACCATAAGTTGATTGTAGTTTTGCTAATTCATCTAATGCGTCTTGGGCATACTCTAGTTTGGTATCGACTAGATCACCTGTAATTACTACTACATCTGCATTAAGAGTATTAACTCTTGTTACTAAATCTGAAATAAACTTTTGGTCAATTAGACCACCAATATGAACATCACTTAGTTGAACAATAGTGTATGGGATTTTTAGATTGTTTATTTTTACGTCAACTGTTTCAAGTTCAATACTTTTTGCATTATCCATAGCTTTTGCGTTGGTTGCAACTACTACTGATACTGCGCCTAGGTCTAAAGACTTTTTGAAGAAGTCTCTTCTGTTTGCTTTGAAATTTGTTTTTTTTAGTCCAAAAGAAATGATTTCATGAAAAATTGTTATCATAAATGTTAAAAAAATCACTCCTATTGGTAAAGAAAGGAGAAAGTATAACCAGTTGGGGAAAACTGGGTTGTATCTAGCTACGGGGTACAAAAGCACCCCAAAAAATGTAATATATAATAAAATGCTTAGATACTTTTTCGTCTTAGGTTTAAACTCTAATTTATTTATAAGACGTGCTTTTATAATGTATGTTTGTAGAGCAAATACAAAAACAAAAATCGAAAAAAATATTATAAAACTCATGTGAGAATTATAAGACCAAATGATTAATGAATATTTAACAAATAGTAAAAGGATTATTAATAAAGAAAGATTGTTAAAAAGAAGGGCTTATACCATAGTTTTATATAGTATATACCCTCTTATTTAGTTGATATTTTTTTTGATAGCTTCAACTAAAGCTAAAATTTCAGCTTTTGTTTGTGAGAAGTGGATAGAGATTCTTAACCACCCTGGTTTATTATTGATATCTAAGTCATCAATTCCTAATAAATCATGGCCATAAGGCCCAGCACATGAACATCCTGCTCTTGTTTGAATACCATTTGATTGTGATAATTTAGCACATAATTCATAGGCGTCTAAATTGTTAATATTAAAAGAGATGATTCCTATATTGTCTTCATCTTGGTTCCCATATATTTCACAGTTTGGTATTTTTTTAAGTTCATCAATAAAAACTTTTTTAAGTTCATCTTTTTGAGATTTAATAAAATCAAAACCAATTTCATTTCTTAATTGATATGATAATGAAGCTCTGATTAATTGTAAGATTCCAGGAGTTCCAGCATCTTCTCTTATTTCTATCTCTTTTTGGTAAACTTGTTCATCTTTATTTACATATGCAACTGTTCCACCACCTGCAAATGTAGGAGAAAGCTCAGTATTGATTAAAGCTTTTCTAACTACAAGAAGGCCACATGATCCAGGTCCTCCTAGTAATTTATGAGGTGACATAAATATTGCATCATAAAGCTCAGATGGAATATTCATATAAGGTGAACTAGCCGCCGCATCAAAACATACTAGAGCATTGTATTTTCTAAGTAATTTTGAAATCTTTTTAAAAGGAGTAATGATTCCTGTTACATTAGATGCAACACAAAATGAACCAATAATCTCTCTATCTTTATTCTTCTTTAGAACTTTTTTTAGATGTTTTAAGTCTATTAGTCCTTCTTTATCAAGTTTTACTCTTTTGATTTCACATAAAGCTTCTCTAAAAGATACTTCATTTGAGTGATGTTCATAAGGTCCAACTATAACAAGAGGCATTTTAGATTTATCTACTTCTATTTCATATCTTTTTTTAGTTGCAGGGGGAATGTATAATCCAAGTAATTCTTGAAGATGTTTAATAGCAGCAGTTGTACCACAACCACTAGGAAGAATGGCAAATTCATCTCCAACTTCTAAACTTTTTGCAAGATTTTTTCTTGCTAGTTCATAATAATTACTTGTTGCATCAGCATTTGATGACTCTTTAGAGTGTGTATTTGCATAAGTCTCTAATACGTCTCTTACACGATTCTCAATTTGCCTAAAAGCAAGACCCGAAGCAGTATAATCAAAATATTCTTTTTTATTTTTTCCAATTGTGTTATATTTTATAAAATCTAGTGTATTTGTACTTTCATTGAAAAAAGGTCTAAATATGTTTTTTGTCATTATTTTACTCGTTAAATTAGTTTAGGTTATTAATTTTATAATTTTAAGTTATTTATTATAAGAGTTTGCTTGAATAATAAGTTTAAATTTATAAACTCTTATAATAAGACAGAATTACTCTGCCTTTGTAGGGATTATCATGCGAAAGGATTAAAATTTACTTTTTGTAAATCTTCGGCAAATTGTTTCGCTTTATTAGTAGGAGCGTCAATTATTATCATATTTCCGAATGTTGTGATTTGTATCTTTGATGCATTATATTTCTCTAATAGTGAAGATAATGTATCTAATCCAGAACTACCGATTTGTAATGATTCCAATTTACAACCAATATAACTTTGTCCTTCCACTTTACTTTCTTTAATTCCAAAGTACTCTATCTTATTGTTATTTTCATTTGTCTCAATAAGTAAAGATTTAATTCTAAAACTCACAGAAGACTCTAATAAATCATAAAACTTATCATGTCCCCATTGTTTAATTAAAGAGGCAAAATCACTTTGCTCTTCATTTTCTCTATTTCCATAATCTCTATAAATTTTTGCAATTGCTTTTGCCATAGGAATTATTTGAGATATAGTAATATATCCCACGTGTGTACCTATGATTTTTACTGAAAATAAAATCTTATCTTTATCATTTTTAACTGCATCGAAGTTTACATCATGTGTATTGTTTTCAACAGCTTTTCTAGCACATCCTGAGATGGCTATTTGTAGTTTATTTGGTAAGTTAGAAAAATTCTTATTACCTCTAAATGTATCGTTTAGTTTATTTGTAATTTCACTAATATCAGTTAATTGTTCTTTGTTCACACAGTTTAAAATGATATTTCTAACATTGTGACCAGATTCAAATGTAGTACTTAACTCTACAGCATGTAGAATATTAAATACAGCAGGTAAATCATAAATTCTTAACCAAGAAAATTCAATTTTTTGACTTTTTGTAAAGTCTAAACTATCATTTGCATACTCTTTTGAAATTTTAGATAATGCTTTGATTTGTTCTAGGTTTAATTCCCCAAGACTTAGTGGAATTTTTAATTTGAAGTAATCACCTTTTTGATCTCTTCCTTGGGCATGAATACCATACCATTGGAATCTGATTAAATCAGCTTCACTTACTCTTTCACCTAAGACAGCATAGATAAAGATGTCACTTAAGACATCTAATCCATCCTTATCTTTTTTGATTTGCTCGATATTTAGAGATAAATTTTTAGACATTAGATAGCCTTACAATTCCATTCTGGATAATTCTTTCTAATGAATGCATTTAATTCAACTTCTGCTTGAGAATATGTTTTTTCATCTGCAAGTTCGGCTGTTCCTTCAACAGAAGATACAATCATACCCGCACCAACAGTTGAGTTAGTATATTTGTCAATAATAATGAAACTACCAGTATATCTATTCTCATGATATGGATCTACTGCAATTTCTCTATCAAGAGAGATTGTAACTTTTGCAATATCATTTAGTTCTAATTGCTCTGCGTCAATCTCTTCAAATGTATTAATATTCTTCTTAAAATCAATAGAGTTAAATGCTCCATTTAATACAGAAGTTGCTCTTTTAATAATGTAGTTTTGGTTTAAAGTTAATGGAGCTTCATCCATCCATACTACCATTGCTGATAAGTGGTTTGATACTTTAGGAATATCTTCTGATTTTACAATCATATCCCCTCTTGAAATATCAATCTCATCTTCAAGTGTAATAGTTGTAGCCATTGGAGCAAATGCTTTTTCAATAGTTTCAACTGTTTCATCTTTACCAATTGGTCTTAAATCTTTAATATCATTAGATACGATAGATTTAACTTTAGATGTTTTACCTGAAGGTAATACTGTAATATCATCACCAACGCTAATTGAACCACTTGCAATTGTTCCAGAGAATCCTCTGAAGTTTAAGTGTGGTCTTACTACATATTGAACAGGTAATCTAAATGAATCAGACTCTTTTTTATGAATATCAATAGTGTCAAGTAATTCCATTAAAGGTTTATCTTTATACCAAGGTGCTTTTGGAGTATTAGTTAAAATATTATCTCCATCTAATGCAGAAATAGGAATAAACTCAATATTTAAATCTTCATTATGAGGAAGATTTGGAATAATGTTTTTATAATCATTCTTAATCTCTTCAAATACTTCTTGGCTAAAGTCAACTAAATCCATTTTATTAATTGCAACGATTAGGTTTTTGATTCCTAATAAAGAAGCAATATAAGAGTGTCTTTTAGTTTGAGTTAAAATCCCTTGTCTAGCATCAATTAAGATAATAGCTACGTCTGCTGTTGAAGCACCTGTTGCCATGTTTCTTGTGTATTGCTCGTGACCTGGAGTATCTGCAATAATGAATTTTCTTTTATCAGTTGAGAAGAATCTATAAGCAACATCAATAGTAATACCTTGTTCTCTCTCAGATGCTAAACCATCAACTAAAAGTGCTAAGTCAATCTTATCACCTGTAGTACCTGATTTTTTAGAATCTTTTTCAATAGCTGCTAATTGATCTTCAAAAATCATTTTTGAATCATAAAGTAATCTACCAATTAAAGTTGATTTCCCATCATCTACTGAACCACAAGTAATAAATCTTAATATTTCTTTATTCTCATGTTCTTTTAAATATGCTTCTATATTTTCTGAAATTAAATCTGATTGATGTGCCATATTAAAAATACCCTTCTTGTTTCTTTTTTTCCATTGATGCATCACCATCACTGTCGATTAATCTTCCTTGTCTCTCACTTGTTGTACAAACAAGCATCTCTTGGATAATCTCTGGTAATGTTGTTGCTTCTGATTCTACTGCACCTGTTAATGGGTAACAACCTAATGTTCTAAATCTTACCTTTTCTTTTTTAGCAGTTTTTCTTAATTCTTCTGGAACTCTTTCATCATCTACCATGATTTTTGTACCCATATATTCAACTACTTCTCTCTCTTTTGAGAAGTATAAATCAGGAATTGGAATACCTTCTAAATAGATGTATTGCCAGATATCTAATTCTGTCCAGTTTGAAATAGGGAATACTCTAATTGATTCACCTTTTGTATGTCTTCCATTATATACATTCCAAAGTTCTGGTCGTTGAGATTTTGGATCCCATCTATGGTTTTTATCTCTGAAAGAATAAATTCTCTCTTTTGCTCTAGATTTTTCTTCATCTCTTCTAGCCCCACCAAATACTGCATCAAACTGTTGCATATCTAGCATTTGTTTTAAACCTTCTGTTTTCATTACATCTGTATGTAAAGCAGAACCGTGCTCGAAAGGAGAGATATTCATCTCAATACCTTTAGGATTAGAATAAGTAATAAGTTCCATTCCAACTTCTTTAGCTCTTCTATCTCTAAATTCAATCATCTCTTTAAATTTCCATTTAGTATCTACGTGTACTAATGGTAAAGGAGGTGGTGCTGGGTAAAATGCTTTCTGTAAAATGTGTAACATAACAGAAGAATCTTTCCCTACTGAATAAAGCATACCTGGGTTTTGAAACTCAGCGATTACTTCTTTCATAATGTGCATAGACTCAGCTTCTAGCTGCTTTAAATGCGTTAATCTCTCATTACTTATTTCCATTTGATTCCTTTCTTTAATTCAATTATTTTTTGTGTAAACCACATTCTTTATGTTCTGGGTTTTCCCACCACCATCTTCCAGCTCTAATATCTTCACCGTCCTTAACGGCTCTGGTACAGGGTGCACATCCGATGCTTGGGAAACCTTGATCATGTAATTTGTTGTAAGGAACTCTATTTTCTTTTATATAAGTCCATACATCTTCTTCATTCCAGTCAATTAATGGATTAACTTTGATTACATCAAAATTAGCATCATATTCAACTAGTGGCATTTCAGTTCTTGTAACACTTTGAGATGCTCTAAGCCCTGTAAACCAAATATCTAAACCTTTTAATGCTCTTTTTAAAGGTTCAATTTTTCTAACAAAACAACAATGTTTTCTTTTTTCGATACTTTCATAATGACCATTTACGCCTTGAGTTTTATATAACTCTTGAACATTTTGTTCATTAGGAAAATACACATCAATTTTGATGTTATACTTAAGGTTTGTTGCATCCATAACATCATAAGTTTCTGGGTGTAATCTACCTGTATCAAGTGTAAATATTCTTGCACTTTTGTCATGCTTTAAAATCACATCACTTAAAGCTTGATCTTCTGCTGCTAAGCTTGAACTTAGAGCAACTTCTTTGTAATTATCTAAGAAATAAGCTACAACTTCTTGTGCTGTTTTCCCTTTTAATTGTTGGTTTAATTCTTTTGCTATTGTTTCTTTACTCATAATATCTTGCCTAAATTTGATAATCGTTTTCTGCTGGTTTTACTCTTCCTAATGAAATCTTATTCCATGCTCTTTCGTGGAAGTAATATAAAATCATTTTAGTAACTAATTCTATTGAACCAATTGATGCAGCCATTGCTAAGTTTCCAGTAATAAAATATGAAATGATAACTGTATCAATTGTTCCAACAGTACGCCAAGATATAGTCTTAACTATAGATCTGTAAGGTTTTTCGTGCATATTGGATCTTTCCTAAGATTGTTGCGACGAAGAGTTATTACTCTTCATCGTTTGGATATAATACTGTACTTAAGTATCTTTCTCCAGTGTCACAAAGGATAGTAACAATTGTTTTACCTTTGTTTTCAGGTCTTTCTGCAACTCTTTGTGCAACTAATGCATTAGCACCTGCTGAAATACCTACTAGTAAACCTTCAGATTTTGCTAAATGTCTAGCATGTGCAAAAGAATCATCATTAGAAACTTGAACAACTTCATCATAAATTTCTGTATTTAATACACCTGGAACGAAACCTGCACCAATTCCTTGAATTTTATGAGGACCTGGTTTACCACCACTTAATACTGGAGAATCTTCTGGTTCAACAGCAATTACTTGGATATCTGGGTTTTGAGCTTTTAAAACTTCACCAACACCAGTAATAGTACCACCTGTACCAATAGCAGCAATAAAGATATCAATTTTTCCATCAGTATCTGCAAGAATTTCTTGAGCAGTAGTTTTTCTGTGAATTTCTGGATTTGCACCATTATTGAATTGTTGTGGTACAAAAGAATTAGGAGTTTCTTCAGCTAATTCATTTGCTCTATCAACGGCACCTTTCATTCCTTTTGCAGGTTCAGTTAATACTAAATCAGCACCTAAAGCTTTAAGAAGTCTTCTTCTTTCAATACTCATAGATGAAGGCATAGTTAATACTAATTTGATTCCTAAAGCAGCACAAACAGAAGCTAATGCAATACCTGTGTTACCAGAAGTTGGCTCAATAACAGTAGTATCTTTAGTAATTAAACCTTGCTCTAAAGCAGTGTTAATCATGTTTGTACCAATTCTATCTTTAACTGAATGAGTTGGGTTCATAAATTCACATTTTCCTAATACTAATGCACCAGTGTTTTCACTTGTCTCTTGTAATTTTACTAATGGAGTGTTTCCAATAAGTTGTGTTAAATTTTCTGCGTATTTCATCTTAGGTTCCTTTATTTATATACTGTAATGTAAAAATTCATTGTATTTATCTTGATATTCATCTAGACCAGCTAGAGTCACATCAAAGATTTTTTTCATACTCTGTTTTGAATCATCAAAAAAGATATTCAAAATCGGATTGTCAGCTTTAGCATCAACGATTTTTAAATCATCTTCTAAAGCTACCAAGATATCAAGAACTTTGATATCTTCTGGATCATTTGCAAGGATATAACCTCCCTTAGCACCTCTGATACTCTTTACAAGTTCAGCTCGTCTAAGTTTACTTAGAAGTTGTTCTAAGTAGTTTTGAGGAATATTTGCATTTGAAGAGATCTCCTTGATTTGCATGGGAGTTTCTCTATCGTGTTTTCTTAACTCGTACATGGCTGTAAGACCATATACACCTTTTGTTGATATTAACGGCATATTTTAAACCTTTTAGTTTAAAGCTTCGTTTAAATCCGCAATTAAATCAATAGGATTTTCTAATCCAATACTTAATCTAACTGTAGTTGGATTAATACCAGCTTCTGCTAATTCTTGTGCATTCATTTGTGAATGTGTAGTTGAAGCAGGGTGTACAATTAAAGATTTGCTATCCCCGATATTTACAACAACACTAAATAACTTAGCACTGTCAATTACTTTTTTAGCATCTTCATAAGATTCAACTTCAAAAGAAATAAGACCAGATGCTTTTCCATCTTTGAAGTATTTCTGTGCTTTTGCGTAACCTGGGTTTGATTCTAAACCAGGGTAATTAACACTTTTTACTTTATCATGTGATTCTAAGAACTTAGCAATTTCTAAAGTATTATCAGAGTGTTTATCAACTCTTAGGGCTAATGTTTCAATTGTTTGTAATAATAACCATGAGTTATGTGGTGACTGTGCAGCACCGATATCTCTTAGTAATGCTAATCTGATTCTTAGACAAAAGTTTGGTAATGGAACATCAGTATAAACTAAACCGTGGTATGACTCATCAGGTTCAGTGAAGTGAGCATATCTAGCAGAGTTTTCTTTGAAGAATTCAGCTAATCCATCTCTCTCAACAATGATTCCACCAATTGCAGTACCTTGACCATTTGTGTATTTAGAAGTTGAGTGAACTACTACATCAATTCCCCATTTGATTGGGTTAAATAATGCTGCAGATGCAACTGTATTATCACAAATAGTAATTACACCATTTCTTTGACCAATTTCAGCGATCTTTTCCACATCTGCAATTGCAATTTGTGGGTTTGATAAAGATTCGAAGAAAATTGCTTTTGTTTTATCATCAATTTGTTCTTCTAAATCAGAAGCGTCTTCACTTCTGAAAACTTTTGCAGTGATTCCAAATCTTTTAATAGTGTGAGTCAATAATGTAACTGCTCCACCGTATAATTTATCAGAAATAAGAATGTTATCACCAGCTTCAGCAACATTTGCAATAGCGTAAAAAATCGCAGATTGACCAGATGCCACACATATTGCTGCTGCTCCACCTTCAAGTTGAGCGAATCTTTGTTCTAAGACGTCAGTCGTAGGGTTTGTTAATCTTGTGTAGATTGGCCCTAATTCTTTAAGTGCAAATAAATTCGCAGCATGTTCAGAATCTCTAAAAGCGTATGCAGTTGTCTGAGCAATTGGTACGGCCATAGAACCATAACCTTCTTTTTTGTTATATCCTCCATGAACTGCAATTGTTTCGTTTTGCATTTTGTTTCCTTTTTATTATTGTTATTTGATTTTGTATGGTGAAAGTATAGAATATTTTAATTTTAATGTCAAGTGATTTAATCATAATTAAATAGATATTCTATACTAATTTACTATTTAATTCATATAAATTACAGTTAATTATATATAAATTGTAATTACTATAACTATAAAAGCCTATTTTATGGGCTTTATATTCTTGACTAAAAAACATTGGAAAAAAAATAAAATTTGTATAAAAACTAGTAAAAAGAGCCGTTTTAATAAAGTTGATTAAATTACTATGGAATTAAATTAGGGGTATTTATTGAAAAAAGATATAATTATCTAAATAAAAAAAGGTAATAAATGCAAAAGAAACATATATATGAAAACATTCTTGTTGATAAATCAAAAGAAGAGTTTCTTGACTTACTTAATCATGATAACATAAGAATAGAAAGAATAGTATCAAATGGACAAAAAAGCGAAAAGGATTTTTGGTATGAACAAGAAGAGAATGAGTTTGTCTTATTATTAAAAGGTTCAGCAATACTAGAGTTTGAAAATAAAGAAATGCCTTTGATTGAAGGTGACTTTGTTGATATAAAAGCTTTTACAAAACATAGGGTAAAATATACATCAGAAGATGAAACAACTATATGGCTTGCTATATTTTATAAATAATAGGAAAAAAGATGATAAACGATAGTTCTTTTAGATTTACTAGAATAACTGAAAGTCCTAAAGAGAGATTTTTTAATATTCATCAGCACTCTTCTTATGAACTTGTTTGTATTATTGAAGGAAGTTTAAACCTCACAATTGATTTTCAGAATTTTGAATTAAAAGAAAATACTGTTTATTTAATAAAACCAGGGCAAATACATCAATGGTCAAAACAAGATTTTCCTAATAAATGTATTGCTTGTATCTTTCATTTTTCAAAAGACTTCTTACCTTCTTATGAAATGGTAAATAAACTATTTGATAATAATACCTTACCAATAATTGAAATTTCTCCTTTAATTATAAATGATATTACAAAACTTACTCTTATGATTGAAAAAGAAGAAGATAACTCTTTAAGAGCTTATTTATTAGGTGCTATTTTAAACTATGTACTTAAGTTTAAAACATCGAATACAAACTTATATTATAAAGATCAGAGAATATATAGTTTAATAGAGCTAATTGATGAATATTTTATTGATGAAAAATCAGCACAATTTTATGCTAATCATTTTGAACTAACAACAAAACGACTAAATGAGTTGTGTAAAAAATATCTAAACAAAACACTATCTTCTTTAATCATAGATAGAAATATAGTTGAAATAAAAAGAGAACTTACTTATAGTGACTTATCTATGAAAGAGATTTGTGAGAAACTTAAATTTACTGATAGTTCGCACTTTTCTAAATTCTTTAAAAAATATACCTCTTATACTCCTTTGGAATTCAAACAAGAAAAAGCATAATGTACAAATCTTACAAGTAATTGTATTTATTGACCATTGAATATATGAAAAATTAAACATATAATTCTTGTATTATCTTATAAGGAAATTTATGAATTTTTTAAATCTGACAACACTTATTATTGAGAAACTAATGAAAATAAGTCAAAAACAAAGTCTATATATGGAAAGTCTACATCATAAGCTATTAACTAAACAAGTAGATAAACTTAATAGGAAAAGTGATGTCAAATAAAATAAAAGAGATTCTAATAGCAAGCAAAGCAAAAGAAAAACTATTTAATATCAAAGAAGCAAAAGTAGTAAAGGGCAAAGGTATTATTGGAGATAGGTATTATTTGCAAAAAGGAAGTTTTTCCCAACGTCTAAAAGATAAAGAGGATTTTCATATTACTTTTATAGAACAAGAAGAGATAGATACTTTTAATAAAAAAACAAATTTAAACTATTCAAATGATTTATTTAGAAGAAATATTGTCACAGAGGGAATAGGGCTTAATGATTTAGTTGGGAAAAGATTCAAAATTAATGATATTGAGTTTTTAGGTATGAGATTATGTGAACCCTGTAAACTTTTGTCTTTGGATTTAGGGGAAGAGTTTTTATCTCAAATGGTTCACAAAGCAGGTCTTAGAGCAAAGATACTTTCAAGTGGTAGTTTTACTTTGGGTGAAAGCATAGAAGTTTTATAGGAGAAAAGATGGTAATCAAAATAAAAGATATTTTCTGTGGTCAAAAACAAGATATGGATAATGGAAAGAAACAGTATCAATCTTCATATAAAAAAGTAGATTTAAAAAAACAGAACTATTATATAGATGAATTAGGGTTTAAAGATGATACCCAAAGTGATAAAGAACATCATGGAGGAATAGATAAAGCAGTTTGTGTTTATCCCTTGGAATCATATGAGTTCTTTAAAAAGAAATATAACTTCGATTTAGAGATTTGTTCTTTTGGAGAGAATCTAAGTATTGAAGAGTTTAGTGATGCTGATATTTGTCTAGGAGATGTATTTAGATGTGGTGAGGTGTTGTTTGAGGTTTCTCAGCCAAGACAGCCTTGTTGGAAAATATCTTCTATTGTAGGTATTAAGTCTTTGACTTCTTTGGTTGTAAAAGATTTTAAAACGGGATTCTATCTAAGAGTAATACAAAAAGGTTTTATAAAAAAAGGAGATTCTTTAATCTTAGAGCAAAGAAAACATGCAAAACTAACAATAGAGTTTATAAATAAATGTGCCTTTAATGCTAAAGATAATCAAGAAAATATTAAAGAGATATTAGAATCAAAAAGCCTAGCCTTAGCATATAGAACTTCTTTATTGAAAAGATATAAAAATAAAGAATCAGGACTACAAGAGTGGCAAAAAGATAACTACTAAATATTAAGAGAACTCTTCAATAAGAAGCTTTATATTGATATAAGAATATAATTCAATTAATTAATATAAATAGGGAACAATTTGAAAATAGCTATTATTGGAGCAGGTGCTGCTGGGCTTATGGCAGCAATCACTGCGAAGAGATTAAACAAAAATCTAAACATCGATATTTTTGATATAAATAAAGGCATAGGAAAAAAAATCCTAGCTTCAGGAAATGGAAGATGTAATATCTCAAATTCATCTATTACTAAAGATAACTATATAGGGGAGAACCCTTCTTTTGTAAATGATGCATTAAAACAGTTTGATTTTAAGGCTTTTGAGAGATTCTGTAAAAGTATTGGATTACTACTTGATATCAAAGAAACTTGCAAAGTATATCCACTATCAAATGAAGCAAAATCTGTAACAAACTTACTTGAGAGTGCAATCCAAAGTCTAGGAATAAAACTAATACTTGAGACAAAAGTAACAGATATAGAAAAAAACGAAGATAAGTTCAATGTAATCTCTGATGAGAAAAGCTACGTGAACTATGACAAAGTAGTACTATCTTGTGGATTAGGTGCGGCTCCGCAGTTAAATGCAACAGAGTTAGGTATGAACTTTGCAGAGAAGTTCGGACACTCATGTAATATGACTTATCCATCATTAGTAGGACTTCATACAAACTACGACCAACCTACAAGAATCCAAGGGGTAAAAAAAGAATCCCATGTAACTTTATATATAGATGGTAATAAAGAAGCTGAGATTACAGGAGATGTACTATTTACTAAATATGGAGTTTCAGGTTTTGCAATACTTGATATTTCGCAATATGCTGTATATCCACTAAGTCTATATCAAGATGTACAAATAGCTGTAAATATGTTCCCAACGATAAATCGAAATGAGTTATTAGCTCAAATAGAAGGACTATTCAAATCCCTACCAAATGAAAAAGCCCAAACTCTACTAACTGGAATAATCTCAAATAAACTAGCCCCAATAGTTCTAGAAAATGCAAAGGTATCAAATGAAGCTCTAGCAAAAGATATAAATTCAAAACATATAAGAAGTATCATAAATACCCTAATTAACTGGCGATTTAAAATTACAGATACACAAGGCTTTAAACACGCAGAAGCTAGTGGTGGTGGAGTAAGAACCGATGAGGTAGACTCAAGAACTTATGAAAGTAAGAAGTGCAAAGGCTTGTATTTAGCAGGAGAGGTTTTAGATATTGTAGGAAACCGTGGAGGTTTCAATCTACATTTTGCATGGGCAAGTGGCTACCTAGCAGGAAAATCATTGGGAAAAAAATAGTAACTTTTGTCAAATTTCGGCGTTATCGTCGAAATTGAAATAGTCACATACTGAAGTATGCTCCCACTTCAATTTCTCCTCTGGCCTTGAACTTTAACAAAATTTACGATTTCTTATTATTTCTTTGTACTTTTGGATGCTTTCAATCCTTTTGTATTGCCTGGAGTACTTTTATTGTCTCTACGTCTTTGATCTACTTTACCTGTTGATTTAGCAACAGGTTTAGGTCCTGGTTTTAATCCCATGTGGTTATATCTCCTTTCAAAGTTTTTGTACCAACTTATTATTAGTTAGTAAATTAATTATAACATTGTTTATATATGTAAAAAATAATTATTTAACTGATGAAAAGTGAGCATTTTCAAAATAGCGTAAAGAAAAATAAAATTAAATCTGTAAAGAAATTTGAACTGTCTGAACGAAGTGAGTTTTCAAATTTTAAGATTTCATTTCATTTTTTAGCGATTTTGGAACCAGTCTCACGATTTTCTTTTGCTTCTTTTCTTTACTAAAAAGAAAAGAAAGAACTATCCTTTCTAAAATAAATCAAAAAACTCCAAATTTTTAATAAATAAAACCCAATAATTCTATAGCAAAATTGCTATATTTATATAGCCCAAAATAGCCCTTTTGCTACAAATAATAATTAAAATATTTATAAATAATAGTGTAAATAATAATATTTTATAATAACTCACAAATTTTAAAAGTCCCATAAAAGTGCCTAATTGTGGTATCTAAATACCACATATTTTTGATAAAATAATTTTATCTAAAAAATTAGGGGGAGTTTGTCATGAGTCTTATAATCAATGATAAAAATATATGTTTAAACGATGTAGTTATTAGCCAAAAAGCTTTTTTAGAACAAGACGTTATTGAAGTCGTAAATATAAAAAAAGAGTACCAACCTGAATTTTATAACCTAAAGAATTCTGATATATGTGACAATATTGAAATATATTGTGATTCAGATAATTGTTCTTTAAATTTATTTAAAGAGAACGATAAAACTTTTATCTCAAAAGCTGTAGAGATTTTTGATAAAGATGAGAGTATTTCTATTGAGAGTTTTAACAAACTAATTAAAGAGAAGTTTTCAAAAGTAGAAGGTATAGATATTATTGCAGATGAAGATTCAATTGAAGATAGTTTAAACCTTCTTTTATCAACACAGCTAAATGATACTGACTCTGTAAAAGATGCTAATACCAAAATTGAAAATGCATACAATGAGTTACTAAAAAAGATCTTCTAATATACCTCTTTGAGAGGTATGCTAGAAACTCATAAAGTATAGCCTTTTTGCTACAAATAATAGATAAATTATGCAATAATAATTATAAATATAATAATATTCTTATTTGTCACTTTTTTTATATAATTTCCTAAAAAATACCAAAAAAACGTCACTCTTGTGACGCTAGTTGTGACGCAAAAAATATAAAATAATTTTATCTTAACAAAATGGAGTTCATTATGAGCCTTAGAATTATTGATGAAAATATATATCTGAACAATACGGTTATTAGTAAAAAAACTTTTTTAGAACATGATGTTGTAGAAGTTGTAAATATAGAAAAAGAACATATAAATGATTTCTATAAACTAAAGAATTCTGATATTTGTAATAACATTGAAATTTACTGTGATACAGATAACTACTCTTTAAATCTATTAAAAGAAGATGACAAGACTTTTATTACGAAAATTATTGGTGTTTTAAATGAAAAGAAAGATATCTCATCTAATATTTATAATGAGCTAATTTTCAAAGAGTTTTCAAATATTGGAGATATAGAAGTTTGTGCAGATGATGACTCAAATAATCTAAATATTCTATTATCAACACAATTAAGAGATAATGAATCAATCCATGAATCAAGCACTAAGATTGACAGTGCTTACCAAGAATTACTAAAGAAGTTTTTCTAACATACCTCTTTTGAGGTATGCTTTATTACTCTACTATTCCAGACATTGTTTTTACTTCAATGCCTTGATCTCTCCAAGCATTTACAATCTCTAATAATCCAATACTATCACTTGGCATATGAGGAGCTATTATTATATTTCCTATATTTTGCTCAGCAACTGCATTTTTTACATTTTCTGGAACATGCATTGCGATTATAGTTCCAACACCTGCTTCAAAATATGATTTATATACATCAACACCACCGTTTGTACCACCTGCCATTAGTACTTCAATTTTTCCTGCATAGTCATCGTTTGAGCCAACTCTTATTACAGGTTGTGCTGCTTTACCTTGGTAATACTCCCATGAGTTCAACTCATCAATAATATCACTTAGTTTTGTTTTTGGTTTATCTTCAAAGGCTGTATCAAGTCTAGTTTGTACAATCTCTTCTGTTATAAAATCAGCAGGAATATGGATATTTAGATATGGCATTTCCATTAATCTTGCAGCAGAACTTACTCTGTCGTAGTTAGAAGCATGTCTTCCCATATCTATACTTGTTTGTTGTTTTTTCAAAGCTTTTTGAGCTTTATTTATAGGAACTCCAGATTTCACCATTCTATCAATCTGAACATCCATAACTTTTGCAAAATCCACAATACACGAATCAGCTTTTGGATGATGAGATACAACACAGTCATAACCTAAGTTCTGTGCTAATAATAACTCAGGTGTTTCCATATCAATACCAATTAGTACTTTTTTTATATTTTCACCCTCAACTATGATATTAGTATCATAAGGCATCTTGTCTAGTTTTGCTAAGCTTAAAGCTGTATTCATTAAATCATTTGTATTCATGTGTTTACCTATTTTAGAATCTATCTTTTAATACAGAGAATTTCACTACTTTTGAGAACTCAAATATTCCAGAGTCTGTATGTAAAACTTCTTGTTTCTCTAGTTTTAGAGGTTTTAGTTTTTTATATGATTTTCCTTCATATTTGAAACTAATGAAGTTTTTATCAAGTATTGCTTTTTCTAAGAATCGTAACTCTATATTCATATTAAATCTTTTCTTTTTATTTACTCACATGATAAAGTTTAAATATTAAATATAGCTTAAAGTCAATTTATAAAATTTTAAGTAATTTTTAAAGATTGCAAATAGGTATATAATTTGAATAACAAAGAACATATGGTGTATGAAAATACAAATTAATATATATTAATTTAATTAAAGGATTAGTTATGATGAGAAATGGAATTTATTTATCGCTAATACTTTTCCTAGGTGTTATGGGATATTTCGTAGTGAATACACTCATAGCGGAAAGTAGTATTATGCTTGCAAGTATCGTCTTTATTGTGGTTAGTGTAGGTATCTTTGTACTTACAACACACTTTAAGAAAAAAGTAGAACTAGTACCAGCACAAAAAATTATCAATGTTTTATATATTGGTATGTTTGCCTTATATGGTGTGGTAATGGGTCTATCAATGGTTTATGCCCCAAGTTTAGAGTTGGCAACAGCTCGATTTGAAGGTATTTTATTCCTCGTGGGAAGTGCTGTACTTCTATACGGATTATATGTATTTATGAAGAGAAATGTTCTTCATCACTCATGATTTTACATTCCCAAGCTGATAACTTGGGAATATTTACAATCTTTGCCTATAAATAACTAACTTTTTACACATTTTATTTTATAATAACGCACAAATATATTTTTTAAGGTTGAGTATTATGGGGCAAGTTATATTTTCAGTAGATTTAAGAGAGGAAAATGTCTCTTTAGTAAACAATTGTTTTTATACTCTTTTTAGCGATATTACAAAAATACCTTATAATTTTACTGATGACCAAAGATTCCTAGATATAATCCAAAAAGCAAAAGAATCAATAAGAGAAGGGAATTTAGGTCGTTTCTTCTTGGAAGAAAACGGACAAACACTTCTTTTTGATGTTGATAAAATGCCAAATGATGTTTTGGTTTTTGCTGGAAAAAAATTCAATACTCAAGAACATATAAAAACTGAAGAGATTTATACCTTCCTTCGATTACTAACTGATAATTTACCTGATATGGTTTGGGCAAAAGATATTCATGGAAGATACCTTTTTGCTAATAAAGCTATTTGTGATAATCTTCTAATGGCAAAAGATACAGATGAACCAATAGGAAAAAACGATGTATTCTTTGCTTTAAGAGAGAGGGAAAAACACAAAGACAAAAAGAATTGGCATACTTTTGGAGAGTTATGTTTTGATTCTGATGAAATTGTTTTACAGCAGTTAAAACCACAGAGATTTGAAGAGTACGGAAATATAAAAGGAAAACTTTTATATCTAGAAGTACATAAGGCTCCATTTTTTGATGATGAAGGAAGACTTTTAGGAACAGTTGGAAGTGGTAGAGATATTACAGAAGAAGTTCTTACAAAAAATAAACTAAAAGAAAAAGACCAGTTATTATTACAACAGTCAAAAATGGCGGCAATTGGGGAGATGTTACAAAATATCGCTCACCAATGGAGACAACCACTATCAAGTATTTCTAGTATCTCAACTAGTGTTATTGTACAACAACAAGTGGGAGCCCTAGAAGATGAACATCTATTACATAGTATGGAAAATCTTAATAACAATGCTCAATACTTATCTAAAACAATTGATGATTTTAGAGACTTTTTTAGACCAAATAAAGAGAAAACATTTTTTGATTTCTCTGAAATTGAACAAAAAGTTTTATCTTTAGTCTCTTCAAAACTAAATAAAAGTCATATTGATATTGTTTCAGATTTTGAAGATATGCAGATTAATAACTACAAAAACGAGTTTATTCAAGTACTTATTAATATTTTAAATAATGCAATTGATGCTTTATCAGAAATAGAAACAGAAAAAAAGAAAATCATTTTTATAACAGCTACAAAAAAAGATGAAAATATTATTATCAAAATCAAAGATACAGCAGGTGGAATACCTGATGAGATTATGGGTAATATTTTTGAGCCATACTTTACTACAAAACACAAAAAACAAGGAACAGGAATAGGTTTATATATGTGTGAAGAAATTATTACAAAACACATGGATGGAACAATTTCTGTAAAAAATAAAGATTTTGCTTTTGATAATACAAACTATCAAGGAGCAGAGTTTAAAATAATTCTAGATAATTCCTAATAATTTCTAGACTATTTTATTCACTTTGAGCCTGATGCCAAAGAATAATTTTTCTATCTTCTTGAATGATATGTTGTACTAATACAATATCAATCATTCTTGCAAGTTCTTTTTCAAAGAAATCAACTTCAATTTTTGGTAAGTCTTTTACAAAAGTATTAAGTGTTTTTATAATCTCTTTGTGGATTAATTTATGTTCTTCTAGTCTTGGATAGTTTATCTCTTCCATATATTTTTCTTCATGTTGAAAATGAGTTTTCATATAATCATATAAATCTACTAATACCTCTTTTATTTTTTCACTTCTATGTTCATCATCTACGCTTACAAAAGCCATTTTTGCAATATCAAAAAGCTGTTTATGTTCTTGATCTATTTTAGAATTATTTACACTATATATGTTTTTCCAACCAAAAGTTTTACGTAACTCGTCTAAAGGAGTTTGCCATAGGTGGATTTTTTTGTCTTCAAGAATTATATGTCTTACAAAATACTCATCAATAAATTCACATAATTTTTTTTGTATCTCTTGAATCTCCAAATTATTAATTTCATTTAATAGTGTAGCTAGAGTTTTGAGCATATTATCATGTAAGATTTTATGTTCATCATAGTGTGGATATTTGATTCTTTGCATGAACTTTTGTTCATTAGAAAAATGAGTTCCCACGTAAGTACATAAATCATTAATTATGAGTTTTAATTGGGTTTTTTCTTTTTTCTCATCACTTATTTCACTAGCATGTAATGCTTTCTTTGCCAACATAAATAATTTTTGATGTTCATTATCAATTTGAAGGTTACCGATATTGTATTCACTTTTCCAAGTGAGTTTTTCTAGGTCATAGATAGTATTCATAATAGCCCCTTTTATATTGGCATATATTTATTATATAACTACAAAATTAAAAAAATAATAAAATAAAGAGTTTAAAAATTGTTAATTTTTCAAATTAGTTACTCTATTTATTCAAAATATTATAATAATGATATATAATTACGTAATTTTATAGTATTACAGAAAGGTATTTTTAGATGGGTATTGAGATTTTAGACCAAGCAACAACTCCAGCATTAGAAAAATTAGTTCAAGATGAATTTAATACAAACGTAGCTTTTTACGTGCATTTGAAACAATTCAACGACAATGTAAGATCTGATTTAAAGAAAAGAATAAAGGAAGTATTCTTTTTTACAAAAGGTGTTCATTGGAAGTTTGATAGTTTTGGTATTGAAAAAGCAGGTTCAAGAGGAACGGATATTTTAGGATATTTTATTTTTAGAGCAAATGATGTAGTAAAATTACAAAAACTATTTCGTGATGAATTCAGAGATTATGATAATGCAATTAAAATCTCATGTTCAGTAGCAAAATATCAAAAAACAGAAGAAGTTTTCTTCGAATTAGATGTATAAAAAGAGTTTCTCTTTTTATACATTACAGTTATAGTTTTTAGCAAAAAGACCGTTAAAACTAATTATCTTATCAAGTCTTATTTCAAGGCCACTTTTTAACACAGCAAACTCTTCTTTATTTAAATTTTTAAAATCAACAACATAATCTTCTATAGTTTGTTCATTTCCATTATCTAAATAAATAATAGTACTAAGAGTTTTTTTTACTGCTGCACTCTCTAACTCATCATAAAAATGACAAGCTACGGGTATATAATCAGTATTCATTTACTTACTACTTTTTAATATTACAATCACAAGAGGCTTTTCCACTTGCTTTACAAGTACAATTTCCTGTATTTTTGCAATCGCATTTAGGAGTCACAACTTCTTTTTTGCAGTCACAAGAAGCTTTACCTTCGGCTTTACATTTACACTGCTCACCACTTTTACAATCACAAGAAGATTTTTTCTTCATATCACAATGGCTCTTTTTCATGTCGCAATCTTTTTGCTTCATATCACAGTGTTTTTTACTCTCTACTTTTTTCATATCACAGTGAGTTTTGTTCATTTTGCAGTTTTCACTTTTCATTCCGCAATCTGCACTTAATGATGTAATAGTCATAAAAGTAGCTATTACAAAAGATAAAAATAATTTTGTCATGTTCTCTCCTAAAGTTTGTTAGAAATTATATCAAAAATATCACTTGGTTTTTCTACGATAAAATCTGCACCATTTTTTCTAAGTTCATCTTCTTCCCTAAATCCCCAAAGAACGCCAATTGCTTTCATATTTGCATTTTTTGCTGTTTGCATATCTATTTTTGTATCTCCTACAAAATATATATTTTCACAATTTATATTTAAATTATTAGCAATATCAATAGCTGCTTTTGGATCTGGTTTCTTGTTAATGTGCTCTTTTTGTCCATGTACTTCTAAAAATTTATTATCTTTAAATAACGATTGTGCATATTGACAAGTGAACTTATGAGGTTTGTTAGACAGAATTGCCATTTTAATATTTGCTTCTTCTAATTGTTCTAATAATTCATAAATACCATCATAAGGTAAAGTCTTAGCATGTAAATTTTGGTCATATACTTCTTTGAATCTTTTACTTACTTGTTTTTTTATCTCTTTTGGTTGAGAGTCAGCTAGTGCATTCTCTACTAAAATATCAACTCCTCCTCCTACAAACTTTTTATAATCATTTATTTCATGTGTTGGAAGTTCCATTTCTGCGAATACTTGATTCATACATACTGCTATATCTTCTAGTGAATCTATTAATGTACCATCAAGATCAAATATAATTGCTTTTTGAGTATTCATATATCTCCTTAATGGTTTTATACTATAAAAAAAATGTTTAACGTAATATAAACGATTATTTAAAAAAGTGATATAATTAAGATTAGTAGGAAGATTTGAAGCACAATATGTAAATGTTTATAACAATTCAGGATTTTTCTCTTATAAATTAAAAGCATTAAGAGAAATTTAATAGATATTGAATATGATTATCAATAACAAAAAACATTAAGGTGAATGATAATGAAAGCATCAGATTTATTTGTAAAAGCTTTAGAAAATGAAGGTGTTGAGTATATATTTGGAATTCCAGGTGAAGAGAACCTAGATTTACTAGAATCTCTGAGAGAATCAAATATAAAACTTATTCTTACAAGACATGAACAAGCCGCAGGTTTTATGGCTGCAACATATGGAAGACTTACTGGAAAAGTAGGTGTATGTTTAGCTACATTAGGACCAGGAGCTACTAACTTTGCTACAAGTGCAGCTTATGCACAACTTGGTGGAATGCCAATGTTAATGATTACTGGGCAAAAACCAATTAAAAAATCGAAACAAGGTAGATTTCAAATTATTGACATTGTTAATATGATGAAACCTATGACAAAATATTCAAAACAAGTAGTAAATGGAAATAATATTCCATCAATGGTTAGAGAAGCATTTAAAATTGCTACTACAGAGAGACCTGGAGCTGCACTAATTGAATTACCAGAAGATATAGCAGCTGAAGAGTGTGATTTTAATATCTATCCAGTTCAATCGTTTAAATATCCAAAAGCAGACCAAGAAGCAATCTTAGAAGCTGTTAAGATGATAGAGAAAGCAAAAAGACCATTATTACTAGTAGGTGCAGGAGCTAATAGAACTAGAATTGGTAATGCTCTTACAAACTTTGTAAATGAAAGTGGAATTCCATTTTTCTCTACTCAAATGGGTAAGGGTGTAATAGATGAAAACCACAAATTATGTTTAAGTACAGCAGCATTATCAAAAGACGATTTTATACATTGTGCTATTGATAGAGCAGATTTAATTATCAATGTAGGACATGACGTAATTGAGAAGCCACCATTCTTTATGGAGAATGATGAAAATGCCAAAAAAGTAATACATGTAAACTTCTTCCCATCAGAAGTAGATGATACATACTTCCCTCAATTAGATGTAGTTGGAGACATTGCTTCAAATGTAGATAATCTAAGACGAGCAATTTCAACGCAAGAGCATTGGGAGTTTGATTACTATAAAAGAATGACAGAAGAGATTAAAACTCATTTACAAAAATACTTTGGAGATACAAGATTCCCAATACTTCCTCAAAAAGCAGTAAGAACTATTAGAACTTTATTAGATGATGAAGATATAGTTACACTTGATAATGGAGTATATAAAATCTGGTTTGCAAGAAACTATAGATGTGCAAAACCTAATACACTATTATTAGATAATGCCTTAGCAACTATGGGCGCAGGACTTCCATCTGGAATGGCTGCAAAAATGGTAAACCCAGATAAGAAAGTAGTATCAGTTTGTGGGGATGGTGGATTTATGATGAATTCACAAGAACTTGAAACATCAGTAAGATTAGGACTTGATTTAACAGTAATTATTCTAAATGATAATGCATATGGAATGATTAAATGGAAACAAACAGGTATGGGATTTGATACATATGGACTTGATTTAGGTAATCCTGATTTTGTAAAATACGCAGAATCTTATGGAGCATCAGGGCATAGACCTACATCTTGCGAAGAGTTTGAAGAGACTTTAGAGAAGTGTGTAAATGGTAAAGGTGTTCATGTAATAGATTTAGCAGTGGATTATTCACTTAATCACTCAATCTTAAATGAACTGTTAGCAAAAAAAGAGTGTTTAATATAAAAAGAAAAGAAAGGAAATATAACATGAGTACAATTGAAGTAACATCACCATTTGATGGAAGTGTAGTTGGAGAGGTTCCCTTTTCAACAGTAGAAGAAGTACAAGCTGCAATTGATTTAGCAAGTGATACTTTCTTAGATCATGAAAATCATATGCCAAAACATAAAAGAGTTGAAATCTTAGAAAAAGTGGCAGAGATTATGAGTTCACAAGTAGATGAACTTACAAAGCTTTGTGCAAGTGAAGGTGGAAAGCCTTGGGTTGATTCACAAGTAGAAGTGCATAGAGCAATTAATGGTGTTAAATTAGCTATTGAAGCAATGGGTTCACAAGAAGGTAAAGAAATAGCAATGGGACATACAGCTTCATCTGCAAATAGAATGGCATATACATTCAAAGAACCTATTGGAGTAGTAGCTGCAATTTCTGCATTTAATCACCCATTTAACTTAGCAGTTCACCAAGTAATACCAGCTTTAGCAGTTGGATGTCCAGTAGTTATTAAACCAGCTACTCAAACTCCTATGTCTGCTATTAAATTAGTTGAGATATTAGAAGAAGCGGGACTTCCAAAAGGTTGGGCACAAGCAGTAGTTTGTGATAGAACTGGGGGAGAATTATTAGCAACATCTGAGAAAGTAGATTTCTTAACATTTATTGGTTCTGGTGCTGTTGGTTGGTACTTAAACTCAAAAGTATCAAATGGTACAAGAGTAGCACTAGAGCACGGTGGAGTTGCACCTGTTATTGTTGAAGCGGATGCTGATATTGATGACTTAATTCCATCTATTGGAAAAGGTGGATTCTATCATGCAGGTCAAGTTTGTGTATCAGTTCAAAGAATTTACGTACATGAATCAATCGTTGATGAGGTAGCATCTAGATTATCAGACTATGCTTCTAAATTAGTAGTTGGTGACCAGTTAGATCCAAAAACAGAAGTAGGGCCACTAATTAACCATAATGAAACTAATAGAGTTGAGCAGTGGGTAAATGAAGCAGTAACAAAAGGTGGTAAGATTTTAACAGGTGGGAAAAGAATTACTGATTCTACTTTCGAGCCAACTGTTATTTTAAATCCTTCTGATGATGCACTAGTATCAACTAAAGAAGTATTTGGACCAGTTGTTTGTATCTATTCATACTCAGATATTGAGCAAGCATTTGATAGAGCTAATGGTCTTGAAGTATCATTCCAAGCAGCAGTGTTTACAAAAAATATTGATACAGCTTTAAGAGCTGTAAAAAGACTTAATGGAACAGCCGTAATGGTAAATGACCATACAGCCTTTAGAGTTGATTGGATGCCATTTGGAGGAGCTAAGGCTTCTGGTCTTGGATTAGGTGGGATTCACCACTCTATGGAAGAGATGACAAATGAAAAAATGATGGTAATTAAATCTCCTGTATTGTAGAATACGAAATATATTTTAAACTAAGGACTTTCCTTAGTTTAAATTCTAATATTTAAAGTCAAAGGAATAAAATGACTTGGGAAGATTTTTTTAAAGAAGAAGAAAAAAAAGATTACTACAAAAACTTAATAAGCCAAGTAAACAAGGCTTATGAAACTACTACAGTATTTCCACCAAAAGATAAAATATATAATGCATTTGATTTAACACCACTAGAAAATACTAAAGTTGTATTACTTGGACAAGACCCATATCATGGAGCAGGACAAGCACAAGGTTTAGCTTTTTCAACGCCTGAAGAGATTAAAAACCCACCATCTATGAGAAATATGTTAAAAGAGATAAATGAAGATATAGGAAGCTCTCATTGTGAAAATGGAGATTTGACTTCATGGGCAAAAGATGGAGTTTTATTAATAAATGCCATTTTAACAGTAGAAGAAGCAAAAGCAAAATCACATCATAAAATGGGCTGGGAAAAGTTTACTGATAACCTAATCACTTTTATTTCAAACAATTGCAGTGATGTTGTATTTATTTTATGGGGTGCGAGCGCTATTAAAAAACAAAAAATTATTGATGAATCAAAACATCATATTTTAAGTGGAGTTCATCCAAGTCCCTTATCAGCGTATAGAGGTTTTTTTGGATGTAAGCATTTCTCTCAAACAAATGATATTTTAAAGAGTTTAGGAAAAGAAGAGATTACGTGGTAGTTTTAGGAAAATAGATTTTTAATTTTTTGTTTTGCTTGTATAAGCCCTAATCTTACTCCTGAGTATTTCATTACTTTTGCAGTATGTTTCCATTGGGGTTTATCATAACAAGGGCTTGGACAAGTTCTACATCTAGGTTTTATTTCATGGGGACAAGTTTGTAGTCTATCAAAAGAGTATTCAATATTTTCTTGGCACTCTTTGCAGATATTTAAGTCTAAAGTGAATTTTTCATCTTTATATTCTAAATTATATTTTTTGTGTTCTGCATAGTCATGTTTACCTTTACAGTATATTTCATAAAAATTCTTTAAAGTGTTAATTTCTATTTCATATTTTTTACAAGTCATAGCAAAATAACCTTTCTTTTATATATTTCGGGTAATAATTGTCCTATTTAAATTTACTTTATAGAAGTTTTACATAAAATAAGAGTATAAACATTGATAAGTATCAATAATAAGAGAGAATAATTATGGAAACACTAGGAATAGAAGACTTTTTTTTCTTTTCTACTTTAGAAGAAGAAGAGTTAATAAGACTAAAAGAAATATCAGTTAAAAAACATTATAACAAAGATGAAATACTTTTTTTTAGAGGTGAAGAGCCTAAATATCTACACTTATTAGTAAAAGGTGTTGTAAAGTTATATACGCATGACCATAAAGATAATGAAGTTATTATTCATAATCTAATGGCACCATCATTAATAGCGGAAATTGCAAACTATGAAGAAATGGGATTCCCTGCAAACTGTGCTTTTGAAACAAATGCTGAAGTATTACTAATAGATTATGAAAAATTTAAAGCAGAGTTTTTATTAAAGCCAGAAATTGCGATGTTCTTTATTAAATCTTTAACTAGAAAAATTAAAGCATTAGAGAGTTTTATTTCATATAATATAAGCTCAAATAGTATAGAAAAAATTGCTAAGTTCTTGAAAGATAATGAAGCATTATTAAAAAATCTAAAACAAGTTAAAATTGCACAAATCTTAAATATTACTCCTGAGACTTTCTCAAGAAAAATATCAAAAATGAAAAAAGATGGTGTTATTCAAAATGACAAAGGTCATATTAAAATACTTGACTATGATAAGTTAAATGAGCTTATCCATAATTAAAAAAGAGTTAGTCCTCTTTTTTAATTGCTTTTTTTATCTGATTTAAAAACCCATATATATTTCTTTTATGAATTCTATCCACTTGCATAAATATAAATGCTACAACTACTACATTTAAATGAATTAATGCCTCTTGAAAACTAAATGTTAATATTAATACCCCTGCAATAAGTATAAGTATTGGTTGTGAGATCTTTACATTTGCTTCTGTTTTCGCAACTTTTTCGCTGTATTCTCTTTCATTAGATTTAATGAATTCGATATCTTCACTTGTTAATTGATCTTCTTCTTGTAAACTAGCTAAACCTTTAATTACATCAAGATGTTTCTTGTAGGCTAAATATCTATATAACATTGTAAAGATTATTGCAATTGATGCAACATTTGATATTAATTCTATTGGCATATACTTTCCTCTTCCTATGTGCTTTTCTGTGAAATATATTATACAAAAGTTAACTTATTTCTCAACCTTATAAAAAAGACTAAGTTTTATTAGGAATAAGATATAATAAATAAAATTATTAAAAGGAATAAAATGAGAAAATTAGTCTTATTGTTAATGCTGTGTGTTTCATTTATGTTTGGAGCAATTAATTTGCAAACTGCTTCAAAAGAGGAATTAATGTCTATTAAGGGAATTGGTCCTAAAAAAGCCGATCAGATTATGAAGTATAGAAAAACTAATAAAATTAATTCTGCTGATGATTTAAAATCAATCAAGGGTTTTGGTCCAGGTGTTATTGGTAATATCAAGAAAAATAAAACTGTTTCAAAATCAAAGAAAAAACAGAAGATGCAAAAATCAAAAGTTGAAGAAAAAAGAAAAGCTAAAATTGATAAGGTAAAAAAATCTAACTTATCTAAAGAAGAAAAAAAAGCTAGAAAACAGAAAATCAATAAGAAAATGAAAGAGAAAAAAGCTAAAAAACAAGCAAAAAATTAATCTTAGTGGGGCTTTCCCTACTAAGTACTTATATGTTAAAATCTTTTATAAATATATATAAAAGGTTTCTTTTGAAAATATCAGTTAATAGTCCATGTCCTTGTGGCTCATCAAAAAAATTAAAAAAATGTTGTAAACTTTTTCATAATGGCCTTAATGCTTCAAATGCTCTAGAACTAATGAAGTCTAGATATAGTGCATATGTAGTAGGGGATAGTAAATATATTATGAAAACGACTCATGAAGAGAACCCTGATTATACAGACGATAAAGATTCTTGGTCTGAGTCTATAAAAGAGTTTTCTAAAAATAGTGAATTTAATGGTTTAGTTATTTTAGAATTTATTGATGGGGAGAATGAAGCCTATGTTACTTTTAAAGCTTTAATAACTCAACATGGAAATGATGTATCTTTTGTAGAAAAAAGTAAATTCTTCAAAATTAATGGATTATGGCTTTATCATAGTGGAGTTATTGACTAATGAAACTACTAATAGAAAACTTATTTAAAGGTAAAGAAGGTAATATATTTTTACTAGCTCTTTTAATGATTTTTTTATTAGTAATACTTATAATTTTTTGTTATCAAATTGATTCAAGTCTAGCAAATAAGATAACAGCTATGGTATTATCTAATGTTTTTATAGGAAGAGTCCCTGCTTTATCTTTAGGTTATGCTTCTGAACTTTCACATTTTATTATTATTTCTACCAATATTTACACTGAAATCATATTAGTTATGATCATCTATCCGCTTTTTGTGTTGAGTTTCAAAGGTATAGTAAAAGTAAAAGCTTTAGAGAGTTTTTTTGAAGAAGTAAAACAGAAGAAAAATGAGCATAAAGCATCTTTTGAGAAATATGGTAAATTTGCACTTTTTGTATTTGTGTTAATTCCTTTTTGGATGACAGGTCCAATTGTAGGTTCAATTATCGGATACTTAATTGGAATGAGACACTATAATATAATCTTTATCGTTTTTATTTCTACAGTATTTTCAATTTCACTTTGGGCAATTTTTTTACAAGAAATTATGGATTTAATACTGGGTTTAGATAGTCAGTTTATGTGGATAATACTTTTCTTAATATTTTTCCTATTATTGCTCTTTAGATTTAAGAAAGTAATTTTGGCTAAAATTCGAAATATTTTTAAAAAAGGTTGAAAATGAAAATTTTATTAGCACCAGCAGAAACAAAAAACCAAGGTGGGAATCAATCAGTTTATTCAAAAGAGAACTTTTTTTTAGAAGAACTATTTGATAAAAGAGATGAAATCTTTGAAAAATATGAAAGTTTATTAGAAAGTTCTTCAATAGAAGAATTGTCAAAATGGTTTGGATTAAAAAAGCTAGATGAAGTACAAAGATATAAAGAAAGTCTAAAAAATAAGAAAACAATGAAAGCTATCAAGCGATACAATGGTGTTGCTTTTGATGCAATTGAATACAATAATTTAGATGATAATGCCCAAAAATATATTGATGATAATGTTGTATTATTCTCTAATCTTTTTGGTCCTATTAAAGCAGATGATTTAATTCCAGATTATAAATATAAACAAGGTGCTAAACTTCCTCAAACTGCTGTAGAGAAGTTCTATCAAGAGAATTTCACAGAAGCTCTAAATGATTATTTAGGGGATGAAATCATTGATTTAAGAGCAGGGCATTATGAAAAATTTTATAAAATAAAAAATGCTAATGTATTAACATTTAAGTTTATAAAAGACGGTAAAGTTATTAGTCATTGGGCTAAACATTATAGAGGTGCTTTACTAAAACATTTAGCTATAAATAATATTAACTCAATAGCCGAATTTATGGATAAGAATCTTGAGGGATTAACTCTAGTTGAAATACAAGAGAAGAAAAATATTAAGTTATTAATTATGGAGATAGAATAATTCAAAAATATTTAAGATTATTCATTTTTTATTCATTTTTTTTAAATATTATTTTATTATAAATTTAAGAACCTAGGATTATAATGAATAAGATAAAGATACTTTATGTTGATTCTCAAAAGGACTATGCCCAGGAACTTCTTGGCTATCTTTTAGAGAAAGAGTATGATGTAAAATATATAAATTCATTAAAAGATGCATTAATAGAGAACTCATTCCACAAGCCTGATTTGATAATAACTGATATAAATTTAATAGATGGCAGTGGATTAGAGTTAATTAAAAAGATAAAAAACACTAATCCTGATATAAAAACATTTATTTTAACTAAGGATGTTGAGCAAGAAACTTTACTTGAAACTATTCCTTTAAAAGTTGACAGTTTTTTATTTAAAACTGAAACCTTTGATAATATTAATATCTCTATTCAAAAATTAAAAATAAGAGTTCAAATCCCAGAAGAAGAGAGCAACTTATTATATGATTTAGGACATAACTTTTTATATGAGAAAAACTCTTTTCATATTATAAAAAATGAGAATCTAATACCTTTAACTGCACAAGAAAATTCATTAATTGAAGAGCTTATAAAGTCAAAAGGTGAGTGTGTATCATATTGTACTTTACAAAACTCAATTGGCAGAGATAATGAAGCTACAATTGATACTTTAAGAACAGTAATTAGAAAAATTAGAAAAAAAACTTATAGTGGAATTGTTGAAAATCAAAGTGGTATTGGATACCGTATTTGTAGCCACTCTCCCATAGATACAAGTTTAGATTTTAAAATTAGTAATCTTACGGATATAAATCTAAAAATACTAATCATAAAAGCTAATAGTAAAAAAAGTGAACTTCTAGCATATCAGCTAAATAAATTTGGTTTTATTTGTGAGTATGTTAATACAATGGAACAAGCTAAAGAAGTCCTTCTTTCTGATAAATTTGATTATATTATCTCAGATCTAAACCTTCCGGATGGGGAGTGTATAGATTTAATTAGAGAATTAGAAGATTTGAGTTTAGTTAAGATGATAATCTTATCTACAAGTAAAGATATTCATTACAAAGATTACTTATATTTTAAAGGAATTTTGGATTATGTAATTGATGTAAATGATGTAAGACATTTATCACAAACTTTATATAAAACAATACTAAAAGTTGAAGAAAATACTAAATTCAATAATGTTTTAGTAATTGAACAATCAAAAAGAATTTGTGAGCAAATAAAAGATCTTTTATTGCCTAGAAATTACAATGTTGATATTTTAAATGAATTAACTCAAGCCTACGATTTAATAAAAACAAAAACTTATAGTTTAGTGATTTTAGATTTAGAGTATGAAAGTAGTTTTGAATTTTTAATTGATGTAAAAAGTGGAATTGATAAGACCTTACCTTTTATGGTTTTAGCAGAAGGAAATAGAAATGGTCCTTCCGTAAGACAGATTTATAAAAGTGGCGCTTCAGAGTGTTTGAGAAAACCTATATATGCAGAAGAATTTATATTAAAAGTGGATCAATTAATTGATCATTCGAAATTAATTTATGAACTTATGGAACAAAAAGTTTTAATTGAGTCTTATAAAATAATAGTTGACCAATCTGCAATCATTTCTAAAACAAATAAGAATGGAATTATTACTTATGTTAATGAGATGTTTTGTACTGTTTCTGGTTATGATAAAGAGGAATTAATAGGAAAACCACATAGTGTCATAAGACATCCTGATTCCCCAGCAGAGTTATTTGAACAAATGTGGCATACCATTAAAAAAGAGAAAAAGATATGGTGTGGTGTTATAAAAAACAAAACAAAATTAGGTAGTGATTATATTGTACAAACTTCTATAATGCCTCTAAAAGATAGTAATGGTAATGTTTTTGAATACATAGCCTTACGTAATGATATAACCTCTGTATTTAAGAAATAAGTTATGAGTCGTTTTAGAGTCTTATCTAGTACATTAATTATATTTAGTTTTATATTTTTTGTTTTTATTATAAATTCATATTTTGATAAAAAAAGAGAACAAAAATACTTTTATTCTTTAATGAATAAAAAAATAGATTTTATGTATAACACAGTAGTTAAAAACTCTTTTGAAGAACAACTTTTCAAAAGAGCAAATGCTATTCTTTCATTTGAAAATGAAAAGAAAATCAAGGCATTACTTTCTGAAGATAAAAGTACCCTAATAGACCTCTTTTCAAAAGATTATCTTTTTTTAATTGATAACCTCAAAGGTTTTAAATCTATTGAACTTTACAATAAAGATGGGAGTTCTTTAATTTCCTTTTCTAAAACATCAAAAATCAAACATGAATCAATAAGTAAAAGTATTTATAATAAAGGTTTCTTTCAGTTAGAAGATAAACAATTAGTTTATTCATATATAAAAGAAATATATCAAGATTTAGAAAGAATAGCCTATATCAAACTCTCAATAAATCCTGTACTTTTACAAAATAGAATTTCAAATTTATTTGATACAAGAGGTTATGTTTTTATTAAAAATGACCCTAAAAAAGAAACCTTAACAATGAGTAATTATACTTTTTGTAACTACTGTAACTTTGATAATAAATCTTTAGAAGAGAGTATTATGAAGTTAGATTTACGTAATACTGATATTGAATTTGATTTCCAAGATAAAACATATTTAATCATTAATAAAACGATTTTTGATCAGAGCATGAAAAAAATAGGGGAGTTTATATTTTTAAGTGATATAAGCAACTACAAGAAACGATTCCTTTTATTCATGATAAACAGCATCTTTTTGTTTATTATCTCTTCTTTAGCTATTTATATTGTTTTAAATGGCTATTTCAAAAAAATATTTAAAAAACTTAATAGAGCTAGGTTTTTGCTTGATAATACAAATGATGCGGTTTATGTTATTAGATTAAGTGATGGTGTTGTTTTAGATGTTAATAAAAAAGCTTGTGAAACTTTAGCTTATTCAAGAATAGAGTTTCTAAATAAAAAAATATTAGATTTTAAAAAACCTTTTAATAATGGAATCTCTTTAACTTGGGATGAAGAAGTTAGAAAATTAAAAGAAGAGAAGTATTTAAGTATTAGATCAATATATATTTCAAAAGATGGAAAAGAAATCCCTGTTGATGCAAATCTAAGTTATGTTCAAAGTAATAACGAAGAGTTTATGATAGCAGTTGCTCGAGATATTACAGAGCAATTAGCAATGGAAAATAAGATTAATAAAAAAGCATATCAATTACAAAGATCACAAGATGTAATTAGTAAATCAGTTTTATATACTACTTCTGATTTACAAGGAAGAGTAACTTCTGTATCTAAAGCCTTTGAAAAATTAACAGGATATAAAGAAGATGAATTAATAGGTAAAAACCATAGTATATTTAAAACTCCTGATATGACAAAAGAGTTTTATGAGCAGATGTGGCGAATATTAGATAATAATGAGCAGTTTGTAGGTGAAATTAAAAACTATGCAAAAAATAAAAAAGTTTATTGGGTAAAACTTACTATTGATCCTTTATTTAATAAAGAGGGTGAAAAAGTAGGATATAGCTCTTATCAAGAAAATATCACTGATAAAAAAGAGTTGGAATATTTATCTTCTCATGATTCTCTAACGGGAATTAAGAATAGAGGAGAGTTCAAAAAAGAACTCAGAGTAAAAATAAAAAGTAATAAAAGATATCATCAAAAATTTGGTCTTATTATGATTGATATTGATTATTTTAAATCTATTAATGATACTTATGGGCATAAAATTGGTGATGATGTTTTAGTAAGTATTGCTTCTTGTGTAAAAAATAGTTTAAGAGAAGATGATTTCTTCGCTAGATGGGGTGGGGAAGAGTTTGTAATTATTGCTAGTTTTGCAAAAATAGAAGATTTAGAAGGACTTGTTTGTAAACTTCAAGCAGCTATAAAAGAGTTAGATTTATTACCTGTTCCTTATCTTACTGCTTCTTATGGACTTACTTTATTTACTGAGGATGATGATGAAGAGAGTATTCAAAAAAGAGCAGATGATGCTTTATATAAAGCAAAAAGAAATGGAAGAAATAGATACGAAATTAAGTTATAAAATAATTTTAGTATTATTTTGAGACTTTCTTGGGTTATAATTTATCAAAGGGGATAAATATGACACAAGTAGAATTCTTAAATAAACTAAATATACTTTATGCTGAAGATGACGATGTTCTAAGAGAACAAACAGTTTCTTTTTTGGAAAGACTAGTAAAAAAAGTTTATATTGCCAAAAATGGTCAAGAAGCAATGGATCTTTATACCGAAGCAATAGATCAAAATATACGTATTGATGTAATTATTAGTGATATTAATATGCCTAAAGTTGATGGTATAAAATTTTTGGAATTTATAAGAGAAAAAGATGAAGAGATACCTTTTATTTTTACTACAGCTTTCTCAGAAGAATCATACTTATTAAGTGCTATTAAATTAAATGTTACTGATTATGTTCTAAAACCTCTTGATATTGAGGATTTATTAGGAAAAGTAAATAAAGTATGTCATGCTTACCATCAATTAGATACTATCAAAAAACAAAAAAAAGAGTTAGAGAGATACCTAAGTGCTATTGATAATGTGGCGATTGTATCAAAAACAAATACAAAAGGGAAAATAGTTTTTGCAAATGATATCTTTTGTGATATTGCCCAATATACAAGAGAAGAGTTATATGGTAAAGCCCATAATATGGTGAGACATCCTGATATGCCTAAGGCTGCTTTTAAAGAGTTATGGACAACAATTCAAAGTGGTGAGACATGGCAAGGTAAGGTAAAAAACCAAGCAAAAGATGGAAGTGCTTATTATGTAAATGCAACTATTATTCCAATCTTTGATGATTTTGGTGAAGATATTATTGAATTTGTAGGAATTAGATTTTTAACTACAGATGATGAATTAGAAAAAAGAGAATTTAAAAAAAGAGTTATTCAAAATATTCAAGATACAAAAAGAAAAGAGATAGACAATTTAAAACAAATAAAAGACCTTGAAAGTAAACTTGTAAATCATTCAAGTCATAAGAATGAACTTCTTGATCTTCGAGATAAAACAGTAAGTTTAAGTTCTCAAATTAACTATTATGAAGATGAAATGAAAGATATAAGAGATAAAAATATTCATATTACAAACTCTGCAAATGAAAAAGTAAAAAAAGCTTCTGTATTAGCTGTACAGCTAAAGAAAGAGAATGATATTTATGAAAAAGAAAATACTTCCCTTAAAGAAGAACTTGATATTAGAATTACAAAAATTTTAGAGTTAGAAAAACGATTAGAAGAAAAAAATAAACATATTCATAATCTAAAAGATGTGATAGATTTTAAAGAAAAAGAGTTATCAAATATTAGTGTTTAATCACTTTTTATAAAGTGCAGTGAAATAAATGAAACTAAAGCAAAAGCTGCACTAAATACAAATAAGAACTCTCCATAAACCCATCCTGCAATTAAAGCTCCAATAAATCCACCTAAACCATAAGCTACTCCATACATAAACTGTTGGGCTAGCTTTTTGTTTTCATATAAAGAGTATAAATACATAATTACAGCACTATGATATAGTCCAAATGAAAAGGCATGAATTCCTTGACTAATAAAAGTAATAGTTAATGAATCAGGATATGCATATAACATTAACCATCTAACAATAGTAATAGCTAAACAAAATTTTATGATTAGTAATAAATTGTTTTTAAGTAGTGGACCTTGAAAATAAAGCATAAGTATTTCACATATAACTCCAAAAGACCAAAGGTATGAGGTCATTTCAAGTGAAATTCCATGTTCAGTTTCATAAATAGTAAAGAAGTTATAAAAACCTCCAAAACTCATTTGCATAAAAAATAGACTTAACCAAAATGGCCAGTATTTCATAAATGAAAAACTCTCTTTTATTTCTGGTTCTTTTTTTATTTCATCATTTCTACTCATTAGAAGTAATGCGAATATAACCATTAAAACATTAACACTCAAGTAGTAATGTAAAGCAATTTTAGGTTCTGTCAAAAACTTAGCTAAAACCAAAGATATAAGCATAAAACCAATAGATCCAAAAAGCCTAGATTTACCGTATTTTTCTTTTCCTAACTCTTTTATGGCAGTTACTTCTAAATAGGGAAGTATTAGGGATAAACATACCCCTAATAAGGCATTATTTATCATAAAAGTATAGAAGTTATCAATTGTAATATAAAACAGTGATGAAGAGAATATTGATAAAAATAGAGCGGTTTTAAATACAGTTTGATCAAGCTTTATATGTTTTAAAAATAAAAAAGGTGTTAAGAATCTCATAAGAGGTGCAAGGGCAAAAATAATACCAATATCAAAGGCTGTATAACCTATATCATGTAGTACTTTTGGCATAAATATAACATATACTCCAACAGCAGCAAAATAGAAAAAATAAAATGCTGATAGATTAAAAAAGAGCATTTATTCGTTAATGATTATTGTGTTTGAAATTATATCTTGGAAAGTTTTTTTATCTTTGTTGAAAAAAGGTAGAAACATTAAAAAGATTGATACCATTGCAAATAATGTAGCAATATATCGAATAACCGCTTGGGTAAATGAAATTCTATCTTTTGAAAGGGCATTTACAATTTTAACACCGTAGGCTTTCATTCCTGGTGTTTGAAATTTAACATACCAAAAGAATATGATGATAAATGCACTAATACTTAATATTAATGACCATCCCATAGTTCTATTTTCAGCAAACTCAGTACCTCCACCTAAAATTAAATACATAATAATATAAGTAATAGGAGTAGTGATTAAAAATGAGTCTGTTAAAAAGGATTTAAGTCGCTTAGGAAGAGATGCACAAGGAGATTGTACTTCTTGTGTTTCCATAGAGTTAACTTTATTATTAACTTTTTTTTGTTTTACATCTCTCCACTTAGCCATTAGTTTCCTCTACTACCTGGTTTGTATGCGATATCTTTAAAATCACACTCATCAGGAGTATACATTTTAAATGTAAAGTCTGCTAATGCAAATAATGGTTTATTAAGTGGTAATTTACAATTATCTTGTGCTTCTAAGTCAGAACCTACTCTTGAGCAGAATCCTCTGTTTGCTAATGCAGCATAAGCTACGATGTTTCCACCATCAGCTTCAACTTGTTTAGCAGCTTCAAGTGCAGAACCACCAGTTGTGATAATATCTTCACAAATAATGTAATTTTCACCTTCTTGAACTTCAAAACCTCTTCTGATTGTCATTTCGCCTTCAACTCTTTCAGCAAAAATAAATCTTACATCTAAAGCAGTTGCTAAAGCAAATCCAGCAATTAATCCACCAAGAGCAGGTGAACAAACAGCATCAACTTTAATTCCAGATTCTTTAATTTGTTCAGCTAAAGCTTCTGCTAATAATTTAGCAGTTTTAGGATCTTCTAAAACTTTTGCAGATTGTAAATAAAAATTCGAATAGTTACCTGAGCTTAATTTGAAATGTCCTTCTAATAGGGCATTTGCATCTCTATAAATTTGTTCTACGTTCATCATTATACCGTTAAAATTTCTTGTTCTTTTGTTTTAAAAGTGCTATCAGCTTTTGCTACATAAGAATCTGTAATTTTTTGAATTTCGTCTTGAGCTTTTTTGCTCTCATCATCACTAATTTCTTTATCTTTGTGTAAAACTTTGATTTTATCATTAGCAGATTTTCTGATATTTCTGATTGCAACTTTTGCATTATCAGTCATAACTTTAGCACCTTTAGCACTCTCTTTTCTTTGATCAACTGTCATTGGAGGGAAGAATAATTTAATTACTTCACCATCGTTATTTGGATTAACACCAATGTTAGCATTTTGAATAGCTTTTTCAATATCACCTAAAAGATTTTTTTCCCATGGGTTAATAACAATAGTTGTAGCATCAGCAGCTAAAACAGAACCAACTTGATTTAAATCAGTAGGTGTTCCATAATAATCAATTTTAACACCATCTAAAACAGTAGTTGTAACTTTCCCCGTTCTTAGTGTTTTATAATCTCTTTTTAAAGCCTCAATAGACTTTTCCATATGATCTTTTGTTTCAGCGTTAATCTCTTCTAACATTTATACTCCTTTATTTTATTAATAATTTACTTGAAATGGTATAGTAGTCTGGACTAATAGCAACTCTACTTCTTGAGAGTTTTAGCCTCTTATTTAAAATGACGTCTATTATACCATCTTTAACTTTTATATCCTGCCATCCATAGGTAGAAAGATATAGTTTGATATTCTTTATATTTGGGTCAACTTTTACTTTAACTCTTTTTAAAATACCATCAGCAGGATAAGCCTTTGGCTCAATCCATTGTGCTTCTAATGTTTTATATTTTAGTTTCTGTTTTAAGTTAACTTTTCCAACTAATGCAACCCTATTTAAATCAAATACATCACTATTGTGATTTACACTTCCAGAACTTTGATTTGCTATATAATCAAAACCAAAACTTTTAATTTGAGTTTTAACCCTTTGATCATATTCTCCATACGGATAAACATAACCTTTTGGTTTAAATCCCAGTTTATTTACAAAAATATCATATGATTTTTTTGTATCATTTATAATTTGTTCATTACTAAGATGAGTTAAGTGATGGTGTCCATAAGAGTGCAAAGAAATTTCTCCATATTTAGAGGCTTCTTTAATCTCTTTCCATGTCATAAAATCACTATACTTTTTTTCTGTAGCTTCGACATAAATAAATAAAGTAAAAGGATAATTGAATTTTTTAAATAAAGGTAATCCGTTTGTATAAAAGCTTTTATAAGAATCATCAATATTAAAAGCTACCCAATTATCTGGAACTTTTTCTTTATTTTTAACTTTATTGACTATATCAGACATAGGGACAACTTTGTATCCCTTATCTTTAAAGTAATTAAACTCTTTTTCTAATTCTTTTAATGTAGTATTTGTACTTTGATGTCTATCATCCCCAAATCTATGGTACACAAATACGTGAGCATCTGCAAAGAGATAGAAATAAGATACACAAAGAAGTAAGAAATATTTCATATTTCTTTTATCTTTGTTTACTTAGTTGTTGGAATTAATGGTGCAGAACCTGGCGCAGCAGGTGCAGCTTGTTCACTTTTAGTTACAGGAGTTGAAGGGATTAATGTATCTGTTTTTACACTATCAATCGCACTTTCATTTCTTTGTTCGTTATACATGTAACCTAAAACAACAGTGTTGATAATAAAAATTAATCCTAAACCCATTGTAGCTTTTGTTAGGAAGTTACCAGGTCCCTTAGCTCCAAATAATGATTCGTTACTTCCGCTGTAAGCTCCAAGTCCAATACTTGAACTCTTTTGAAGTAAGATTACTATTGTTAATAAAATTGCTAAAACAAACTGTACTATTAGCAGTGTAGATGTCATAATCTATTTCCTTTTTGAAAAATGGTGTATATTTTATCTAAAACTTATTAATAAAAAGTTAAAATGATATTTATGTCAGTAAAAAATCAATTTTCAAAGTACGCTAAGCAGTACAAAAATCATAATATCATACAACAAATTGTCGCAAAATCATTAGTTCGAGAACTAAAAGATCAACCTAAAAGAATACTAGAATTAGGTTGTGGTTCAGGACAAGTATTTAATCATATTGATTGGAATATCGAATATTATAAAGCAATTGATTTCTCATCTTCAATGTGTGAGCTTCATCCAAAGGCTGAGAATATAGAAGTAAAGTGTTATGACTTTGATACACAAGCTTTTTTAGATGAAATAAAAGATAACAATTATGATGTAGTTTTATCATCATCTGCACTTCAATGGTCAAAAGACTTATCGAAAATTGTAAAACATTTATCATATATAACAAATGAAATTAATGCAGTCTTATTTACATCTAATACATTTAGAACAATTCAGGAAATATCAGATAGAAAGTCTCCAATTCTAGATGAAGATTCAATTAAAGAAGCATTTTCAAAACATTTTGAATGTGAATTTGAAACTATTCAATATAAATTAGAATTTGATAATAAAAAAGATTTATTTGATTATATAAAAAAATCAGGGGTAAGTGGTGGTTCTGCCACATTAGATTTTAAAATGGCAAAAAAACTTTTTAAAGAGTATAAATTAAACTATTTAGAATTTGAAGTAATTTTTGTTAAAACAGTCTCTAAAGTATAAAGTTCATATCTTATATATTTAAAGTTTTCACTATCTTCAATAGATGATAGTTTAGTAAACTCTTCTAAAACTCGTGAGCTTTCTTGAGCTCTTTTAAAATTAGCTATTAATATAGAGAATAAATCATCTCTGTTTTGTTCACTTTTAATTGAAGACCTAAGAACGTCATTTGCAACATCTCTTGTTTCTAATAATTCAGTGTAATTTTCAAGTCTAGCTAAATGTCTAAGAGTTTTTAATTTAATAGCAGTATCTTTATCATTATATATGTATCTAAAGATATCTTCAACTACTCGAATTCCTTCACGTAGTCTATTTAAGTTTGCGTCGATTAATCGTAGGTTATTTGAATTCATATTATATGTATAGTAGTAACTAACTCCAAGAGGAGTTAGTCTTAGTCATCACTACTATTCATGATTCCTAAAATTTGTAATAAAGATACAAATAAATTGAAGAAATCTAAGTATAAAGATAACGCTGCATCAATAGGAGAATCATATCCACCTCTGATAATTTGTTGCGTATCATAAAGTATAAATGCAGAGAATAATAAAGCTCCCGCACTTGCAATTACTAATTGAAACATTGAAGATTGAATAAAGATATTTGAAATACCACCAACAATCATAATGATTAATGCAATGAATAAGAATTTCCCCATGTTTGAGAAATCTCTTTTAGTTGTCATTGCGAACATTGAAATACCACCAAATGCAACAGAAGTCATTAAAAATGCTTGACCTACAATTGATGCACCAGCAGGCATTGCGAAAATTGCTGCTAATAATGGAGCAATAGTTAAACCTGAAATAAATGTGAATCCAAATAATACAGCTAAGTTAACACCTGGAATATGTTTAGTTCTTGGAATAACGAAGAAAATTAATGCTAATTCAATACCAAATAATATCCACTTCATTGGTCCCATTAAATATGAAACAATTTCTAATCCAATATAAGCACCAGCAGTCGCAGCTAATAATGAACCAGCAAACAATTGGTATGTAGCTTTTAAGAAACTCATTAATTCAGCTTTAGATGACTCCTGTGTATATTGAGATGATTCGTTCGAAAGATAATCTCTATTATACATATGTATATCCTTTATTATTTTTTTATTGTGTAATTTTAATATGTTACTCTTAATAACATCTTTAATCTTTTACAATGTCTAATACATTATATGTATATAATAGAGAAAAAAAGTAAACGAAATATTAATATGAATTTAGAGTTACCTTTAGAAATAGCCTTTTCAAGGTTAAAAGCAAGTGTTTAATAGGGAATAAATCAATACTTTATTGAATTTATAAATTTAAGCCAGAGACAAGAAAACTCCCTTGACAAAGGGGATTAATTTGTCTATAATTCCCGTCCAATTTCAGAGGAACGACACAAAGTTCTGAAGAGATATGATCTTTAAAAACAGATGGTTTAAAAAGAAGTAATCTTTATAAACCGAATATAGAATAAACAATAAAACAAAACAAGAACAAGTTTCTTGTCTATTTAAGCTTTTTACATTAAGTAAAAACATTTGAGTGATAATTTTGTAATTAATACAAAAATTGTCAGTTTCAAACATTCATTTATGGAGAGTTTGATCCTGGCTCAGAGTGAACGCTGGCGGCGTGCTTAACACATGCAAGTCGAACGAGAACGGGTTATAGTTTACTATAACTGTCAGCTAAGTGGCGCACGGGTGAGTAATATATAGGTAACGTGCCCTAGAGAGGGGGATAACATTTGGAAACGAATGCTAATACCCCATATGCCTTTAAGTCTTAAGACTGCAAGGGAAATATTTATAGCTCTAGGATCGGCCTGTACGGTATCAGTTTGTTGGTGAGGTAATGGCTCACCAAGACTATGACGCCTAACTGGTTTGAGAGGATGATCAGTCACACTGGAACTGAGACACGGTCCAGACTCCTACGGGAGGCAGCAGTGGGGAATATTGCACAATGGACGAAAGTCTGATGCAGCAACGCCGCGTGGAGGATGACACATTTCGGTGCGTAAACTCCTTTTATATAGGAAGATAATGACGGTACTATATGAATAAGCACCGGCTAACTCCGTGCCAGCAGCCGCGGTAATACGGAGGGTGCAAGCGTTACTCGGAATCACTGGGCGTAAAGAGCGTGTAGGCGGGTTTGTAAGTTTGAAGTGAAATCCAATGGCTCAACCATTGAACTGCTTTGAAAACTGCTTACCTAGAATATGGGAGAGGTAGATGGAATTTCTGGTGTAGGGGTAAAATCCGTAGAGATCAGAAGGAATACCGATTGCGAAGGCGATCTACTGGAACATTATTGACGCTGAGACGCGAAAGCGTGGGGAGCAAACAGGATTAGATACCCTGGTAGTCCACGCCCTAAACGATGTACACTAGTTGTTGTGAGGCTAGACCTTGCAGTAATGCAGTTAACACATTAAGTGTACCGCCTGGGGAGTACGGTCGCAAGATTAAAACTCAAAGGAATAGACGGGGACCCGCACAAGCGGTGGAGCATGTGGTTTAATTCGACGATACGCGAAGAACCTTACCTGGACTTGACATAGAAAGAATAACGCAGAGATGTGATAGTGCTAGCTTGCTAGAACTTTCATACAGGTGCTGCACGGCTGTCGTCAGCTCGTGTCGTGAGATGTTGGGTTAAGTCCCGCAACGAGCGCAACCCTCGTCGTTAGTTGCTAACAGTTCGGCTGAGAACTCTAACGAGACTGCCTGGGTAACCAGGAGGAAGGTGAGGACGACGTCAAGTCATCATGGCCCTTACGTCCAGGGCTACACACGTGCTACAATGGGGCATACAAAGAGCAGCGATACCGCGAGGTGGAGCAAATCTCAAAAATGCCTCCCAGTTCGGATAGTAGTCTGCAACTCGACTACTTGAAGTTGGAATCGCTAGTAATCGTAGATCAGCAATGCTACGGTGAATACGTTCCCGGGTCTTGTACTCACCGCCCGTCACACCATGGGAGTTGAACTCATTCGAAGCGGGGATGCTAAAGTAGCTACCCTCCACAGTGGATTCAGCGACTGGGGTGAAGTCGTAACAAGGTAACCGTAGGAGAACCTGCGGTTGGATCACCTCCTTTCAGAGAAAGAGTTTAGATTCGTTTCTAAACTCAAAACTAAAAAGGTTTATTGAACCTTTTCTATATTCGGTTTATAAAGATTATATAAGCCGTAAGTTTGAAACTAAATATAAGTTTTACAAAGAGTAAGATTTATATTTGGTTTTATAATCAAAATGATATTTAAAAACATAATGTTAAAGTCTTTAATTTTTTCGTTAATAAAATCTTTCGTATGAAGAATTTATTAAAAATAAAAAATTTTATATCTAAAAAAACTTATTTAAATGAAAGTTTAAATAAAAAGTATAGATAGACACAACTAACTTATTAAATGTAAATTTAATAAGATAGTAGCCAAGGAATAATTATTCAAAAAAGCGGTTGATACTTGTATCAACTAAATTATAATAAGCTATTAAGGGCTAATGGTGGATGCCTAGACTGTAAGAGGCGATGAAGGACGTACTAGACTGCGATAAGTCTTGGGGAGCTGTCAAGAAGCTTTGATCCAGGAATTTCCGAATGGGACAACCCAGCATATGGAGACATATGTTACTCGAAAGAGAGCTAACCCGGTGAAGTGAAACATCTCAGTAACCGGAGGAAGAGAAATCAAATGAGATTCCCATAGTAGCGGCGAGCGAACTGGGATTAGGACAAACCCTATGCTTGCATAGGGGGTTGTAGGACCAAGATGTGAGATCAAAGAAGATAGATGAAATAGTTGGAAAGCTATAGTATAAAGGGTGATACTCCCGTAATCGAAATCTTCAATGACTCTATTGGTATCCTGAGTAGGACGGAACACGTGATATTTTGTCTGAATCTGGGGGGACCACCCTCCAATCCTAAATACTACTTACAGATCGATAGTGAACAAGTACCGTGAGGGAAAGGTGAAAAGTACTCCAGCGAGGAGAGTGAAATAGAACCTGAAACCATTAGCTTACAATCATTCGGAGCCCTATGTTTTTAACAGGGTGACGGACTGCCTTTTGCATAATGAGCCTGCGAGTTGTGGTGTCTGGCAAGGTTAAGCCAAGTGCGAAGCCGTAGCGAAAGCGAGTCTTAATAGGGCGACTTAGTCAGATGCTGCAGACCCGAAACGAAGTGATCTATCCATGAGCAGGTTGAAGCTGGTGTAAGAGCCAGTGGAGGACCGAACCGGTGTGCGTTGAAAAGTGCTCGGATGACTTGTGGATAGGGGTGAAAGGCCAATCAAACTTCGTGATAGCTGGTTCTCTCCGAAATATATTTAGGTATAGCCTTGCGTAGTAGCATATAGGGGTAGAGCACTGAATGGGCTAGGGCTGCTTACCGCGGTACCAAACCCTATCAAACTATGAATACTATATGTGTAATCGCAGGAGTCAGGCGTAGGGTGATAAAATCCTATGTCGAGAGGGGAACAACCCAGACTAACAGCTAAGGTCCCTAAGTCACATCTAAGTGGAAAACGATGTGGAGTTACTGTGACAACCAGGAGGTTGGCTTAGAAGCAGCCATCCTTTAAAGAAAGCGTAACAGCTCACTGGTCTAGTGATTCTGCGCGGAAAATATAACGGGGCTAAGATGTGCACCGAAGCTTTAGACTTGGATTTATCCAAGTGGTAGGAGAGCGTTCTATTCAGCGTTGAAGATGTACCGGTAAGGAGCGTTGGAGCGGATAGAAGTGAGCATGCAGGCATGAGTAGCGATAATTGAGGTGAGAATCCTCAACGCCGAAAACCCAAGGTTTCCTACGCGATGCTCGTCATCGTAGGGTTAGTCGGGACCTAAGTCGAGTCCGAAAGGGGTAGACGATGGCAAATTGATTAATATTTCAATACCAACAAATAAGCGCGATGTGGGGACGCATAGAGTTAATCGAGCTCACTGATGGAATAGTGGGTCGAAGGACGTAGGTCGTATCTTAGGCAAATCCGGGATACACGAGACCGAGATCTTACAGGCTCTTGACACTCTTCGGAGAAGATAGAGAATCGATGATACTGTCGTGCCAAGAAAAGCCACTAAGTATATTATTTGTTGCCCGTACCGTAAACCGACACAGGTGGGTGGGATGAGTATTCTAAGGCGCGTGGAAGAACCCTGGTTAAGGAACTCTGCAAACTAGCACCGTATCTTCGGTATAAGGTGTGCCTACTTTGGTATAGAGATTTACTCTCAAAAGCTAAAGAGGTTGCAACAAAGAGTCCCTCCCGACTGTTTACCAAAAACACAGCACTTTGCTAACACGTAAGTGGATGTATAAGGTGTGACGCCTGCCCGGTGCTCGAAGGTTAATTGATGATGTCAGCGTAAGCGAAGCATTTGATCGAAGCCCGAGTAAACGGCGGCCGTAACTATAACGGTCCTAAGGTAGCGAAATTCCTTGTCGGTTAAATACCGACCTGCATGAATGGCGTAACGAGATGGGAGCTGTCTCAACCAGGGATCCAGTGAAATTGTAGTGGAGGTGAAAATTCCTCCTACCCGCGGAAAGACGGAAAGACCCCGTGCACCTTTACTACAGCTTGACACTGTAGCTTGGATATTCTTGTGCAGGATAGGTGGGAGGCTTTGATTCATAGACGCCAGTTTATGATGAGCCATCCTTGAGATACCACCCTTGAATATTTGAGTTACTAACTTGGTACGGTTATCCCGTATGAGGACAATGTCTGGTGGGTAGTTTGACTGGGGCGGTCGCCTCCTAAAAAGTAACGGAGGCTTACAAAGGTTAGTTCATGGCGGATGGAAATCGCCAGTTGAGTATAATGGCATAAACTAGCTTGACTGTGAGACATACAAGTCGAACAGAGACGAAAGTCGGTCATAGTGATCCGGTGGTTCTGTGTGGAAGGGCCATCGCTCAAAGGATAAAAGGTACGCCGGGGATAACAGGCTGATCTCCCCCAAGAGCTCACATCGACGGGGAGGTTTGGCACCTCGATGTCGGCTCATCGCATCCTGGGGCTGGAGCAGGTCCCAAGGGTATGGCTGTTCGCCATTTAAAGCGGTACGCGAGCTGGGTTCAGAACGTCGTGAGACAGTTCGGTCCCTATCTTCCGTGGGCGTAGGAAAGTTGAAGAGATTTGTCCCTAGTACGAGAGGACCGGGATGAACGTACCACTAGTGTACCAATTGTTCTGCCAAGAGCATCGTTGGGTAGCTACGTACGGATGAGATAAGCGCTGAAAGCATCTAAGCACGAAGCCAACTCTAAGATGAACTTTCCCTGAAGATCCCAGCAAGACTAGCTGGTTGATAGGCTAGATGTGTAAGCGTTGTAAGACGTTTAGCTGACTAGTACTAATAGATCGTTTGGCTTATTTTTATAACTTGGTTTACTATCTTATTAAGTGTATACTTAATAATTAAGTGTCAACAAAGACGTTAGAAATAACGCAAAGACTTTAACATTACTTTTTATAACTCACTTAATGTGAGTAATGAATATATTTTTTATAATATGTTGATTACTCATATTGCTGGTGGTAATAGAGAAGTGGCAATACCCAGTCCCATTCCGAACCTGGAAGTCAAGCACTTCATCGCTGATAATACTGCAGGGTCCCCTTGTGGAAACGTAGGCCGCTGCCAGCTCTTGAGTTTTTCAAAGCTTAGTTCAAAACATTTAGGTGTTTTTAACTAAGCTTTTTTTTTAGCCCTTTTTTTATGATTTAATCATATTCTTTTACTTATTAATAGAAAATCCTAATTTAGTTAATGCTTCTTTCCCATCTATTTAAGAAATCTCCTCTTTTATACATCTTTGCTCCTATATCAAATTTATATTTTTACTATTACTAATCTTTATATTTCTATCAATAATTCCTTTATTCTTATTGCTCTATGTACGTATACTTTCCATTTTAATTCAATATATTTACATTAATAATACAAATTTCAAAATTTGTAAAAGAAATTAGTAAGATTTTTACAATGAAAATGAGATAAAAAATATAAAATCATAAATAAATGAAAATAAAAGGTACTAAATTAGAGCAAAAATGAAGAAAATAAGTGAATAAGTAAATAAAAAGAAAAAAAGAAACACAAAGAATAAAAGAAAAAATAGAGAATAACAATATAAATATAGTAAAAAGACCATAAATTAATAACAATAAGTATAATTATTAACAAATTGAAATATTTAAGCCAGAGACAAGAAAACTCCCTTGACAAAGGGGATTAATTTGTCTATAATTCCCGTCCAATTTCAGAGGAACGACACAAAGTTCTGAAGAGATATGATCTTTAAAAACAGATGGTTTAAAAAGAAGTAATCTTTATAAACCGAATATAGAATAAACAATAAAACAAAACAAGAACAAGTTTCTTGTCTATTTAAGCTTTTTACATTAAGTAAAAACATTTGAGTGATAATTTTGTAATTAATACAAAAATTGTCAGTTTCAAACATTCATTTATGGAGAGTTTGATCCTGGCTCAGAGTGAACGCTGGCGGCGTGCTTAACACATGCAAGTCGAACGAGAACGGGTTATAGTTTACTATAACTGTCAGCTAAGTGGCGCACGGGTGAGTAATATATAGGTAACGTGCCCTAGAGAGGGGGATAACATTTGGAAACGAATGCTAATACCCCATATGCCTTTAAGTCTTAAGACTGCAAGGGAAATATTTATAGCTCTAGGATCGGCCTGTACGGTATCAGTTTGTTGGTGAGGTAATGGCTCACCAAGACTATGACGCCTAACTGGTTTGAGAGGATGATCAGTCACACTGGAACTGAGACACGGTCCAGACTCCTACGGGAGGCAGCAGTGGGGAATATTGCACAATGGACGAAAGTCTGATGCAGCAACGCCGCGTGGAGGATGACACATTTCGGTGCGTAAACTCCTTTTATATAGGAAGATAATGACGGTACTATATGAATAAGCACCGGCTAACTCCGTGCCAGCAGCCGCGGTAATACGGAGGGTGCAAGCGTTACTCGGAATCACTGGGCGTAAAGAGCGTGTAGGCGGGTTTGTAAGTTTGAAGTGAAATCCAATGGCTCAACCATTGAACTGCTTTGAAAACTGCTTACCTAGAATATGGGAGAGGTAGATGGAATTTCTGGTGTAGGGGTAAAATCCGTAGAGATCAGAAGGAATACCGATTGCGAAGGCGATCTACTGGAACATTATTGACGCTGAGACGCGAAAGCGTGGGGAGCAAACAGGATTAGATACCCTGGTAGTCCACGCCCTAAACGATGTACACTAGTTGTTGTGAGGCTAGACCTTGCAGTAATGCAGTTAACACATTAAGTGTACCGCCTGGGGAGTACGGTCGCAAGATTAAAACTCAAAGGAATAGACGGGGACCCGCACAAGCGGTGGAGCATGTGGTTTAATTCGACGATACGCGAAGAACCTTACCTGGACTTGACATAGAAAGAATAACGCAGAGATGTGATAGTGCTAGCTTGCTAGAACTTTCATACAGGTGCTGCACGGCTGTCGTCAGCTCGTGTCGTGAGATGTTGGGTTAAGTCCCGCAACGAGCGCAACCCTCGTCGTTAGTTGCTAACAGTTCGGCTGAGAACTCTAACGAGACTGCCTGGGTAACCAGGAGGAAGGTGAGGACGACGTCAAGTCATCATGGCCCTTACGTCCAGGGCTACACACGTGCTACAATGGGGCATACAAAGAGCAGCGATACCGCGAGGTGGAGCAAATCTCAAAAATGCCTCCCAGTTCGGATAGTAGTCTGCAACTCGACTACTTGAAGTTGGAATCGCTAGTAATCGTAGATCAGCAATGCTACGGTGAATACGTTCCCGGGTCTTGTACTCACCGCCCGTCACACCATGGGAGTTGAACTCATTCGAAGCGGGGATGCTAAAGTAGCTACCCTCCACAGTGGATTCAGCGACTGGGGTGAAGTCGTAACAAGGTAACCGTAGGAGAACCTGCGGTTGGATCACCTCCTTTCAGAGAAAGAGTTTAGATTCGTTTCTAAACTCAAACTAAAAAGGTTTATTGAACCTTTTCTATATTCGGTTTATAAAGATTATATAAGCCGTAAGTTTGAAACTAAATATAAGTTTTACAAAGAGTAAGATTTATATTTGGTTTTATAATCAAAATGATATTTAAAAACATAATGTTAAAGTCTTTAATTTTTTCGTTAATAAAATCTTTCGTATGAAGAATTTATTAAAAATAAAAAATTTTATATCTAAAAAAACTTATTTAAATGAAAGTTTAAATAAAAAGTATAGATAGACACAACTAACTTATTAAATGTAAATTTAATAAGATAGTAGCCAAGGAATAATTATTCAAAAAAGCGGTTGATACTTGTATCAACTAAATTATAATAAGCTATTAAGGGCTAATGGTGGATGCCTAGACTGTAAGAGGCGATGAAGGACGTACTAGACTGCGATAAGTCTTGGGGAGCTGTCAAGAAGCTTTGATCCAGGAATTTCCGAATGGGACAACCCAGCATATGGAGACATATGTTACTCGAAAGAGAGCTAACCCGGTGAAGTGAAACATCTCAGTAACCGGAGGAAGAGAAATCAAATGAGATTCCCATAGTAGCGGCGAGCGAACTGGGATTAGGACAAACCCTATGCTTGCATAGGGGGTTGTAGGACCAAGATGTGAGATCAAAGAAGATAGATGAAATAGTTGGAAAGCTATAGTATAAAGGGTGATACTCCCGTAATCGAAATCTTCAATGACTCTATTGGTATCCTGAGTAGGACGGAACACGTGATATTTTGTCTGAATCTGGGGGGACCACCCTCCAATCCTAAATACTACTTACAGATCGATAGTGAACAAGTACCGTGAGGGAAAGGTGAAAAGTACTCCAGCGAGGAGAGTGAAATAGAACCTGAAACCATTAGCTTACAATCATTCGGAGCCCTATGTTTTTAACAGGGTGACGGACTGCCTTTTGCATAATGAGCCTGCGAGTTGTGGTGTCTGGCAAGGTTAAGCCAAGTGCGAAGCCGTAGCGAAAGCGAGTCTTAATAGGGCGACTTAGTCAGATGCTGCAGACCCGAAACGAAGTGATCTATCCATGAGCAGGTTGAAGCTGGTGTAAGAGCCAGTGGAGGACCGAACCGGTGTGCGTTGAAAAGTGCTCGGATGACTTGTGGATAGGGGTGAAAGGCCAATCAAACTTCGTGATAGCTGGTTCTCTCCGAAATATATTTAGGTATAGCCTTGCGTAGTAGCATATAGGGGTAGAGCACTGAATGGGCTAGGGCTGCTTACCGCGGTACCAAACCCTATCAAACTATGAATACTATATGTGTAATCGCAGGAGTCAGGCGTAGGGTGATAAAATCCTATGTCGAGAGGGGAACAACCCAGACTAACAGCTAAGGTCCCTAAGTCACATCTAAGTGGAAAACGATGTGGAGTTACTGTGACAACCAGGAGGTTGGCTTAGAAGCAGCCATCCTTTAAAGAAAGCGTAACAGCTCACTGGTCTAGTGATTCTGCGCGGAAAATATAACGGGGCTAAGATGTGCACCGAAGCTTTAGACTTGGATTTATCCAAGTGGTAGGAGAGCGTTCTATTCAGCGTTGAAGATGTACCGGTAAGGAGCGTTGGAGCGGATAGAAGTGAGCATGCAGGCATGAGTAGCGATAATTGAGGTGAGAATCCTCAACGCCGAAAACCCAAGGTTTCCTACGCGATGCTCGTCATCGTAGGGTTAGTCGGGACCTAAGTCGAGTCCGAAAGGGGTAGACGATGGCAAATTGATTAATATTTCAATACCAACAAATAAGCGCGATGTGGGGACGCATAGAGTTAATCGAGCTCACTGATGGAATAGTGGGTCGAAGGACGTAGGTCGTATCTTAGGCAAATCCGGGATACACGAGACCGAGATCTTACAGGCTCTTGACACTCTTCGGAGAAGATAGAGAATCGATGATACTGTCGTGCCAAGAAAAGCCACTAAGTATATTATTTGTTGCCCGTACCGTAAACCGACACAGGTGGGTGGGATGAGTATTCTAAGGCGCGTGGAAGAACCCTGGTTAAGGAACTCTGCAAACTAGCACCGTATCTTCGGTATAAGGTGTGCCTACTTTGGTATAGAGATTTACTCTCAAAAGCTAAAGAGGTTGCAACAAAGAGTCCCTCCCGACTGTTTACCAAAAACACAGCACTTTGCTAACACGTAAGTGGATGTATAAGGTGTGACGCCTGCCCGGTGCTCGAAGGTTAATTGATGATGTCAGCGTAAGCGAAGCATTTGATCGAAGCCCGAGTAAACGGCGGCCGTAACTATAACGGTCCTAAGGTAGCGAAATTCCTTGTCGGTTAAATACCGACCTGCATGAATGGCGTAACGAGATGGGAGCTGTCTCAACCAGGGATCCAGTGAAATTGTAGTGGAGGTGAAAATTCCTCCTACCCGCGGAAAGACGGAAAGACCCCGTGCACCTTTACTACAGCTTGACACTGTAGCTTGGATATTCTTGTGCAGGATAGGTGGGAGGCTTTGATTCATAGACGCCAGTTTATGATGAGCCATCCTTGAGATACCACCCTTGAATATTTGAGTTACTAACTTGGTACGGTTATCCCGTATGAGGACAATGTCTGGTGGGTAGTTTGACTGGGGCGGTCGCCTCCTAAAAAGTAACGGAGGCTTACAAAGGTTAGTTCATGGCGGATGGAAATCGCCAGTTGAGTATAATGGCATAAACTAGCTTGACTGTGAGACATACAAGTCGAACAGAGACGAAAGTCGGTCATAGTGATCCGGTGGTTCTGTGTGGAAGGGCCATCGCTCAAAGGATAAAAGGTACGCCGGGGATAACAGGCTGATCTCCCCCAAGAGCTCACATCGACGGGGAGGTTTGGCACCTCGATGTCGGCTCATCGCATCCTGGGGCTGGAGCAGGTCCCAAGGGTATGGCTGTTCGCCATTTAAAGCGGTACGCGAGCTGGGTTCAGAACGTCGTGAGACAGTTCGGTCCCTATCTTCCGTGGGCGTAGGAAAGTTGAAGAGATTTGTCCCTAGTACGAGAGGACCGGGATGAACGTACCACTAGTGTACCAATTGTTCTGCCAAGAGCATCGTTGGGTAGCTACGTACGGATGAGATAAGCGCTGAAAGCATCTAAGCACGAAGCCAACTCTAAGATGAACTTTCCCTGAAGATCCCAGCAAGACTAGCTGGTTGATAGGCTAGATGTGTAAGCGTTGTAAGACGTTTAGCTGACTAGTACTAATAGATCGTTTGGCTTATTTTTATAACTTGGTTTACTATCTTATTAAGTGTATACTTAATAATTAAGTGTCAACAAAGACGTTAGAAATAACGCAAAGACTTTAACATTACTTTTTATAACTCACTTAATGTGAGTAATGAATATATTTTTTATAATATGTTGATTACTCATATTGCTGGTGGTAATAGAGAAGTGGCAATACCCAGTCCCATTCCGAACCTGGAAGTCAAGCACTTCATCGCTGATAATACTGCAGGGTCCCCTTGTGGAAACGTAGGCCGCTGCCAGCTCTTGAGTTTTTCAAAGCTTAGTTCAAAACATTTAGGTGTTTTTAACTAAGCTTTTTTTTTAGCCCTTTTTTTATCTATCTAAATTTATTCCTTTATATATTAACTATCTTTGTTATATTTTGTTATTTGCTTTATTTTAATGATATTTATCTTATCATTATATACAAAATGTATTTGTAAATTTTACAAGTAATTAAATTATTTTTTTTATAGGATCTCTTTTGTTTAAACCTAATGTTGATAAAGTATTAAAAGTTCTAACTATACTTCCTCCTTTGTTAGTAATATTATTATCTCTAATTATAACTTCATATGTAGTACTTGAAAATCAAAATAACTTTGAAAAAGAATCTCTAAAATTAAAAAAAGAATTTTTGGATAACAATCGAAACAATATAAAAAGTGATGTTTTAAATGTATATAAATTTATTAAGTCTAATTATCGTAATACTGAAGAAAAATTAAAAGTTGATTTGAAAAATAGAGTTAATGATGCCCATAATATTGTTTTAGGAATTTTGAATAATAATAAAGATTTATCAAAAGAGATGAAAATAAAACTTATAAAAGATTCCTTACGTGATGTTAGATTTAATGATGGAAGAGGATACTATTATATTTATAGTATGCAAGGTGAGTGTATACTTTTACCTATACAGAAGAGGCTTGAGGGCAAATCTTTTTTAGAGGTTAAAGATGTAAGAGGTAAATATATTACAAAATCTATAATTGAATCTTTGAAAAGTAATGAAGATAATTTTATGTCATGGTGGTGGTTTAAACCAAGTGATACAAAAAAACAATACCAAAAGCTATCATATAATAAATATATAAAAGAATTGGATATGTATATAGGAACAGGTGAATATGTTCTTGATTATGAAAATGAAATAAAAAAAGATGTTTTATACTATTTAACTAATTTACCTTATGATGTAGCTAGTTATATTTTTATTCTTGATTATAAAGGGAAGTTTATTTTTCATCCTAATTCAGAAATAATCAATAAATATGCTAAATCATTTTCTAATATGGATAAATATAATATTGAAGAAATTATAGAAATTGCAAAAATCGGTGATGGGTTTATTTCTTACGATTCAACTTTTTTTGGTGAGTATTCTATGGCTACTATGAAAACTTCATATATTAGAGGTTTAGATAGATGGAATTGGGCAATTGGAAGTGGTTTTTTTAAAGATAAAATTAATGAAAGTTTATTGGCAAAACAAAAAGTATTAGAAAAATACAATCGAGAATTTGTAATTAAAATTGTTACCCTTAGTGTATTGATCACTTGTATTTTGGTATTAGTACTTATTTATAATATTGAATTTCTAAAAAATAGATTTGAAACTATTCAGAGAAAGATAAATAAAGAAGTAGAAATGAATATTGAAAAAGACAAATTATTATTTCATCAATCAAAAATGGCATCACTAGGTGAGATGTTACAGAATATTGCTCATCAATGGAGACAACCATTATCTATAATTTCTACAGCTGCTAGTGGAATGAAAGTAAAAAAAGATTTTGACAGTTTAGATAGTAAAGATATTGATGATACAGTAAGTACAATTATGAAGTCTACGAATTATCTTTCTAAAACTATTGATGATTTTAGAGATTTTTTTAGAACAGATAAAAAATCTGAAATATTTAATTTATGTGATGCAATTCAAGATTCTATTGACATTTTGGATATTAAACTATTAAAGAATAATATTAAAATTGTATTTGAGAAAAAAGAATTTATTTATGATAGTTTTAGAAATGAATTTATTCAAGTTGTTATGAATATTTTATCTAATGCAATTGATGCTTTTATTGAAGGTATAGATAAATATATATTTATTGATATTAATATTGTTAGTAATAATTTGGAAATTTCTATTAAAGATAGTGCAGGTGGTATAAATGAAAATATTATTGATAGAATCTTTGAACCGTATTTTACTACTAAACATAAATCTCAAGGAACTGGAATTGGTTTATATATGAGTGAAGAAATTATTACGAAACATTTTGAAGGTAAGATATTTGTTGATAATGTTGAATATAAATATGAAGATAAAAAATTAAACGGATCTAATTTTGTGATTTTATTGCCCATAAAAAAAGGCCAGTTGTAAACAACTGACCTTTTTATTGGAAAATAGCAAATTACTACAGTCTAGACTCATATCGTCTAAGCATGTATAATCTCTTAAGCATTTTCTTTCTAGCATTGATTTTTTGTTTTTTTCTGATCTCTGTCATTGGCTCAAAAAATCTTCTAGCTCTAGTTTCAGTAACAATAAGATTTCTATCACATTGTTTCTTAAACCTTCTGTACGCTTCGTCGAAAGATTCGCTATCTTTTACTTTAATGCCTGGCATGTAAAGTTCACCCACTTTCTTTTTAAAATTTAAGTTTGCATTATATTTAAAGTTTACTTAATTTCAATTTAACTAAATTTAGAATATAATATTTCTACTAATTAAAAAGGCAATATTTTGAATTTAACACATTTAGATGATAATAACAGACCAAAGATGGTTGATGTTTCTGATAAGCAAGAAACAACAAGGGTTGCAGTAGCATCTGGACAGATTTCTATGTCTGCTGAAGCTTTCAATGCAATTATCGAAAATACAACTAAAAAAGGACCTGTAATTCAGACAGCAGTTATTGCTGCAATTATGGGAGTAAAGAAAACTAGTGATTTAATCCCTATGTGTCATCCTTTATTGTTAAGTGGAATTAATTGTGATATTGAAGAATTGCCAGAACTACCAGGATTTAAACTTAGTGTAACTGCTAAATTAAATGGACAAACAGGAGTTGAGATGGAAGCACTTACAGGTGCATCTGTGGGATTGTTAACTATTTATGATATGGTTAAAGCAATTGATAAATCAATGATTATTTCAAATGTTCAATTAGAAGAAAAATCTGGCGGTAAAAGCGGTGATTTTAAAAGGGAAAGTAAGTAAAAATGGTTGATTTAAGTAAACAAAAACTAGAGTTAAATTATCCTTGTAATTGGAGTTATAAACTAATTGCATTAGAAAAAATAAATATTAAAAAAGTTGTTAAATCTATAATTTTAGAAAGAGAACATGCTTTAAAAGAATCAAAAACTAGTAGTAAGGGTAAATATAAAAGTTACACACTAGATTTATTAGTTCATAATGAAGAAGATAGAAAAGAGTTGTATCAGATCCTTGGTGATCATGCTGATATCAAAATGGTTTTATAAAATAAGAAATAAGAAAAATTATGAATAGAAGAGATTTTTTTAAATTATCAAGTACTGCTGTTTTATCCTCAACAGTTTTAGCTAATGATACTGTTGACATTGTATCTTTTGAACCTCCTGAGATGAGAAACCCTTATTTCTATGTGGAAGATCAATATATAAATGCGTTTAATTCAATAAGAACAAAATTGACTTTAGTTCAAAGACATGTAGGATATGGAAATTTCAATATTCTAAGTTTTGATCAAATGTTAAAAATTGCTGCGGATACATCAAAAATCGGTGCATTTACTAAGCATGAATTAGAGTTTTTAGAATTTATGTTTTATTATAATCCTTCTGCTCATGGTTTCTATGGAAATAGAATTTCTAATAATATTACTGATACTATAAATAGAAAAGAGATCGATAAGGTTCCAAGAACAGGACATTATTTATTTAAGGGTAAACCTTTAGATACCTATCATGAAATGATTAGAGATGTAGGACATACTCTTACTTTGACTTCTGGTATTAGAAGTGTTGTAAAACAAATGAAACTATTCTTTGATAAAGTAGCTTCTGTTGATGGTAATATTACTATTGCGGCAATTTCTTTAGCTCCTCCTGCTTTTACTTATCATGCTATTGGAGATTTTGATGTTGGGAAAAAAGGTTTTGGTTATGCTAACTTTACTCCAAGATTTGCAATGACAGATGAATTTAGACAAATTAGAAAATTAACATATGTTGATGTTAGATATACAATCAACAATAAGGATGGGGTAAGGTATGAACCTTGGCATATTACGACTGTTTAGAGTTCTAGTATTACTTCTTTGTTTTCAAAGCTTACATGCGCAAGTACAAACATTTGATTTTGATTTTATTAAAAAAGGGGAATTAAACGATAATACCCTTCTTTTAATTGGTGGAATTCAAGGTGATGAACCTGGTGCTTTTATGGCTGCATCTTTAGTTGCAACTCATTATGATATAAAAAAAGGTTCAGTTTGGGTTATTCCTAATCTAAATTTTTACTCAATCATTAAAAGATCACGTGGTCCTTATGGGGATATGAATAGAAAATTCGCGAATCTACCAGAATCTGATCCAGATTTTGAAACTATTCAAAGAATAAAAAAATATCTTAAAGCTCCTGAAGTAAAATTAATTTTGAATTTACATGATGGAAGTGGTTTTTATAGAAAGAAACATATCAATAATAAATATTCACCTAGAAGATGGGGACAATGTTCTGTTATTGATCAATCTAATATAAACGTACAAAGATATGGAAATCTTGAAGAGATATCATCTTCTGTTGTTTCTTCAATCAATAATAATCTTATTAATCCTGAGCATAAGTATGGTGTTAAAAATACTAAGACTAGATTAGGTGACAAAGAGATGGAAAAAACTCTTACATATTTTGCTATTAATAATGGGAAAGCAGCTTTTGCTAATGAAGCTAGTAAAGAGTTACCATTACATGAAAGAGTTTATTATCATCTTCAAGCAATTGAAGCATATATGAAAATTATGGGAATTGAATTTGAGCGAAAATTTGCTCTTTCACCATCAGTTATAAAACAAGTTATGGATCATGATATTTTTATTTCATTTTATGATGAAAAAATAAAACTGCCATTGAGTAAGGTAAGAAACCTTTTAAAGTACTTTCCTATCAACAAGGATGGTGTTGTTGAATTTACACCTTCAAGTCCTTTAATGACTATTGTAAAACATGGAAAAGAGTATATTATTCATTATGGAAATAGAAGATTAGCAAAACTTCATCCTGATTACATAAAATTTGTTGAAGATAATCGTGATATAAATATTACATTAGATGGTCAAAAAGATAGTATTAAATTTGGTGATATTGTATATGCAAAAGAGTCATTTAATATTGCTTCTATTTCAGATTTAAGAGTTAATGTAATTGGGTATACAAATAAAAGCATTAAAAATGAATCAGGTATTACTATTCATAAAAAAGATATTTTAAAAAGATTTTCTATTGACAAAAATGGAGATTTATTTAGAGTTGAATTCTACAAAGGTAAAAACTTTGCAGGAATGATTCTGTTAGGTTTTGAAAAATAGAGTTTTAAACTCTATTTTTTAGTTAAAAAAAACTAATTCTTTTTTAATTTTTTCTTGATTGATTTTTTTACAAGCTGCTTTGTAAACTTCTTCAATTCTTTCTTCATCGTTTCTTACAATTTCTTTTACTTCTTCTAAAGATTTACCTTCTTCAAAAGCAACGAATATTTTATATTCTTTTTTTGTAAATTTCTTTTTTAAAACTTCTTGTAACTCATCTTCAGGTTTTAAAGTTCCAACTAATTTGTCAATATGGTTTAATAATGATTCTGTAAAGTTCATTTTCTTTCCTTTAATTATTTATCCAGTTTTCTAGAGTATCAATATCTTTGTATGAAGTTAGATCTAACATTATTGGAGTAATTGATACATAGTTTGCTTTAATGGCTTCAAAATCACAAGATTCATCTTCACTTTTTCGCCATATTAGAGGGTGTAGACCAATCCAGTAATACTCTTCACCCCTAGGGTTTAAGTGTCTGTGAGTGTCATTTCCGTATTCTCTATAGCCAGCTTTTGTGATTTTAATGCCATTACAGTTTTCTGGTTTTACTTGTGGGATATTAACATTTAAAAACTTTCGTTCTTCTAATGGAAACTTTCCTTCTAAAATCTTTGTGGCTAGTTTGACTATTGTTTCTTTTGCAAGGGCGAAATCCCAGCCATTTTTTACTTCACTACAATTGTCTTTGCATACTTGCGAAATGGCAATTGCTGGTATTTTATGAAGTACTGCTTCCATAGCAGCTGCTGCTGTTCCTGAATAAGTAATATCTTCTCCTAAATTAGCACCAATGTTAATTCCAGAGATTACTAAATCAGGTTTAAAATCTTCTTCAAAAAGATTATTGATTGATACAAAAATACAATCAGTAGGGCTTCCATCATCAACTCTATAGTAGTCATCATCAACCATATCAAGTTTTAGTGGTTTATCAAGCGTTAGAGAGTGACCACAAGCTGATTTGTTCTTTGCTGGTGCAACTACTGTTATTTTTGCGATTGGCTCTAGAGCCTCTTTAAGAGCTTTTAATCCAACAGCATCAAACCCGTCATCATTTGTTAATAAAATATGTTTTCTCATGATACGATAAATGCTCCTGGTAATTGTGTGATTGTATTCTCTAAATTATTATTTACTTTAAATCCACTTTCTAATTCGATGTCAGCTAGTTTAGATTTAATTAGAATCTTTAATTCTCTTTTCCCTTGATTATTTGCTACTAAATCAAATAGTCTAAAAATAGTTTCTTCTTTATTATCAAAAGGTAGAGCAATAGTTAAAGGTGGTTCTACTTTTACAACTTTGTGTACTTTTAATTTTTCTTTTTTTGCATCTTTTAGGTCTTCAATTTTTCTAAGACTCATTTTCGCACCAAATTGTTCATCTTGAGTAATTCTTACTTTAAATGCAATTGGTTCATCTAAGTTAAAATCTTCCCTTAACTCTTTGATTTTATCTTCAAAAAGCATAAGTTCAATATTTCCATGTAAATCCAGAATATTTGCAATTCCAAACTTGTTACCTTTTTTAGAGATTCTCTCTGTAATTGATTCTACTTTTCCTACAAAAAGAACATCACTACCATCTGCAACTTCATCAATTTGAGAAGAAAGTGTATAGTTGATTTTTTCCATTTGCTCTCTATATTCATCAAGTGGATGTCCTGAAACATAGAAACCTAAAGCAGCTTTTTCAAACTCTAGAATTTCTTTTGCAGTATATTCTTCTAATTGCTCTAACTCTACAGTAAGTCTTGTCATCTCTTCTGAGTCACCAAATAGTGAGTTAGTTGTTTGTTTACGTAAAAGCATTGCATCTTTTACTTTTTCACCAATTAATTCAATTTGTTCAAGCATTGATTTTCTAGAATAACCAAAGCTATCAAATGCTCCTGATTTTGTTAGGGATTCTATTACTCTTTTATTTACTTTACTTCCATCAATTCTTGAGATGAAATCTGATAAATCTTTGAAGTCACCACCTTCTTTTCTTGAATCTAAAATAGAATTAATTGCAACATCTCCAGCACCTTTAATAGCACCCATACCAAACATTACTACTTCTTCACCTTCTAGTTTAGTTGCTGAGAAAACAAGGTCTGATTTATTAATATCAGGTGGGAATAGATCTAAATCTAATCTTTTAACTTCATCAACATATTTTACAACTTTATCAGTATTATCTTTTTCTAAAGTAAGCAGTGCCGCCATAAATTCAGAAGGATAATATCTTTTTAAATATGATGTATAAAATGTTACAAGTGCATAGGCTGCTGAGTGAGATTTATTAAATCCATATCCTGCGAACTTTACAATAAGGTCGAATAGTTCTTCACAATGGGCTCTGTTATAACCTTTTTTAACTCCACCATCTGCGAACTCACCTTTTAGTCTATCCATCTCTTCTACAATTTTTTTACCCATGGCTCGTCTTACAAGGTCCGCCCCACCAAGTGAGAAACCACCGATTGTTTGTACAATCTGCATAACTTGCTCTTGATAAACAATAACCCCATAAGTAGGTTTTAGAATTGGTTCTAGAGGTGCTGTAAACTCATCGTAGAAATAGTCAATCTTTGCTCGACCATGTTTTCTATCGATGAAGTCATCCAGCATTCCTGACTCCATTGGACCTGGTCTATATAATGCTAGAACGGCAATAATATCCTCAAAATTATCTGGTTTTAGTCTTTTACATAAATCTTGCATACCGTCGGATTCTATCTGGAATAGTCCAATTGTGTTACCTGTTTGAATTAGGTCATAAACACCTTTGTCATTAACATCGGCAGTTAAGAAATCGATTCTTTTCCCATGTCTTTTTTCAATAAGTTTTAAACCCTCTTCAATAACTGTTAGGGTTTTAAGACCTAAGAAGTCAAACTTAATTAAATCCACGTCCTCAACATATTTACCATTGTATTGAGTGGCTAAAGTATCAAGTCCTGAGGGTTTAAATAAAGGAGTTTTATTCCATAAAGGTTCATTTGAAATTACAACACCCGCTGCGTGAGTACCGGCATTTCTATTTAGTCCTTCAAGTGCTAAAGCATATTCCCATACTCTTGCTGCTTGTGGATCTGCATCACAAAGCTCTTTGATCTTTGGCTCTTTTTCATAAGAGTTTGTAAGGTCAATTCCTAATTCATCTGGAATTAGTTTTGCCATTGCATCGGCTTTTGAATAAGGCATATCTAGAACTCTAGCAACGTCTCTAATTACCCCTTTTGCAAGTAACTTACCAAAAGTAATAATCTGTGCAACATTGGCTCGTCCATATTGCTCAACAACATAATCAATAATTTCCCCACGTCTTGCTTGACAGAAATCCATATCGATATCTGGCATTGAAATTCTTTCTGGGTTTAGGAATCTCTCAAAAAGTAATCCATAAGGCATTGGGTCAATATCGGTAATCTCTAGTGAGAAAGCTACCAGTGAACCAGCAGCTGAACCCCGTCCCGGACCAACTGGGATTTTCATCTGTTTTGCAACAATAACGAAATCCCATACAATAAGCATATATCCTGGGAATTTCATATTATTGATAATGTCAATTTCTACTTGTAGTCTGTCTTTATACTCTTGATGTTTTGATTCATCAACAATCTTAAGTCTTTTATCTAAACCTCTCCAACATTCATCAATAAATAAAACTTTATCATTCTCAAGTGAATATTCAAGTTCAGGTTCTGGTAATGCTAGATTATTAACTTCTGATTTTTGTCTAGTGAATTTAAAGTTAGGAGGAGTTGGATCTCCTAATTTAATCTCTAAATTACATTTATCAGCAATTTCTTGAGTAGCAGCAATTGCTTCTGGAATATCAGCATATAATTTTGCAATTTGTTCTGGTGATTTTAAATAGAACTCATGAACCGAGTGTCTTAGTCTATTTGGATCGTCATAAAGTTTATTCATTGCAATACACATAAAGGCTTCATGTGCATCGGCATCTTTTGGATTTAAGTAGTGAGTATCATTTGTGGCTACTAATTTAATTCCAGTTTCATGGGCAATTCTTAGGATTTGATCATCAACAAAATGTTGATCTTCAATACCATGTCTCATGATTTCTAAATAAAAATCATCTCCAAAAATATCATGATATTCTAAAGCAATCTCTTTTGCTCTTTCATATCCTTTTGCTCCATTTTTAACGTTTCTTGGATTTTTTAGGTTTAAGTGCCAGTTAATTTCACCTTGTAAACATGCAGCTGAACAAACAAGACCTTCAGAGTTTTCTCTAAGAAGTTTTTTGTTAATTCTTGGATAATAATAGAATCCATGCATATAAGCTTGTGAGCTTAAGAACATTAAGTTTTTATAACCAGTTTGGTTTTTAGCATATAAACATAAGTGAAACCTTTGTCTATTTGTTTTATCACCTAACTCTTCTGAGTTGTGAATATAAGCTTCCATTCCAATAATAGGTTTAATATCTTGTGCTCTCATTGCATTATAAAAGTCAATAGCTCCGAACATATTACCATGGTCAGTCATGGCAACAGATTTCATTCCTAGTTCTTTTAATTTTTTAGCAAGGGGTTTAATTTTGTTAGCACCATCAAGTAGTGAATATTCTGTATGTAAATGTAAATGTGTGAATTGTGGTGTATTAGACATATATAATCTTTAAAATAATTTTTATTCTTTAATAGTTTATAGTATATCTAAAAAATGATTTTGAGCCTCTTTAAAACCAAGCTTAAAACACTCATCTAACTCCTTAAAAGTGAAGAGAGAAAAACCTCTAATATGATGACTTCCCAAATAGTGGGTTGTATTAGCAATAGAGTGTTTATGATTCTCATGTAATTGTTTTAAAACTTTTCTTTTTAAGGCTTTAATTGGGTTTAGTTTTTTACTAGTATGCTTATGTGCTTTTGGAAATAAATCTACGCTATAAATTTCATAATTTTTATCCATTAGGGGTTTAATTGGAACATTATCAAATAATCCTCCATCAATTAAATACATACCTTTATATTTTACAGGTTTAAAAATGGGTACCAATGCAGATGAAGCCATACATAAATCAATAGTATTTCCACTATTAAAATAATGGAGTTTTTTCTCTTTTACATCATAAGCATTTACATAAACTGGTTTTGGAATATCTTCTAGGTTTTCTATAGGAAGTAGGTCTTTTATGATTTTATTAGTTGCGTCGATTTTAAGTAAACCATTTCTAAAATAGTTAAATTTTAAAGCTTGTCTTACATCTTTTGATGCAAAGATTTTTAGTTGTTCTTTTGCTTTTACTCCACTAGCATGTGAAGCAGATATTATACTACCAATTGAAGAACCACTATAAGCATTTATACTAATATTGTTCTCTTCACAATAATGTAATACTCCTAAGTGAAAAGCTCCACGTGCAGCTCCTCCACCTAATGCAATTGCTAAATTATCTATCATTTATCTGACCAATTTATTATTTTGAATTCACCCTCTAAAGTTTCAACAATAGCAGTACAAGATTCAACCCAATCCCCACAATTTAGGTATTCAATCCCATCTATATCTCTTATTTCAGCTTTATGAATATGTCCACATATAATACCATCATATCCTTTATTTTTTGCATGAGTTGATAATACTGATTCAAAGTCACTAATAAAAGAAACCGAGGACTTCACAGAATCTTTTACGTACTTGGATAGTGACCAATATTTTTTGATTCCTATTTTGTTTCTAATGAAATTTAAAATAGCATTTAAATATAAAAGTAAGTCATAACCATAATCACCCAAAATCGCTAACCATTTTTTTGTCATTGTAATTGAATCAAAAAAATCCCCATGGGTAATGTAGTATTTTTTACCATTTATAGAGTTGTAGTCAAGTTCATTTGAGATATTTAGAGAGTCACCTAGAATAAGGGGAACAAAAGGTCTTAAAAACTCATCGTGGTTACCAGTAATAAAATGAACTTTTGTACCTTTTCTAGCTTTTTTTAAAACTTTTTGAATTACATCTGAATGAGTTTGAGGCCATACAAATTTTCTTCTAATTGCCCAACCATCAATAATATCTCCAACTAAGATGAGGTTTTCACTTTCATTGTGCTTCAAGAAGTTTAATAGGTTTTTTGCTTTTGAAAATCTAGTTCCTAGATGTACGTCTGATATAAAAATGCTTTTGTATTTCATAAAGCAATTTTAATACAATAGGGTTACAAGTAAATGACAATTATTTACTAGTCATTTTAAAACTTAATTGGAACTCTTTTCTTGGATTTTTTATATACTTATCACAAGAGTTTATATATAAAAGATTGATTTTATGGGCTTTTAATTCTTCACATTCTAAGAATAGTTTTTTAGCTTCTAAGAAGTTCTCTTTTTCATAAGATTTAAGTGCTTTTTGATAAATTGTATTGATTTTTTCAAACTCTTTTGGTTCATTTTCTTTTAGTGAAATTACTTCATATAGTTTAACTGGAAGATTTTTTCCTTTTACTTCAACACAGGCTAGTTCTTTGAAAGTATAATCATTTTGAAGTTTATCTTTTGACTCTTGAGAAATCATAATTTGTGCTCCAAAAGTTTTAGTAAGACTCTCTATTCTTGAAGCTAAATTTACATTATCCCCAATGATTGTATAATCAGATCTACCACTTGATCCCATCTCTCCTACTGTTACTTCTCCTGTGTGTATTCCTATTGCCATTTTTAATTCAATATCATACTCTTCTTGTAGTTTTAGATTTAACTTCTTTAATGCTTCTACTTGATTAAGTGCAGAACTGATTGCACAATCAACATGATTAGGAATATCTTGAGGTGCATTCCAATAAGCCATAATAGCATCGCCTATGAATTTATCAATAGTTCCATTTGTTTTTATAATCTCTTGGGCCATTGGTTCCATATATAAGTTTAAAACTTTAATCAACTCTTCTGGGTCATTTATCTTTTCACTTAAAGGAGTAAAGTCTCTAATATCACTAAAGAAAATACTTACTTCTTTTTTAATACCTTTAAAAGAGTCATTGTTTTTATTTAGTAAGTCATTTACAACAGCCGGTGATACTTTTCTTGAGAATTTATCTTTGATAATATCTTTTTGTTTTTGCTCTTTTGAATAGTTTACAATTAGTGCAATAAGAGTCGTAGTAATGATTGCAATTAAAGGATAAAATAAATCTACAATAATTCCCTTTGTAAAAAGTAAGTAATAATAAAAAGAGTATAAAGAAGTAGTGATTAAAATAAATACAGGAACAACACTAATAGCATTTAGGTACATATATATTAAACCTAAAACAATAGTAAGTAAAAATATAGTTATAGAGTCAATTGCAATACTAGAACTATGTTCATATAAAAAGTCACCAGCTAAGATATTGTCAATGATATTTGCATGAATCTCAACTCCTGGAATCGCTAAATCATAAACCATTGCTCTTAAGTCTGCAAGAGTAATTGCTGAGGTTCCAAATAAGGCAAATTTTCCCTGAACGTCTTCTTGATTATAGTTTCCTTCTAAAATATCAACAAAAGACAGATATTTAAAAGTCCTTTTAGCCCCTCTAAAATTAATACTCATAAAACCATTTTTATCTGTAGGAATATAAAGGTCATTTAATTGTAAGCCTTTTATTCCAAATTCGTCTTCTATTAGATTTACATTTTCAGAATTTAGAGCAATCCTAACCATTTCAAGACTAAGTGATGGGTAGATCTTGTCTTTATAAGATAATACCATTGGCATTTTTGTGATTTTTCCATGGTTTGAACTATATGCATTAAAAAAACCACTTGAATATGCGTTATTTTGTATATCTTCTACGTTTGTTACTACACCTTCTGATGAAACTAGATTTTGGTTATTTTTCATCATACCTTGATATTTTGCAGGAATACTTGGAGCTTTTTGGTCTTTATACGATAAATCTTTAGTAAAAAAGTATCCTAGAATTGTGGGGGTATTTGCAATTACTTGACCTAATAACTTGTCATTATCTTGAAATTCACCTTCTACTCCTAAGACTTTTGCCATATTAGAAGGAGAAGATCTATCTGATTCAGAGAAGATAATATCCATTCCTACCATACCAATACCAGAGTTAGTAAGATTAATTAGTACTTGTGCAATATAATCCCTAGAAAAGGGCCATTGTCCGATTTTTTGAATACTTTTTTCATCAATATCAATGATGATTACTTTATCACTAGTCTTTATTTCTCCTCTTACTTCAAAGAAGAATTCTCTTAGTTTATTATCAAAGGTTGCAGTATAAGGTTTGAAGTTTATGTAAGTGAAAATTATGCTTATAAATAATATTATAAAGTAAGTTGTTTTCTTTAATTGTATTTGATTCATACGAGTAAAATATTGCTCCATTTTTAGAAAATTTCAAGACTCTACACAAAGAGTAAATAATATTTTATTAAAATTATTTTTTAATTAACAAAGGCTTATCATGAAAAAAATTTTCATTATCTCAGTGATTATATCACTTTTCACTTCACTTCTGGCTTCGCAAAACATTAACACAAAAGGTGATGTTTTAATAAATGGTAAAAAACTTACTAAGTCAACAGTAATCAAAATTGGTGATTTTATTGAAACAAAAAAGAACTCTAAAATTAAATTTAATATAGGTCCAAATGCTTTTTTAGCAAAGGGAAAATCAAAATTTAAATTAGAAGATTCAAAAGGTGTAAAAACACTTAATGTTTTAGCTGGAGGAGTATTAGCTGTATTTAAAAAGGGTGATGGCAAACATGCTGTAAAAACACCTAATATGACAGCTGGTATTAGAGGAACAGGGGTATATTTAACACATGATGAACATGATAATAAATCATACTTTTGTACTTGTTATGGTAAAACACATTTACATACTCAAAAAGAAGAACTTGAATTAGAAGCAACACACCATAATATGTTATGGGTAAAAGAAGATGGTTCAACAAAACCTGAAATGAAAATGATGGGTCATAGTGATGAAGATTTAAGAGAATTAGAAGCTTTTGTAGGAAGAATTCCTGAATTTGATATGAAATAAAAAAGAGACTAGCTTAGGCTAGAAGCTCTTTTTTGATTTTTATAGAAGTTTCTTTATCTTTAAGTATTTCTACTATTTGTAATGCAAAACTCATTGCAGTTGCGGGACCTCTTGATGTAATTACTTTTCCATCAATTACAAAGTGGTCACTATTTTGGTAACCATCTAATCTAATTTTTTCTTCAAATGATGGATAACAAGTATAGTTTGTATTTAAGACATCTGCTGTGTGTAAGGCAAAAGGAGCTGCACATATTGCACCTATATTTTTGTTTTTTTCTTTGAATTGTTTTAATAATTCAATTATTTTTTCGCTTTTTGCTAAAGTAAAAGCATTTGGTAATCCTCCTGGTAAAACAATCATGTCAAAATCATTTTCACTTATAGTTTCAATCATACAATCTGCTTCAATTTTTATATTATGAGCACCGGTAGTTTGTAGATTTTCTAAGGCTGCAATTGTCACTTCAATTTGTGCCCGTCTACAAATATCAATGATAGAAATAGCTTCAATTTCTTCAAAGCCATTTGAAATAGGAATTAGTAGTTTTGCCATTATTTATCCTTTTATTTTTATTATTATATAAAAAAGTGTTTAAAAGGCATTGATAAATTATTTTTCAAGAGTATATAAGCTAATTTTAAATAAAATCTAAAGAATTATATTAAGGGGAATTTTATGTTTAAAACTTTTACTAAGACTTGTTTAATAGCTATGGTAGCTATGTTATTTGCCGGATGTCAAATTCATCAAACTATTATTCAAGAAGATGGAATGGATCAAGCTGTTAAAAGTGAAAATAAAACTAATACTTCTTCTAAAAAGAATTATGCAAATAATTCTCATTTATCTAATAGCAATAAAAATGTACAAGTTACAAAAGAATACATGAGAATTGCTAAGGATCAAGAGAACAATGTAACAACTCAATATTCTCTTGAAGGTACAATTAATTCTCTTGCTACTCAAATGATGAGAAATCAAAAAATGGCAACTAACAAACCTGTAATTATTACATCGTTTGTAAGACTTGACCAATTTAAGAAAACAACTGAATTTGGTAGAGTAATTAGTGAGAGTATGATTAATGAATTATCTAACAGAGGTTTTAATATCATTGAGTTTAGAGGACAGTTAGCTGTTTCTGTAAATGATGAAGGTGAATACTTCATAACTAGAAAAGTTAGAGAATTAAAAGGAAGAACTCCTAATACTTATGTTGTTGTTGGAACTTATTCAAGACAATATAAAAAGATTATCTTAAATGCAAGAGTAATTGATAATATCACTGGTAAAATTATTACAAGTGCTAGATCTACTTATGTTCATGGAAGAATGAATGATTGTATCTTATTTGGAGATTGTAAACCTGCAAGAACAATCAATATCGTTAAAGAACAATAAACCCTATGAATTCACCCTTATTTAAAAACTTAAGAACTATTCTTCTCTTAAGTTTTTTAACTCTATTTTTAAGTTCTTGTTCATACCATAAAAACCCTATTAATGGAACAAATGACTTTCAATCCTTAGTTGCTAAACTTGTTGATAAATCTGCTAATAAAATTAAAGATACAATCGCTATGGATGAAATAGTTTTAGTATCTGATTTTGTAAACATAGACAAATTAGAGAATAAATCTCAACTTGGATTTTTATTATCAAATATTCTAAAAGATGAATTAGCATCATTAAATATTGTAGTAAGAGAGATTGAATTCGGAAAAGAGTTCCAGCTAGGTAAAAAAGGTTTTAATGTACTTATTAGAGATAGAAATAAGATTGTCTCAAATAAAGTATCTAACTCTTCTTATGCTGTTGTAGGGACTTATTCTATTACTTCTAGAAGTTTAAATCTGTTCTTGAAATTAATTGATATTGAAACGGGATATATACTTGCTTCTTCTTTTGAAAGAACTGCAATTGATGAAGAGATATTAGAACTTGAAGGTGAAACAAAAAGAGTTTTTGCTCAACCTCCAAGAATTGTTTTATAATAAAATATCTTGAATTAAAAATTGAGGGGAAACTTCTCCTCTAAACTCATTTTTATTTACTGAAATAATCAAATCAAAATTTTGTGGTAGTTTATTGTTTGAATCATTAAATTTTAATGCCTCAAAAATTACACCATCACTATTAAGTGTTAACTTCAAATGATTTTTATCTTTTCCAATTAAATCACATTTTACTAAAGTAGTATTCGTGATTTTAAAAATTGGTTTATGGTTACCTAAACCATAAGGCTCAAATTGTTCAATAATAGATAAGAAGTCTAAATCAACAGATCCCACATCTAATTCACCTAATGTAATAGGATCTATATGTAAATCATTTTTTGATACTTCTAATTCTTCATTTATAATCTTTTTGAACTCTTCTAGGTTTTCTTCTTTCATAGATAATCCAGCTGCATTTTTATGGCCACCAAAACCTAATAATAAATGACTCGCTTTTGTGATTATAGTATGAAGATTAATATTTGCATTAGCTCTTGCACTACCTTTTGCTATTCCATTATTTACAGAGAAGATAAAAGCAGGTCTTTTAAATGCATGAGATAGTTTAGATGCAACTATTCCAATAACACCCTCATGCCATTCCTCACCCCAAACTACAACTGCATTTTCTTCTTTTGAAGACTTTGCTGTTGCTTTTTGTGAAATCTCTTCTTGTAAAGTTTTCCTGTAATTATTTAACTCTTCTAATAATTGTAAAGATTCATTTGCTTGGTATGTGTTTTTTGATAAAAGAAAAGATAATGCAACTGAAGCATCATCCATTCTTCCTGCACTATTTATTTTAGGAGCAATAAAAAAACCAACATCATCTGAAACAAAAGCTTCTTTTGACATAACTTCATTTAGTTTTTTAAAAGCTTCTCTTTTTGAGGATTTTATCTTTTTTAGACCTTGTTTTACCATAGTATAATTAAGTGCTGTCATAGGCATAATATCTGCAATAATAGCTACAGAAAGTAGGTCTAAGAAGTCACTCATGTTAATATTAAGATTTAACTCTTTTTTGATTGCTGCACATAAATACCAAGCTACTTGAGCTCCACAAATATCTTTGAATTCAAAGTTACAATCTTCTTGTTTAGGATTAACAATAGCTACAGCTGTAGGAAGTTTATCTCCAACTGTATGATGATCTGTAATAATTAAGTCAATACCTTTCTCTTGAAGCTTTAAAGAGGCCTCAACAGCAGAAATACCATTATCAACTGTAATAACTAAACCTGATTCAATCATATCTACAATTTTAGGAGATAGTCCATAACCATGTTTAAACCTATTTGGAATAATGTGTTTTACTTTGATACCAGCTTTTGTAAAGAAATCTAACATGATAGTAGTTGAAACAACACCATCAACATCATAATCACCTACAATAGTGATTTGTTCATTTTTTAGAACAGCTTCTTTAATTCTAGTACAGGCTTTTTGTATATCTTTGAAATTATCAGGAGATGGGATATCAGCAAGACGAGAATAAGGATTATCCGTATGTCTTGCTGAAAGTAGTTCGAAAAGTCTATTTTTTGTTATCTTAGACATTAATCTTTTTTATTTGCTTGTTTTACAAACTCTAAAATAATTGGATTTGGTGTCTCAAGGTGAGATGTAAATTCTGGGTGGAATTGTACACCTACAAACCATGGATGATCTTTAATCTCAACAGCTTCAATTAAACCATTAGATTGACCAGAAATAATCATTCCTGCTTCTTCTAATTTTTCTTGGTAAGCTGGATTTGCTTCATATCTATGTCTATGTCTTTCATGATAGATTTCTTCATTTCCATATGCTTTTTGAAGGTTTGTTCCTTTTAATGGTTCAAATGGATATTCACCTAATCTCATAGTTCCACCCATAGGTGATTTGTGAGTTCTTAGTTGTTTATTTCCACTTTGATCCATAAATTCATCAATTAAATAAATTAATGGGTTAGCAGTGTTTTCATCAAACTCAATTGAGTTTGCATCTTCAAGTCCTAGTACATTTCTTGCATATTCTATTACTGCAAGTTGCATACCTAAACAGATACCTAAGTAAGGAACACCATTTTCTCTAGCATATTTAATTGCTGCAAGTTTACCTTCAACACCTCTGTGTCCAAATCCACCAGCAACTAAGATAGCATCAGAGTTACCAATAATATCGTAAGCACCAACATCTTCAATTCTCTCAGAATCACACCAGTGAATATTTACTTTTGTATTTAAGTGAGCACCTGAATGAATAAGTGATTCAATTAATGATTTGTAAGATTCTTTTAAATCTAAATATTTACCAACAAATGCAATAGTAACTTCTTGTTGAGGAACTAAAATGTTCTTAACTAAAGTATCCCATTTTTCCATGTTTGGTTTAATTTTGATATTAAAGTGATTTGATAAAGGATTTAAAATTCCTTCTTTAATGAATTGTAATGGAACTTGATAAATAGATTGTGCATCACCAGCTTCAATAACAGCATCTCTGTCAATATCACACGCTAATGCTAATTTATCTTTTAAGTTCTTTGGTAATTCTCTTTCAGTTCTACAAACTAACATATGAGGTGTAATACCAATTCTTCTTAATTCTTGTACAGAATGTTGTGTTGGTTTAGTTTTTAACTCACCAGCAGCTCTAATGTATGGAACTAAACTTAAGTGAATGTTCATAGTGTTTGTTTTTGGAAGTTCATGTCTAATTGATCTAATAGCTTCCATAAATGGTAAACCTTCGATATCACCAACAGTTCCACCAAGCTCAATTATTAAGAAATCATGCTCATCAGCCGCAGCATAGATTCTATCTTTGATTTCATCAACAACGTGAGGAATTACTTGGATAGTTTTACCTAAGTATCCACCTTCTCTTTCTCTTTTGATTACACTTTGGTAAACTTGACCAGTTGTAAAAGAGTTTTTCGCAGTTAATGTTTTGTCGATAAATCTTTCGTAGTTACCTAAATCTAGGTCAGTTTCAGCACCATCAGCAGTAACAAAAACTTCTCCATGCTCTAACGGACTCATAGTACCTGGGTCGACGTTTAAGTAAGGGTCAATTTTTAGCATACTTACTTTGAAGCCTGACTGTTTTAAAATTGTTGCAATAGAAGCAGAAGTGATCCCTTTACCTAAAGAGCTTAGCACTCCTCCTGTTACAAAAATGAATTTAGTCATTAAAAATACTCCAATAAAAAGTTAAATTGTTTTAAATATATTTCGCGATTATAGCGAATTTTAGTTAATATTAAAGTTAAGTATAAGGGTTTTGGAAGGTAGAAAAGACGGGAATTCCCATCTTTTCTCATTTAATAATGTTTATTTTAATTTATCCGCTCTTGGATAGATAAATACAGCTTTTCTGAAGACTTGAACTTTTTCTGGATCTTCTTTTGCATAAGCTTTAAGTGTTACTGTAATTGGTGTATCTTTTGTCTTATCATTCACTAGAATTTTATTTGTTTCTAGGATTAATACTTTCTTAGCCATTTTTCCTGGACTTAGTGAGAATGGTTTGAATCTCTTGATTTTAATATCATCGTGATCCATGATTTCTAAGTGGTATGTTAATTTTTTAGACTCAGTATTTTGGAAAAGTAATAAGAAGTTATTTCTTACAACATTATTCTCTTTTACTTTGTATAATTGAGTAGTTTTATTTACATTCAATAACATATACTCTTTTGTTCCACCCATTGCAAATAGTAAAGCTAAAACAATAAGTAATGCTGATGCATACATGATTGTTTGTTTTCTAAACATTTTAGTTGGAATATCTTTTTTAATAGCATTTGTACTAGACCATTGTACTAATGAAGGTTTACCTAGTTTCCCCATAACTGTAGTACATGCATCTACACATTCTAAACAGTTGATACATTCAAGTTGAAGACCTTTTCTAATGTCAATATGAGTAGGACATACAGTTACACATGATTCACATGTAGTACATTCATCTGTTGCATTTAATTCTTTTGCTTTAAAGATAATTTTTTCTTTATCTTCATTGTAGATGTCTCCACCTCTGTTTGTAGAATAAATAGCTTGGTATGTATCATCATCATAAAGTACAGATTGAACTCTTGAATAAGGACATACATAAATACAGAAATCTTCTTTTAATATAACTACATCATAAATTAAAAATCCTGCAATTGATAAAACAATTCCGAATAAGAACATGTGCTCGCTAGGGTTTTGTAAGTATGTGAAAAAATCTTCTGGTGGTACAAAGAACCATAAGAAGTTAGATGCTGCAATTATTGATATTGCTGACCAAATTATAACTGCTATTACTTTCTTAGATGCATTTTGTGGTTTTGACCAATCTGGTTCTTTTTGTTTATTTTTGATTCTTCTTAAACCTAATAATTTAGACTCAATTAAATCTCTGTAAAATACCCTAAAGATAGTTTGAGGACAGGCCCATCCACACCATGCTCTACCTCCAAGCGAAGTAGCTGCAAAAATTCCTAAGAAAAGAAGCATTAATAAAAATGGCATAAGGTATAGTTCTTGCATATCAAATGCAGTACCTAATAAATGAAGTTGTTTCTTATCAAATGATAATAAGAACATGTGGTTTCCACCAATAGTAATAAATGGTAAAGATAAAGATATAAGTGTTGCTAGTGTATATCCGTAATATCTTTTAATTCTATAGGCAGTTTTACTTAAAAATTCATTTTTTTCTTTCACTGTAAAACCTTTATTATAAGTTGAATGAAATTATATATAAATATACCTTATGATTGGCATAAGTATATATAAGTTCTACTTATAATAAAAAAGTTAAAAGTTATTATGAATTAGTTAGTTTTTTATAGGTCTCAATCTTAGCAGTTATTTCTACTTTTATATCATCAAAGTTTGCTACTTCATAATTATTAATTGTTGGATAATCTTTAATAATTGTTTCAAATTCACTTATTGTTTCATCTAAAGTAGTATTCTCAATACATGGGATATTTAATTTTTCAATTAATTCCATATTGTATTGTTTATCTTCTCTTTTGAAAATAACTGGAGAATTTCCACAAGCAATTGATTCTAATGCTGATTGTACTGAAGCTGTTAATAGGTATTTTGTATTATTTATTGTTTCAATATACTCTTCTTCATCTATAACATTATTAAAATGCTCTTTAAACACTTTTTCATTACCTAAGAAGAAATAATGACCCATAAGTAAGTCAATATCATGTTTAGATTCTGTGTTCATTTGCTCTAAAAATAAGTTATTATAGTCGTCATCACCGAAGAAGATACTCTTTTCAATTGATGGGTTTTCATTTTTTGTATAAATGCTAGTATCTACAATAATATCTGAGATTTCTTTTAGGTTGAATACAAGTGAACAAAACTCATTCATTCCCTCTTGCATAAGTTCATTTGTTTCATCAGTATCATAAATAAGAATATCTTTTCTTTGCATGATGTTAGATAAGTTTCTAACTACATCTATATTTACATATTTTTTAACATCGAAAAGCTCTTTTGCATATGCTCCTGCTCTAAAATCACTAGTACATAAAACTGGATCTAAATCTTTTAATAGTGTTGCAACTGCTGAACATCTTTTTGTAGCATCTAATCCTACTGCGTGTCCGCTTTTTGCATAAAAATAAACTTGCATTATAAACCTTTTTGTAATAATTATTTGTATATATAAGAATATATTATATATAAAAAGTACAAAGCAATAGCTTAAATAAAGTTTAAGATAAATTATTAGAAGTTTAAAATAAGAGTAGTTTTATAGTTTGAGAAATAAAGCATCATCTAAAAAGATGATACTTAAAAATCTATTTTTCTGAAGTTTTAATATTGATATACATATGTAGTACATCAACAGCAGCAGGTGTAATTCCTGAAATTTCACTTGCATTGAAAAGTGTAGGTGGTCTAAATTTTTGTAGTTTCTCTACTGCTTCATTTGAAAGACCTGAGATTTGACTATAATCGAAATCTTCTGGAATTGTTAATTTAAGCATTTTTTTCATTTTATCAATTTGTTTTTTCTGTTTTTCAACATATCTGAAATATTTAGCTTCAACAATTATTTGTTCTTTTAAATAATCAGATAAGTCAGCAAATTGAGGTAAGAACTCATCAAAGTGTTTTACTTCAACTGTACTTCTTCCAATAATGTCTAATAATAAAACTCTATCTTTAATTCTGTCTTGACCTAATCTTTCAAGTAGTTCTAAATTCTCTTTTTTAGAAGTGAACCATTCAGATCTTAAGAACTCAATTGCTTCATCAATTACTTTTTGTTTGTGATTAACTTTTTCAATAGTTTCATCGCTAATTAATCCTAAGTCATGACCATATTGAGAAAGTCTTAAATCCGCACCTTCTTCTCTAAGTAATAATCTATACTCAGCTCTTGAAGTAAACATTCTATAAGGCTCTGTAGTTCCTTTTGTAACTAAATCGTCAATTAATACACCAATGTATGCCTCATCTCGTCTTAGAATAAATGGTTCTTTTTCATCAATAGCAAGTGCTGCATTAATACCAGCCATTAATCCTTGAGATGCTGCTTCTTCATAACCAGTTGTAGCATTAATTTGCCCTGCATTATAAAGGTTTTTAACTTTTTTAGTCTCTAGTGTATGTTTTAACTCAGTAGGATCTACATAATCATATTCAATAGCATAACCATATCTAATGATTTTTGCATTCTCTAAACCTGAGATTGAATGAATCATTTGTTTTTGAACATCAATAGGTAAAGAAGTTGAAAGACCATTAATATAGTATTCAGTACACATAGAAGTTTGAGGTTCTAAGAATAACTGATGTCTATCTCTCTCTGCAAATCTATTTACTTTATCTTCAATACTTGGACAGTATCTAGGTCCGCTACCTTTGATTTGTCCTGTAAATAAAGGAGCTCTATCAAAGTTAGATGTAATAGTTTCGTGAGTATCTAAGTTAGTGTATGTAATATAACATGGGTATTGAGTAGGGCTAAATTCTGCTTTATTAGTTCTAAATGAGAAAGGAGCAGGATTTACATCTCCCCCGTGCATTTCCATGTTTTCAAAATTAATTGAATTTCCATCTAATCTTGCAGGTGTTCCAGTTTTTAGTCTTCCTACATTTAGACCTAATTCTTGTAATTGTACTGATAAAGTAGATGATGGTAACTCCCATGCTCGACCTGCATCATAAGTACTTTCACCAATGTGAATAAGACCTTTCATAAATGTACCAGTAGTAATAATTACTTTTGAAGCTTCAAACTCTTCTCCAAGTCTAGTTTTTACACCGTAAACTTCGTTTTCATTTTTTACCAGTAGTTTTGATACTTCATCTTGATACACTTCTAAGTTAGGAGTGTTATGACAAACACCTCTCATGTATTCTCTATATTTATCCATATCAATTTGAGCTCGGCTACCTTGAACGGCTGCACCTTTTGAAGCATTTAATATTCTAAATTGAATACCAGTTGCATCAGTACATAGTCCCATTTCTCCACCGATTGCATCAAGTTCTCGAACTAGGTGACCTTTTGCAAGTCCTCCAATAGCTGGGTTACATGATGCTGCTCCGATTTGTTCTACTAACATTGTAATTAATAGGGTTTTTTTACCCATTCTTGCAGATGCTAAACATGCTTCAATTCCTGCATGTCCTCCACCTACGACGATAATATCGTATTTCATATTTTCTCCAAAAAAATTAGATAGTATTTATATTGTATTTATAAGTCAAATGCGAAGTATTTTGAATAGTATTTATATTAAAATAAACTTCTGAATATTTTTTTCGTATAATACCAAAAAAAGAGGATTATTACAAATTTTTTATTGTAAATTAAGAATTATTTGAATAAGAAAGTTTAGAAACTTTCCCATTCATCTTTTGAAGAATTGTTACTTACTATTTTCTTCGGTGTTTTTTGTACATATTGTACTTTTTCTATTTTTGTTTTGTTTTCTTCTTTTTTTGGCTCTTGCATTTTCACATCACTTTTACCAAGGAAATCTTTTTTATTAGTATCTGATACTATCTCTTTAGCAATTGTGTCTGTTTGTACTGCAATCTCATTTGTTTGGGCTGCAATACTTGCATTTTCTTGAGTTTGTCTATCTAAATGTGTTATTGCATCATTTATTTGAGTAATACCTGTTTCTTGTTCTTTACTTGCGTTAGAAATCTCAGAAATCATTTTTGTTGAGTTATTAATATTTTGTAGTAATCCCTCATAACCATGAATCATTTTTGCACTAATTGATTTTCCATCTGCTGCTTTTGATGTTGCATTTTCTACTAAATTTTTAATCTCTTTTGCGGCTTCTGCTGATCTTGATGCAAGATTTCTTACTTCTTGAGCTACTACAGCAAATCCTTTTCCTGCTTCTCCTGCCGTTGCTGCTTCTACTGCTGCATTTAGTGAAAGAATATTTGTTTGGAATGCAATTTGATCAATTACTGAAATAGCTTCATTAATAAGTGTAACTTGTTGAGTAATATCATCCATGGCACTTGTAGTATTTTGAGCTAGTTTTTGCCCTTCTTGTGCTGAAAGAGTAAGTTCTTGTGCAGAGTTACTCATGCTTGATACATTTTGTGTATTATTAATTATTGTACTTGTAATCTCTTCTAAAGCAGCAGCAGTTTCTTCTAAAGAAGACGCAGTTTCATTTGATGATTTATTTAAAATATCTACATTAGAGATTAGTTTATCAGAAGCAGTATCTAGTGTTAATCCAATACTTAAAGACTGTTTTAATAGATTTGATACTTCTTTTCCTAGGTTATTAATAGACTTTTCTATTTCCCCTGATTCATCTTGAATTTTACTAGTGAAGTTATAATCTGAATAATCATTAAGTACATTGGAAATTATATTTAAATCTTTTCCTATTTTTTCTTGTAATACAATAATCATGTTATTGAAGTTTTGCGTTAATTGCTCTAGTTCTGGATTATTTGGTCTAGAAGTTATATTACTATTTATATATCCTTTTTGAACTTGAGTAACCACTTGTAATACTTCATTTACAGCTTTTTTATCTTGTTCTAATCCTAAGTGAATACTTTCAATATTTGTATTAATCATTTTGGCCATTTGTCCAAACTCATCATTAGAATCAATTGATATTTTTTTACTATTTGAATTCTCTTTATTTAAGTATGCAAAAAATGAAACTAGACCATCTTTTATTGCATCTAAGTTTTTAGATAATATTTTTGTATTTATAAAAATCACAATGGCAATAACAATAAAACCAATAATTCCTGCAATAATAGAAAACCATCTAATAGAAAAAGCAGAAGCTAAATACTCTTTTTCTGGAACAGCAACTACTAATCCCCATCTTACATCAGTATTTCCTATCTCAAAAGGATTTACATAATATAAAGATAAAGACTCATCTATTCTTGATTCTTTAGTATAAGAGAAAGCTTGATTCTTTTCTAATTGACTTGGAATTTTTAGTGAGTTTTCATTTTTTGTAATATTCTCAATTTTTTTACCTAATAATTCTTTTTTTGGATGAGCAACAAAAGTACCTTTATTTGTAAGTAAATATGCATAACCATTATCATGGATTTTTATTTTTGAAACATCAGAAGAGATTTTATCTAAGGCTATATCTACTCCCACTGCCCCAATAAATTTACCTTTGTCATATATAGGAGCTGAAATACTAACCATTAATACATCAACACCATCAACTTTGAAGAAGTAAGGTTCAGTAATAAACTCTTTTCCTGTTTGTTTTGGTACATCAACCCATGGTCTATCTTTTGATTCAGGAGTTGAACTTTCTATAATTATATTTCCATTTGATCTTACAACATAAGGTGAGTATCTTCCATCTACATCATGTCCATATTTAGAGGCTAAAGATGAGTCATTTGGAAAAAATACATTAGAGTTTAATTGTGCAAATAAACCTAATACATAAGGATTTTTATTTAAGATTGATTTCATTAAGTCACTGATTGATTCTTTTGTATACTGCTTCTTTTCAAGCATTGTTTCAAGTGATGCTGCTAAACCATAAGATAAAACAATAGATTTATCAAGATTTTCTTTTGTTTTATACGAGTTTATCTTTGCTAAACTTTGTATGTAACTCTTTGATAACTCTTCTGTACTTGCGAATGATTTAGAGTAAATAATAAATGTACTAATAGCAGATGCAATAAATACAATACTAAGTACACTGAACAATAATTTCTGTGAGAAACTCAACTTTTTTAACATATAAAAACCCTTGTGTTTTGATGGGCGAATTATATATAAAAGTTATGTATAAATTATGTATTAGTGATTAATATTATTATTAAAATATCACTTTTTAAAGTATAAAACTATTTAATACAAAAATCAAATAATATTAGATACCATTGCACATACTATTGTAAAAGGATATCAGTGTTTACAGGACTAATTAGAGAAATGGCTCAAGTTGTGAGCTTTAAAAACAATTTTTTAACATTAAAAGCAGAATATACTCCAAAAATTGGGGATTCTATTGCAATTAATGGAGCTTGTTTAACTGTTGTTAGATTTTCAAGTGATACTTTTACAGTTGAACTCTCACCAGAGTCAACAAAGATTTTAGCAATGGAAAACTATGTAAGTAAAGTACATATGGAACCTGCTATGATGATGGGTGATAGATTCGAGGGACATATTGTTCAAGGGCATGTGGATTGTTTAGGTACAGTTACTGCGATTAAAAATAATGGAAACTCTACAGATTTTTTCATATCATTACCAAGTGAATATTCAAGATATATAATTCCAAAAGGAAGTATTACTATTGATGGTGTTTCATTAACTGTAAATGAAGTATTAAAAGACTCATTTAGATTAACAATTATTCCTCATACAGTTGATAATACGCTGTTTAAAACGTATAAAGTAGGTTCAAAAGTGAATTTAGAAACTGATATGTTTGCTAGATATGTGTATAACATGTTTAAAAAAGATAATGCTAAAGATGATAGTTTATCTTGGGATAGTGTGGATAAAATAATGGCTACTTATTAGTAGCTTTTTTATCCTCTTTCTCTTCTATTAATATTGGGTCTGATTTTCCCTTATATACATAAAAATATTTCTTCTTTAATACATTTGCATAAGGTTTAATCAAAGCTGTTTTCATATCTGAAAGTTTAGATACCTTTAATACTTTTCCAACTTTTAAGCCTTCAAAAAAGATATTATCCATACCTGAAGTAATTACTTCATCTCCTTCTTTTATATCAGACCAAATAGGTATAAATTTTATTAATAAATTTTCTTCGCCATCTGATGAGGTTACAATTCCTGGAACTTTTTTCTCACCTATAAATACAGCATAAGAAGATTTTTTGTTTCCATTTAATAAAGCAATAGATCTATCATCCTCTTTTAGTACAATTCCAGCAGCATATTCTCCTGTAATTAAACCTAAGATCGAATCATCACTCTTTTTATAATCAACCCATACTTTTGTAAAGTCATTAAATCCTATATATGATAAAACTTTTGTTTGAGTGATTGTTGAGCTTGTATTATTTCGTGAAGCAGTATTAACATATTCGTTAAGACTGTCGAATTTTTTCAGTGTTGTATTATATAGTACTTCATACTGTTTTAGTTTGGCATTTTCTGTTTTTAATTCTTCAATAGTTTTTACTTGATTAAAATATTTATCAATAGTATTTGAAATATCAATAACAGTATTTATATATGAAAGTTTGATTGTATTAAGAAAGTTGAAATTTCTTGCAATTAGTTTATCTACCTCAAAAAGGTAAGATAAACCAATAACAATGAAAAGTACAAAAAATAGAAATTTACGCATTCGTGATTAATCTAAGTAAAGCATCCTCATCTAAAACATTGCTTGTACCATAAGCAACTGCTAATAATGGATCTTCTGCAACTTTTACTGGAAGTTTTACAATATCCGCGATATATGAATCAAGACCTCTAATTAATGCTCCACCACCAGTTAGTATAACACCATTATCAACAACATCTCCTGCTAAATCAGGTGGCATTTCCTCTAATACTGATCTTACTGCTGAAACAATCTCTTTAAGAGGTTCTTTAATAGCAGTGCGTACACCTTCTGAACCTAATTCAATAGTTGATAGTAAACCTGAGTTATCTCTACCTTTTACTTTGATTTTAAGTTCTGTATCTAATTTAACAGCAGTACCAATTTCAATTTTGATATTTTCAGCAGTTCTTTCACCAATATATAGGTTGTAGTTTTGTCTAACATATTCAATAATTGATTTGTCAAACTTATCACCCGCAACTTTAATTGATTTAGAAAGTACTAATCCACCAAGTGAAGTAACACCAATTTCAGTAGTACCACCACCAATATCAACAACTACATAACCAGATGGGTCAGATACAGGAATTCCTGCTCCAATAGCTGCTGCCATTGGTTCTTCTACTAAGAATACTTCTCTAGCACCTGCACTCATTGCTGATTCTTCTACGGCTTTTTTCTCAACTTGAGTAATACCATATGGAATACAAATAATGATTCTAGGTCTAATAAAAGATTTTCTAGAGTGTGCTTTTTCGATGAAATATCTAATCATTCTTTCTGTCATTTCGAAATCAGCAACAACACCATCTTTCATAGGTCTTACTGCTTGAATGTTTAGTGGTGTTTTACCAATCATCTGTTTTGCTTCTTGACCAACTGCTAAGATTTTATCTCTTCCGTATTTGTCATTTTGAACAGCTACAACAGAAGGCTCATTAATAATGATACCTTTTCCTTTTACAGAAACAATTGTATTTGCTGTTCCTAGGTCAATTGCCATATCACTTGAAAATAGACCAATAAATTTATCTAAAAACACTTCTCTATCCTTTTATTATGCTATTTTTGGTTCTTCAACTTTAAGAACAACATCTTTTGTAATTGTAACAGTTTTGTTTTTGTAATCAGGTAGATCATACATAATGTCTAACATAATATCTTCAAGAATAGATCTTAATCCTCTTGCCCCTGTTTTTCTCTCAATTGCAAGTTTTGCTAATTCTAATAATGCTTCTTTATCAAATTCTAAATTAACATCATCCATTTCGAATAATTTAATGTATTGTTTGATTAAAGCATTTTTTGGTTCAGTTAAAATATGAACCATATCTTCTTCAGTTATTTCATTAAGTGTAGCTAACATATGTAAACGACCGATTAACTCAGGAATTAATCCGTACTTAACTAAATCATCAGTTTCAACTTTTGAGATAAGTTTGCTATCTTCTTTTTTGCTTTTTACAGCTTGATTAAATCCAAGAACATTAGCACCTTCTTTTTTCTTGATGATATCTTCTAAACCATCAAAAGCTCCACCACAAACAAATAAAATATTTGTAGTATCAACTTGAAGTGCATCTTGTCCAGGGTGTTTTCTTCCACCTTTTGGTGGAACGTTTACAACAGAACCTTCTACAATTTTAAGAAGTGCTTGTTGAACACCTTCCCCTGAAACATCTCTAGTAATAGATCTATTTTCACTCATTCTAGCTACTTTATCAACTTCATCAATAAAGATAATACCTCTTTGAGCTTTTTCAATATCTCCACCAGCTGCTTGAACTAATCTAGTAACAACGTTTTCAACGTCATCACCAACATATCCAGCTTCTGTTAAAGATGTAGCATCAGCAATAGCTAAAGGAACATCTAAATATTTAGAAATAGTTTGAGCAAGTAGTGTTTTTCCTGAACCAGTAGGTCCAATTAATAAAACATTAGATTTATTTAATTCCGTATCATCATCAATTTCATTATGTCTGAAAATTCTCTTGTAGTGGTTGTATACTGCAACAGATAATACTTTTTTTGCTCTTTCTTGACCAATAACATAATCATCTAGAATTGCTTTTAATTCAGCAGGAGTTCTAAGTTTGATTTCTTCTTTTTTTTCTTCGTCGTTTTGAACAGCAGGAAGATGGTCATGGCCTTCTGAAATATTTCCAGACATGATGTCATGAGCTGCACCAACGCAAGCTTTACAAATACAAGCATTTTCCCCAGCTATTACTGGGTTTTCTGCTGAATCTTCTGCTCCACAAAAATCACATATAATTTTACTCATTTTGTACCTATTATTTTATTTTCTATTGTAAGGAATTCCTCTTTTTGTTTCTAAACAAAAAGAAGCTAAATTCTTAACATATTTATTTTCATTTTCATGTAATTCTTTGGCTGTGTCTGCTAATGGATTACCTGATTCAAATAAAGCTTTATAAGCAGTTTTTACTGCATTAATATCTTCTCTATTATCGAATCTTCTTCTAAGACCATTTAGGTTAAGTCCTCTAAGAACGGCTTTATTCCCTTCTGCTAAACAATATGGAGGAATATCCTGAGTTACTACAGAACCTCCACCAATCATTACTTGAGTTCCAATTTTACAAAATTGGTGAATTGGTGTTAATCCACCAACAACTACATAGTCATCAATCTCTACATGACCTGCAAGTGTAGCGCAGTTAGCGAATACACAGTTATCACCAATAATAACATCATGTGCTACATGAACGTAACCCATGAACAAGTTATTACTTCCGATTCTTGTGATTGAACCACCACCTTCAGTACCTGGATTAAATAGTGTGAATTCTCTAATTTTATTGTTATCCCCAATAATTAGTTCAACTTCTTCACCATTAAATTTAAGGTCTTGAGGATCAGTTCCAATTGCAGCATGTGAATAGATATGATTGTCTTTTCCTATTGTAGTTTTACCTGCAATAACTGTGTGTGAATCAATTCTTGTTCCATCACCAATCTTTACATCTTTTCCAATAATTGTGTATGCACCAATAGTGATATTATCACCAAGGATTGCACCTTCTTCAATTATTGCTGTTTTATGAATATTATTCATCTGATTATTTATCTACTACCATAGCTTTTAATTCAGCTTCAGCAACTAATGAATCATCAACATATGCTTTACCTTCAAGAACGATTAGTGTACCTCTTAGTTTTTTAACTTCGATTCTGTACTCTAATTTATCACCAGGTTTAACAGGTGTTCTGAATTTTGCTTTGTCAATACTCATGAAGTAAATTACTTTATTTTTAAGTTCTTCATTTGTTAAATCGTTGCTTTTTAATGCTAAGATACCACCAGCTTGTGCCATACCTTCTAAGATTAAAACACCTGGGTAAATTGGATGACCTGGGAAGTGACCCATAAATGCAGGCTCACTAATTGAGATATTTTTAAAACCTACAATAGTTTTACCTTTTTCCATATCAGTGATTCTATCAACTAATAAAAATGGGTATCTATGAGGAAGAATTTCTTGAATTTCTGTAACATCTAACATTTATTATCCTAAAGTTTTTATTATATAGTAGATATTTTATCCAAATAAAAATTAGTTTTGAATTATGCTTGCGACATTTTGAGAACTTCCATTTTGTAAGTACTCTCTAAGTACTTTAGAATTTTCAAAAAATAACTTTTTATCCATATTTTTATAATCATTTAAAAGGTTTTCAACACTCACTTCTTCTTGTAAAAACTCACTATGAATTTGCTCTTTTCCCATTTTCTCAAAAAAGATATTTGCTAATCCAACATGATTAAGTTTTACAAACATTCTACCTATTGCATAATCGAACTTTTTAGCCACATAACTTAGTGTAAATGGTGTTCCAATAAGTGCAGCTTCTAGTGTTGCAGTTCCTGAACAGATAAAGCCATATTCCGCTTCTTGTAGCGTTTCATGGGCTTCTCTTGAAATAGTAAAGTTTGAAATATCTCCATAGATTTTATTTATATACTCATCATCAAATTTTGAAGGAATAATTAAAATATGTTTTTTATTTGGTATCTGTTTTGCTAGTTCTTTAAATACTGGCATATGGTTTTTTATTTCAGTTTTTCTACTTCCTGGCATAAAAGCAATTTTTCCACTTGTATTTAATTCTTCTTTGAAATTAGTAATTTCATCTAACAGTGGATGTCCTACATAAGTAATCTTATTTTTATCGTTATATATTTCACTTTCAAAAGGAATAATTGAACATAGTTTTGAGCAATAAGCTTCAAGTTTTTTAACCCTTCCTTGCTTCCAAGCCCAAGCTTGAGGAAGGATATAATAAATGATTTCTTTGTTTGGATATGTGGCTTTTAATTTTTTTGCTAAGGGTAGATTGAAACCTGAAGAGTCCATTAGTAAAACTTTGTCACAATCCTTTGCTAGTTCTACTAATTCATCTCGAAGTTTGAAGAAAAATCTTAGTTTTTTTAGAGCATCAACAAATCCCATAATTGCTAAAGCAGTTAAATCATAAAGTGGATTACCTAATTCTTTATCAAAAACCCCTACCATCTCCACATCATCGCAAAAGTGTTTTTTTAACTCTCTTAAGTGGATGTTTGAAGATGTTTCCATTGCACAAACTAAAAGTTTCATATAATTTCCTCTCTTACGTCATCATAAGTCTCAGCTTCTAACTCAATCTCATATTTTGCATCAATAATTTCATCTAAAACAATAATCGTACTTAGATTAAAAGCACTTTTTATGATTTGATTTCTTACTTCCAACTCTTTTTCAAAAGAGGGAGGTGAATACATTAACTCTTTTATGTTTGAATAATTTGTATTAGCTAAGGCATTGAATTTTTCAAGTGAAATGATTTTTAATTCATCTCTATTTAGATAGTTAATACCATCTTTTTCATATTCAATTCTTCCATTTGTTTTGTTTCTATTTATCATTGAGTAGGGTAGAACATACGAAGATACAATTTGTTTAGCTACTTTAACTCTTGCGCTTAAAAGTCTATAGTTTAAGAATCTATGCTTAACTATTTTATATTGCTCCCCAGTTCTCTCTAGCTCATTTCTTCTTTTATAAAGCTCTAATCGCTCTTCAATTGACTCAGGCAAAATCTGATTTGAGATAGGATTAAACATCTCATCCATGATTTTCTTTTGAGCTTCTCTTTGAGCACTTAGACCAAATAAACAACCACAATAGTTTTGTCTATAAAGTTGGTTTTCTTTTACTTTTTTACCTTGAATTTCAGCCCCATTACCAGCTTTGTAATCTCTGAAAATAAATTCGATTCCGTGCAGTTTTTCTAAGTTATGACCAATAATATCTAGTTTTTCTTGAGATTTTTTAGGAGAAATTAATAGTGTAGTAGTAAATTTATCATGTCCTAATTCTTTTGCTTTTTCAACTGTATTATCAAGTCTGTCATCATAACAAACTGTACATCTATCACCTTTTTCGGGTAGGTGTTCCATCCCTTTTACTTTTTCAAGCCATGCTTCTAAATTGTATGGTCCCTCTATAAGTTCAATGCCAAGTTTTTGACATGAGTATTCTACGTCTAAGTATCTAAGTCTATATTCACTATATGGATGAATATTAGGGTCATAAAAAAATCCCACTAATGTTTCATCTGGATATTCTTCTTGTATTCTTTCTAAAAAATAGTGACTATCGACGGCACAACAAATATGTACTAACAAAAAATAACCTTTGATTTTATAATTTAGAGATATTATAGTAAAATATTTTAAAACAAAGGATTAGATATGAAAAACATATTCCTAATATTACTTTCAATATTTATTTTTACAGGATGTTTTAATACTAAGCCACAATTAACTTCTAGCGCTACTATTTTGATTAAAACACCTTCTATGAAATTTTACGATAAAGGTTTTATTTTTAAATATAGAGATTACACTCAAGTACAGATTTTTAGCGCAGGAACAGCAGTTCTTGATATGAAAATATATGAAGATAGGATTTGTAAGTCTACTTTTGAATGTCAAGATTTAAAAACTTTTAATTCTCAGAATCTACATCCAAGTTATGAAGATACTTTTATAAAAGAGTTATTTGACAGAAATGAAAGAGAAATAACACATAGAGATAGAAAAAATAGAATACTGATACGAATTAGAAAAGATAAATAAAATTATTAAATAATAATTAAAAATTAATTTATTTGTAAGCCTTATACTTATATGATAAGAATTATTATATAATAAAGGTAGTTATATGAAGTTATTTTTTCTCTCTGCTCTTTTGTTCTCTTTTGGCTTTTCTCAAATATTTAATGTATCAGATGCCAATGAATTAAGATTTGCTCTAAAAAAATCTGCATTAAACAATCAGGATGATACTATTATTTTAGATAAAGGTATATACTCTACATCGGACTTAGGTGCATTTTATTTTGTAGATAATCAGAAGTATAACTTGTTTATAAAAAGTGCAAAAGGCCTTAGCAAAGAAGATGTGGTTTTAGATGGAAATAAAACAAATCAAATCTTTAATTTTATTAATACAAAAAGTTCTTTACTTCATATTGAAAATATAACTTTTAAAGATGGAAATGATGATTTTAAAGCAGGTGTTGTTTTTGCCAATCAAGAATTGGTTATTAAGAACTGTAATGTTATTTCTTCTAATGATTTATCAAAAACAAGTATAATTTATTCTCCTAAGAAAATGATACTTTTAAATACAAGTATTAAGAATTAAGATTATTTAAATTTCAACTCTATTTCGACCATTTTCTTTTGCTCTATATAGTGCGTCATCAGCTTTTTTAAATAAGTCATCCATTGAATCATTCTCTTGATATTGAGAAATTCCTATACTTACTGTAATTCTACCTGCTGTTTCATGGTAAGTTTTTTCTATCTCTTTTCTTAAAAAATCTGCTTTATTTTTTGCATCCTCTTTAGTACACTCAAAAAATAATAAAATAAACTCTTCTCCACCCCATCTAGCAAAAGTATCTGTTTCTCTAATCTTTTCTTGAATTTTCTTTGCAATTAAAATTAAAACTTCATCTCCTATTAGGTGTCCATGCTGATCATTGAAGTTCTTAAAGTGGTCAATATCTAAAATAGCAATAGATAAAGGATATTTATATCTATGTACTCTTTTTACTTCATATTCAAATACTTCTTGAAACTTATTTCTATTATAAATTCCAGTAAGACCATCGTAATAAGCTTTTTGTTCTGTATCTATTTTTTCTAAAGTCATTTTAGTAATATCTGTAAGACTAACTAGAAATAGGTTATTATCAAGTTTTGATAAACTTATATAAAAAGATTTAATATTTGAATTTCTATCTTTTATTAAAACAACTCTTTTTGTTTCATCTAGTTTTTCTATTTCATTGAAAAACTTCATTGCACAAAATTCATCTTTAACAATATCTCTATCCAAAAACTTTTCATGTTTCTCAAAAATCGTTATTACATCATTTTTAAATTCCGAAGTTTTTTGAATTCCAAAGAAATCTAAAAATGAGTTATTAGCAAATTTAAGAGAATAAAAATCTGTTAAAAAAGTCATATTTCTTTCAGAGTTAATTATATTCTGCAAAAGCACTTGTTGCTTTTTAATTTGCTGTTGTTGGGCTAGATTAATTTTTTCAAGACAAATAGCTTTTGCATTCTTTTCTAGAACATCATAAAGCTTATCTTTGTCCAAAGGTTTCATTATATAACCAGACACTTCATTTTCTATTGCTGATAATAAGTAATTAGATTCATCATTTGCAGATAGGATTATAATTGGTATATCTCTATTATATTCTCTGATTTTTTTAGTCATTTCAATACCATTTAATTTTGGCATAGTTACATCTGTTAAAATCATATCAGGAGAATTTTCTAGAAATTTATTGTAACCATCTTCTCCATTTTCTGCGGTATATAGGGTATTGACTTTTTTACTTAATCTTTTTGCTAATATATTTCTAATAGACTCTTCATCTTCTACATATAGAAGATTTATTTTAGATAAAAAAAGATCGTCCATTTATATCTCCATTTTTATTATAAACTCAGCACCATCGTTAATATTAGATGCAGAGAGTTTGCCCTTCATATTTTCTTCTATAATCATCTTAGACATATATAATCCAAGTCCAGTACCTTTACCTTGCTCTTTTGTTGTAAAATATGGTTCAAATACTCTGTCTAAAATATCCCTTGGAATTCCACCTGCATTATCTTGGATTTTAATAGTACCAAAGCCGTCTTCATTTTGGATATCGATAATTATATTTTTCTTTTCAATTTCTTTTTTTACAAGCTCATCTTTTGCATTATTTATTATGTTTAGAATTACTTGTTGAAACTCGCTTACATATCCTATCACAGAAAAACTTTTATTATTAATAATTATTTTAATTTCATAATTATCTAATTGTGCATTCAACATGTTTATAGTTTCTTCAATTTTTTCTTTTACATCAAACTCACTTTTAACTTTATCAATAGTAAAAAAGTTTCTAAAATCATCTATTGTTTTAGACATGAAATCAATTAGTTTCATACTACTTGTTGAGAACTCATTTAGGTAATCTTCATTAAGTAAATCATCTTCATAATCATCTTCAATAAACTGTATTTTTATAGCTAGACTATTAAGTGGTTGCCTCCATTGATGGGCAATTGCTCCAATCATCTCACCCATAGCAGCAAGTTTTGATTGCTCTAATAATAATTGGTCTTTCTTTTGATTCTCACTTACTGCATAATCAATTCTTTCTGATAAATTAATATTAAATATTTCTAACTCTTTTTTAGATGTAATATCATCACTTACTTCAAAATAACTAGAGATGTTTTTATCTTTGTCATATTCTGGCATTATGACTGTTTTTAGCCAATACACTGAACCATCTTTTTTCTTATTTTTTATCTCAGCTGTAAATATTTTACCTGCAGATATTGTTTCCCACATGTTAATATTTAAATCTTTTGGTACATCTTCATGTCGGTGAATATTATTACTTAATCCAACTAATTCAGCTTTTGAGTAACCACTTATTAACTCAAATGCTGAAGTGGAGTAAGAAACTCTACCTTTTAAATCTATCCTTGCTGCAATTACTTTTTTGTCAAACATTTCAAGTAAGGATTTATATCTTTTATTTGATTCGATAATATTTTTTGTTTTATTGTTAACTAAATTTTCTAGCTCTTGAGTTTTTATAACTTTTTGAGCAAGGATATATGTAATTAAGAAGGTTACAAATAAACTAGCAATTAATGAAATAAAAGGGATAATGGTTTTATTTTTTTTGAAAAACAAAGCACTAGGTTTTGCATAAAGCAACCAGTTTCTTCCTTCTATTTTAATGGGAGCATAGTTTTTTGTAATTACAGGTTTATTATGGTCTGTGTTTGTGTAAAGTAATTCATTTTTATATTTATCTGTTTTATCTACTAGCCACACATCAAGAAGAGAATTGTCCATATTATCGTGTTCAAGTGAATGTATAATCATCTCCTCAATTTCATATACACCTACTACAAAACCTTTAATTTGGTTTTTATTTGAGATTTCCCATACTGGTATAAAAAATAGAAAAGCACTTGTATTTTCTTTTTCTTGAATTAGATTTATTTTGGCACTTGCAGTATCTTTTCTTGATTTTATGGACTCTTTTAAAGCTTTTAATCTAGTTTTATTTGAAGATAAATCATAACCTAAAACTTGTTGATTAGGTTTAAAAGGTTCAAGGTAATAAACTGGATAATACTCTGTTTTTTCTTCTTCTAGAAGTTTTATTTCTCCTTGTTGGTTTTTATATGTAAATTTGAAATCTATATTTAATTCTTTTGAAGCTTTTTCTTCGAAAAAACTTCTTTGCTCTTTGCTAATATATGGTAACCACTCTATAGCTTTTATACTATGATGAAGTTCTAGGTATTCACTAACAAAATCCTTAAATTGTTTTCTTGAAACATCATGTGTTGCATCAAATAAATTTTTTATGGAGTGAAGGGCTTGAATATTAATATCTAACTCTTTTTGAACTAATAAACTTTCTCTTTTTAAGAGATGTTCAAATTTTAAGTCTGTAGCTCTTTTTTCGTTAAATGATATTTCTATGTATAAAAAAATTGATAAAAATAATCCTATGACAAATACAGAAATAACCGAAGGAGTATAAAGTCCCATACGTTCTAATTTTCCCATAATCTTATCCTTTAGAGTTGAACAAGAGTTATAACCATTATTGGTTCATCGTCTTTTTCATGTATTAGTTTTGCTTTTACTAAGAAAACCACATCTTGATTATTTTTGTTTATACTAATTTTAAAACTCTCTTTTTGATTAGAAAACAGATAGTCAAGCCATAATTCATTTTCATTTTCTAATAATTTTACAATAGGGTTTTTATTTACTTCATCATATTCGCAAAAGCTACTCTCATCATAAATTGATTTATTTTCATTTTTAAAATAATCAAAGAACAAGTTATTTGCAAACAGTCTTTCTTTATTTTTGTCAATTGAAAATATAATGCTTGCTTGTAAATCTACAACAGTTTGAAGAAGTTTTTGTTGCTTTTGTTTCTCTTTTTCATATAAAACAATTTTTGCATTAGACTCTAAACTATCTAAGAGTTTATTTCTATTAATTGGTTTTAATAAATAAGCATCAATACCTAATTCTATTGCTTCAAGGAAGTAGTTTGCTTCACTGTGGGCTGAAGTTACAATAACCGGTATATTTTCATTTATTTTTTTTATTTTTTTTGCCATTGCAATACCATCTTGTTTTGGCATTTTTATGTCAGTTAAGATTATGTCTGGATTATGGTCAATAAACTTTTGATAACCTTCTTCCCCATCTTGGGCTACAAATAGTTCTTTTACTTTTCGTCCTAGAACTTTTTCTAACATGGGTCTTATTGTTTCATCATCTTCCACATAAAGAAGTGTGATTTCTTTTAGTATACTAGTCATGATTTGCCTTTAATTTTATAATAAATTTTGCGCCGTCATTTTCATTTTCTACACTAAGCTTACCTTCTAGATGTTCTTCAATAATTAGTTTTGACATATAAAGACCTAATCCATTTCCATTTTTTGCAAACTTTGTTGAAAAATAGGGATCAAATATTTTTTCTATAATCTCATCACTAATACCACCTGCATTGTCTTTTATTGTTATTTCGATAAACTCTTCATTCTCTTTTGTTTGAATATCAATTCTTGGATTTTGAATTTCTCTTTCTAAGAAGTGTTCATAGGCATTATTTAAAAGGTTTAGACAAATTTGAATAAACTCATTTTTGTATATATTTGACTTAGCATTACTTTGTAGCTCATCATAGATAATAATATCTGTATGAGATAAGGTATTTTTAAATGCTCTTAAGGCATGGCTAATGGATTCATTTATAGAACACTCTTCTAAATGATCTGAAGGTTTATATATCTTTGCAAAAGAATCAATAGTTCCTGAAAGATCTTGTATGTAATCTTCAATTCTTTCTAGATTACTTTGTACGAAACCTGGAAACTTTTTTCTCATTTCTGGATTCTCTAAATCATATTTATCAAGTTCTAGATTCATAAGAAATTTTGCTAGGGATATTGATATTGTATTTAGGGGTTGTCTCCATTGGTGAGCAATCATAGAAGTCATTTCCCCAAGTAGGGCAAATCTTGATTGATGAAGGATTTGTTTTTTATTTTCTTCTAACTCTTGTTCTAAAAAATTGGCTTTGATTGAGTTCTCAAGGGCTTTGTATAACTTAGTTTTATCAATGGGTTTAAGTAGGTAGTTATCTACTCCTAATTCTATAGCTTTTAATAAATAGCTTGTATCTGAGTGGGCTGACATTATTATAATTGGTATTTTAGGATCAAGTTCTCTAATTTTTATAGCCATATCAATACCATTTAGATTTGGCATTGTTACATCTGTTAGGACAAAATCAGGTCTGTTTTCGCAAAAACTCTCTAAGCCTTCTGCTCCATCTTTTGCAATATAGAGTTTTTTTACTTTTCTCTCAAGTCTTTTTTTTAGAAATTCTCTTATTTCATCTTCATCTTCTACATACAAAAGTGTTGATTTCTTTAAATAATTTGAGTCCATGATTAAACCTTTTTAGGGAGTTAATTATAGTAGATGAAAAGTGTGTCTAAAATGTGGTATTAATCTAACTCTTTTGGCTCTCCAAAGTAATAACCTTGAGCATAAGTAATTCCCATTTTTTTAATTACTTTATATACATCTTCTGAGTGAATAAATTCCGCAACTGTTTTGATTTCCATTTTCTTTGCAAAATCTATGATGGTTTCAGTAACCATTTGTGAATTTTTATTCTTGTCAATATCTTTTATCATTGAGGCATCAATCTTTATATAATCCACATTTAGCTTCATTAAATACTCAAAATTTGAGTAACCAGTACCAAAATCATCAATTGATATTTTTGCTCCTGTTTGTTTAACTTCTTCGATGAACTCTTTAACTTCTACGAAGTTTTCTATACCTTCTGATTCTAATAATTCAAATACAACTCTATTACCTAATTTATATTCATATAGTTTTTCTAAAATCGTATCATGAACTGATTCATTTAAAATATCTTCAACTGATAAGTTTATTGATACTTGTTTATCTTTAGTTTTGAATTTTTCAAAAGTTTTTGTTAACATGATTTTTGTAAGTTGAGGGTATAACTTATTCTTCTTTGCAAGCTCCAAGAAGTAATAAGGTGAAACATACTCCCCATTTTCGTCTATCATTCTTATAAGAGCTTCATATTTAATTATTTCTTTTGTTTGTGTATTTACAATTGGCTGGAATAGTGGAACAATTCTATCGTTTTTAATGGCATCTTTTATTTTCTTTGTCCATTTTAGATTTTGTTCATATTCATGTTCTATGTTCATAGATGATTCATAAATTAAAGATTTCTTCTTTTTCTTTTTTGCTAATTTTAGAGCAATATCTGCATTGTTTAATAAGAAATCATTTCCATAAGCTAGTCCTAGAGTTATATTAATAAATATTTCTGAGTTATTAATAGTAAAAGTATGATTTTCAATTACTCCATTTAGTTGTAATGCAAAACTTTTTATCTCTTCGGGTGAAATAATAGTAGGGTAATAAATTGCAAATTCATCAGCATGAAGTTTGAATAAATGTGCTTTTTCAGGGATATTTCGCTCTAATATTTCCCCTGTTTCCTTAAGAATATCATCACCTATTTTATCTCCGTACAAATCATTGATTTGTTGGAACTGATCAATATCTACGATTAAAAGTAGGGCGTCTTTATGTTCTCCTAGGGTTTCTAGTAGTTTTTTTCTATTTGGAAAAGTTGTTAATTCATCATAATAAAACTGATATTCTAAGGAATCTAACATATTGTTAAATACTTCTTGCATAGAATCTATCTCTTCTATATTATTATCAATAGTTATTCTTTTTGTAATATCTTTATGTTTTGAAATAGAATTGATATTTATTACAAATGTTTTAATAGGTTTTACAAGATATTTATCAAATTTTGTGAATAAAGCTACAAATATTATCAATGAAAAGACAATTATAAATATAAGGAAAAAGTTGATAATTGATGATAATGATACTTTTAAATCATCAATAGGATAGGTAATATTTATTACTCCTAAAACATCGTTTTCTTGTGCTGTTGTATGACATTTAAGACATTCTTGTTTAGCTTCGATTGGGTAATAGTAGTCAATTGCTGAATCATCTACAATATTTAATATTTCATCATTTTTAATTGCATGTTGAACCATTTTATTTGTTTGTCTAGCTTCTAAATCCCTTGGAATATCGCCATATTCATCTGCTACTATTTGTGTTCTATATACATTTACAGCCATTTGGCTGTCTATATTATTTACTCTTTTTATAATCTTTTCTAAATCATTTCTATCCCAACCTTTTTCCATTGCTGAGTACAATGATTGGAATACTAGTTGAGTGGTTTTTTTTGCATCTACTTTTGTGAGAGTTTCAATTGCTTCTGACTTCATAAACTGTGCATAAAAAAATGCAATAGTAAGTGTTAGAGATAAAGTAATTAAAATAATTTTTAAAATAAGTTTTTTGTATGTCGTTTTTTTTCCCATAAAAGCCTACTATAGATAATTTTTATCAGTTAATAAAAAATAAATAATATTAATATAATGTTTTAATAATTATTGATTATATACTAGCTTTGCTTTAATTTAAAAGATTTATAGGGATTTTAGGTGTTTTATTGGGAATATAAAATAATTAGCCTTTTTACAAAGGCTAATTATGATTTTAAGATAATTTTTTTAGTTTTGAGTAACCAGTTCTGATTAGTTTTAATAGTGGTTTTCTATATGAGCTAAATACATATTTTTTAATCTCATAAGCAAGTCTTCCTTTTACATTTACAAGACCCATTAAATCTCCTGCTGCATATTTTCCACCAAGTGCAATTAAAATACCATCTAATTTTGGCTTACATTGAATTAATCCTCTATCAGCAATCATACTAAGAATATTCTTACCTGCATTAGTTCCAGAAATTCTAGCAATAGTAACATTAGGAGGCATTATCTCTCCCTCTTTGTTTTTAATCTCAGCAACATCACCAATAGCAAAAATATTTTTATGATCTGGTACTTGTAAATATTCATTTACTCTAATTTGACCTCTACCATTTGTATCAAAGTCTTCTAATCCTTCGATCTTAGATGCTTCAACTCCACCTGTAAAAATCAGGAATGAGTGAGGGATTTTTGTACCATTTGAAAGGTGAGCATATCCATCTTCTAATTTTGTTAATTTTGTAGATGTGATTACTTTAATCCCAAGTGATTTTAATCTTTGGTGTGAGATATTAATCAAGTTTTGTGAAAGCCCTGGCAAAATCGTACCTGAACTAGAAATAAGTGATATTTTTAAGTTATCACAAGAGAAATTTCCTCTTTTGAAGAACATCTTTGAGTTGTATGCCATCTCAGCTGCAATTTCAACACCTGATAAACCAGCACCAACTACAACAATATGAGTATCATCACACTGTTTTGCTTCATCACTAATTTTTTTGAATAATTGATTTTCAAAACTTTGTTTGAAGAACATTGCCCAATGAAGTTTTTTGATATCGTGAGCGTTGTTTAGTCCTGGGATTTGAGGAGGGAAGAATGTTCTTGTTCCTGCTGCCATTACTAAGTAATCATAAGTTACGATTTCTTGTTCTTCTGTATAGATCTTTTTTGCTTCTTTATCTATGTTTCTTACTTTTAAATTCTTGTATTCAACATAATCATGATTTAGACCCATACATAATGTTGTTAAATCAATAGTAACATCTGCAATATTTGATTTATTTGCAATTAAATCATAAACTTCTGGTTGTAAGTTATGAAATGTATGTTTATCAATCAATGTAATTTGAATATTCTTATTTTTTGCTAATTCTCTAAGTGCATATATCCCCGCATATCCACCTCCAATTATTACAACTTTTTCCATTAAGTTTGGTCCTTTTATAAATACTTTTTATCTTAATTTTATTGATTCTATTTCTTTTTTATTTATCTATTTAAAATACTCCAACTGTATAATTAAACAGATAAACAAAACTAGCTTTTAAACAAGCGATATTGAAATAGTACACAAAATTTATAGCCTGCATGTAGCGGGTTTTAAAATTAATTCTTATTCTATACTTAGGCATTTTAGGATATTATAAAAACTTGTAAAAGTTAAAGATTTTATTCACTTGTGTATATAAATGATACTTATAAAGGTTTTTAGTAACAGTTATATTACGCACACTTAATTTACTTATTAAATCAAGCTTATAATATTAATTTAATAAGTTAAAATAATCAAAAATTAATAGGAACAAATATGAAATACGTTGGAGCACACGTTAGTGCAAGTGGTGGTGTTTTTAATGCCCCAATTAATGCTAGAAATATAGGCGCAAAAGCTTTTGCTCTTTTTGTTAAAAATCAAAGACAATGGAGAGTTAAAGACTTAGAAACTAAAGTAATTGATAGATGGTTTAAAGAGTTAGAAGAGACTGGAATACAAGCAAAACATATATTACCTCATGACTCATATCTTATCAATTTAGGACACCCTGAAGAAGAGAAAAGAGAAAAATCTTTAGACGGTTTTTTACATGAAATTGAAAGATGTGAAATCCTAAAATTAGATAGATTAAACTTTCACCCAGGAAGCCACCTAAGAAAGATTACTGAAGATGAATGTCTTGATAGAATTGCTCTATCTTTAAATCAAGCAATTGATGCTACAAAAGATGTAAAATTAGTAATTGAAAACACAGCAGGGCAAGGTTCAAACTTAGGTTATAAATTTGAGCATTTAGCACATATTATTGATAAAGTTGAAGACAAAAGCAGAATAGGTGTATGTATTGATACATGTCACATGTTCACTGCTGGATATGACATCAGAACAAGAGAAGCATACGATAAAACGTGGAAAGAGTTTGATGAAGTAGTTGGACGACAATACTTAATGGGTATGCACTTAAATGACTCAAAACCAGAACTTGGTTCAAGAGTAGATAGACATGACTCACTTGGAGTTGGTAAAATTGGTTGGGATGCTTTCAAATTCATTATGAATGATGATAGAATGGATGATATTCCAATGGTTTTAGAAACTATCGATGAAGAAATCTGGCCTGAAGAGATTCAAGCTTTATATAATTTAGTAGAGAAGTAATATACTTCTTTGCTAAAACTGCTTAGGATACTTTTTTTATATTAATATCTCCATTTTCTAAAACTGTAAATTCTATGTTTGTTTGTCTCTTAAAAGCTTGTGATAAATCTACTAGTTCTTTTGTCTCAATACTTGAAGAATACATTTCATTTGATTTTATGATAACTATGGTATTTTTAACTACTTTATAATCCCTATAACAAAGATTTTTTCGTAAGTTTTGTTCCTCTAATAATGATAATAAAATGTTCACTATGTAACCTTTTAAGAATTTTTTGAATTATCCAGCAAAAATGAATAAAATTAATCCCAATAGGGAATAACATAACGATTCTATCTCTAATAAACTTACGAAAAACTTTTGGTACAGGAACTTTGATGTTATTACATATTGAAATTGATGAAAATGAAATAGAGGAGTTTTATAAAACTATTTCTTACAACATAAAAAAGATTAGAAAAGAGAAAAAAATAACGCAAACAGACTTGGCTTTGAGTATCGGACACAAATCAGTTAGCACTATTGGAAAAATTGAAGCAGGCCTAGAAGGCAAGCACTATAATTTAGAACAGCTATATAAAATCTCAAAAGTTCTAGATATCAATATAAAAGATTTACTTTAAATAAATAACTTAATAAATATATTTAAGTAATTATTAATATTACTTTATAGATATAAGAAAAACTAATTTCAAAATTTCTTTTGATATTTCTTGTAAATCATAATAATTTAGTTCTTTTTTTATTCTTTTTTCTCAAATTTTGAAAAATTAATAATCTTACCTGATTTTTATGAATATCTTGGACTAAATACTTTTTTGACACAAATATCTCCATTTTTTAAAATATTGATTTTAATATTATTCTCTTTTTCAAAGACCTCATATAAAGTCACTAATTCTCTAGTCTCAATAGATGAAGAATAACTCTCATTTGATTTCTTTATGAGTAATGTATCATCACAAACTTCATAATCTTTATAACATTGGTTTAATGGGATATCTTGGTCTTCAAGTAGAAGTAATAATCTTTTCATGTCTTATACCTTATTAATAAAAAACTTTTTGAATTATCCAGATAAAAATAGTATTTTAACTCACAATAACGAGTTGTTAAAATAATTTTATCGTTATAAGATTTAATTTTAACTTAGAATAGCAAGGCGAAATTAAATAGTGAAACAAATTGAAAACTTCGATTCTGAAACATTTCATAAAAAAATTGGTGAAAATGTGAAAAGAATACGAAAAGAAAAAGGCATGAGCCAACTAATACTATCTCACGCAATAGGACACAAAAGTGTAAGTGTCATCTCCAATGCAGAAATATATAATAAAGGCTGTCATTTCAACCTAGAACATTTAGGAAAAATAGCATATATCTTAGATGTAGAAATGAATGAGTTTTTTAAATAAAATATTAGAATAATATTAATCAAATAACATAAATACATAAGATATAATCCTATCTTATAAAATAAAACAACTATCGGGACTACATGAGCGAAGAACAGAAAAAAATACTACAACAAAAACTATGGGATATAGCAAATACCTTAAGAGGTAAGATGACAGCTGATGACTTTAGGGACTATATCTTAGGTTTTATCTTTTACAAATACTTATCTGAAAAAATAGAAATTTTTATTAACAACAAATACTTAGATGAAGAAGGTTATGAATTCAGAGATATGGATATATCTGATGAAGATTATGAAGAGAATCTACAGTATCTAAAAGATGGAACAGTAGAAGAGTTAGGGTACTTTTTAGAACCAAATGAGCTTTTCTCAAATATTGCTAAAAAAGGTAATAACCAAGTAGAAGGTGAATCAAATTTCATCTTAGATGATTTATCAACTATTTTGAAAAATATAGAAATCTCTACTATGGGAACAGACTCACAAGATGATTATGAAGGACTATTTGAAGAGCTTGATTTGAGCTCTTCAAAACTAGGACGAAGCGAAAACGCAAAAAATGAACTAATCTCAAAAGTCCTAGCTCACTTAGATGAAATAGACTTTAGACTACAAGACACTCACGGGGATTTATTAGGAGATGCTTATGAGTATCTAATCTCAAAGTTTGCAAGTGGAGCAGGTAAAAGTGCAGGGGAGTTCTATACTCCTCAGATGGTATCTTCATTACTTGCCAAACTAGTAACAACAAAAAGAAAAGAAATCTCAACAGTATATGACCCTACTTGTGGTTCGGGTTCACTTCTTTTAAGAGTTGCTAAAGAGCTACCAAAAGATAAACATCCTAAGTTTTATGGACAAGAGCTTACAAGAACTACATATAACCTTGCTCGAATGAATATGATACTTCACGGAGTTCACTACAATGACTTTGATATCAAAAATGAAGATACATTGGAGCGACCGCAACACATGGATGATCAGTTTGAGGCAATCGTGGCAAATCCACCGTTTTCCGCTCACTGGAATCCTTCACCAATACACGAGAATAATGATAGATTTTCACAATATGGAAAACTAGCACCTAAAACAAAAGCAGATTTTGCTTTTGTTCAACATATGATTTATCACCTAGCAGAAAATGGAACTATGACAGTAGTACTTCCTCATGGAGTTCTTTTTAGAGGTGCAGCAGAAGGACATATAAGAAAGTATCTAATAGAGCAAAAAAACTATCTTGATGCAGTGATTGGACTACCTGCAAATATCTTCTTTGGTACAAGTATTCCTACTTGTATACTTATCTTTAAAAAGTGTAGAGAAAACCCAAATGATATTTTATTTATCGATGCAAGTGGTGAAGATAACTATGAAAAAGGCAAAAATCAAAATAATTTAAGAAATCAAGATATAGAAAAAATAGCCCAAACATATAAAAACAGAAATACAGAAGATAAATACTCATATAAAGCTACTTTAGATGAAGTAAAAGAAAACGACTACAATCTAAATATCCCAAGATATGTAGATACTTTTGAAGAAGAAGAGCCTATAAATATAGATGAGGTAGCAGATGAGTTAAAAGCTATTGATAAAGAGATGGTGGATGTAGATAAAGAAATAGAGGCTTTTTGTACTGAGCTAAATATAAAGGCACCTTTTTAATGGAAAGAGTACCAGCGATACGATTTTCTGAGTTTTCTGAAGAGTGGGAAGAAAATAAAATTGGTAATATTACTGATTGTATAGTTCCTGGTAGAAATAAACCTAAATTATTTAGTGGTACAATTCCATGGATTACAACACCTGATATTATAGGTAAGTATATTTATATTTCTAAAATAAATTTAAATATTAGCATAGAAGAATCAAAAAGTATAGGTTCAAAAATTGTTCCTACAAATTCTATTATTATGTCCTGTGTTGGTGAATTGGGATTATTAGCTATTACCAAAAATGAATTAATTATTAATCAACAACTTCATGCTTTTCTACCCAATAGAAATATAAATGTAGAATTTTTATTTTACTCTTTACTTACTCAAAAAAAATACATGGTAAAAGTTGCTACAAAAACAACGCTATTATACATGAATAAAAATAGTTGTAATTCAATACCTATAAAATTTCCATCAAAACAAGAGCAAGAAAAAATTGCTTCTTTTTTATCTGCTGTGGATAAAAAAATAGAAAAACTAGAAGAAAAAATAGCCTTACAAGAAAAATACAAAAAAGCCATGATGCAAAAGCTTTTTTTACAAGAGATAAGATTTAAAGCCGATGATAGTTCAGATTTCCCTGCTTGGGAAGAAAAAAAGTTAGGTGATTTAACAAAAATAAATCAAGGTTTACAAATTGCTATTTCTGAAAGATATACAGAAAAAGTTAAAGATAGCTATTTTTATATAACAAACGAGTTTTTAAGAAAAGGGAGTTCTAAAAAATACTTTATTAAAGAACCTTCTGCTTCTGTAATTTGTAATGAAGATGATGTATTAATGACTAGAACTGGAAATACGGGACAAGTTGTAACAAATGTGAATGGTGCATTTCATAATAATTTCTTTAGAATAAATTATTTTAAGAATTTTGATAAAGATTTTTTAGTATATTTTTTAAGAATGAGAAATACTCAAAATATGATTTTGAGATATGCAGGAATTTCTACTATTCCTGATTTAAATCATGGAGATTTTTACAGATTGAAAATAGATTTACCCTCATTAAAAGAACAACAAAAAATAGCAAATTTCTTATCTTCACTAGATAAAAAAATAGAAGCCACAAAAAAACAAAAACAAAAAGCCCAAGAGTTCAAAAAAGGTCTATTACAACAGATGTTTGTATAAAAGGAAATAGTATGACAAAAACTAAATATTTATTATATGATTTTAAAGTCTTATTAGATGGAAAATATACCTATTGGTATAAAACAGATAATAAATATTTTTCTTCTACTAAGCCACCACAACATATACTTTCAAAAAATAATTCTCAAAAAGAATCTCTTGATGGTATTGAAACTTTTGAAAATCCTTGGATAGAATGGAAATCAAATGATATTCAAAAAATTAGCTCAAAAGATGGAGTATGTATAAACTATCTTAAATCTTTAGACAATGACTATATTGTTATACAAGAGGATTTAAAACTCTTAGAAATATATACTTATTTAGTAGAAAACCTTGATATCTCAAAAGCGTTTGGATTTGAAACTATAAAACAATGGCATAAGATGATATTTAGCTCTATTTATCCTTTTGCTGGAGAGTTAAGAACTGTAAATATGAGTAAAGGAAGTGGTTCGGAAGCTTGGGAGTGGAGACTTGATTTTCTTCGAGGTTTACCAGAATTTGATAACTTTTTAAAAGAAATTAGTATTAAAGAATATGGTGAAGATATAGATAGTATTTCTAGTGATTTATCCAAGCTTATTAGTGATTTTTTATTCATTCATCCTTTTAGAGAAGGGAATGGAAGATTAAGTAGACTTATCTGTGATATTATTTTAGCAAAGAATGGTTTTCCAATGATTGGGTTAAAGCTTAAAAGAGGTGATAATTATATTCAAAGAGTCCATGAAGGTTATGAATGTAACTATAAACCAATGAATGAGTTATTAAAATCTAAAATTAAAGAGGAGCTTATGATTGAATAAGTTTATAGTGTTCGTTAAGTTCTTTTTTAGTGATTTTAGAACCTTCAACTTTTGCAGAACTATGAACAGAATTAACAATCATTTTTCTTTTGTTAGCTGCTGAAGCAAAAAGTTTGTTTGTGTTTGCAATAGTTTTTTTCATAGTTAAGTGATCCTAGATTATTTGTTATATGTAATTATATCATATTTTACGTAATCCCGTAAATATATACGGTAATCCGTAAGTGAATTTATTAAATAAAGGGTTTTTATGAGTAAAAAAAGTGAAGCAGTTTTAGAAGCGGAGTTGATTACAAAACTTATAGGTTTAGGATACGAAAATGTAAAACTATCAAATGAAGAAGATATGCTTCTAAACTTGAAAAAACAGCTTGAAATTCATAATGATACTACTTTTTCAAATGCAGAATTTAGAAAAATACTAAATCACCTAAGTGCTAGTTCTGTAGTAAAAAGAGCTAAAATTTTAAGAGATAGATACAATCTAAAAAAAGATGATGGTACAGATAAATATATAGACTTCCTAAATATGGATAAATGGTGCCAAAATGAATACCAAGTATCAAATCAAATCACTATGCAAGGAAGAGCAGTCAATAGATATGATGTGACTCTTTTAGTAAATGGTCTGCCATTGGTTCAAATCGAGCTTAAAAGAAGTGGAGTTGCTTTAAAAGATGCCTTTAATCAAGTAGATAGATACCAAAAAGATAGTTTTTGGGCAAGTCGTGGGCTTTTTGGTTTTGTACAATTATTTGTTATTAGCAATAGTGTAAATACTAGGTACTTTACTAATTTTGCAGATAATAGTGAAGACAATACTTTTAAACAGACTTTTTCATGGACGACAGAAAAAAACAAACATATCAATGACCTAGGAGAATTTACTTCTATATTCTTAGAACCTTGTTTCTTATCAAAAATGATATGTAAATACATAGTAGTAAGCGAAGTATCAAATAAACTGATGGTTTTAAGACCATATCAATACTACGCAGTTGAAAATATAGTAAATCAAGTTAATATCTCAGTAGATGGTGGATATATCTGGCATACAACTGGTAGTGGTAAAACTCTAACCTCTTTCAAAACATCACAGATTTTAAAAGACAATCCAAATGTAAAAAAAATACTTTTCGTTGTAGATAGAAAAGACTTAGATTACCAAACAGCATTGGAGTTTAATAACTTCAAAGAAGGAAGTGTCGATAGTACAGATAATACTTCTAAGCTAATAAAACAACTTTGCTCAAATACAGATGACTCTAAACTAATAGTAACTACTATTCAAAAACTAAATAATGCAATAACTACTAATAAGTATTTAAAACAAATAGAACATCTAAAAGATGAAAAAATAGTATTTATTTTTGATGAATGTCATAGAAGTCAGTTTGGAGATACTCACAATAAAATTTCAGAATTTTTCCACAAGAAACAGATGTTTGGATTTACAGGAACACCAATTTTTGAAGATAACTCTTCTAAAAATCACTTAGGTAGAAGAACTACAAAAGACTTATTTGGAGAGAGATTACATACCTATGTGATTAAAGACGCAATCAATGATGAAAATGTATTGAAATTTTCAGTTGAGTATGTGGCTGATCTAAAAAACAAAATAGATATTGAATCAAATAAAATAGATGAAAAAGCTTTGATGGAAGCACCTAGACGATTAGAAAAGATTAGTGACTATATCCTAGGAGTTCATTTAAAGAAAACACATCAGAGAAGATTTACTGCTATTTTATGTACTAGTAGTGTTGATTGTGCTATTGCTTATTATGATTTGTTTAAAAAGAAAAAAGAAGAACAGAAACATAATCTAAATATTGCCACTATTTTTTCCTATGCTCAAAATGAAGAATCAAAAGAATCTTTTGGAATACTAGATGAAGAAAAACTAGAAATAAATGAATCAAAAGTAAACTATAGAAATAAAGAAAAATTAGAATTATATATTAACGATTTCAATGAAACTTTTGGTACTAATCACTCTTTGGGTGATACCCAAAGTTATTATAGATATTACAATGATATAGCAACAAAAGTAAAAAAACGAGAAGTAGATATATTAATAGTTGTAAATATGTTTTTAACTGGGTTTGATAGTAGGTACTTAAATACTATTTATGTGGATAAAAACTTAAGATTTCATGGACTTATTCAAGCTTATTCTAGAACTAACCGTACTTTAGATGAGGTAAAATCTCAAGGAAATGTAGTGTGTTTTAGAAACCTAAAAGACCAAACAGATGAAGCGATTGGTTTATTCAACGATGAAGAAGCAAATGAAGTTATAACAAAAGAAGATGTATTAATGAAGTCATATGCAGAATATACTGAAATATTTGCAAAGGCTGTTGATAGCTTATATGAAATAACTCCTAATGTTCAAGATGTAGATGCATTAGCAGATGAAAATGAAGAATATACTTTTATTAGTGCTTTTAGAGAGATTATGAGGCTTAAGAATTCTATGGCTTCATTTTCTGATTTTTCATGGGATGATTTAGGAATGAGTGAAGAAGAGTTTACTGACTTTAGTACGAAATATACTGATTTGAGAGATAAAATAAAAAGAAATAAAGATAAGACAAAACCCTCTATTTTTGATGAGATAGATTTTGAGTTAGAACTTCTTCATACGGATGAAATAAATGTAGCTTATATTTTAGCCTTATTGGCAAATATGAGAAAAGGCAAAAAAGAAGGGAAAGATTACGAAAAGCAGAAAAAAGCTGTTATTGATATGATTGTTGGAGATTCAAAACTTAGAAGTAAAAGAGTTCTAATCGAGAAGTTTATAGATAAAAACCTTTTTGAACTTGAAGAAGATTCAAATGTCAAAGAGGCTTATGATTCTTTCTTAGAGCAAGAGCAAACACAAGCAATGAATATTTTATGTGAAGAAGAAAACCTAAATAAAGAGCTATTCCAAAAAATGATTAGCAAGTATATATTCAAAAAAGATATGCCAAGAGGTGCTGAAATTCTAGGATTAGTTATGACAAAACTAAAACTAAAAGAGAAAAAAGAAGTAGAAGAGAGAGTGAAACTTAAAATAAATGATTTCATAGAAATCTTTTTTGATGGGATGAAGTAGATATTTCACTATAAAATATATATTTTCACTATATTTATATGAAGAGATAATAAAAATATTAGAAGCAAATTTACATTCTATATAAAGTAGTACAGCTATTACTAAGAAATAAAAGTTTATAATTCATTTATACAGTACAAAAGGTTGATAAATGAATTATATTGAGTTGTTAGACAGTTTAAAGATTATAGAAAAAACTAATTCAGAATTTGAATGCTTAACTACTATATTTACTTTAAAACTATTTGATGATGTATTTTTAGAAAAAGTGATTTCAGAATATATACGTCCGAATATAAATCCTTTTTCTTCAAATCCAACTTTTAATTTTTTAAATTGGATTAATAATGAAGAAGTAAAAAAGTACTTTTTTGATAAATATAAAATTGATGTAGTAAAAATTATAGAAGAGTTTTTTTCTTATATAAGTTTTGATTTTTTATCATTTTTAAAGATTTTAGATATTACTAAAAGTATAGAAACTATACCTTCAATATATAATAGTTTTTATCCTTTTATTTCAGATAATAATTCTATTGTTACAGACCAAATAATTGATCTTAGTGTAAAGCTTAGTGGTAAAAGTAGTAATGAAATTTATGTTCCTTTTAATCATGGTTTAGGAGTAGGAAACTACTCAAATAAAAATGTTTATTGTGAATATGAAGATAAGAAAATTAATATAGTTAAATTATTTATGGAATTACATGAAGAAAAAAATATTCAATTAAATATAACTAATTCTTTATATTTACCAGGTTTTTGGGATAAAAAAAAGCTAAAGCAATTTGATACAGTAATTGCATTTCCTCCTTTTAGCGTTATCTCAGATATACCTCTAAATCTTTATTTTGATAGATTTAAAATTCATTCTGGAAAGCGATTAGATGTAGCACACTTTGAACATATTCTATCTCAAACAAAAAATGAAGCTATAGTATTAATGCCTGTAGGGTTTTCTTTTAGGTCAGGAATTGAAGAAAAGTTTAGAAAATTTTTAATAGATGAAAATTATTTGAAAGCATCAATACAACTGCCTTCGAGTATGAATACTGGAAATTCTGCAGAAATGATATTGTTTATTATTGATAAAAATAAAGAGAACTCAAATGTATTATTCTTTGATTTAAGAAATGAGAAGTTTATTACAAAAGATGGAAGACAAACAATTTTAAAAGATATTAATGAGATTTTAGAACTTTATACTAATGGTAAAGATACCGAAGATATTAGTACTATATCTAATGATGAGATTAAACGAAATAATTACAATCTTAGTATTGATAGATATGTTCTATCTCAAGAGGCAAAAGAAATTAAAGATAAAATATCTTCATATGACTTACTTAAAATTAATGAAATTGCAGATGTAAAAAAATGTCAAACGGTAAAAGAGGAAGAAAACTATGAAAAAGTATATGAAATTTCTCCTTCAGACTTTTCTTTATCAGGATATACAACTAAAGCACTTAAAGAAAAAAATATTAATACTTCTAATAAGCAATTTAAGTCTTACAAATTAGAACCTTTTGATATTTTGCTAAGTGCAAAAGGTATTTTAGGAAAGATTGCAATTGTAGGAGAAAATATTGATAACATTTTAGCTTCTCAGGCTATTCAAAGAATTAGATTAAAGAATAATATGAATCTGAAAGAAGATGCAATTGTTTTATATATGTATTTAAAGTCAAATGATGGGCAAGAATTATTGCATAAGTTATTAAAACAAGGCAGTGCTATGCCACAAATATCTACTAATGACTTAAAAGAATTTATAGTTCCAGTTTTAGATAAAAAACGAAAGTGTAAAATTGTAGAAAATTTTAATTTGGAGATTGAAAAATATAATCAAATAAAAAAGATTGAAGAAGAAATTACTTTAATTAATAATTCTTATTTGGATTAGAAATTTAAAGTGTCTAGACATAAAAAAATCCAAGCTTTAGCTCAAAAGGCTAAAGGCTTACTGGATGTCTTATTTGTATTGTATAAAAATGGAAAGGAAAAGTCAAGTGCAAAAAAATATTAAGCAAAAGTTCATAACGGATAAAAGGCTACAAAACTATAGTGATTTTAAAGAGTATAAACAAAATATTTATATAAGTGAAAAGTACTATATTCTACTTTCTATTTTTGAAATAAGTTTAAGAAACTCTATAGACAATTATTTTAAATATAAAATATCTAAAGATTGGCTAGACAGTGATATCTTGCATAAAGATACAAAACAAAAAATAGATGAAGCTAAAAAGAAAATATTACGACGAAAAGAGCTTTTGACTTATGATAAAATAGTTGCAGAACTGCCTTTGGGCTTTTGGACTACTCTTTTTAGAAAATCATATGCAAATTTGATGAGAATAAAAGATATTAAGTATATTTTCCCAAATATTCCTCCAAGACAACTAAAATTAATAAATCGTAATATTTTAGATAAAAAACTAAATCATATAAGAAAATTTAGAAATAGAATATTTCATTATGAACGAATAATAAAAAAACAAGAATATTTAAATATTCAAAGTGATATTTTTGAATTATTGTCATACTTTGATGAAGAAATTAGTGTTTTTGCGAAGGAATTAATTGATGATAAAAAAATGATGGAGAATAAAGATTAATGAAAACACTAAAAGAAATGGTAATAGATATTTTAACATTTGAAAATAATAGTCTAAATATCAAACAACTAACAACAAAATTAATAGCTAAATATCCTGAAAAATTAGAATCAAAAATGCTTCAAAAAAATGGAGATAAAAAACTAGCTATTTCTCAGATAAAAGCAGAAGTTTCTTCTTTGAGCGTAGATAATGATAGTATATTTTTTAGAGATAAATCTTCCAAGCCAGTTCTTGTAGGATTAGTTGAAGAAGATGAAGAAAGATTAGAGAAAGAATCCATAGAAGAAGACTTTGAAAGTGAAATAGGAATAGTTTATATTCTAAGTACGAATACTTTCACAAAAGATGCAAAAGAGTTAGTAAAAATAGGGATTACAACTTTAAAAATTGAAGATAGAATTAAGTCTCTTTATACAACTGGAGTTCCTTTCAAATTCACTGTTCTAAGAGAATATAAAATATCAAATTATGAGAATTTAGAAAAAGCAATGCACAAATTATTACATAATTTCCGTCCAAATCAGACAAGAGAATTTTTTACAAAAGATTGTTTAGATTTTGCAGATGAAATCTACGAACTTCATAAGAAAATAGAAAAAGAGTAAATCATGGAAAATATATTATTTGCATTATTACCAATCTTTTTACTTATCTCTTTAGGATACTTTTTCAAGAGTATCAAGTTTCCAAATGAAGAGTTTTGGCAGTATGCGGATAAGTTCACATATTATGTACTATTTCCTTCTCTTTTAGTGTACAAGCTCTCAACTGCAAGCTTAGATAATATAGATGGCTTCAATTTTGTATCATCAGCACTTATAGCTGTGTTGATGGCTAGTGTTTTACTAATACTTATAAACAAATTTATGTTCTTTTTTGATGGAGCTAGTTTTACCTCTATTTACCAAGGCTCAGTACGGTTTAATACTTATGTATTTTTAGCCCTAACAGATGCTATTTATGGAGATAGTGGTTTGGTTGTTGCTGCTTTACTTATGACCTTTTTGATTCCATCATTAAATATCTTTTGTATTACAATTTTTTCCATGTATGCAAGTAGTGATAAAATCACTTTTAATTCAGTACTAAAATCAATAATAAAAAATCCTCTAATAATTGCTTGTTTAATAGGTGGAGGTATGAACTATTTTGATATATCTTTGTTCTTACCATTTGAAAAAACTCTTAGTATTTTAAGTTCAGCGGCTCTACCTCTTGGGCTTTTATCTGTTGGGGTTGGTTTACATCTTGCACATATTAAAGAAGTAAAGATTGAGTTATTCACATCCGTATTTATAAAACTTGCACTTTTCCCTGCACTTATTTTGTTTTCAGGTATTTCTATGGGAGTAGGTGGATTACCTCTTATGGTATTAGTTTTATTTGGAGCGATGCCTACGGCTTCTTCTGCTTATATTCTAGCTAGAGAATTAGGGGGAGACTTGAAGCTAATGTCTGCGATTATTACAACTCAGACTTTATTATCTATTATTACAATTTCTGTGATTCTTATGGTATTAGAGGAGTATTTTGTATAGGCAAGAGTGCCTATACGTGGGTGTTTTATAAACCGTAGATTTTACTTATGAAACTATTTGTTTTATCTTCATAAGCTTTGAATAATTCTTGGCTTCTTTGTGGGTTTGCTTTTGTGATTTTCCCATCTCTATAAATTTTTGCTAGTTCTAATTGTGCTTTTTTTACATTGTTTACAGCTGCAAATTCTAATAATTTTACAGTTTTTGAATAATCTTTTTTATTTAAATAATAAAAAGATAGTTTGTAAGCAGCAATAGGATCTGCATTATCCACATCTTCTAATAGCTCAAGACCCATTTTCGCATTAACAGGTACTCCTTTGCCACTAAAATATGCATCAGATAATAAAGCATTAGCATATAAATTACCTCTTTGTTTTGCCAAAGTGTATTGTTTGATAGCTGCTTTATAATTTCCTTTTCCAAAATCTTTGATTCCAAGTCTTAATAGTGCAATAGAGTTTTTATAAGAAATCAAATCATAACAGTCTGCTTCAAACTCTTTATTAGAACTAATACACTGGTCTGCTTGTGCTACTTCATTTGGTAAAACTTTTAGTGCTTCTTCATATTTATTACATCCACTTAATATCAATGATGCAAATAGTGAAGTAAGTAAAAGTTTTGTACTACTTTTAATCATTTCTGTCCCTTGTGTTATTCGCTTTAAATATTATAGATATTTTACCTAATTTTTTATAATTCTTTTAAACTTATAATAAATACGATGATTTTTCTGAATTATTATTAAGAAGATTTATAGTATTATCATTAATAATATAGGAGTTCAAAATATGATTTTTATAGCATTCTTTATGTTTATTGCCTTGAATGTGATTGCGTTAAATATGTATAACAGTTCAAATTTAGAAGAGATTGAAGATTATATAAAAAATGAAAATTGTAAGCAGATTATTTATGCAAAAGGTTCATATAAAGCCTTGTGTGAAAATAGTATATTAGAAATATCTAATAGTTTTACAGTTGATATAGAAAAAAACTCCAAAGAGTATAAATATTCAGATATAAAAAATGTAGATGTTCATAACTTAGATATAGTACTTAATGATACTTACAAACTGGGCTTTGCCCAAGAAGAAGAACTTTATAAGTTTTACAAGAGTCTGAATACGAAAATTAATAAGTAAGGTTTTATTACTAGATGAAAGAATTAATTGATTTTATTAAATCAGATAAATTAGAAACGACAAAATTTTTTAAAAAATTAAAATGTACAAAAGAAGAAGGGAAAATCCTTCAATACTTAACAAAAGAGTATGTAGGTGGTAGAGATACTTTAGTTGTAATAGATGTATTAACAGAGTTTTACGATGTAAAAACTTATCAGCATTTAGACAAACTAGATTTAATCAAATCTTTACTTGAATGTGGATGGTTAGAACAAATAGCCTTTGATCAAATCAAACTAAATGAGATATCAAAATTAGAACTTATTAATTCTAATATTTCATTATCTAGTTCGTATTTAAAATTATTAGATAAAGGAAGTAGTGACTTTATTCTTCCAGAGATTAAAAACTATAGTGACCACTTGGAGTATTTACAAGATCAGTTTTTCAAAATAGATTTAGCACAACAGTTAAATGTAGTGAAGAAAAATTTTGATGTAAACTCACCTAGTTCAAATAGATTGAAATCAAAATTAGTTTTATTAGAGAATAGAATTAAAGAGAGAGTAAAAGTTACTAATAACTCTATTATGTTAGAAGACTTCTTTAGTGAAAATGAACTAAGTGAAAAAGAACAGACTTTATTTTTAGCTTTATTAAAAGAAGAGTATTCAGGTGGTGATGGTTCAATAAGAGATATGAATGCTTTAATTGAATTAATTTCATCAGATGATTATGAAAAGATTAAATATAGATCTTTATTAGAAGAGAGCTCAAACTTAGTATCTAAAACACTAGTTGATTATGATGAGGTTCTTACAGCCTTTGGTGGAATAAATAGAAACTTCTATATTCCAGATGAGGTTTTATACAAAATCTCTCATCCAACAAAGAAAAAAACTAGAAGATCTAAAATCAAACTTGATTCTATTATTAAAGATCAAGATACATTTGAGTTAATCACAACTACTAAAGATTTAGATGATGTAGTTCTAAATGGAAAAACAAGAGAGACTTTAGATGGTCTTTTAAAACAAGTAGACAAAGATGTTATTGGTAGACTTAAGCAGTGGGGATTAAAAGATAAGAAAAAAGGTATTGAAGCTAAAATTATCTTTTATGGAGTAGCTGGTACTGGTAAAACAATTACAGCTTTAGCAATGGCTAAATCTCTTAAAAAAGAAGTACTTAGTTTTGACTGTTCAAAAATTCTTTCTATGTATGTAGGTGAGAGTGAAAAGAATGTAAGAGCTATTTTTGATAAATATTATGAGTTAAGAGAAACAACAAAATCTGAACCAATTTTATTATTAAATGAAGCAGATCAGTTCTTAAGTTCTAGAACATCAGGTGCTGGTAATGGTAGTGACAAAATGCATAACCAAATGCAAAATATTTTCCTAGAACAAATTGAAAGATTTGATGGAATTTTAATAGCAACTACAAACCTTTTAGAAAACCTAGATAAAGCATTTTCTAGAAGATTCAATTATAAAATAGAGTTTATAAAACCAAATAAAGAACAAAGAGTTACTTTATGGTCAAAGCTTTTACCAGAAGCTCTTCCCTTAGCCGAAGACTTTGATATTGAAAAATTAGCAAAACATGAATTAACTGGTGGACAAATCGAGTTAGTAATAAAAAATACAGCTTACAAAATCGCTATTAGTGAAGAACCTATCTTTAAAGTAGAAGACTTTGAAGAACAAATTACAAAAGAGCAAAAAGGTCAATTTGATAGTGAAAACAAAGTAGGTTTCTTTTAGGAGTTTATGATGAAACAAATATTTCTGTTCTTAGCGCTACTTTCAACTCTAAGTGCTTATGAACAAGTAGTATTTGTTTTATCTCCAACTTTTACATCTCAAAAAGCAAAACTTATCACTTATGAAAAAGTAAATGATACTTTTATTCAAAAAACAAAAGCCATAAATGTTAATCTAGGAAAAAATGGATTAGCATGGGGCTCTTCTCAATACAAATCATATAAAAAACAAAATCAAAGAATAAAAAAAGAGGGTGATAAAAAAGCCGTTGCTGGAGTATTTGATTTATCAATGATATATACTTATAAAAATAGTATTAATACAAATATGCCTTATAGTCAATCAACTACTAATCATATTTGTGTAGATGATATTAGCAGTGATAAATACAATCAAATAATTTATACAAAAAACAAAAACAAATATAAAAGTTATGAAAATATGCTTTTATCAAATGATACCTATAAGTATGTGATTAAAGTAGAACATAATACTTTAAATAAAAAATCTTTGGGTTCGTGTATTTTTTTACATGTACAGAATCCAAAGAAGATATATACTTCTGGATGTACCTCAATGCTTGAGCAGAATATAAAAGATATTGTATCTTGGTTGGATAAAAAGAAAAAACCAATACTAATTCAAATACCAAAATCTTCTTGTAAACAAGTACAAAAAGATTTTAGTTTTATTGATTGTAGTATTTCTAATTAGAATTTATTTTTAGATGTTTCTTCTACTAAGTCACTAGCCATTGTAGAAGTTTGAGTTGCTATCTCTTTTGTTTGTAATGCTACTTGTGCATTGTTTTGAGTTGCTTGGTCTAAACTTGCAATGCTAGTATTGATTTGTTCAACCCCTTGCATTTGCTCTTTTGAGCTATTTGAAATTGTATCAATAATATTTGTAGTCTGAATAATATTTTCATTTAGATTCTCGTACCCTTTATACATAAGAGTAGAAATATCATCCCCTTCTTTTGCTTTTATTGTAGCTCTCTCAACTAAGTCTTTAATCTCTTTAGCTGCTTCTGCTGATCTTGAAGCTAGGTTTCTAACTTCCCCTGCAACTACGGCAAAGCCTTTTCCTGATTCACCTGCTGTTGCTGCTTCTACTGCGGCATTAAGTGATAGAATATTTGTTTGGAATGCAATTTGATCAATAACTGTAATAGCTTCATGAATTGATGTTACTTGTTCATTAATCTCTTGCATTGATTTACTAGTTTTTTGAGAAAGGTTTTGACCTTCTTTTACAGATGTTTCTAAACTTTTTGCATTATCTAATAAGTCATTCATTCTTGTAGAGTTATCTCTCATTGTTTCAGTGATTTCTTCAAGTGATGCTGCTGTTTCTTCCAGTGAGCTAGCTTGTTCTGTTGAAGACTGTGATAACATATTTACATTAGAGTTTAATGTTTGTGCATTAGTGAATAATGTCTGTCCATTATTTAGATTTGTTCCTAATAAAGATGAGATTTCATCTCCTAAGATATTAACCCCTTCCATTAACTCTTTGAAATGCTCAGTACAGGAAATATTTGCTTTTTTTGTAAAGTCTTTATGTTGAAATGCGTGTAATACATCTAAAGTTTGAGATGTAAGACTTTGAAGAGAATTTATCATTGTGTTTAAAGCATTTGTTAATTCATTGATTACTTCATTGTTTGTTGTAGTATTTATCTTTTGTGATAAATCACCCTTTGCAACACAGGCTACTACTGAAGATACATTTTCTAATACAAGATTATCTTTTCTAATATTCTCTTTGATTGTATTGATATTGTCATTTAACTCATTTGTTAAGTGACCTATCTCATCTTTTGTACTTACTTCAATTAGTTGAGTATCACTTTGTTCTTTGTTGATAAACTTCAAGAAGTTTAATAAACCATCTTTAAATGTATTTAGTGGTCTAACAATAGATTTCTCAGAAATAATCGGAACTATAATAATAAGTAGTAATAGTATTGCAAGAGTAAAACCAATAAGAGTATAAATTAGTGAGTTTAAAGACTCATTTGATTCTTTCTCTAAAGCATTTATTTTCTTTTCAATATCATCAATATAAATACCAGTTACAACAACCCAGTTTAATTCTGGAATATATTTAGAAAAAGCAATCTTTTTCATAAGCTTATCTGAGTTTGGTTTCTTGTAGTAGTACTCAATAAACTTATTGTCATCTTTTGCTGAATCAATCAATGCTTTTCTAAAAGCATAACCTTTTATATCTGGTTTAGTTATGTTTGTTGTTTTACCATTTAGATGAGGTTTTGTTCCATGGAAGGCAAATTTATATGTAGATCCACCATTTTCATAGGCAAAGAAGTAACCACTTCCATTTAAAAATCTAGCATTAGACAATATTTCTATAGCTTTTTTCTTTGTCACATTAATATCAGACTCTTGTTTTATAATACCATTTACAATAGTAACTGCTGTTAAAATTTCATTTTTTAATAGCTCTTGTTTCTCGTGTATAATGGTTTTCTCGATGTTTTCTAGGGTATTCTTAGAATTATTATTCATCAAGGTGATAGTTGTAATACTGATTATTGCAACAGATAAAATGACAGGTAGAATTGTCAAAGCCAGAAGTTTTAGTTTAATGCTTTTTACCATATAAAAAGTCCTTAGTGTGGTATTTTATTATTTTTAGTAAATAATATTTTACTTAGTTAGGATTAAAGTTACATAATAATTACATAAAATAACCAAAGTTATTTTAGTGTTCCTTTTGGTACCACTTTATTAGTATTCTTAGAAAAACATTAAATTATAAGCTTAATTTTAAAAATTTAGAATACTATTTCTTGAACTAAATATAAGTGGCTATTTATTAGATATTAGATACTATTATAGACCTATAAAAAAGAAAAACTTTTTAATTTAAGAAGGATTAATACAATGACACACATGGAGTTTGCCCATCCTTATTTTGGTGCATTTATTATGTTCGTAGTTACCTTTACTGCATTTGGTGCTACGGTATGGCTATCGCGATTTGTTAGCCGTAAAATCGCAAGACTTGACACTGAAAAACTGAAGACAACATTATATGAATGTGGACCAGAAGTTACAAAACAACCAAACACAATCTCAACGCAATTTTATTTAATAGCATTGCTTTTTATTTTATTTGATGTAGAAATCATTTTCATGTTCCCATGGGCTATTAACTTTAAGCTACTTGGATGGTTTGGATTTATTGAAATGTTACTTTTCATCACATTATTAGCAATTGGATTTTTATATGCTTGGAAAAAAGGAGCCCTTGAATGGCACAGCATAAAGTAAATTATTTACAAGACGGTGGCGCACCAATCAAGTTAACAACTATTGATAAGTTAGTTAACTTCGGTAGATCAAATTCTATTTGGCCTATGACTTATGGTTTGGCCTGTTGTGCCATCGAGATGATGGCTACTGGAGCATCTCGATACGATTTCGATAGATTCGGTACAATTTTTAGAGCCAGTCCTAGACAATCAGACTGTATTATTATTGCAGGAACTCTTACAAAGAAACATGCTGAGTTCATGAGAAGACTATATGACCAAATGCCAGATCCAAAATGGGTAATCTCAATGGGATCATGTGCTAACACTGGTGGAATGTTTAATACTTATGCAACTGTTCAAGGTGCAGATAGAATTGTACCAGTTGATATTTATCTTCCAGGATGTGCTCCTAGACCTGAAACATTACAGTATGCACTTATGACTTTACAAAAAAAGATTAGAAAAGAATCAATTTTTAGAGCCCATAAGAAGAAGAGGTTAGTGTAATGAGACAGTATAAAAACAAAGACAATGCACAAAAACAAGCCTATTTTACTGATAGATTCCATGTAGTACCAAGTCTACCAAGACTTGCTCCTTCAAGTGATGAAATATTTGCCAAAGATCATGAAGAGTTCTGTAAACATATTAATGTAAGTGATGCTTATATTGAACATACACACTTAGTAATGATTATCAACAAAAATGCAGTTGTTGAGGCAATGACTTACTTAAGAGATGAATTAGAATACGATATGTTAATGGAACTTTCTGCTATTGATTATCTAGCAGCTAAAGATGGATACGAAGTATTCTATGAAATGTTATCACTTTCAAAACATAAAAGACTAAGAATCAAATGTTTCTTACCAAAAGATGAAGCTATTAAATCTGTTACATCTGTTTTCAAATCAGCAAACTGGTCTGAAAGAGAAATGTATGATATGTTAGGTGTAAAAGTTGAAGGTCACTTCAATTTAAAAAGAATTCTTATGCCAGATGATTGGTATGATCACCCACTTAGAAAAACTTATCCTCTTCAAGGTGACGAGGCTGCTTCATGGTATGAAGTAGATAAAATCTTTGGAAAAGAAGCTAGAGATATTATTGGACCTGAACAAAGAGATCCAGCTGCAATTGATAGATATGATACTACTAGATTTGCAAGACTTGGACATGAAGTTCCTTACGAAACAGATATTTCTGAATTTGAACCTGAAACTGCTATTTCTTACCAAGAAGATGATATCAGTGGAATTATGAAAAAATTAAAACCTGAAGAATCAGTTGTTTTAAAAAGAAGAAGGTAGAGAAATATGCAACAACCAAATAGATTAAAACCTTTCTTTGAAAATATTCATTTCGAGAGAGAAGACAATACAATGATGGTGAACTTTGGACCACAACATCCATCTGCTCACGGTCAATTAAGACTAGTATTAGAACTTCAAGGTGAAGAAGTAGTTAAATCAAGACCATTAATTGGATACCTTCACAGAGGTATGGAGAAAATGGCTGAAAATATGATTTATAATGAATTCTTACCAACTACGGACAGAATGGATTATATTGCTGCTACTTCAAATAACTATGGATATGCCTTAGCTATTGAAAAACTTCTAGGAATTGAAGCTCCAAGAAGAGCTGAAATTATTAGAACAATGCTTTTAGAATTAAATAGAATTACTTCTCACTTATTCTGGTTAGCAACTCACGCACTAGACGTTGGTGCTATGTCTATGTTCCTTTACTGTTTCAGAGAAAGAGAATATGCAATGGACTTAATTGAAGACTATTGTGGAGCTAGACTTACTCACTCAGCAGTTAGAATTGGTGGAGTTCCTTTAGACTTACCATCAAATTGGACAGCTGATTGTTTATCATTCTTAGATATTTTACATACAGAATTAGAAAAGTATGAAGGTTTATTAACAGAGAATAGAATCTGGAAAATGAGACTTGAAAATATCGGTGTTATTACACCTCAAATGGCGAAAGAATGGGGATGTTCTGGTATTGCTTTAAGAGGTTCTGGAATCAAATGGGATTTAAGAAAAGAGATGCCTTACGGTATTTATGATGAATTAGATTTCGATGTTCCAGTTTCTTATACAAATGACTCATACGGTAGATACAAAATTTGTATTGCTGAAATGAGAGAATCTGCGAAGATTTTAAAACAATTAGTACCAATGTATGATGAAAGTGAATGTCAATTAATGGCTCACGCACCTGAGTATATTTCAGCTCCAAAAGAGCAAATCATGACTCAAAACTACTCTTTAATGCAACACTTCGTACTTGTAACACAAGGTATGAGACCACCAAAAGGTGAAGTATATGTTGCTACTGAGTCACCAAAAGGTGAATTAGGATATTTCGTAGTAAGTGATGGTTCTCCATATGCTTATAGAATGAAAATTAGAACACCAAGTTTCCAACATACAGCAATTCTTGAAGAATTATTAGTTGGATTACAGTTAGCCGATGTTGTTACTTTAATTGGTAACTTAAACATTGTATTCGGTGAAATTGATAGATAAGGGAAATAGGAAATGAAAAGATTTGATTTAAGACCTTTAAAAAATGATTTCTACGACAGAATGTTAGAGCTAATGGATAAACAAATTGTTGAGGGTGAAACTGCAATTATTATGTTTGAAATTGGTGATTTCGAAAACATTCAGAAATCAGCGGATGTTATTTATGAAGCTGGATATACATTAATGAACTCAATTAAGTTTAATGAAGTTGACTGGACTTTAGTGGTTAAAAAAATAAAACCAGAACCAAGAGAAGTTGAAGAAGCAGAGGAAGCAAAATAATGGATAAAAAAGAAATTATTGCTAAAAGTGATTTTGTAATCACACTTGGTTCAATGCTTGCTGACAACAAAGAACCTGTAAGAAATTCAATTATTGAATCAATTGCTAAAACAAATGCAAAGTTTGTTTATATGCATCCAATTGATAATATTGATTTAAAACTTTACTATACTCAATTTATTAAATATGAAGTAGGAAGTGAAGAGGGTGTTTGTGCTTTATTCTTAGATGCTTTTGTAAAAGAATCTGATGAAAATACACAAAAATATATCAATGATTTAGATTTAGGATATATCTCTGCTGAAAGTTCTGCTGGAGAAGAAGAGTTTGAGGAAGCTTATGAAGCATCTTCAAATTGTACTTTTAAAACTCTAGTAATTGGTGACGATTTAATTGAACATGATAGAGTTGAAAATATTATTAGATTTATCTCTCTAATCAAAAAATATACTGACTTTAATGTAATTGTTTTAAATGACGAATTTGAAGCAAAAATTAATGCATGTGAAAATATTGATTTAGAAGAAGTAGAAGATTTAAAATCATACAACGGAACAGTTTTATATAGACTAGTTGATGAAGAATCTAGTGAAGATTTACTTTGTAGTCAAACATTTGCAAATATTGCAAAAGTTAAAAACAATGATGAAATATTTATTAACTACAAAAATGAAAAAATCAAAAGAACTTTAAAAGTTGATGAGAAGTTAAACGGTACAGTATCTATTGCTAAAATAGCTGCTTCAAATGAAGATATTTTTAATGATTATAGATACAAGCAAGTAAAAATTGAAAAGGTTGATGCATAATGAGTGACATGATTACATTAACAATGGACGGTAAATCTATAGAAGCTAAAAATGGTGAATCTATACTTAACGTAGCAAGAGAAAATGATGTTTTTGTTCCTGCTGTATGTTATTTAACAAGATGTTCACCAACACTAGCTTGTAGATTATGTCTAGTTGAAGCTGATGGAAAACAAGTATACGGATGTAATACAAAAGTTAAAGAAGGAATGGACGTTACAACTGTAACTGAAAATATTTCTAAAGAGCGAAGAGCTATTATGGAAGTTTACGATGTAAACCATCCATTACAGTGTGGAGTTTGTGACCAAAGTGGTGAATGTGAACTTCAAAACTACTCTTTATATATGAATGTTGATAAACAATCATACTCAATTAGAGATATTCATAGACCTACTCAACACTGGGGAGTTATGAACTATGATCCTGCATTATGTATTATGTGTGAGAGATGTGTAACTGTATGTAAAGATATGGTTGGTTCAAACGCTCTTTCTACAGTTAAAAGAGGTGCAGATGCAATTGATAAGACATTTAAAGCAGAAATGCCAAAAGATGCTTATGCAATGTGGAACAAATTAAATAAATCTTTAATTGGTTATGACGCTGATGCCTGTACAAACTGTGGTGAGTGTATCTCTGCATGTCCAGTAGGTGCTTTAGTTTCTCATGACTTCCAATACACTTCAAATGCTTGGGAATTAAAGAAAATTCCAGCAGTAAATCCACACTCATCTGATTGTGCATTTATGTACTACGAAATCAAACAAGAATCAATTGATGCTCACGCTACAAAAAGAATTTATAGAGTTACAAATGAACCTCATTTCTCAACTGTAAATGGTGCAGCTAGATTTGCTTATGATTTTGAAAACAAATGTGAAGCAAAAGACGAAGCGGCATTTAATGAAGCAGTAGAAGCTTTCAAAAAAGCAAATACAATTAAATTCAACTCATTTATTACAAATGAAGAAGCATTAATCTTACAAAAAGTAGCTAATAAAACTGGTGCTAAACTTGTAAATGAAGATGCAAGAAGATATCAAGAGTTCTTAGCTAATTATACAAGCACTTCTGGTAAATCTTTATACTCTTCAACACTTACAGAAGTACATGATGCAAACTTTGTAATTTCTGTTGGTTCATATTTAAAATCTGATTTACCAAATGCAAGATATGCATTAAATAACTCAGTAATTATGAATAAAGGTGCTGCTTTATACTTCCACCCAGTTGCGGATCCAGTAATGGAAAAAATTGGTAAAAAAGGTAAAACTACAGACTTTATTTATCATGCACCAATGGCAGAAGAAGCTATTTTATATTTCATTCTTTATAAGTTTGGAAAAGATTTACCAGCATCTGTTGCTGATTATATTGCTTCTAAAACTGAAACTAGAACTAAAACAGTAGTTGAAACTATCAAAGAAAAAGTAGTTGAAATCGTAAAAGATGAAGAAACTGGTGAAGAAAAAGAAGTTTCAAAAATGGTTCCTAAAAAAGTTTCTAAAGAAGTTGAGTTTGAATACAACACTTTATTAGAAGAGTTTGGAAAAGATGAAGCCTTCTTAGAATTAATTGATTCAATGTTAGCTAAAAAAGATACATTCTCATTAATGGTTGGAGAAGATTTAATTTCTCATCCAGATTCAATTAACTTAGCTAAGTTATGTGGAATTATTGATAGATATACTGCATTTAATATTGTTATCTTACCAACACAAACTAACACATTAGGTGTTTCTCAAATTTGTAAATTAGATAAAGAAGAATCAGGATTTGTTGTAGGTTACAACGAAACTGCTGATTACGAATTATCTGCTTTAGGTGATGGAAATATTGATATGCCAGCACTTAATCAACAAGAAGGAACATTTACTAATATTGATAAAAAAGTTGTTCCAACAAATGCTGCATTAGCATTTAATGGTTATGCTTTAAATGATATTGCAAATGTTGTTTTAAATGATGATATTGAATATACAATTGAATATACAGAAGAATTACCAGTAGAAGCTGGATTCCAAGCTGTAGAATTTGATTCATTACCAAATAAATTCGGTACTGACAGAGTTGAATATAGAGGTTACGATTTATCATCTACTAGTTCTGAAGCATGTGATGAAACAAATGTAAGCAATACAGCTAAGTTTGAAGTATCTGAAAATGAAATGGTAATTTACCAAGCAAACCCAATTAACCAATTTAATGAATTTACAGCAATTGCACATGAGTTTAAAGATAATCTTGAATCAGGTATTTTCTTCTCTAAAGCTGCATTTGATAAATTAGAATTATCTAAAGGTGATAAAGTAAAAGTTAATGCAAATGGTTCTGAATTAGAATTAAATGCTTATACTGATATTCAAATTGCTGGTGATATTGCTTATGTATCTACATTTGATAAAAACTCATCTTCAAAAGTTTTATTTGATACTTATAGATTTAATAAAGCTCAAGTAGTAAAGGCATAGTATGGAAGCTGGAATTATAATAGAAACAATAATAAAAGTTGTAGTTGTATTAACAATTTTCTCTGCGTTAGCTGGATTTACAACATATATAGAAAGAAAAGTATTAGCATTTATGCAAAGAAGACTAGGACCTACAAACGTTGGTCCTTACGGTCTTTTACAAATTGCAGCTGATGGTATTAAACTATTCACTAAAGAAGACTTTATTCCTGCAAATGCGAATAAACCAATCTTTATGATTGCACCAATTATTACAGCGGCTACTGCATTTATTGCAATGAGTGCTATTCCTTTCTTCCCTGAATTTGAAATGTTTGGTTATACAGTTAGACCAATTATCTCAGATGTAAATGTTGGGGTTTTATTTGTATTATCAGTTGGAGCAATTGGACTTTATGGACCTTTATTAGGTGGTATGAGTTCTGCTAATAAATGGGCATTACTTGGAGGAGCTAGAACTGCTATTCAACTTTTATCATATGAAGTTGTATCAGGACTTGCTTTACTAGCACCATTAATGATGGTAGGTTCATTATCATTAATTGATATTAATAACTACCAAGCTGGTGGAGTTTCAAACTGGATTGTTTGGTCGCAACCTTTAGCATTTATTTTATTTGTTATTGCTGGATTTGCTGAAACAAACAGAACACCATTTGATTTACTTGAGCATGAAGCTGAATTAGTTGCAGGTTATGCAACTGAGTATTCTGGTATGAGATGGGGAATGTTCTTCATTGGTGAGTATGCAGCATTATTTACAATTGCTTTCTTAACTGCATTAATTTTCCTTGGTGGATTTGAGCCATTATGGTTTATCCCTGGTGGATTAGCAATTATATTAAAAGTAATGTTCTTAATCTTTATATTCTTATGGACAAGAGCAGCTTGGCCACACGTTAGACCTGACCAATTAATGTGGTTATGTTGGAAAATATTAATGCCACTTGCAGTGTTAAATATCTTAGCAACTGGTCTAGTAATAATGATTTTGGAGTAATTATGAGTTTTAAAGAATTTAAAAACAGAAATATTTCTGAAGATTACGTAACAGTTCAAGAAGATAATTATCCAAAGACTGAATGGGAAACTTTCAAACAGGTCTTAAGTAGATCTGTTAAAGGTGAATTATTCACTGGTTTAAAAATTACTTGGAAAATGATGACTGGTGCTCTTTTCAATGGAGAAATGGCAACAGTTCAATATCCAAAAGAAAAATTACCAATAGGTCCTAGATATAGAGCCGTACATAAATTACTTGTTTTATTAGAATCAGGTAGTGAAAGATGTATTGGTTGTGGTTTATGTGAAAAGATCTGTATTGCTAACTGTATTAGAATGGAAACTAAAATAGATGAAGATTCTAGAAAAGCAGTAAGTGAATATACAATTAATATGGGTAGATGTATTTTCTGTGGTTATTGTGCAGAAGTTTGTCCAGAACTTGCAATTGTACATGGAGGAAGATATGAAAACTCTTCTGAGCAAAGAGCTCACTTCTCATTAAAAGAAGATATTTTAACACCATTTGATCAATTAAACCAACAAACAGAATTTGCTGGTTTCGGTTCGGTATCACCAGATGCTGATAAAAAAATTAAAAAAACACCACTGTCGTACTAAGGAGTTTGGATGTTTGAAGTAGTAGCTTTTATAATGTTTGCAGTACTTACAGTTTCAATGTTTGGAATTACAGTACTTACAAACAACGCTTTATACGCGCTAAGTTCAATGGCTGCAGGGATGATTTTCATCTCAGCATTCTTTTTCTTACTTGACGCAGATTTCCTAGGGGCCGTACAAATTGTAGTTTATACAGGTGCAATTATGTCTTTATATGCCTTTGGTATGATGTTTTTTGATTCTTTATCAACTGTAAAAGAAAAGATTAATAATCCAAGATTAGTATTCTTATTATCTGGAATTGTAGCTTTAATTATTGTTGTTATTTTCATCTCTCCAGTTATTGGTGAAAATGTTACAGCTAATTATCCTGTTCATCCAGAAGTAGGTAACTCTGCTGATGTTGGTTATGTTTTATTTACTAAATACTTAGTTCCATTTGAAGTTGCAGCAATTATGTTACTTGTTGCAATGATTGGTGGAATTGTTTTAGCTGGTAAAAAAATGAATGAATCTTATTCTGAAATGCATGAAGAAGAAATTGATGCTTTAATAGCAAAAGAAGCTAAAGAAGCAGAATCTAAGGAGGCTAAATGACACTTAATGCCTATTTAATACTATCAACGGTTCTTTTTTGTATAGGACTTGCTGGTGTAATTAGAAGAAAAAATGTTTTAATGCTTTTTTTCTCTACAGAAATTATGTTAAATGCTGTTAACGTTGGTCTTGCAGCTGTATCTAAATTCCATGGGGATTTATCTGGTCAAATGTTTGCATTCTTTATTATCGCAGTTGCGGCTGCTGAAGTTGCAATTGGTCTTGGATTATTAATTCTTTGGTACAAAAGAACAGGTTCTATTAACTTAGATGATATTCAAGGGATGAAGGGATAATAATGGAAAAATATATATACATTGCACTTTTTGCCCCATTAGTTGGTTCATTAGTAGCAGCATTATTCTCTATGAGAAAGAAAACAGCTTTCACAGGATGGTTCACATCTTTTATGTTAGCTGTTTCTATGTTCGCTTCATTAAAATTATTACATTTTGTTTATACGACAGATACTGTATTAAACGTAATTTTATTCCAATGGATTGAAACAGGAAGTTTAGAAATCCCATTTGGATTTGTTGTTGATCAAGTATCAGTTGTAATGATGTCTGTTGTAACTGTAGTATCTACTATGGTTCATATTCATTCAATTGGTTATATGGAACACGATAAAGGTTTTAATAGATATTTCTCTTACCTTTCTGCGTTTGTGTTCTCTATGCTTGTTCTTGTAATGTCTGATAACTTCGCCGTATTATTCATCGGTTGGGAAGGTGTTGGAGTTTGTTCATGGTTATTAATCGGATTCTGGTATCACAAAGAATCTGCATCATGGGCAGCTAATGAAGCATTTATTATGAACAGAGTTGGGGATTTAGGTCTTTTACTTGGTATGTTCTTATTATACTGGAACCTTGGAACATTACAATACGATGCAGTATTTGCAAATATCTCTACACTTGATCATTCATTAATCGTTTGGATTGGTGGTTTATTATTCCTAGGTGCTATGGGTAAATCAGCTCAGTTCCCATTACATACATGGCTTGCTGATGCAATGGAAGGTCCTACACCTGTTTCTGCGTTAATTCACGCAGCAACTATGGTAACAGCTGGGGTTTATTTAGTAGTAAGATCAAATGAATTATATACATTAGTTCCTGAGGTTGGATATGCAATTGCAGCACTTGGTGCATTTGTAGCAATTTTTGCAGCAACTATGGCTTTAGTAAATAATGATATGAAAAGAATTATTGCATACTCAACATTATCTCAATTAGGATATATGTTCGTAGCAGCTGGTCTTGGTGCTTATTGGGTGGCATTATTCCACCTTGCAACTCATGCCTTCTTTAAATCAGTATTATTCTTAGGTGCTGGTAACGTTATGCATGCAATGAATGATGAATTAGATATTAGAAAAATGGGTGGCTTACATAATAAAATGAAAGCAACTTCAATTATTATGCTTGTAGCTTCTCTTGCACTTGCTGGTATTTTCCCATTAGCTGGTTTCTTCTCAAAAGATAAAATTTTAGAAGCAGCATTTAATGCAGATGCATTCCTATTATGGGGAACATTATGGGTAACTGCTGGTTTAACAGCATTCTATTCATTTAGATTAGTATTTAAAATTTTCTTCGGAAAACAAAACTATTCAGATGCAGATTTCCATCCTCATGAAGCTAAAAACTTTGTAATTGCAGCAATGATTCCATTAGCTGTACTTGCAGTAATAGCTGGATGGTTTGAACATGCCTTTATTGATTTTGTTACAAAAACATTACCAACATGGGAAGCTTCAAATACAGCAAGCTCAACTGTATGGATTTTAATTCTAATTACAACTGCTGTTGCAGTTGGTGGTATTGCAGTAGCTTATGTTAAATACTACAAAGGTGATGGATTTAGTAAAGAATGGGAAAATAATGCACTTTATAAATTATTTATAAATCAATATTATATTCCAGTGTTCTATGACAAATTTATCTCTAAACCATATTACGCAATGTCTGTTTGGTTCTTTAATGTGATTGAAATTAAAGTTATTGACAATGCAATTGATGGAATCGCTCACTTTATTAATAAAGCAGGTGCGACAGCTAGACCTATTCAATCAGGTAATTTATCAACATCTTTAAGATTAATGGTAGTAGGACTTATTATGGGTCTTATTTTCGCATTAGTCTTAGCGGTACTATAAGGGGTTATGTAAATGGAAAATATTTTATCTATGCTGATATTCTTCCCAGCAGTAGCAGCTACTGTTGGATTTTTAATTCATAAAGATTCAATGAGACAGTACGGGGTTGTTGTTACTGTTGTTGAGTTTGTATTAGCATTGTTATTATGGTACCACTTTGATTCAAGTGTGGCAGGAATGCAGTTTGTTCAAACCTTACCTTTAATCCCAACTATGGGTATTAATTTTGTAGCGGGTGTTGATGGGGTTTCATTATTCTTAATTGTAATGATTACATTTATGACGATGATCTCAATTATTGCATTAACTGAAAAAAGAAATGTTAAAAACCTAATCATTACAATGTTATATTTACAAATGACTATGGTTGGTGTATTCGTAGCTCTTGATGTTATTATGTTCTATATTTTCTGGGAACTAACTCTTATTCCAATGTTTTATATCATTGGATTCTGGGGAGCAGAGAGAAGATTCTACGCAGCAATCAAGTTCTTCTTATATACATTTACAGGTTCAGTTATTATGCTTATTGGTATGTTATATTTTGGATATGTTTACCACGAAGCAACAGGAGTTTGGAGCTTTAACTTATTAGACTGGTATGGTGCAGTTTTACCATTTGATGTTCAGTTATGGTTATTTATTGCATTCTTCTTTGGATTTGCAGTAAAAGTACCAATGATTCCTTTCCATACTTGGTTACCTATTGCACATGGACAAGCACCAACAATTGGTTCTATTATCCTTGCAGCGGTATTATTAAAAATGGAAACATATGGATTTATTAGATTTTCTCTTCCTTTATTCCCAGATGCAAGTGTTTACTTCATGTGGTTTATGGCAGGTCTTGGAATCATAGCTATTATCTATACAGCAATGTTAGCTTACGCACAAGAAGATATGAAACAAATGATTGCATACTCTTCAGTATCTCACATGGGTGTAATTATTCTTGGGGTATTTGCATTAAATGTTGAAGGTATAACAGGGGCTGTTTATCTGATGATTGGTCACGGAATTGTATCCGGAGCACTATTTATGAGTGTTGGGGTACTTTACGATAGACGTAAAACCAAGATGATTAAAGAGTTTGGTGGATTAGCACACAATATGCCAATGTTCGCACTTGTTTATGCAATTGTATTAATGGCATCTATTGGATTACCTTTAACAATTGGATTCATCGGTGAGTTCTTATCATTATTAGGATTCTTTAAAGCATCTCCAATTTTAGCATTTATTGCATCACTTACTATTGTATTAAGTGCAATTTATATGTTAGCAATGTACAAAAGAACATTCTTTGGTAAATTAACAAACCCTAAAAACAAAGATTTAAAAGATATCTTTGGTAGAGAAGCGGTTGCTTTATTCTCATTAGTGGCATTAATTATTGCATTAGGTATTTACCCAAAAGTGATTTTAGATCCATTAAATACAACTGTTAAACATTTAACACAAGTTATGCAGATTAAAGCTGTTAATCAAGATACAAAAGACAAATTAAAAGCTTTAAATTCAATAGGGGAGGTTAAGTAATGCTTGAGCCTATTTCATTTAGTTTAGAAAGTTTAAACCTTGGTACTTTAGCTCCAATGATGATTGCAATCATTGGTGCAATTAGTATTTTATTAACTGACCTTTTTAATACTGAAAAACATAAATCGTTATACGTTGTTTTAGTTATATTATTCTTAACGTTTGACCTATTTACATTACTTGCTTACTCTGGTGATGAGAGAGGTTTATTTGATATGATGTTACTTGATGGTATTGCGATACTATCTCAGGTTATCATTATTTCAGGTTCGATTCTATTTATTTTCCTAGGATTATCTAAGTTAAGATTCCAAGATTTCAGACATGCTGAATATTTTGCTTTATATTTATTTATGGTAGCAGGATTCCAGTTTATGGTAAGTTCGGATTCATTAATTTTAATCTTCGTTGGATTAGAAACAGCATCATTGTCATTATACACAATGATTGCAATGCATAATAGAATGGTTTCAATTGAAGCCGCAATCAAATACTTTACAATGGGAGCATTAGCTGCTGCATTCTTCGTATTTGGTTCTATGATTTTCTATGCATTAACTGGTTCATTAGAATTAGCACAAATATCTGAAGTATTAAGTTCTCAAGGGTATTTATCAGCTGATAACTTCTCTAACTATGCAATGGTATTAGTTGGATTTGTATTTATGTTTGCTGCTCTTGGATTTAAATTATCATTATTCCCATTCCATACTTGGGTTCCAGATGTTTATACAGGTTCAACTTCTGCATTAGCAGGGTTCTTATCTGTTATTCCTAAAATGGCAGGTTTTGTAGTTGCACTTAGATTCTTTGAAGTATTTGTACATAGTGGTGATATGATTATTCATACAATGCTTTACATTACAGTTGTTTTAACAATGACTATTCCAAATATCATTGCATTACAACAAACTGATATTAAAAGAATGTTAGCTTACTCATCTGTATCAAATGCAGGTATGGCAATGGCGGCTATTTTAATTGGAACAACGCAAGCAACTTCAGCCCTATTCTTATACTGGATTTTATTTACAGTTACTAACTTTGGTGCCTTTGGTATGTTATGGTTAAATAGAGGTAAAGAGTATGGAGATTATAAATCACCATATGCATTTATTAAGTTCTCAGGACTTGCTCAAATTTCACCGTTTACAGCTTCAATTTTAGCTCTATTCTTATTTGCTTTAACTGGTCTTCCTCCGTTTGCATTATTCTGGGGAAAAATGTACTTAATTTCAAGTGCTGTTAATGCTGGAGAAATTGCTTTAGCTGTAATTATTGTACTTAACTCTGCAATTGCTGCATACTACTACTTAAGACCTGTTTCATACATGTTCTTAAGAGATCCAGAAGAGGGTGCAAAAACTAAGTTTATGCAAAATGCTTCATTACCAATGAAATCGGTAGTTGGATTTGCAGTATTCTTAGCAGTTACATCTATTTTCTTTATAGAACCTTTATTAAACGTAATTTCTTACTACGTAGGAACTACAAGCTTCTAAAACAATTTTCTAGCCATTTTATATATAAATGGCTAGATTTTTTGTATAATTCTGTCATGAAAAAAATATTCTTACTTCTATTTATTTTTATTTCATCTGTTTATTCTAATTCTCTTAGATTATCTGAAAAAGATATTTTGATTTTAAAAGAGATAAAATCTCTTTCAAATGAGAAAATGATTCAATATTCTTTAATGGCAATTGCTATAAAAGAGTCTTCATTAGGTAAAAATTTAGTGAATGATAAATCTAAAGATTATGGATTATTTCAAGCAAATATCAAAACTGTGTTATCAAGAGAAGATGTTGATGATACAAAAGAAAATAGAGAGTATTTCTCAAATAAATTAGTAACAGATATTCGTTATGCTGTTAATAATGCTTTATTAGAAATACAGTATTGGCAAGGTGTTCATGATGAATCATGGGCAAAAACTTGGGCCTCTTATAATACAGGTTGGAAATATGAAAGTAAAACTGGTTTACTTTATGCCACAAGTATTTATAAGATTATTAAAACACTAAAATTAGAATATAAACTATAAAACCTTCTTTATAACCTAGAAATAAACCATATCTTGTTACAATCCAACTAATTAATTTTAAGGATAAGATTTGAAGACTATAAGTGTTGCACATTCACCTGATGCAGATGATATTTTTATGTATTATGCAATTAAATTTGGTTGGGTTACTCCAAATGATGCCAAATTTGAAAATATTGCAGACGATATTGAGACATTAAATCAAGCTACATTGAAAGGTGACTATGATATTTGTGCTATTTCATTTGCACTTTATCCATTCGTTAAAGATGATTATGCCTTATTAAAAACAGCAGTTTCTTTTGGTGAAGGTTATGGACCTAAACTTATTAAAAGAAAAGGCACTAAATTAAAAAGAAATTTCAAAGTAGCTTTAAGTGGTGAATTCACTACAAATGCTTTATTATTCAAAATTGCATATCCAGATGCAAGAATTACATATATGAATTTCTTAGATATTGAACAAGCAGTTATTAATGGTGATGTTGATGCTGGTGTATTAATTCACGAATCGATTTTAACTTATGATGATTCATTAGAAGTTGAAAAAGAGATGTGGGATATTTGGGTTGAATTAAGTGGTGGAGATTTACCATTACCACTTGGTGGAATGTGTATTAGAAGATCAATTCCATTACATGCTGCAATTGATTATGAAGATACATTAATTAAAGCAGTTAATGTTGCAAATAAAAACAGAAAAGTTTTAGCTCCTATGTTACTTGACAAAGGTTTAATTAGAGTTGATGCTGACACATTAGATAATTATCTTGATTTATATGCAAATGATAACTCAGTACAATTATCTGATATTCAATATAAAGCTTTAGATAAACTATTTGAACTTGGATATAAAAATGGTTTTTATACAGAGTTAGTTAAATCACAAGATTTTTTAATTCCAAGTGAATATAAAGAATTAAGACAAAAGTAATAAATATGCAAAATTCTATAAGAACTATTGATTTTACAAAATATTCATCAATTAAAATAGGTCCAACTGTTGATGTTTTAGTTATAAATGAAATAGCTGATTATAGTGAGTACCAAATAATTGGTCGTGCTAATAATCTTCTTCTTTCTTCAAATGCACCAAAGTTTGCAATTTTAGGGGAAGAGTTTGATTATATAAGAAGAGAAGATAATTTACTTTATGTGGGATGTGCAACTACATCTGGTAAACTTTTGACTTATGTAAGAAAAAATAATATCGCAAATTTAGAATTTTTAGCTAAACTACCAGGTAACTTAGGTGGTTTAGTAAAAATGAATGCAGGACTTAAGTCTTGGGAAATTTTCAATTATGTTCATTCTATTAAAACTAAAGATGGATATATTAAAAAAGAAGATGTGAATTATTCATATAGACACACCCAATTAAATACAATAGTTTATGAAGTTGTTTTTAATATAGAAGAGGGTTTTAGTAAAGATAAATTAAAAGAGTTTAATAAAATGAGAGATAATCAGCCACATATTCCAAGTGCTGGATCTTGTTTTAAAAACCCAAAAGATGATTATGCAGGTAGATTAATAGAAGCTGTAGGTTTAAAAGGGTATAAAATAGGCAATATGTCATTTTCCCAAGAACACGCTAATTTCTTAGTGAATTTAGGTGGCGGAACATACGAAGAAGCTGTTGAAATAATCAACTTAGCAAAGAGTAGAATAAAAGATCAATTTAACATAGATATAGAAGAAGAAGTTATAATTTATTAATTGATTTATGTTAGAATGCAAAATTTAAAATAATATAAGGTTTTTTTTAGTGAAAAATTTAGTAATCGTGGAGTCTCCTGCCAAAGCAAAGACAATATCAAAATTTTTAGGAAGTGATTATGTAGTAATGGCTTCAATGGGTCATGTTAGGGATTTACCTAAATCAAAACTTGGTTTTGATCCTGCAGATAACTTTAAGCCAAAGTACTTAGTTTCTACAGATAAGAAAAAAGTAATATCTGATTTAAAGAAACAAATTAGTAAAGATACAACTATCTACCTAGCGGCCGATGAGGATAGGGAGGGAGAAGCTATTGCATGGCATCTTATCCCTGCACTTAAAATTGAAAATAATCCTATAAAAAGAATTGTATTCCACGAAATTACTAAAGATGCCATTATGAAGGCACTAGAAAATCCAAGAGATGTTGACCAACACTTAGTTGATGCTCAACAAGCAAGAAGAATTCTTGATAGAGCAGTTGGATATGAATTATCACCTCTATTATGGAAAAAAGTAAGATATGGATTATCAGCAGGACGTGTTCAATCTGTTGCAGTTAAGATTATTGTAGATAGAGAAAATGAAATTAGAGAATTTAAACCAGAAGAGTACTGGAAAATTAAATCTGAATTTATTGACCCTGAATTAAAATCAGAACTTGCAAAAGAGAATGGTTCAAACGTTAAAGTAACAAATGAAGCACAAGCTAGAGTTATTGAATCTTCTTTAAAACAAGGAAGTTTTGTTCTTAATGATATTGAAGAAAAAGATTCAAAAAGAAACCCTGCAGCTCCATTTACTACTTCTACATTACAACAAGAAGCAAGTAGAAAACTTGGATATTCTGTAAAACAAACAATGATTATTGCACAACAACTTTATGAAGGAAATGTAGGTAATATCCCAGGACATACTGGTGGTTTAATTACATATATGAGAACTGACTCATTAAATCTTTCTAAAGTAGCAACATCTGCAGCAAAAGAAGTTATTGAAGCACAATATGGAAAAGAATACTCACTAGATAAGCCAAGAGCATACAAATCTAAAGCAAAAGGAGCACAAGAGGCTCACGAAGCTATTAGACCAGTTAATCTTGCATTAAAACCTAGTGAAATAAAAGACCATGTTGATAACTCTCAATATAAACTTTATTCATTAATTTGGAAAAGAACTTTAGCTACTCAAATGGCTCCTGCTAAGATTGCAAATACTACGTATAAAATTAAAGCTGGTAAAAGTGAAGAGTTTGAATTCCAAACAAAGGGACAAAGAATTATCTTCCCTGGATTTATGAAAGCATATACAGAAGGTAGTGATAATCCTGAATCTGCACTAGATAGTACAGAGAAAATTCTTCCAACAATTAAAGTTGGAACGGTTTTAAATCTTAATAAATTAGATTTAGAGCAGTTATTTACTAAACCACCTGCTAGATATACAGAAGCGTCACTAGTAAAAAAACTTGAATCAGAAGGAATTGGAAGACCATCAACTTATGCTCCAACAATTTCAACAATTCAGCAAAGAGAATATGTAGTAAAAACAGAAGATAAAAAACTAGAACCAACACCAACTGGTGAAATAGTTAATACTTTTTTAGCTGATCACTTCTCTGATATTGTAAATCTTGGATTTACTGCAAAAATTGAAGAAGAGTTTGATGATATTGCCGAGGGTAAAATTGCTTGGGAACAAGTAATGCATGAATTCTATGGTGGTTTCAAAAAAACTATTGAAGAAAAAGAAGAAACAGTAAATAAAGAAGATTATTTACAAGTAAGAGAAATAGGAACTGATCCAAAATCTGGAAAACCAATGAGTGCTAGAGTTGGAAGATTTGGTCCATTTGTTCAAATTGGAACAAAAGATGATGAAGAAAAGCCTCAATTTGTTGCTATTCCTGATCACTTAAATATGGATACTATTACTATGGAAGAAGCATTATTCTTGTTCACACTTCCAAGAGTTGTAGGACATACAGCAGAGGGTGAAGAGATTAAAGCAAATATTGGTAGATTTGGTCCATACTTACAAGTTAAGACTAAATATTACTCTTTAAAAACTGATGATCCTTATACTGTAGAAGAAGATAGAGCATTAGTGGTAATCAAAGAAATTGATGAAGCAAAAGCAAAAGCTACTATTAAAAATTTTGAAAAAGAGAAGATTCAAGTTTTAATCGGACAATATGGTCCATATATTAAACAAGGAAGAAAAAACTTCAAAATTCCAAAAGGTAAAGTTGCTGAAGATTTAACACTTGAAGAGTGTGAAGAGATTATTGCAAAAGATCCTAAGTCTAAAACTGCTGCTAAAAAAGCTCCGGCAAAAAAAGCACCAGCTAAGAAACCTGCGGCTAAGAAAACAACTGCAAAAAAAACAACAACTAAAAAAGCTCCTGCTAAAAAAACTACAGCTAAGAAGAGCACACCAAAAACTTAATGAAAATAGGTATTTTATCAGATAGTCACCACAGAAGTGACTATACGAAAGAAGTTATTGACTTTTTAAAAGAAAAGGGAAGTCAATACCTTGTACATGCTGGTGATTTATGTATTGAAGAAAATCTACAACTTTTAAAAGACTCAGGGCTTATTTATGTGAGTGTATTTGGAAATAATGATATGGGATTAATCCCTGTTTCTAATAAATATACTATAAAACAAGAACCTTATTATTTCAAAATAAAAGATATAAAATTTAAACTTATGCATCTTCCTTATCACTTAACTCCCGATGCTGATGTTGTGATTTTTGGTCATACTCATAAGTTTGAATCAGAGTGTAAAAATGGAACATTGTTTGTAAATCCAGGGGAAGTTTGTGCACGTGAAAAGCCTCTAATTGAGTGTGTATTTCTAGAAATTAATGAAAATGAGTATATAATCACGTACTATTTTAAAAATACAAACAAAGAATTTTTTGAGAAAGAAGAATATAAATATGAACGATAAATTTAAAAATACTGATGAAATTTTTTTATGTGCCATTTGTAATGTTGAAAGTGGAACATGTAACGAAGACTGTAAATTCTGTACACAAAGTGTTAGATATAAAGCAGATATTCAAAGGTATAAATTAAAAGAAATTGAGCAAATTGTAAAAGAAGCTACAATTGCTAGAGAAAATGGTGCAGTTGGATTTTGTTTAGTTACTGCTGGACTAGGACTTACAGATAAAAAAACTAAGTTTATTGCCGAGGCGGCAAAAGCTGTAAAAGCTGCAAACTTAGGATTAAGACTTATTGCCTGTAATGGTACAGCTTCTGTTGATCAATTAAAAGAGCTTAAAGCAGCAGGTGTTGATAACTATAACCATAACTTAGAAACATCAAAAGAGTTCTATCCTACAATTTGTACTACTCATGATTGGGAAGAGAGATACCAAACTTGTTTAAATGTTAAAGAAGCAGGACTTCAACTTGTATGTGGTGGAATTTTTGGAATGGGTGAAACTCAAGAAGATAGAATCTCTATGATTAAATCTATTGCATCTTTAGATCCAATGAATGTTCCTTTAAACTTTTTCCATCCAAATGAAGCATTACCTTTAGTTGAAAATACAATTACAAGAGAAGAAGCTTTTGATTTAGTTGAATTATCAAGGGAAATGATTCCAAATGCACATAAAATTATGGTTGCTGGTGGAAGAGAATTAATGTTTGGTGATGAGCAATATGAAATCTTTAATAGAGGTGCTAATGCATTTGTTATTGGTGATTATTTAACAACTGCTGGTAAAACTCCAAAAGATGATGTTGAAGCATTAGAAAAACTAGGATTCAAAATAGCTAAACACGTAGTAAAAATGGCAGACGAGAAGTAAGGTTAATTAATGAGTGAAGAAATACTAATAATTATATCAATATCTCTTATTATCTTTTCTTCGCCATTAATAGCTAAGTTATTAAGACTTCCAACAATTACTGTTGAAATTATACTTGGAGCAGTAGCTGCATATTTTGCATTTATTGTTGATCATGCAATTTTGCATCTTGTTGCGGAACTTGGATTTTTATATCTGATGTTTTTAGCAGGACTTGAAGTTGATCTGAAAAAACTTGTAAATATATCCCCCTCAATATTAAAGAAATCTTTGATTTATAATATTATCCTTTTCTCTCTATCAACGCTTATATCCGTTTATTTTGATTTAGGTAATATCTTCATAGTTATTCTTCCTTTAATCTCTATAGGGCTATTAGCAGCCCTTAAAAAAGAGTATGGGGACGTAGAGTGGATTAGATTATCAATTGTTGTAGGATTAATTGGTGAGATAGTATCTATCTTTGCCCTTACAACTGTATCTGCGGTACTAGAGTTTGGGATTAATTTTGAGTTATATAAAACAATGTTCTTATTTGTTGTTTTCTTAATCTCTATGTTATTTGTTTACAAAATCTTCCATAACCTTATTTGGTGGTTCCCTGAAATTAAAGCATATTTAATGCCGGAGCAAGATCATCAAGAACAAGATATTAGAGTATCTATGGCTATTTTTTTCCTTATGATTACTGTAATGATGTATTTACATCTAGAAGTAGCATTTGGGGCATTTATTGCAGGTACATTTATTACTACATTCTTTGAGGAACATAATAAGCAATTACCTCATAAATTAGAGCACTTTGGATTTGGATGGTTAGTACCAATATTTTTCATTTCTGTAGGGGCATCTTTTGAATTAGATGCAATTTTTACTGATGGATTAGTATTAAAAGCCTTCTTAATTACATTTGCAATGATAGCTATTAGATTTGTTGCATCAACATTGTTTATAAAAGATATGGGTTGGAATAAGTTCTTTATGATTGGTCTTTCTCACTCAATGCCTTTAACACTTTTAATTGCGGTTACGACATTGGCATATAATAATCACTCAATAGATCAAGAGTATTATTATGCATTTATTCTAGCAGCCATTTTAGAGGTTTTAATTGTAATGATTGCGATAAGAATCTTATCACAATTCATTAGTCTTAACGATAGAAATTAGGTTGTTTTTATAGTTAACTTTGAAGTTTGTAGGTTTACTATTTAATTCTACAACAACTCTAAAGAAACCATTTTTTTTATGATTACCAATTGCAATTTTTTTGTAATTAGAAGTATCTAAAGATTCTCTTTTTGTATAGAAGTTTAATTTTGCTTTGTAATCGATAATAATCTTATTACCTTTATCTAATGTAAACTTCTTTGATACTTTGTATTTAGTGTGAATAATAAGTTTATCGTCACTATATTCGATGTCCATAAAAGGTAAAACCTTTTTTGTTTTCATCATCTCTTCTTCAATTTCTACATCTGGTCTTGGTTTCACAAAAACAACTTGTTGTGGTTCAACCATTTGAGATTTTTCTAATTCAGTTTTGATAAGTTTTTTAGTTTTTGCTTCACTTTGTTTTTGAGCTTTTTTGATAAGTTTTTTTACTTCTTTTTGAGAATAAACTTTGTCATTTATTTTTTTCTCTTTTAATGAAGGCATTAATTTTTTAACAGCTTCTTTAACTTTATTTTTATTTCCACCTTGAGGAAGCTCTTTTGTCATAGCCATCTCTTCTTGCATTTGTTGAATAAACTGTTCTTCACCGTATGCAGTCTCATCAACTTCATTAAGTTCGATAATTCTGGCAGCTTCTTCTTCATAAGCATTTGTTGCAGTAAAAGGATTCTCTCTTGCACTTAAACTTAATGATAAAATAACAGTTAATGTAAATAAAAATAAAGTTTTCATTCTTCAGGCTCCAAGTTTTTTAATTCAAAGTACTCTTTTTGTAAATGAGCATTATCTTTTTGCAATCTAATAATTTCTCTCTCTAAATACTCTTTTTTGTTTTTTAATGAACTGTAAACTTTTAAAGAGTTACTTCCAAAAAGAATATTAGCAACATGGTAGCTAAGAAATAATGTAATAGCAATAGATGCTATTACTATTACGATAAATTTCTTGTAACCACGTTGTATTTTTTTCATAAATTAATGTAATTATTTAGAAAAAGGTTGTTTCCCTAAGTATTCTGCATAACCAATTTCTGCACCAATTTCAAGTAATCTATTGTATTTAGCGATTCTATCACTTCTCGCAGTTGAACCAGTTTTGATTTGACCACAATTTAAAGCAACAGCAAAATCAGCAATAAATGCATCTTCAGATTCACCTGATCTGTGAGACATTACACAATTATAGTTGTTTCTTTGAGCTAATCTAATTGTTAACATAGTCTCAGAAACTGAACCAATTTGATTTGGCTTAATTAAGATTGAGTTAGCGATATCTTTTTGGATACCTTCAGCTAAAATAGAAGCATTAGTTACGAATAAATCATCACCAACTAATTGTACTTTATCTCCTAGAACTTCAGTTAATACTTTCCATCCATCCCAATCATCTTCACTTAATCCATCTTCAATTGAAACGATTGGATATTTAGCACATAAATCAGCATAGTAGTTTACTAACTCTTCAGAAGTAATTTCTCTATTTTCAGATTTTAATACGTAAAGACCTTTGTCATTGATTAATTCAGAAGCAGCAACATCAAGTGCTAGTGCAATTTGCTCACCTGGCTTATATCCAGCTAATTCAATTGCTTTAACAATAACTTCTAAAGGTTCTTCGTTTGATTTTAAGTTTGGAGCGAATCCACCCTCATCACCAACTGCAGTTGATTCACCCATTTCATCAATAACTTTTTTAAGATGTTGATAAATTTCAGCAGTAGCTCTTAGTCCTTCATTGAAGTCTTCAAATCCTACAGGCATAATCATGTATTCTTGGAAGTCTACAGAATTATTAGCATGCTCTCCACCATTAATGATGTTAAACATTGGAACAGGCATAGTCATTGCATTTGCTCCACCTAAGTATCTGTATAAAGGTATTTTTAATGAAGAAGCAGCAGCTCTTGCCACAGCCATAGATACACCTAATACAGCATTAGCACCTAAGTTTGAATAATTTGATGTACCATCAATATCTTTCATAGTTGCATCAACTTCAGCTTGATTGAATGGGCTTAAACCTAATAATTCATCAGCAATAGTAGTGTTTACATTTGCTACAGCTTTTAAAACACCTTTACCTAAAAATCTGTCATCACCATCTCTTAATTCTAAAGCTTCTCTTTTTCCAGTACTAGCACCACTTGGTACAATAGCGCTCTCTTTTGTCCCATCACTTAAGATTACTGTTGCTCTTACAGTTGGGTTTCCTCTTGAATCTAATACTTCGTCAGCATATACGTTGTCGATAAATACCACGTGGTCTCCTATATATTAATTTGCTAGATTATATCTAAAGGATGTTTTTACTTTGCTTTTATGAGGGTTTTGATTGTTCTTTGGGGTAGGTAGTGTGTAGTTTCAAAGGAGTTTTCACTCCTTTGAAGAGTGTAATTATTCTGCGTCTTCTTCAGGTTCACCCTGAATAATTTCGTCATTAACTCCCATAGAAGTTAAAATTTTATTTTCTATATCATTTGCGATTTTTGGATTGTCTTTTAAGAATACTTTTGAGTTTTCTTTTCCTTGACCAATTTTTGAATCTCCATAAGAGAACCATGCTCCAGCTTTGTCAACGATATCAAGTTTAACACCATAGTCAATAAGTTCACCCATTTTAGAGATACCTTCTCCAAACATGATATCAAACTCAGCAAGTTTAAATGGTGCTGCTACTTTATTTTTCACAACTTTTACTTTAACTCTGTTACCAATTGAATTTTCACCTTGTTTAAGTGTAGCAATTCTTCTAATATCTAATCTTACTGAAGAGTAGAATTTAAGTGCATTTCCACCAGTAGTTGTTTCAGGTGAACCGTAACCTGTCATACCAATTTTCATTCTAATTTGGTTAATAAAGATTACTGTTGTATTCATTTTATTTAATAAACCAGTAATTTTTCTAAGAGCTTTTGACATAAGTCTTGCTTGTACACCAACTTGTTGGTCATCCATATCTCCATCAATTTCCACTTTTGGAGTAAGTGCAGCAACTGAATCCACAACTACTAAGTCAACTGCACCAGATCTGATTACAGTTTCTAATATTTCTAATGCTTGCTCACCAAAATCAGGTTGAGAAACTAGTAAGTTATCAATATCTACACCAAGATTTTGTGCATAAACAGTATCAAGTGCATGTTCCGCATCAATAAAGGCACAAACACCACCAGCTTTTTGACATTCAGCAATTGCATGTAATGTTAATGTTGTTTTACCAGATGATTCAGGTCCATAAATCTCTACAACTCTTCCTTTTGGAATTCCTCCAACACCAAGTGCTAAGTCTAGTCCTAAAGAACCAGTTGAAATTGATTCTGTTGGAACAACTTCTTTATCACCAAGTCTAATTAGTGTACCTTTTCCAAACGCTTTGTCAATTTGTTTAATAGCTAAGTCTAAAGATTTTTTTTGATTATCATCCATTTTTTATCCTGTGTAGATTTTCTTTTGTTAATTTTATGTGGGAATTTTAGCGAAAAAAATATAAAGTATATATTTTTATTACAATTTGTAATGTTTTTTATTCTGATTTATTTTCATCTTTTTCAGATGTTTCATTTTGAGATATTTTTTCCACTGATTCAATTGTCTTAATATGAGATGTAACTCTTCTTTTCATTGAGTGTTTCTTAATATGTTTTGCAAGAATTTTTGTGTATTTCTTATAATTTCTTGAGCCTTTTTCAAATGATGCAAGCTTCTTTTGAATTTTAATAATATTATCTGGAATAACTTTTTCTGCCATAATTTAACCTAATATGATTTTAATATAACTTATTATTGCATATAATATCTTAAAAAATGAAAATTAATAATTTATTTGATACTATATATAAAACAAATCTTTTTATTAGATTAAAGGCTTCAAATGTTTGATAATAAAAACATATTAATTACTGGCGGAACAGGTAGTTTTGGTAAAAAATATACAAAAATACTACTTGAAAAATATAAACCTAATAAAATTATAATTTATTCTCGGGATGAATTAAAGCAATATGAAATGGCTCAGGAATATAGTGATACTTCAATGAGATATTTTATTGGGGATGTTAGGGATTTTGATAGATTAAAAAAAGCAATGAAAGGCGTTGATTATGTAATTCATGCTGCTGCTTTAAAACATGTACCAATTGCAGAGTATAATCCAATGGAATGTATTAAAACAAATATTAATGGAGCACAAAATGTAATTGATGCTGCAATTGAATGTAAAGTTTCTAAAGTAATTGCTCTGTCAACTGATAAAGCTGCAAATCCTGTAAATTTATATGGAGCTACAAAACTTGCTTCTGATAAGCTTTTTGTTGCCGCTAATAATTTGGTAGGGGAACAAGACACAATATTTTCTGTTGTTAGATATGGGAATGTTATATGTAGTAGAGGTTCCGTAATTCCATTTTTTCAAAAACTAATTTCTGAAGGGGCTAAGGAACTGCCTATTACTGATGATAAAATGACTAGATTCCTAATTACTCTAGAAGATGGTGTTAATTTTGTATTAAAGAATTTTGAAAGAATGAGTGGTGGTGAAATTTTTGTACCTAAAATTCCTTCAATAAAAATTGTAGATTTAGCAAAATCTTTAGCTCCTAATTTACCTCATAAAATTGTAGGTATTAGACCAGGAGAAAAACTACATGAAATAATGTGCCCGGCTGATGACTCTCATTTAACTTATGAATTTGATGATCATTATGTAATTGCTCCAACAATTAAATTTACAAGACCTGTTAATTATGGAAAGAATAACTTAAATGAAGTAGGTATCCATGTTGCTCAAGGTTTTGAATATAATTCAGGTAATAATAGCAAATGGTTAAATAAAGAAGAACTTCTATCATTTGTTAAAAATATATAGAAGTTGTTATTTTGAAAATCGCAGTTATTGGTGGTACTGGACTTTTAGGATCTAATTTAATAAAACTATTTAAAAACTATGATGTAAGAGCTTTCTCTAGAAATCATTCAGTTAATATAGAAGAGAATGTTAATAATCTAATTGACTTCTCAAATATTACAATTGAGTTAGATACTTATTTTAATTCTTGGTGTCCTGATTTAATCATAAATACTGTTGCTTTAGTAGATTTACAAAAATGTGAGGATGATTTACCTTTAGCAAACTTTTCTAATTATGAAATCTCAATAAACCTAGCAGAACTCGCAAAAAAAAATAATTCTTATTTTATACATGTTTCTACTGATCATTATTATAATGATGGAAAGTATAGACATAATGAAAATGAAAATGTTTCTTTATTGAATAATTACGCGAAGACTAAATATAAAGCAGAAGAGGCAGTTCTTGATATTTATAAGAAATCATTAATTGTTCGTACAAATATTATTGGTTTTAGAAAAAATGGAAAAGAGTCTTTTTTTGAATGGCTTATAAATAATATGTCTAAAGAATTAAATATAAATTTATATGAAAACTTTTTTACATCTCCTATCTCGGTAAATTTACTTGGAGGGATTCTTTTAAAATGTTATAAAAAAGGTTTGGTTGGGATTTATAATATATCTTCATGTGAAAGTATAAGTAAGTATGATTTTGGAATGAAAGTTTCTAAAAAATTTTCTTTTGATAATAAGAAAATAAAAAAAACTGTTTTAATTCAAAATGAAAGTTCAATTCAAAGGGCATTAACTTTAGGTTTAAATACTTCAAAAATTGAAAGAGATTTAGATTTAAAAATGCCAAAAATAGAAGAGGTTATAGACTCTTTATATTATGAATATAAAAAAGGTGATTAAAATGAATAATAATACTTTTAATATAGGAAGCAGTGAAATCTCTGCAAATTCAAAAACATATTTTATTGCTGATATTGCTGCAAATCACGATGGTGATTTACAAAAAGCTAAAGATTTAATTTATTTGGCAAAAGAAGCTGGGGCTGATGCTGCTAAATTTCAGCACTTTAAAGCAAGCTCAATTGTAAGTGATGTTGGCTTTAAGAATTTAGGAAGTAAATCAAGCCATCAAAAGAATTGGAATAAATCAATATATGAGGTATATAAAGATGCGGAAGTTCCTCTTCGATGGACTGAAGAATTATATAATACTTGTAAAAAAGCAGAAATTGATTTTTTTACTTCGCCATATGATATAAATGATATAGATTATATTAATAATTTTGTACCTGCATATAAAGTAGGTTCAGGAGATATAACTTTTCATGAGATTGTAGAAAAAATGGCAAGTTTTTACAAACCAATGATTGTAGCTACTGGTGCCTCAAATATTGAAGAAGTAATATGTTTAATTAATAAACTAGAAAAAATAAATAAACAAATAGTTTTAATGCAGTGTAATACTAACTATACAGCAAGTAATGAGAACTTTAAATATATTCAATTAAATGTATTAAAATCATATGCTCAACTATTTCCTAATGCTATTTTAGGATTATCAGATCATACTTTAGGTCACACAACTGTATTAGGTGCTGTGGCTCTTGGTGCTAAAGTTGTTGAAAAACATTTTACTGATAATAATTCTTTAGAAGGGCCAGATCATAAGTTTTCTATGAATCCATTAACTTGGAGAGAAATGATTGATAGAACAAGAGAATTAGAGTATGCATTGGGAACTTGTATTAAGAAAATAGAAGATAATGAATTAGAAACAAGTGTTTTACAAAGAAGATGTTTAAGAGCTACTCGCGACTTAAATAAAAATGATGTAATTACTAGTGATATGTTTGAACCTTTAAGACCAGCTCCAAAAGGTACAGTTTTACCTTTTGAGAAAGATAATATATTAGGAAAAAAATTAAGTAATGATATAAAACTTGGCAATTCTGTAAATTGGTCAGATATCATTCTTTAGGAGAAAAAATGAAATTAATGAAGTGTACTAGATGTAATATGCCTACATCTTATGAGGGTCTTTCCTTGGATGCTTTAGGTGTTTGTGAAATATGTAGAGCATCTGAAGAAAAAATGAAAATTGATTGGAAAAAGAAAAGAGGTCAATTAGAAAAAATCTTTGATAAATATAGAAGCAAAACTAATTACGACTGTATTGTTCCTGTAAGTGGTGGGAAAGACAGTGCTTATCAAATGCATATGTTAAAAAAAGAATTTAATATGAATCCTCTTGCTGTTACATTTAGCCATAATCTTTTTTCACAAGAAGGAAGAGAAAATCTTCATATGATGCTTGAACAACTTGATATTGACCATATTGAATATACTCCTAAAAGATCACTAGTAGATAGAATGATGAAAAATTCTTTATCTTTAATTGGAGATTCTTGTTGGCATTGTCATGCTGGAGTTGGAGCCTTCCCTCTTCAAATGGCAATTAAATTAAATATCAAACTTCTTGTATGGGGTGAATCTGTAGCTGAATGGGGTAAATGTGCAACATATAGTAATCCAATAGATTATGATGAAGATTACTTTAGAAAGGTTTCTACAAAACAAGGTCCTGAGAAGATGATAGCTGCTGGAGGAATTGAAGAGAATGAGATGATGTTCTTCTATCCCCCTGATGCAGAAGAATTTGGTAGTTCTGGCTTACATGGAATTTTTATGGGTGATTATCTATTTTGGGATGGAGAATACTTTACTGAATTTTTAACAAAACACTATGGTTGGAAAGAAAGACAACTAGAAGGTACTTATAAAAGATATAAAAGTGCAGAGTGTATTATGACAGGGGTTCATGATTATTCGAAATATGTAAAAAGAGGATATGGTAGAGGAACTGACTTTGCTACTCAAGATTTAAGAAATGGAATTATATCTATAGATGAATTTCATGAGTTAAGTAGTCATTATGATTCAGAAGAACCAATAATGATGGATTACTATACTAAAAAAACTGGAATTGAGAAAAAAGAGTTTTATAATATTTTAATTAAGCAAAGAGAAACAGCTGCAAAAGAGTTATTTGATTCTAAACAAAGAATGATTTTTTCTGATCCAAATAAAAAAAGAATAGTTAATGACTCAACACTTAGTGATGAAAAATATTTTGAAAAATTAATAAAAGAAAAAGATAATTACTTTAAGGGTTAAAATGGAATTTCATAAAAAAAGTTTAGTAGAATTAATATCTGGAATTGAAAATAAAACTTTTACAATTAAAGAAATTATCTCAGCTATAATAAATAGAAGTAAAGAAGTTGATAAAAAGTTAAATGTTTTTGAAGATGTTGATTATGATTATATATTAGAAAAAGCAGATGAATTGGACCAAAGTGAATTCCCATATTCAACGAATTTCAAAGGTATTCCTATAGGTGTAAAAGATTGTTATAACACTGAGAGAATGTATACTCGTAGAGGTAGTAGTATTTATAAAGATTATACTGCTGGTAATGATGCAAGAATTATAAGAAAAGCAAGAGATGAAGGTGCATTAGTAATAGGGAAAACTAAAATGGCAGAGTTCTCTATTCATGAGCCATCTGATACTTTAAACCCATATAATTTAGATCATACTCCCGGAACATCAAGTTCAGGTTCTGCTGTTGCCGTAGCTACGGGAATTGTTCCTTTGTCTTTTGGAACACAAACAGCAGCTTCAACATCTAAGCCTGCAAGTTATTGTGGTATATATGGTTTTAAACCTACTTTTGGTGTTTTCCCAAGAACAGGAGTTCTAAAAACATCTGATACCTTAGATACCTTGTCAGTTTTTACTAGAACTATTGAAGATATAGAATACTCTTTTGATAACTTACGATTAAGTGGTCAGAATCATCCTTATATTTATAATAATCTAGATGATAAAAAAACTAAAAACTTTGATGAGAAAACAAAAATTGCTTTAATTGCTTCAGACTCTTTTTCAAAAAAAGAAGAATATGCAAAAGAAGCATTTTCAAAATTTAAAGATGAATTATCAAATGTGAATAACTTTGAAGTAGAGTTTATTGAATTACCTTCATTTTTAAAAGATGCAAGGGAAGTTCATCGTAAGATTTATAATAAATCAATATCATACTATTTTAAAAGTGAGTATATAAATCATCAAAATGAGTTAAGTAGTTTAATTATTGATATTATTGAAGATGGAGATAAAATCACTTTAGAAGAGTATTTAGTAGAACTAGATAAGCAACAAGAAATGAGTAAAGAGTTTAATGCTTGGATTAAAAACAATTATGATGTTGTGTTAACTTTATCAAGTTCAAGTGAAGCGCCTAAAGGTTTAGATTACAATAATCATCCTGATTCTACTTTAATTTGGACTCTATTAGGTTTACCTATACTTGCAACTCCAAAATTTAAAGGGCCAAATAATCTTCCTTTTGGTTTCCAAATTGTAAGTGCTAAATATGATGATTATAATGTTATTGAGTTTGCTAAGAAATTAAAAAAAGAAAAGATTATAAGTGATTCACAAGTTGTTGAAGTATAGTTTTTAAAAAAGGCAAGATATGATTAAAGGGAAAGTAGTAGGATTAAGAGCTCTTGAAAAAGAAGATCTTCCTCAATTGAAAAACTGGAGAAATAATCCTAGTCAAAGAAAATTTTTTAGAGAAGTTAATGAATTAAATGATTTTAATCAAAATAAATGGTTTGAATCAATATGTGATAAAAACTCAATTAACAAAATGTTTGCAATTATTAAATTAGATACAAATGAAATAATTGGTGTTTGTGGACTATGTTACATAGACTGGGTTAATAGAAGTGCTGATTTTTCTATTTATATTGGATACGAAGATCTTTATATTGATGAAGTATTTGCTATTGAAGCTGCAGAGCTTATGAGAACTTATGGTTTTGAGATTCTAAATTTACATAGATTATGGGCAGAAATATATAGTATAGATGAAAAGAAGAAAGTTTTCTTTGACAGCTTAGGTTTTAAACTAGATGGAGAATTAAAAGAAACATATTGGTTTGAAAATAAATGGCATAACTCTTTATACTATTCATACTTAAGTACTTTTAATGAAAAATAGAAATTTATTCATAATTATTCAAGCAAGGATGACTTCAACAAGGCTTCCTAAAAAAGTTATGTTACCTCTTTGTAAAAAGAGTGTTCTTGAAATAGTTATGGATAGGTTAGGTAAATATAAAAAGAATATTATCATTGCTACTACAGATGATAATAGTTCTGAAGCAATAAGTGATTTGTGTGAAACTTTAGATATTAAATATTTCAAAGGTAGTACAAATAACGTTTTAGAGAGATATTATCTATCTGCTAAAAAGTACAATGCTAAAGATGAAGATATTATTGTAAGAATTACTTCTGATTGCCCTTTAATTGATCAATCTTTAATGGAAAAAGCAATTGATATGTTTGTTCAAGGAAATTATGATTATGTGTCTAATAGAATAAATAGAACTATCCCTATAGGATTAGATGTAGAAGTTTTTAGTTTTGCTGTTTTAAAAGAGAGTTATAATAATGCTAATGAAGATTTTGAAAAAGAACATGTAACACCATATATTTATCTATCTAATAAAGATAAATATAAAATTGGTTCTTGTGAAGAGCAGGATGATAATTCAAAATATAGATTAACTTTAGATGAAAACTCAGACTATAAGGCAATAAAAGAAGTATATTCAAAGTTTGAAAATAAAATTGAGTTCTCATATGAAGAGTTAATTTCAATGTTAAAAGATAACGAATATATATATGAAATAAATAATCATGTTTATCAAAAAAATGCAAAAGATTAAAAAGGAGAAGAATATGAGTTTAAAAACTGAACAAGAAGAGTTTTGGGCATCAAATGAATGGGGAAGTGAATATATAAAGAGAAATAGTTATGATAGAGTAAAAAACAATATTAACTTTTTCTCAAAAGTATTAGATAGAACACATAATATTAATAGTGTTATTGAGTTTGGGGCAAATATAGGATTAAACTTATTAGCTTTAAATCAATTACTTCCATCTGCAAAATATTCTGCTATTGAAATAAACAAAGAAGCTTGTACAAGTTTAGAAAAACTAAATTTCCTTAATACTATTCATAATGAGTCAATTTTTGATTTTGAATGTAAAGAAAAAAGAGATTTAGTATTTACAAAAGTTGTTTTAATTCATATTAATCCTGAGTACTTAGATGCTGTATATAAGAAGTTGTATGAAACAAGTAGTAAATATATCTTAGTGGCAGAATACTATAACCCAACACCAGTTGAGGTAAATTATAGAGGTCATGAAGGAAAACTATTTAAAAGAGATTTTGCTGGAGAATTACTTGATAAATATGAAGACTTACGATTAGTTGATTATGGTTTTGCTTACCACCGAGATAATAATTTCCATCAAGATGATATCTCTTGGTTCTTATTAGAAAAAACTAACTAAGGTTTAAAATGAAAATCAATGTTTCAATAGAAGCTAGAATGACATCAAGTAGATTACCAGGTAAGGTTATGCTTCCTTTAGGTAATACTTTTGTTCTTGATATGATGGTACAAAGAATTAAAAAATCTAAATATGTAAATGATATTATAATTGCGACAACTATAAATAAAGAAGATGATGCAATTGTAGATTTTTGTAAATCAAATAATATTAGTTATTTTAGAGGTAGTGAAGACAATGTATTTGAAAGAGTTTTACAAACCCATGAAGAGTATGAAACAGATATTATTGTAGAACTAACAGGGGATTGCCCTTTCTTAGATTATACAATTGTGGATAAGGTAATAGAAGTTTATTTGAATAACTCATATGACTATGTTAGTAATTGGATTGAGCATACTTATCCTATTGGAATGTCTGTACAAGTTTATAAATATGAAGCATTAAAAGAGATCTCTAAAAAAGAGTTGCAATATGTAGATAAAGAGCATGTTACTCCTGAGTTTTACACAAGTGGAAAATATAATATTTTTAACGTAGAAGCTCCTTCTTCTTTGTACTACCCAGAACTATCTATTACTTTAGATACAAAAGAAGATTATGAAATAATGAGTGCTATTGCAAATCATTTTAATACAATAGATTTTACACTAGATGATATTATTAAGTACGTAAAGTCTAATCCTGAGCTATTAGATATAAATGTACTTATAGAAAGAAAAGGTTTAAGCTAGTGATTAATGTTGCACTATTAGGAATGGGAAATATAGGTTTATTATATGATTATAATAAACAAGATACTAATAGGGCATATTCGCATGCAAAAGCAATATATTTACATAAAGAGTTTGATTTAAAATATGTTGTTGACCCAAGTGATAAGAACATAGGACTTTTAAAAGACTTATTTCCAAATGTAAAGTATTTAAACTCATATGAATTATTAGATACATCTAATATAGATATCTTAGTAATTGCTGCTCCTACAAATTTACATTTTGAAATATTAAATTATTTTAAAAATAGTAATATAAAATTGTTTTTAGTTGAAAAACCACTGTTTTATAATAAAAATGAATATGAAAACTTAGATAATTTTTTTAAAGATAAACTAGTGGTAAACTATATGAGACGATTTCAAGAACCTTTGATTAAATTAAGAGAAGAAATACGAAATGATAAATTTGGATTGATTAATAAAATCATTTTAAATTATGTGAAGGGTTTAAAAAATAATGGCTCACATTTTATTGATTTAATTAACTTTTTATTTGATAGTCCTGAGATAATATCTTCTTCTATCCTTGATAGCTCACTTGGTTTTAGTGAAGAAGATTTGACTTACGATATTTTTATAAAGATTAAATATAAAAATAAAATAGTTCCCATACATTTTATATCACATGATCATACAAAATATAATATTATTGAATTCAAACTTTATTTTGAAAAACAAGTTATAGAGTATATAAATAGCAAACAAAAAATTTCTTATTTTAATATAAATGAGAGTATCGAATATAAGGGCTATAATTTTATAGATGAAAATACTTCTTATGAAAATAATATATCAAAAAAACTAATTTATAATGTATATGAAGAACTTTATTTACATTTGGAAAAAAATAAAACAATAACATCTTCTTACAAAGATGAATTAAGTAATTTTAAATTTATAGAAAAAATATTAGAAAATAAATAAGGATTAAAAATGTCTGTATTAGCAATTAATGGTGGGGACAAAGTAAGAGATAAACTTTTCCCAAGATATAATAATATAGATCAAAATGAGATAAATGAAGTTATAAAAGTAATGCAATCAGGAGTTCTTTCTAAATACTTAGGAGCTTGGCATGAAGACTTTTATGGGGGAGATAAAATACAAGAGTTTGAAAAGGCTTGGAGTGAGTATTTTGAAGTAAAACATTCTATCTCTGTTAACTCAAATACTTCAGGGATAATAGCTGCCTTAGGTGCTTGTGGAGTTGGATTAGGTGATGAGGTATTAGTTTCGTCTTATTCTATGTCTATTTCTGCATCAGCTCCATTATTTTGGAATGCTACTCCTGTATTTTGTGATCTAGAGCCTGAAACTTATTCTTTTTGTATTGATTCAATAAAAAAGAATATAAATGAAAATACAAAAGCAATTGTAGTTGTACATATTTTTGGTTGTCCTTCAAATATGAATGAAATTATGGAAGTTGCAAAAGAACATAATTTATATGTAATTGAAGATTGTGCACAAGCTCCTGGAACTAAATATCATGATAAGTTTGTAGGAACTATTGGGGATATTGGAATTTTTAGTTTAAACTATCATAAACATATTCATACAGGTGAGGGTGGTGTTTGTATTACAAATAACGATACCTTAGCAAATAAAATGCAGTTAATTAGAAATCATGCAGAATCTGTTGTTGAAAACAAAGGTGATATACAACTTGAAAATATGTTAGGCTTTAATTTTAGACTAACAGAGATTCAAGCAGCAATAGGTATTGAACAACTTAAGAAATTAGATACTGAACTTAAAATTAGACAAGAGTATGCAAAATTATATAATGAAGCTTTAGATAAATATAATTTTATTAAAACTGTAAAATTAGATAATAGAACTCACGCTTATTATTTTCAAACATTTCAGTTCTTAGAAGAAATAGCTGGAATTTCAAGAGATAAATTTATTACAGCAGTAAAAGCAGAATTAGAAGCAGTTGAGGGTAGAGAAAATGAAGGTGTTCCTATTGGACAAGGGTATGTTAAACCTTTATATTTAATTCCTATGTTTCAAAATAAGATAGCTTATAATTCAAAAGGATTTGCCTTTAAAGATGAAATATCTTATGAGAAAGGAACTTGTCCTGTAGTTGAAGATATGCATTACAACAAGCTTTGGACTCATGATTTTACAAGAAGTCCTTTATCTTTAGATGATGTAAATGATGTTATTTCTGCATATGTGAAAGTTTGTGAAAATATAGATGAACTTAAATAATCGTATTTTAGTTTTTTCATATGATGCAGGAGGAGCTAATCTTGCAATGGCTTATGCATATTATAAAAATAAAGAAGGTTATGAAGTAAAGTGTTTTCCAAAAGGACCTGCTTTAAAAATATTTGAAAATCATGTACCTTCATTGATTTGTGAGGAAAAGATTGATTTTAAACAAAATGATTTTGTTATAACGGGAACATCAGGAATGCACTCTGATTATGAAATGGAAGTAATAAGAGAGTCAAAAAATATTGTTTATAAAACTATATCTTTATTAGATGCTACAGGTAATTTAAAGATGAGATTTTCAATAAATGGAAAACTTTTAAATGAAGAGTTTTTACCTGATGAAATATTCTATGAAAACAAATTTGATTTTTTAGAGTATCCCCTATTAAAAAATAGGATAATAGAGAAAGAAAATTTATACCTAAAGTATTTAAAAGAAGTTTTTTATAAAACAAAAATGCTTACAAAAAATAAAGATATTCTTGAGCATAAAATGAACTATTTATTAATTCTAACGGAGTATATTTCTGATTTATATGGGGATAAGTTTGGCTTTAATGAATACAATTTTCTTGAAGACATATTAAAAACTATATCTATATTAGATTCAAATATTGTAGTTTTTATTAAATTACATCCAGCAGAAAAATCTAATAAATATGATCAAATCATAAGTAAGTATAAGAATATAAAAATTTATAAAGATGATTATAATATTCAAGAAGTTTTATTTAATTCAAAAATAGTTTTAGGTTTAAACTCTTCAGTTTTTAAAGAAGCTTTAGTTTTAGAAAAACCTATCTATAGTGTTCAAATTGGAGCAAAAAAAAATTTAGATACAATAAAAGAAGTTGAAGTAATTAATTCTTCTGATGAATTAAAAAATATTCTAAATGACTATAAGGATAAGAAGTGAAAGATATTTTTATTGAAGGTGAACAAGTTTATCTTAGAGCATTAAATGAAAATGATTTAAATGGTAACTATGTAAATTGGTTAAATGATGCCGAAGTTTGTAAATATAATGCTCATCATAGATTTGTAAATACTAAAGAAAAAACTAAATCATATATTGATAGTGTAAATAATTCTAATACAAACTTGGTTTTAGCAGTTTGTTATAAAGAAGATAATACACATATAGGTAATATTAGTATTCAAAATATAAATTATATTGATTCTTGTGCTGAATTTGCAATTGTAATGGGTGAAACTGGCTATCATGGAAAAGGTTTAGCTTATGAGGCGGCTAGTTTGATAATCAATCATGCTTTTACCACTTTGAATCTACATAGAGTTTACTGTGGTACAAGTAGTGAAAATACTCCTATGCAAAAGTTAGCACTTAAGTTAGGAATGGAAAAAGAAGGTCATCAAAAAGAGGCTATGTTTAAAAATGGTAAGTATGTAGATATTTTACTATATGGACTTTTAAATAAGTAGAAAAAATTCTACTTATTTACTTACTGCTTTTTTAATATTTTTTAGTAAGTCAACTAAAGAATCACACCAATAATCTCTAATTTGAGCAAGATTTTTTGGAGTATTTAATTCTCTTTGTTCTAAATTTAATGTGAAGTTAATATAAATATCAATTAATTCAATATACTTTAGGAATATATTTCCAAATATTCCACTTGACATAATTTTATTTTGTTCTAAAATCCATATCATAATATCTAATTTAGATTCTAAGAAATTATTTTTAGAAGAAATCTTTACTTTTTTATATTTTGTTACTTTTTTTATTATTCTATTTATAATTTTAATATCGTCTTCAAAGTCAATATCATCAATATCATTGATTGAAATACTATCAATAACTTCTTTTATATTAAACTCTTTTCTTTGAGAATCTTCAATATTAATATCTTCAATATTTAAAGGAATTAGTCCTTCTATATATGCTCCATCTGAAAGGTTATATGCTTTAAATTCTTTTTCATTTACTACAGTATGAAGAAATGCTTCATAATCTTTTTTGAATGTAAATAAATCTCTATTTGTTTTAACTGTATCTGTTAGATTCCCTTTTACTTCAATAACATCAGTAAAAGAAATTGTATTTTTTTCATTTTCATTTTTTTCTGACTCTTTATGTTCATCAACATGTGTATGTCCACTATCTTTTGCATATCTATTTCCTGTTTCTTGCTCAAAGGCTGCATCACTACCAATTAAATATAGTTCATTAGCATCTAGTAGTAATCCCATTGCAAGGGAGAATGTACCAACATTTGCTAAAGACATTGCGTATCCAATTTTTTTAGAAATGTAATAAACTTGTGAAAAGTAAACATTTAAGTGCTTAACAGTATTTAATACAGTCTCATCTTGTTGAGATAAGAAAATAATTGCACTATTTTCTAAGAAATTTTCATCTTCTGTTTTAAAGAACTCTGCAACTAAATGTGATGGATCAATAGATACTACAATATCTGGAATAACTTTATGTTTTTCTAATTTTTTAAGAATTACATCTACACAGATAATTATAAATTTATCTTGATTCTCATATATCCAATCTATATGATTATCAACAGAAGGTCCTCCACTAATTAGTAAAACTTTTTTATTTTTTAAAGGTGTATGTTCTTCTATTAAACTTTTTTGTAAGAAGTTTTCTTTTTCATGCATAAATTCTAATGTTCGTGAAAACACCTGTAATATACTATTAAATGAGAATGCCCCTGCATGATTATGAGAATAAAAACCTATAATTTCATCTAAGATATATTCATAATCAATCCAGAATAAATGATGTTTAATATTATAGTTCATATATGAATGATAAGCAGTAAATGTACTTAATGTATATTCTCTTTGAACTTCTGTTTCTCCAATAGATAAAAACAGTTTTTTGTTTCCTTGTTCAAATATAGAATAATCTGTTGTAAATAAACTAAGCCTAAATAATTCAGTACTTGGTTCAATTATTAAAGTATTCATTGAGTCAATTTTTTTATAGATCTCATGAACATGAACACCAACACCAACACCTATAAAGATATATTTATAAATCTTTGAAAAAGTTATATTTTCAAAATCAATTTTTTTATTTAGATAATCAACTAAATGAACTGTTGCTCCATGAGAACCCATTAATGCAAATTTATTTGTTGTTGGTTCAACTCTTAATAAATCTAAAGAGTGATGTTTCGTAAAATTTGTTATATTTGCTCTTTTATCAGCTTCATCATAACTGTTAAATCCATAAATAAATTCATTTGACTCTATATTTAGAATATCAAAGTATCCTTCAGTTTTATATTCTAATGAATACTTCTCCTTGTGGATTCCTTTTTCAATGTTATCAGATAACTTATTAACTTTTTCAAAAATTTGTGGATGGTTTTCTTTAAGAAAATTAAGATTATTAAAATAAAGATTTAGTAGTGTTTGGTTAAATTCTTCGATTTCTTCTTGCATAAGGTGCCTTCATATTAGTTAGTAAGATTGTACAGAAATTTTATAAAACTTATTCTTAGATTATTATTTTATGTTTAGTATGCCTAAGATTACTTCTATTGAAGTAATCTTAAAACATTTTGTTGTGTGGCATTTGATTGACTCATAGCATAAGTACCAGCCTGAGCAATAATATTTTGTTTATTGAAGTTAGCAGACTCCGCTGCGTAATCAACATCTCTAATAACAGATTCAGCAGCTTTAATATTAGTTTGCTGAGTCATTTGGTTTCTAACAGCTGACTCTAATTGATTTTGAGTAGAACCGAAGTCCGCTCTCCATCCATTTAGTGTATTTAATGCACTGTCAACATCATCAAGAGATGCTCTTGCATAAGCTGCATCAAAAGTTGCAGAAACTATTACATCATCTGTAATTGTATCTAGTGTTAAACCAGTTGTTGTCGACTGTACACCTGTTGCTGTCTGAATAGTATCCGCAGAATTTTCACCCATTTGGAATGTAAGCTGACCAGCAGCAGCACCAGAATTTGCACCTTCTAAAAGTTTAGTACCATTATAATTAGTTTGTTCAGCAATATTATTTAACTGACTTAATAATTTATTGATATCTTTACCAATTGCTTTTCTACCATCATCAGATGTAGTATCAGTAGCAGCTTGGATAAGTTTAGTTTTAACAATATCTAAAATATTAGATTGCTCAGCCATAGCTTTATCAGCGATTTGCGTTAAAGCAACAGCCGAATTACCATTTGAAATTGATTGACCAATAGAATTAGCTTGAGTTCTTAGTTTATCAGCAATTGCTAAACCAGAAGCATCATCACTAGCTTTATTAATTCTCAATCCCGAACTTAATTTCTCTAATGAGCTTCTTAAGTTGTTTTGTGTGTTAGCTGCACTCTCTTGTGAATTTAAAGAGGCAACATTTGTATTAATTCTCATAATAAATCCTTTTATATTAAAAGATTTACCCTGACGCGGGAGCCTGAAACATTCTCATGTTATTGAGCATAGAAAGAGAGCTTTCTTCGGAATCCATTGACCCCTAAATTAAAAGTGTTTCAATCTCTTATCCCTAAATACGAATACAAAATTTCTAAATACTATTGTAATAATCTCGTAACATTTTGTTGAACAGCATTAGCTTGACTCATAGCATAAGTACCAGCTTGAGCAATAATGTTCTGTTTGTTGAAATTAGCAGACTCCGCTGCGTAATCAACATCTCTAATAACAGATTCAGCAGCTTTAATATTAGTTTGCTGAGTCATTTGGTTTCTAACAGCTGACTCTAATTGATTTTGAGTAGAACCGAAGTCCGCTCTCCATCCATTTAGTGTATTTAATGCACTGTCAACATCATCAAGTGATGCTCTTGCATAAGCTGCATCAAAAGTTGCAGAAACTATTACATCATCTGTAATTGTATCTAATGCTAAACCAGTTGTTGTCGACTGTACACCTGTTGCTGTCTGAATAGTATCCGCAGAATTTTCACCCATTTGGAATGTAAGCTGACCAGCAGCAGCACCAGAATTTGCACCTTCTAAAAGTTTAGTACCATTATAATTAGTTTGTTCAGCAATATTATTTAACTGACTTAATAATTTATTGATATCTTTACCAATTGCTTTTCTACCATCATCAGATGTAGTATCAGTAGCAGCTTGGATAAGTTTCGTTTTAACAATATCTAAAATATTAGATTGCTCAGCCATAGCTTTATCAGCGATTTGCGTTAAAGCAACAGCCGAATTACCATTTGAGATTGATTGTCCAATAGAACTAGCTTGAGTTCTTAATTTATCAGCGATAGAAAGACCAGAAGCATCATCAGAAGCTTTATTGATTCTAAGACCAGAACTTAATTTCTCTAAAGAGCTTGATAAGTTGTTGTTAGTATTTGTTGCAGCTTCTCTTGCATTAAGTGAAGCAACGTTTGTATTAATTCTCATAATAAATCCTTTTATATTAAAAGATTTACCCTGACACGGGAGCCTAAAAACGTTCTTGTTTCACCAAGCATAGAGTTAACCACTCTTCGGAATTAATTAATTCCTATAAGGCATAATGTTATTATTACACACCAATTCTTAAAATTAGATTAAAATAATTTAAAAATTGATCTAAAATGAAATGCCAAGATTACTTCTATTGAAGTAATCTTAAAACATTTTGTTGTGTGGCATTTGATTGACTCATAGCATAAGTACCAGCTTGAGCAATAATATTTTGTTTATTGAAGTTAGCAGACTCCGCTGCGTAATCAACATCTCTAATAACAGATTCAGCAGCTTTAATATTAGTTTGCTGAGTCATTTGGTTTCTAACAGCTGACTCTAATTGATTTTGAGTAGAACCGAAGTCCGCTCTCCATCCATTTAGCGTATTTAATGCTGTATCAACAGTTGCCATGAAACCTCTTGTATCTCCAGCACTAAATCCTGTAGTTGTTCCAGCTGAAGCTGCATCTTTAAGAGCACTTAAAGCTAATCCAACAGTGTTAGATTGAACACCTGCAGTTGTTGCAATAGTATCTGCTAGGTTTTCACCCATTTGGAATGTTAATGCAGTTCCTGATGCAGTACTTGCTTCAGAAGCTTGTAACAATTCTGTTCCATTATAGTTTGTTTGACTAGCAATATTATTTAACTGACCTAATAGCTTTGTAATATCTTTACCAATAGCATCTCTACCTTCTTGTGAAGTAGTATCAGTACTAGCTTGAACAAGTTTAGTTTTAACAATATCTAAAATATTAGATTGCTCAGCCATAGCTTTATCAGCGATTTGCGTTAAAGCAACAGCCGAATTACCATTTGAAATTGATTGACCAATAGAATTAGCTTGAGTTCTTAGTTTATCAGCAATTGCTAAACCAGAAGCATCATCACTAGCTTTATTAATTCTCAATCCCGAACTTAATTTCTCTAATGAGCTTCTTAAGTTGTTTTGTGTGTTAGCTGCACTCTCTTGTGAATTTAAAGAGGCAACATTTGTATTAATTCTCATAATAAATCCTTTTATATTAAAAGATTTACCCTGACGCGGGAGCCTGAAACATTCTCATGTTATTGAGCATAGAAAGAGAGCTTTCTTCGGAATCCATTGACCCCTAAATTAAAAGTGTTCCAATCTCTTATCCCTAAATACGAATACAAAATTTCTAAATACTATTGTAATAATCTCGTAACATTTTGTTGAACAGCATTAGCTTGACTCATAGCATAAGTACCAGCTTGAGCAATAATGTTCTGTTTGTTGAAATTAGCAGATTCAGCTGCGTAATCAACATCTCTAATAACAGATTCAGCAGCTTTAATATTAGTTTGCTGAGTCATTTGGTTTCTAACAGCTGACTCTAATTGGTTTTGAGTTGACCCGAAGTCCGCTCTCCATCCATTTAGTGTGTTAAGTGCTGTATCTATATCATCAAGAAAACCTCTAGCTGCAGTTGCATCAAAGTCAGCTGATAATCCTGTTGCTACAGCTGATTGAATATCATCTACTAATAATCCAGAAGTATTTGAAGTTACTCCAGATTTTGTTTCAATAATATCTGTAGCTGTTTCTCCCATTTGGAATGTAAGTTTTCCAGCAGAGTCTGTACTTGTTGAAGTTGCTTGTAATAATGTAGTACCATTGTAGTTTGTCTGTTTTGCAATGTTATTCAATTGATCCATTAATTTATCAATATCTTTACCAATTGCTTTTCTACCTTCATTAGATGTAGTATCAGTTGAAGCTTGAATAAGTTTAGTTTTAACGATATCTAAAATATTAGATTGCTCAGCCATAGCTTTATCCGCAATTTGCGTTAAAGAAACAGCAGAATTACCATTTGAGATTGATTGTCCAATAGAACTAGCTTGAGTTCTTAATTTATCAGCGATAGAAAGTCCAGAAGCATCATCTGATGCTTTATTGATTCTAAGACCAGAACTTAATTTCTCTAAAGAGCTTTGAAGGTTGTTGTTAGTATTTGTTGCAGCTTCTCTTGCATTAAGTGAAGCAACGTTTGTATTAATTCTCATAATAAATCCTTTTTACTTGAAAAGATTTACCCTGACACGGGAGCCTAAAAACGTTCTTGTTTCACCAAGCATAGAGTTAACCACTCTTCGGAATTAATTAATTCCTATAAGGCATAATGTTATTATTACACACCAATTCTTAATATTAGATTAAAATATTAAAGAATTGGTGTGTAATGAAATGCCAAGATTACTTCTATTGAAGTAATCTTGTAACATTTTGTTGTATAGCATTCGACTGACTCATAGCATAAGTACCAGCTTGAGCAATAATATTTTGTTTATTGAAGTTAGCAGACTCCGCTGCGTAATCAACATCTCTAATAACAGATTCAGCAGCTTTAATATTAGTTTGCTGAGTCATTTGGTTTCTAACAGCTGACTCTAATTGATTTTGAGTAGAACCGAAGTCCGCTCTCCATCCATTTAGTGTATTTAATGCACTATCTACATCAACTAAAAGTGCTCTTGCTGAACCAGCAGATGCAAATCCTGCAGCAGCAGAAGCTTGTGCACTTGCTAAACCTAATCCAACAGTATTAGACTGAACACCAGCCGTAGTTGCAATTATGTCAGCAGCATTTTCACCCATTTGGAATGTTAATGCAGTTCCAGCACCTGTATCAGCTGCTGATGCTTGTAATAATTCAGTACCATTATAATTTGTTTGTTTAGCAATATTATCTAATTGACTTAATAATTTATTAACATCTTTACCAATTGCAGCTCTACCTTCATCTGAAGTAGTATCAGTAGCAGCTTGAACAAGTTTAGTTTTAACAATATCTAAAATATTAGATTGCTCAGCCATAGCTTTATCAGCGATTTGCGTTAAAGCAACAGCCGAATTACCATTTGAGATTGATTGACCAATAGAATTAGCTTGAGTTCTTAGTTTATCAGCAATTGCTAAACCAGAAGCATCATCACTAGCTTTATTAATTCTCAATCCCGAACTTAATTTCTCTAATGAGTTTCTTAAGTTGTTTTGTGTGCTTGTTGCATTCTCTTGTGAATTTAAAGAAGCAACATTTGTATTAATTCTCATAATAAATCCTTTTATATTAAAAGATTTACCCTGACGCGGGAGCCTGAAACATTCTCATGTTATTGAGCATAGAAAGAGAGCTTTCTTCGGAATCCATTGACCCCTAAATTAAAAGTGTTTCAATCTCTTATCCCTAAATACGAATACAAAATTTCTAAATACTATTGTAATAATCTCGTAACATTTTGTTGAACAGCATTAGCTTGACTCATAGCATAAGTACCAGCTTGAGCAATAATGTTCTGTTTGTTGAAATTAGCAGACTCCGCTGCGTAATCAACATCTCTAATAACAGATTCAGCAGCTTTAATATTAGTTTGCTGAGTCATTTGGTTTCTAACAGCTGACTCTAATTGGTTTTGAGTTGACCCGAAGTCTGCTCTCCATCCATTTAGTGTATTTAATGCACTATCTACATCAACTAAAAGTGCTCTTGCTGAACCAGCAGATGCAAATCCTGCAGCAGCAGAAGCTTGTGCACTTGCTAAACCTAATCCAACAGTATTAGACTGAACACCAGCCGTAGTTGCAATTATGTCAGCAGCATTTTCACCCATTTGGAATGTTAATGCAGTTCCAGCACCTGTATCAGCTGCTGATGCTTGTAATAATTCAGTACCATTATAATTTGTTTGTTTAGCAATATTATCTAATTGACTTAATAATTTATTAACATCTTTACCAATTGCAGCTCTACCTTCATCTGAAGTAGTATCAGTAGCAGCTTGAATAAGTTTAGTTTTAACAATATCTAAAATATTAGATTGTTCAGCCATAGCTTTATCAGCAATTTGCGTTAAAGCAACAGCTGAATTACCATTTGAGATTGATTGACCAATAGAGCTAGCTTGAGTTCTTAATTTATCAGCAATTGCTAAACCTGATGCATCATCAGAAGCTTTATTGATTCTAAGACCAGAGCTTAATTTCTCTAAAGAGCTTTGAAGGTTGTTGTTAGTATTTGTTGCAGCTTCTCTTGCATTAAGTGAAGCAACGTTTGTATTAATTCTCATAATAAATCCTTTTATATTAAAAGATTTACCCTGACACGGGAGCCTAAAAATGTTCTTGTTTCAACAAGCATAGAGTTAACCACTCTTCGGAATCAATTAATTCCTATAAGGCATAATGTTATTATTACACACCAATTCTTAATTTTAGATTAAATGTAATAAAAATTGATCTGAAATGAAATGCCAAGATTACTTCTATTGAAGTAATCTTAAAACATTTTGTTGTGTGGCATTTGATTGACTCATAGCATACGTACCAGCTTGAGCAATAATATTTTGTTTATTGAAGTTAGCAGACTCCGCTGCGTAATCAACATCTCTAATAACAGATTCAGCAGCTTTAATATTAGTTTGCTGAGTCATTTGGTTTCTAACAGCTGACTCTAATTGATTTTGAGTAGAACCGAAGTCCGCTCTCCATCCATTTAGCGTATTTAATGCTGTATCAACAGCTGCCATATAACCTCTAGATGCAGCTGCATCAAATACAGCAGATGTTCCACTTGCTGCAGCAGACTTTAATGCTGTAAGGTCAAGCCCAGATGCATTTGATCTTACTCCTGCTGTAGTTGTAATTGTATCATTAGTAGTTTCACCCATCTGAAATGTTAATGCTGTTCCTGCTGCTCCACTTATTGTAGCATCAGCTTGTAATAATGTAGTTCCATTATAGTTTGTTTGACTAGCAATATTATTAATTTGATCTAATAATTTACTAACATCCTTACCAATTGCTTCTCTACCTTCTTGCGAAGTAGTATCAGTAGCAGCTTGGATAAGTTTAGTTTTAACAATATCTAAAATATTAGATTGCTCAGCCATAGCTTTATCAGCGATTTGCGTTAAAGCAACAGCCGAATTACCATTTGAGATTGATTGACCAATAGAATTAGCTTGAGTTCTTAGTTTATCAGCAATTGCTAAACCAGAAGCATCATCACTAGCTTTATTAATTCTCAATCCCGAACTTAATTTCTCTAATGAGTTTCTTAAGTTGTTTTGTGTGCTTGTTGCATTCTCTTGTGAATTTAAAGAAGCAACATTTGTATTAATTCTCATAATAAATCCTTTTATATTAAAAGATTTACCCTGACGCGGGAGCCTGAAACATTCTCATGTTATTGAGCATAGAAAGAGAGCTTTCTTCGGAATCCATTGACCCCTAAATTAAAAGTGTTCCAATCTCTTATCCCTAAATACGAATACAAAATTTCTAAATACTATTGTAATAATCTCGTAACATTTTGTTGAACAGCATTAGCTTGACTCATAGCATAAGTACCAGCTTGAGCAATAATGTTCTGTTTGTTGAAATTAGCAGATTCAGCTGCGTAATCAACATCTCTAATAACAGATTCAGCAGCTTTAATATTAGTTTGCTGAGTCATTTGGTTTCTAACAGCTGACTCTAATTGGTTTTGAGTTGACCCGAAGTCCGCTCTCCATCCATTTAGTGTGTTAAGTGCTGTATCTACATCATCAAGATAAGCTCTTGATGCTGCTGCACTTAAGTTTGCAGCTCCACCTGATGCGTCATCTTTAAGTCCACTTAACGCTAAACCTCCAGTATTTGATCTTACTGTTCCTGCTGTTACAATTGTATCTGTACTAGCTTCACCCATTTGGAATGTTAATGCAGCAGCAGAATCTCCTGCACTGGCACCTTCTAATAAGGTAGTACCATTGTAGTTTGTCTGACTAGAGATATTATTTAATTGTGTTAATAATTTATTAATATCTTTACCAATTGCATTTCTACCTTCATCTGAAGTAGTATCTGTAGCAGCTTGGATAAGTTTAGTTTTAACAATATCTAAAATATTAGATTGCTCAGCCATAGCTTTATCAGCGATTTGTGTTAAAGCAACAGCAGAGTTACCATTTGAGATTGATTGTCCAATAGAACTTGCTTGCGTTCTTAGTTTATCAGCAATTGATAAACCAGATGAATCATCAGAAGCTTTATTGATTCTAAGACCAGAACTTAGTTTCTCTAAAGAGCTTGATAGATTATTATTTGTATTTGTTGCAGCCTCTCTGGCTTGCATAGAGGCAATATTTGTATTGATTCTCATAATAAATCCTTTTATTTTAAAAGATTTACCCTGACACGGGAGCCTTAAGACATTCTTGTTTCAACAAGCATAGAGGTTACCCTCTTCGGAATCCATTGATACCTATATTATATTATTTAAAATAATATAGAAATTCTTAATTTGATTAAAAATTCCTATATCATTTTTCTTATAATTAAGACTACTTCTTTAGAAGTAATCTTAAATTAGTAGTTAAGTGAATTTTATACAATATTTTAATTTATTAAAAAACTAATAAATATTATTGTAATAATCTCGTAACATTTTGTTGAACAGCATTAGCTTGACTCATAGCATAAGTACCAGCCTGAGCAATAATGTTCTGTTTGTTGAAATTAGCAGATTCAGCTGCGTAATCAACATCTCTAATAACAGATTCAGCAGCTTTAATATTAGTTTGCTGAGTCATTTGGTTTCTAACAGCTGACTCTAATTGGTTTTGAGTAGAACCGAAGTCCGCTCTCCATCCATTTAGTGTATTTAATGCACTATCTACATCATCTAAGAATGCTCTTGCTGAACCTGCAGATGCAAATCCTGCAGCAGCAGAAACTGATAATGTATCTAAAGTTAAACCTGTTGTAGTAGACTGAACTCCAGCAGCAGTTGCAATTGTATCAGAAGCAGTTTCACCCATTTGGAATGTTAATGCAGTTGCAGCAGCAGCTGAGTTTGCACCTTCTAAAAGTTTAGTACCATTATAATTTGTTTGCTCAGCAATGTTATTTAATTGCGCTAACAATTTATCAACATCTTTACCAATTGCAGCTCTACCTTCATCTGAAGTAGTATCAGTTGAAGCTTGAATAAGTTTAGTTTTAACGATATCTAAAATATTAGATTGTTCAGCCATAGCTTTATCAGCGATTTGCGTTAAAGCAACAGCCGAATTACCATTTGAGATTGATTGTCCAATAGAATTAGCTTGAGTTCTTAGTTTATCAGCAATTGCTAAACCTGATGCATCATCAGAAGCTTTATTGATTCTAAGACCAGAACTTAATTTCTCTAAAGAGCTTTGAAGGTTGTTGTTAGTATTTGTTGCAGCTTCTCTTGCATTAAGTGAAGCAACATTTGTATTAATTCTCATAATAAATCCTTTTTACTTGAAAAGATTTACCCTGACACGGGAGCCTAAAAACATTCTCATTTTATTGAGCATAGAGTTAACCACTCTTCGGAATCAATTAATTCCTAATAGGTATCATATTATTATTACACACCAATTCTTAATATTAGATTAAATATTAAGAATTGATCTGAAATGAAATGCCAAGATTACTTCTATTGAAGTAATCTTAAAACATTTTGTTGTGTGGCATTTGATTGACTCATAGCATAAGTACCAGCTTGAGCAATAATGTTTTGTTTATTGAAGTTAGCAGACTCCGCTGCGTAATCAACATCTCTAATAACAGATTCAGCAGCTTTAATATTAGTTTGCTGAGTCATTTGGTTTCTAACAGCTGACTCTAATTGATTTTGAGTAGAACCGAAGTCCGCTCTCCATCCATTTAGTGTATTTAATGCGCTATCTACATCATCAAGGAATCCTCTTGCACCTGCAGCAGTAAAATCTGCTGATAGTCCAGTAGTAACACCTGATTGTAATCCACTTAATGATAAACCTGAAACAGTTGCTCTTACTCCTGAAGTAGTTGCAATAGTATCATTACTTGTCTCACCCATTTGGAATGTAAGATTATTAGCAGATTGTCCTGCGGCACCAGCTAATAGTGTTGTACCATTATAGTTCGTTTGTGTTGCAATATTATTTAATTGATCCATTAATTTATCAATATCTTTACCAATTGCTTTTCTACCTTCATTAGAAGTAGTATCTGTAGCAGCTTGGATAAGTTTAGTTTTAACAATATCAATTATATTAGACTGCTCAGCCATAGCTTTATCAGCGATTTGCGTTAAAGCAACAGCCGAATTACCATTTGAAATTGATTGACCAATAGAATTAGCTTGAGTTCTTAGTTTATCAGCAATTGCTAAACCAGAAGCATCATCACTAGCTTTATTAATTCTCAATCCCGAACTTAATTTCTCTAATGAGCTTCTTAAGTTGTTTTGTGTGTTTGTTGCACTCTCTTGTGAATTTAAAGAGGCAACATTTGTATTAATTCTCATAATAAATCCTTTTATATTAAAAGATTTACCCTGACGCGGGAGCCTGAAACATTCTCATGTTATTGAGCATAGAAAGAGAGCTTTCTTCGGAATCCATTGACCCCTAAATTAAAAGTGTTCCAATCTCTTATCCCTAAATACGAATATAAATTACTAAATACTATTTGTATAAATCTCGTTATATTATAAAACGTTAAAAGTAATACTAAAAAGTATTACTTAAACTAAATTATTGAAGTAATCTAGTAACGTTTTGTTGAACAGCATTAGCTTGACTCATAGCATAAGTACCAGCTTGAGCAATAATGTTCTGTTTGTTGAAATTAGCAGATTCAGCTGCGTAATCAACATCTCTAATAACAGATTCAGCAGCTTTAATATTAGTTTGCTGAGTCATTTGGTTTCTAACAGCTGACTCTAATTGATTTTGAGTAGAACCGAAGTCCGCTCTCCATCCATTTAGCGTATTTAATGCTGTATCAACAGTTGCCATATATCCTCTTGCTGCACCCGCACTAAACGCAGCAGCAGTACCACCAGAAGCGGCACCTGATTTAATAGCTTCTAATCCTAAACCAGAAACATTAGATTTAACACCAGCTGTTGTTTGAATAATATCTGTAGCAGTTTCACCCATTTGGAATGTTAATGCCGTTGCACTAGTTCCTGTAGAAGACTCTAATAAAGTAGTACCATTATAATTTGTTTGGCTAGAAATATTATTTAATTGAGTTAACAATTTATCTATATCTTTACCAATTGCAGTTCTACCTTCTTCTGAAGTAGTATCAGTAGCAGCTTGAACAAGTTTAGTTTTAACGATATCTAAAATATTAGATTGTTCAGCCATAGCTTTATCAGCGATTTGTGTTAAAGAAACAGCAGAATTACCATTTGAGATTGATTGACCAATAGAGCTAGCTTGAGTTCTTAATTTATCAGCAATTGCTAAACCTGATGCATCGTCTGATGCTTTATTGATTCTAAGACCAGAACTTAATTTCTCTAAAGAGCTTTGAAGGTTGTTGTTAGTATTTGTTGCAGCTTCTCTTGCATTAAGTGAAGCAACGTTTGTATTAATTCTCATAATAAATCCTTTTATATTAAAAGATTTACCCTGACACGGGAGCCTGAAAACATTCTCATTTTATTGAGCATAGAGTTAACCACTCTTCGGAATCAATTAATTCCTATAAGGCATGATGTAATTATTACACACCAATTCTTAATATTAGATTAAACAAAATAGAGAAATAAAAAAAGGTTGAATAAATATCCAACCTTTTTCTAGTATTAATAGTTTAATATTGTTATTGAAGTAATCTTGTAACATTTTGTTGAACATTATTAGCTTGACTCATTGCATAAGTACCTGCTTGTGAAATAATATTTAATTTATTGAAGTTAGCCGATTCAGCTGCGTAATCAACATCTCTAATAACAGATTCAGCAGCTTTAATATTAGTTTGCTGAGTCATTTGGTTTCTAACAGCTGACTCTAATTGGTTTTGAGTTGACCCGAAGTCTGCTCTCCATCCATTTAGTGTATTAAGTGCGCTATCTATATCATCAAGGAATCCTCTAGCGGCTACAGCTGTAAATGCAGTTGTTCCACCACTTGCTGCAGCAGACTGTAGTGCTTCAAGTGTTAATCCTGAAACATTTGATCTTACTCCACCTGTTGAACCAATTGTGTCACTACTTGTTTCACCCATTTGGAATGTTAATGTTGCTGCAGCTGAAGCAGATGTTGCTCCTTGAAGTAAAGTAGTTCCATTGTAATTTGTTTGCTCAGCAATATTATTTAATTGATTTAACAATTTATCAACATCTTTACCAATAGCTGTTCTACCTTCTTCTGACGTTGTATCAGTGGCAGCTTGAATAAGTTTAGTTTTTACAATATCTAAAATATTAGATTGCTCAGCCATAGCTTTATCAGCAATTTGCATCATTGCAACAGCAGAATTACCATTTGAAATTGCTTGACCAATTGAGCTTGCTTGAGTTCTTAACTTATCAGCAATAGCTAACCCAGAAGCATCATCAGAAGCTTTATTTATTCTAAGTCCTGATGACAATTTTGATAAAGAGTTTGTTAACTTATTATTCGTATTAGTATTTGCTTCTTGTGCTGCTAATGAAGCAATATTTGTATTTATTTTCATTTTCTGACCTTATTTTAGGGTTCTACATTACATATATACATGATTCTACCTAAGCTAAAATTAATTTTTGGTTAAAATAACACCTGTTTCAATGTGATTAGTGTATGCAAACTGATCAAATAATGCAAATTTATCTATTTTATGAGTCTTAGTTAGCTCTTCTAAATCTCTATGCAATGTCTCTGGATTACACGAAATATAGATAATTTGATCATAAGAAGTAACTAGTGATCTTGTTAAATCATCAAGTCCAGCCCTTGGAGGATCTACGAAAATTGAATCAAATTTATACTCTTTTAAATCAATATCTTTTAATCTTTGAAATACTCTTTTTGACTCTAAAGCTTCTACGAATTCTTCTGCACTCATTCTAATAAAATCGATATTTGTATTGTTATTTAATTCACAGTTTGTTTTTGCAGAATTAATTGATGTTTTTGAAATTTCTGTTGCTAATACTTTTCTAAATTTTGTTGATAATGGAATAGTGAAATTACCCCCACCACAGTATAGTTCACATAAATCATTTTGGGATTGTTCAATATTATTTAAAACCCATTCAATCATTTTTACATTTACTTTTGTATTAGGTTGAGTGAATCCACCTTCTTTATATTGGAATTTATAATCATCACCATTGATGTTTAGCGTTTCGCTAATAAAATCTTCTGTTAAAACAACTTTTTGTTTTCTAGATCTTCCAATAATTTTAATATCATATTTTTCTTCTAGCTTCTTAGCTTCAATATTCCAGTTTTCATCTAGTTTTCTGTGATAAATTAGTGTAACTAACATATCATTTGTCGTAGATCCTAAGAACTCAACAGCATAAATTTTAAAAGCCATTGTTTCATTCGCTTGAATATCTGCTAGTAAGCCTGGCATAATACTTTGTATTTCCAAGCTTACGATTTGACAGGAATTGATTTCTAAAGTAGTTTTTTCTAAACTAGTCATTGCATAAGATAATGTAGGTTTATCATTTTTGTCGAAATTCTTCCAAATTCTAAATTCAGCTCTATTTCTGAAGTTTTGTGGTGCACTTGTGATGATGTCAAACTTATCATTTGTAAAATTTGAAAATCTTGTTTCTTCTCTTTGTTTTTTAAATTCTAGTTGCTCTTCATAAGTTTTGTCGTGTAGTGTACATGAACCACACTTACCAAAATATTCACAATTCATCAATTATCCTCTTTTGTTTAATGCGATATTATATAGTATTTACTATAATACGCCCATGAAAGAAAATTGGCAAGAACAACTACACACCCTTTTAAATTGTGATTTAAAATCATTATATCCTTTAGCTAGAAGCCTTAATAGAAAACTGGAATTCTATGTAGGACCTACAAACTCTGGTAAAACATATAATGCAATGCAGAAATTAAAAGAATCAAACTCAGGTCTATACTTAGCACCATTACGATTATTAGCCCTAGAAGGTTATGAAGATTTAAAAGCTTCAAAAATGGATGCATCCCTAATTACAGGGGAAGAACAAATGTTAAATGAAGATGCAGCACATGTATGTTCAACTATTGAAATGATTGACTTTGATTTAGATGTTGATGTTGCTGTTATAGATGAAGTTCAAATGCTTGATGATGCAGATAGAGGTTGGGCATGGGTTAATGCAATTATTGGATGTCCTGCAAAAAAAGTAATTATGACAGGTTCTGTAAATGCGTTAGAAGCTGTTAAAAAAATTGCATCTTATTTAGATGAAGAACTTGAAATTGTAAGACATAAAAGAAAAAATGAATTAAAAATTTTACCAAAACATATATCTTTAGATAATTTAAGACCAGCAACTGCTCTTATTGCTTTTTCAAGATCTGACGTTTTAAAATTTAAACAAAAATTACAAAAGAAATATAGAGTTTCTGTAATTTATGGAAACTTATCACCAGAAGTAAGACGTGATGAAGCTAGAAGATTTAGAGAAGGAAAATCAGAAATTTTAATTGCAACAGATGCAATTGCAATGGGATTAAATCTTCCAATTGAAACAATTTTATTTACAACTGATACAAAATTTGATGGTATTAGTAAAAGAAAAATTAATGTAAATGAAATAGTTCAAATAGCAGGACGTGCTGGAAGATTTGGACAGTTTGAAGCAGGATTCCTAGGTGCAACGAAAAGAGATGTCTTATCTCATATAGAAGAAGAGTATCAAAAACCTGTAAAAACTATTAAACCTCCATTTAAAGTAAAAATTAATGCTGGACAATTAGAAGGCTTAGCTAGTCATATTAAAACAAATTCTTTAACAAAGATATTAAACTATTTTGCAAAAAATATGATTTTCTCAGGACCTTTTGTAGCCGCAAACTTATCTTCAATGTTGGAAGCTTCAAGAATTGTAGATACTAGACATAATTTAAAACTAGAAGATAAATACCTTCTTGCACAAGCTCCAATTTCTACTAGATCACAGATTATATTACAAGCTTATCAAGCTTATATTGCTTCAATTATCAAAAAGAAACAGTGTCATTATAAACCATCAATTACACTTCCAAAAAAAGCAATTACTCAAAGAGATTTATTATTAGTTGAGGATGAAGTTAAGAAAATATCTTTATATTTATGGCTTTCTTACAAGATGCCAGAAATCTTTCCTGATCATGATAAAGCATATATTTTAAGAAATTCTTTTAATTCTTTTATAGAGAAATCATTAAAAATGAATTTAATAAGTGATAGTAACAATAGACCTAACACTAGAAATAACTATAAGAGAACAGATTCAAAAGAAAGAGATGGAAAAAATAACAAAAATAGATCTTTTACAGAATCTAGAAGAAGAAAAAGATATTAAATAAAAAAATTAATAAAAACTTAGGTAAAATAAGTCAAAAATCTATAGCTGGTTATTAAGGATTTATGTATGTTAAAGTTGTTCAAGGGTAATACCTCAGAAGTTTTGGAAAAAGAGCTTCTAAAAAGTACTGTGGATGCAGATAAAGTACAAAAACTTATTAACAATGGCATAGACATAAATCAAAGAGATGAAAAAGGAAGAACCTTTCTTTTTTCTCTTGCTTCAAAAAGAAAAATCGATGCAATTAAAATTCTTCTAAATAATAAAATAGATATTAATATAGAAGATGACTATGGAAAAACTGTTTTAGCAGAAGCTGTATCAAAAGGTGATGGAATGATGATTCGTTTCCTTTTAGATAATGGTGCTTCTGTAAATCACAAAAACTCTTCAAATAGAACAATAATTCAAGATGTTGCCCTAGAGGGTGACTATAAAGTATTTAGAATACTTATGAATTATAAACCTGACTTCAATTTAAAAGATAATTACAATAAAACAGTACTCTTTGATGCCGTTGATGGTGGAAATGTTAATATTGTAAAAGAAGTGATTAATAATATTGAGGATATAAATCTTCTTGATGAAAACGGACAAACAGTTCTTTTCTCATCTGTATTAAAAGATGATACTGAGGTTGCTCAAACTTTAGTTTTAAATGGGATTGATTTAAATATTTTAGATGCAAATGGTCAAAATGCCCTTTTTAATACGGTAATAAAAGGAACAAATAATATAGAATTATTAACTCTTTTAATTAGAAAAGGAATTAATCTAAATATAGTTGATAATGAAAATAAGAATATTCTAGATGAAGTTTTATATATTCTGAAATTACAAAAAGGTAATTTAAAAGACTTAGAAGGAAAATATCATTTTATAAAAGAAGATACTAAATATTTAAAACTAGTATCTTTAATGATTGAATATGGTTTCTATATTGATAAGTTTGATGATGAAGGTAATACGACTTTAAGTAAAGAAGTGGAAAAAAAGCATTACAACAATATAGAATTTTTACTTGAATCAGGTGCGAATATAAATGTTCGAGATGAAAAAGGAAAAACGCTTTTATATCCAGAAATTCTAAAAGGTCATACTAATCTTAAAATGATTTCGTATTTAATAAAAAATGGTGCAGATATTGAAAATAGAGATGATCAAGAAAAAACAATTTTTGACTATTTAATTGAAAAAATAGTTAAAAGTGATGTATCTGTCCTAGATGATGAAGAAGATGACGATAAGAACTATTTATTATTGTTTAAAAAACTTTTACCTTTAAAACCAAAATTAGATAGAGTTAAATTAAGTGGTCGAACAATTTTATTTGAAGTAGTGAATTATAATCATTTTGAGTTAGTTCGTATTTTATTGAATTATGGGATGAATCCAAATTTAATAGATAAAGAAGGTAATACTCCTTTGTCTATTTTAGTGGAAGAGGGTCTTAAAGTAAAAGATAAAGAAGAAAAAGAACGATTTTTAGAAAGACTAGTATTCTTTTTAAAGTTTAGAGTAAATGTAGAAGCTCAAGATTTAGAGGGAAAAACAGTTTATCATAAAGCTGTAATTGCAAATGATTTAGATGTTGTAGAAAAACTTTTAACAAAAAAAGCAGATTTAAATGTTAAAGATAAACAAGGTAGAACAGCACTTCATCATACTCAATGGAATGGTAATTATAAAATTGCTAGATGGTTAATCGCTTCTGGTGCTAATATGAATGAACCAGATAATGCAGGGTTTACATTATTGAATTATGCAGCAATTTTCGGTCATGTAAAATTAATTATTGCACTTATTGCTTCGGGAGTTTTAATGTATAATAGAAATCCAAAAAGTAAAAAAGTGGCACAATTTTTTAAAAATAAAGAAAATAATCTTGAGAAATTATTAAATAGTAATATAAGTGATGATAAAATGCAAAGATCGTTAACGGAAGTTGCAGAGAATTTAAAAAAAGAAATAAAAGAAGTATTAGAAGGATAATAATGAACAACAAATCAATCATAATTTTAGCTGCAGGTGCAGGTACGCGAATGAAATCAACAACTCCAAAGGTTTTACATAAAATCTCTGGTAAATCAATGTTGTATTATTCAATCAAAGAAGCACTAAAATTAAGTGATGATATTACTGTTGTTTTATACCACCAAGCTTCAAGAGTACAAGAAGAAATGGAAAAACATTTCGAAGGTATCAATTATGTAATCCAAGACCATGCAAATTATCCAGGAACTGGTGGAGCTGTAATGGGTATTACACCAAAATATGATCAAGTATTAGTTCTAAATGGTGATATGCCTTTAATTCAAGCAGAAGAATTAAAAAAGTTTGATATAGAAGCAACTATTGTTATGTCTGTTTTAGAGCTTGATAGTGCTGATGGATATGGTAGAGTTATTGTTGAGAATGGATCTGTTAAAAAAATCGTTGAACAAAAAGATGCAAATGAAGAAGAATTAGCAGTTACAACTGCCAATGCAGGTATTTACCAATTTGAAACAAAATTCTTACTTGAAAATCTTCCAAAACTATCAAATGATAATGCTCAAGCAGAGTATTACATCACAGATTTAATTGAAATGGCAATTAATGAAGGAAAAGTATTAAAACCACTTGCAGTTAATGTTGAAAACTTCAAAGGTGTTAATTCAAAAGTTGAGTTAACAGATGCAGAAGTAATTCACCAAAATAGAATTAAAAATGAGTTCTTGAAAGCTGGTGTTATTATGAGATTGCCTGATACTATTTATATAGAAGAGGGTGTTTGTATTGAAGGTGAATCTATTTTAGAAAATGGAGTTACATTACTTGGAAATACGAAAATTGTAAATTCTCATATTAAAACAAATACTATTATTGAAGATTCAATTTTAGTTGACTCTGATGCTGGACCAATGGCTAGAATTAGACCAGGAAGTGAACTTAATAAAACACACATTGGAAACTTCGTTGAAACAAAAAAAGCTAAGTTAAATGGTGTAAAAGCTGGTCATTTATCATATCTTGGTGATTGTGAAATAAATGAAGGTACAAATATAGGTTGTGGAACAATTACTTGTAATTATGATGGAATTAATAAATATAAGACTATTATTGGTAAAAATGTATTTGTAGGTTCTGATACTCAATTAGTAGCTCCTGTGAATGTTGCTGATAATACAATGATTGCTGCAGGTTCAACTGTAACAACAGACGTAAAAGAAGGTCAACTTTATATGAGTCGAGCTAAGAAAAGAGCAGTTGAAGGATACTTCTTTAAGCATTTTGAAAAATAAAAAATAGAGAATTTAAATGTTATTAAAAGATAAAAAAATATTAGTTGCAGTGACTGGTTCAATTGCAATTTACAAAACTTTAGAATTAATTAGATTATATATAAAAGCAGGCGCTAAAGTTAGAGTTATAATGACTGAAGGTGCCAAAAAATTCATTTCACCTATTACTTTTGAGGCTATTTCTCAAAGTAAAGTTTTGGATGAATCAAATGAATCTTGGGATAAAAACCAAGATTACAATCATATTGATATTGGTAAGTGGTCTGATATTTTTGTAATTGCTCCATGTTCTGCAAACACTATTAATAAATTATCAAATGGTTTAGCTGATAATTTATTAACTCAAGTAGCTTTAGCATATCCTAGAATGAAGATTCTTGCACCTGCTGCTAATACTAATATGTTAAGAAATCCAGTTACTCAAGCAAGTATTAAAATGCTTAAGCTTTGTAACTTTGAGATAATTGAGTCACAAACTAAAGAGTTAGTGTGTAAAGATGTTGGGGATGGAGCTATGTCTGATCCTGAAGCAATTTTTTATGCAAGTGCTCGAGAGCTTTTAAAAGAAGAGTATTGGGTAAATAGAAAAGTTGTATTAAGTGGCGGCGGAACAGTAGAAAAAATTGATGATGTAAGATATATCTCAAATTATTCATCTGGTAAGATGGCAAGCTCATTAGCTTTAAGCCTTTATTTAAAAGGTGCAGAAGTATGTTTAGTAAGCACTCGTGGTTACGAGAATTTACCAAAAGATATCCATGTTATTCCTGTTCAAAGTAGTTCTGAAATGTATGAATATTTAGTAGATTCTGTAAGAGTTGCTAAAAAAGGTGTAATGACAAAAACTACACTTATGGATGCTTCAAGACCAGAGCTTATTCAAAAAACTCCATATTTATTTATGGTAGCAGCTGTAAGTGATTATGTTCCATCTTTCCCTCAAGATGGGAAAATGAAAAAAGATATGATTGGCTCTTCTTGGGATTTAAATCTAAAACAAAATATTGATATCTTAAGTTCATTAAACAAATCAGAAATGATTTCAATTGGTTTTAAAGCTGAAATGGATGAAGTAAGTGCTTTAAACAATGCAAGTTCAATGTTAGAAAAGAAAAACCTTGATGGTGTTTGTTTAAATATCTTAGGAGATGAAAACTCTTTTGGTTCAGACTCAAATGAAATTGAACTAATGTTAAAAAACAACTCTTATTCATTTAAAGGTGAAAAGTTAGAAATTTCACTTGGTATTTTAAATAGATTACAAAATGAGTTTAAAGAAAATGAATAATCAAAATATGCCTGCACATATTGCCATGATTATGGATGGTAATGGTAGATGGGCAAAAGAAAGAGGTCTTAAACGAACAGCTGGCCATGAAGAAGGCGCAAAAGTTGTTCGAGAGATAACTAAATATTGCTCAAATATTGGAATTAAATATTTGACTTTATATGCTTTCTCAACAGAAAACTGGCAAAGACCAAAACTAGAAGTAGAGTTCTTAATGAAATTACTTGATAGATATTTTAAAAAAGAACTTCCAATTTATTTAGAGAATAATGTACGATTTAAACCTATTGGGGATTTGTCTAGATTCTCAAAATATTTACAAAAAACAATAAGAGATGTTGAAGAAAAAACATCTCATTGTACAGGGCTTACTCAAGTTTTAGCATTAAATTATGGTTCAAAAGATGAAATTATAAGAGCTATTAAAAAATTAAATGAACAAGAACTTGAAGTAAGTGAAGAAAATCTTGAATCGTGTTTAGATACAGCAGGTATGCCTGGTGTTGATATTATGATTAGAACAAGTGGTGAAGTTAGATTATCTAATTATCTTTTATGGCAAAATGCTTATGCTGAAATGTTCTTTACTCCAACGTATTGGCCTGATTTTAATTCAAGTGAATTAGATGATATCATAAGTGACTTTGTCAAACGTGAGAGAAGATTTGGAGGTATTTAGTTTTATTTTTGGTGCTGTTATTGGTTCATTTTTAAATGTACTAATCTCACGGCTTCCAAAAAATGAATCTATAGTAAGTCCAAGAAGCTTCTGTCCTTCTTGTAAAAATACTATTGCTTGGTATTATAATATTCCTCTGTTTTCATATATATTCTTAAGAGCAAAATGTGCTTATTGTAAAACAAAAATACCTTTTAGATATTTTATTGTTGAGTTTTTAAGTGCTTTATTTACTCTTCTTTTATTTCAAGAATTTGGAATAGGTTTAGAGTTTGCACTTTTTAGTATTTTTATTTATGTTTTAATTACATTGTCTTTTATAGATTTTGAATATAAAGCAGTTCCTGATTATTTATTACTAATGGCTTTTGTTTTATCTTTATTCATTACAACTTACCCAATAATTGAAGCTTTGAAAAATGCATTTATGTTTTGTGGTGCCTTTGTTTTATTGAATTTTATTCTAACTTTTTATATCCAAAATATAAAATCAAGACTAACAAAAGATGAAAGTTTAAGAACTCAAGAAGCATTAGGTGAGGGTGATATTCCAATAATTGCAGCTATTGCAATTATCTTAGGAATAAAAGGTGCATTAATTGCAGTGTTTTTAGCGGCAATTTTTGCTATAATACCATCTATTTATTCCATCTTTATAAAAAAAGACATTCAAACTCCATTTATTCCATACTTAGTTTTAGGATTATTATTTGAATATTTTTTTAGATTAGAAGATTTATTAAAGGTTATTTATTGAAATTAAAACACTATTTGTATTCACAATTAGCAATTACATTTTTCCCTATTTTTTTCGGATTATATTTTATTACATCAGTAGTTTTTTTAGTAAAAATTGCAGCATTAACATCAATTATTACAATTAATGTATTTGAATTATTTACATTATACTCTTATGTAATACCTCAAATTTTATTTTATACTATGCCGATTTCATTTTTTATTTCATTGGTAATAACATTATCAAAACTTGCAAGTGAGTATGAACTTACGGTAATTACGTCATTTGGCTTAAACCCTGTAAAAATTATGAGAATATTTTTACCAGTAACTTTACTTTTATCAATAGCTTTAGTTGTTGTTTCTGTAGGTTTAATTCCTAAAACAAAGTTTTTAACAAAACAGTTTTTAGATATTAAGAAAAAAGAAGCAAACTTCAATATTAAAGCCTCAGAATTTGGTCAAAAGTTTGGGGAATGGTTGATTTATATTCAAGATAAAGATGATAAAAAATATTATGAAATAAAATTATTTAAAACTGAAAACAATCAAGAACAATTCATAATTAGTAAGTCAGCAGTACTAAATAATGATAATGGAGAACTTAGTTTTAACCTTTCAAAAGGAAAAGCATTTTTCATAAAAGATTCTGAAATTAATCAAATTGATTTTAAAACTATGCATATTAATGACTCAATTGCTGATGATGAAATGAATATTTTTACAACAACATATAATTATTGGAAAGAAAAAATCCAAAGAAAACAAGATATTGATGATTTGACTTTTTATATTCTAACTTCATTATTTCCAACATTATCACTATTTTTAGTAATTACGTTTGGATATTTTAATCCAAGATATGAGAAAAATAGAGCAGTTGCATATTCACTTGTAGCTGTTGTTTTATTTTATGTTGTAGTTAAATCCCTAGGAGATAAAATTCTCTTACATAGTTTATACGCAGTTCCTTTTGTTTGGCTTTTAGGAACTTATTTTATTTATACAAGAACTGTAAAAAAAGAGTATTAATAATATATGAACGCAAAATTTAATATCTCTTATGATGGTTCTGTTTTTCAAGGATCACAAAGACAACCTAATGGTTTAACAGTTGAGAATGCTTTATTAAAAGCATTTAAACGTGTAAATATTGAAACAAATATAGTTTTAAGTGGAAGAACAGATAGGGATGTTCATGCTACAGGACAGGTATTTAACTGTATTCTTCCAGATTTTTGGAATAACTTCGATAAGTTAAAAGATGTTATGAATAAACATCTTCCAAGCTCTATAAAAATTAATCATATATCTTTAGTTCCTAATGACTTTCACTCACGATTTCATGCTAGAAAAAGAGTTTATAGATATGTGATTACTACAAAACATACAACACCATTTAATGATAAATTTGTAACCTATGTACCTTCAATAAATGAAGAACTTATGAAAGAAGCAATAAAAGAGTTTATAGGTGAATATGATTTTGAGTATTTTCATAAAGTAGGTAGTGATAAAGAAAACACAGTACGTGAAATCTTTGATACTTGTTTTTATAAACACAAAGATATATATGTATTTCGCTTTACCGCTAATTCTTACTTACGTTCACAAATTAGATTAATGGTCGGGTTCTTACTTAAAATAAATATGGGTAAACTTTCAATTATTGATTTAAAAGAACAGTTAAGAATGAAAAAACGTGTCTTTAAAATCCCTGCACCTGCTAATGGTTTGTATTTAGCCCAAATTACTTATTAATATAAAAGGATGATTTTTTATGTGGTTTAGAAAAAAGAAGTTTTATACTTTATCAGATATAAAAAATCAGATTGTTTATACACCCCTTGTTTTTGTAATACTACTTGCAATATTTTCTTCAATAGTAGTAACACTTTTTTATAAGTATCAAGAGTCAAGTAAGATTAAACTATTACTACAAAGTGAGAGTTTTTATAATCAGAATATTCTAAAGAACTATATTGAAACTATTAATATTAAAAGAAGTGAAAGAATAGATTCTGTAGAAAATGATCTTATTAAGTATGTTTACGAACTACAAGGATATGTAAAGTCTTTTACTTTAAGAAATGAAGCTTTAGACGAACAAATGCTTAAGAACTATATTTATATTATGGAAGAAACCAAAGGTATTGAGTTTATACTTTTTAATGCAATAAATTATAAGATTCTTTATGGTGAAGATATTATCAATTATTTGCGTAAACAAACTAATTCAAAAATAAATACTAAAAAATTCAATCATTTTATGCTAAAAAACATTCAATATAACAGTAATGATAATATGACATATTGGATTGATAATGAAAAAAGAGAAGTTAGACTGTCTTACTTTAAATTTGTAGATTTCAAAGGTTTAATGCTTGGGGCTTTTTCTCAAGTTGATGATATGAAAGCACTTACAAAACATGCTATTTTAGGCTCTATTGAAAATACAAGTAATTTAGAAGAAAATGCACATTTTGTTTTTTATGATATTAATGAAAAGCTAGTTTACAACTACAATAATAAAGCAAAAGAAGTATCTGTAAAAGATATTTCTAGATTTGATTTATTAGATAATAATGTCTTTGTATATACCTTCCCAAAGTATAATTACAAAATTATAGTAAAAAATGATTTCCTAAAAGAAGAGATAAGACAGATAAAAATACAACATGAAAATAAACTAATTATTGGAATTTTTATTGTTATATTTATTGCAATTATCTTAATGACAACAGCTAATATTTTTGGTAGATTTATTAATACTATTTTTAATAGATATAACAAAAGATTAGAGAGAAAAAACTTTTTATTAGCAAAATGGAAAGATAGATATGAACTTGCAATTATTGCATCTAATGATGGATTATGGGATATTAATTTAGATACAAATAGAATATTCTTCTCTAATAAATGGCTAAATATGTTTGGTTATAAACGAGATGAAATTCAAAACTTTAAAGAGTGGTTAGCTCTTGTTCATAGTGAAGATAAACAAAAAGTTTTAGATGAGTTTAGTGAGCATATCTCAGGAAAAACAGATCACTTTGTAAGTGAATATAGACTTCGAGAAAAAAGCGGAAACTATAAATGGGTATTAGTTAGAGGAAAAGCTTTTATTAGTGAAAATGTAAATAGAATGCTTATGATGTCAATGGATATTGATGAGAGAATGACTTTAACTAAAGAGCTTAGAAATGTTGAATTACTAACAGAATATGGGCGTATCGTAATTTTTAGATGGAAAAACAATGATGACTTATCAGTAAAATTTGTATCTAAAAGTATTGAAAACTATGGTTATGAAACTGAAGATTTTAAAGAATCAAAAATATCTTATTTTGACTTTGTACATAAAGATGATGTTGAGTCACTAAAAGCTGTTATTAAAAATGCTATTGCATCTGATAAACCATCATTTACTAATATACATAGAGTAATAGATAAAGATGGAAATATTAAATGGGTATTTAATAGAACTATTTTAGTAAAAGATGATTATGGTCGAGTAATTTCATTTTATGGATATCTAAATGATATTACAAAAATCAAAATGAATGAAGAAGAGTTAAAACAAAAAGTTGAAGAAGAAGTTGAAAAAAATATTGAAAAAGATAGACTTTTAATACAACAAAACAAACTAGCTTCTATGGGTGAAATGCTTGGTAATATTGCTCATCAATGGAGACAACCTTTAAATAACACTAGTTTATTAACTCATTTTATTAGAGATAATTATGGAAACTTCACAAAAGATGAGTTAAATGATATTATCAAAGATATTAAAATTCAAATTGACTATATGTCTCAAACTATTGATGATTTTAGGAATTTTTATCAACCAACAAAAGATAGAAAAGTGTTTGATATTAAAGAGTCAATATCTCAAAGTTCAAAAATTGTAGCTACTTCTTTTGAGCAAAATTCAATAAATTTAGAGATTATTGGTGACAAAGTTGAGATTGAAAGTTATGAAAATGAATTTGAACAAGTAATTGTGAATATTCTAAACAATGCAGCTGATGCAGCAATAGTAAAAAAGAAGAAAGAGAAGTTCAAAGCACAAGTAACAATCAATGTAACAAGAGCTGAAAAAACGCAAATTTCTATTTCAAATAACTGTGGAAACATCGATAAAAAGGTAATTGAGAGAATATTTGAACCTTACTTTACTACTAAGTTTGAAAATCAAGGAACAGGTATAGGACTATATATGTCTAAGGTTATTATTGAAAAGAACATGAATGGGAAGATCGAAGCTATAAATACCCAAGATGGGGTTGAGTTTATTATTACTTTTTGAGGTTAATAAAAAATTCGCTATAATATTTGTTATTAATAAAGAGATGAAAGAAGAGAAATGAGTGATTTTACTACAAGAGTATTATTAGTTGAAGATGAAGATGTAGCAAGAAAAACTCTTGCTTTTTATCTGAATACAATTTTTGACGAAGTTGTTGTTGCTCATGATGGGCAAGAAGGTTTTTCAATTATTGAAGACAATTTTAAAGATAATAAGACATTTGATTTAGTTTTAACTGATCTTAAAATGCCTAATATTGATGGTATGGATATGATAGAAGAGATTCTTACTATTATTCCAAATCAAAGATTTATTATTGTTAGTGCTCATAAAAATGAGGAAGATTTATTAAAACTTATTAACCTTAGAGTTCTAGGATATTTTGTTAAACCATTAAATATTGACAATATGATGGAAATGCTTCAAAAAGCTAAAAAAGAAGTATTAGAAGATAAAAAAGAAGTTGAATCTAATGGTGATCTAATTACTATAAATAAGACATATACTTACAATCTTTCTAATGACAAACTTTACAATGAAGAAAATATTGTTAAACTATCTAAAAAAGAGTCTGATATCTTAGGTGTTTTAATTAAAAGTCTTGGAGAAGTTGTATCTGTTGAGTCTTTTAAAGAAGAAGTTTGGGATGATATTAATACTAACGATTCTGCATTTAGAACAGTAATGAAAAGATTAAAAGATAAAATCAAAGATGATGATTTTATTATCTCTCATAAAGGTTATGGATACATAATCGAAAAGCCATTTGTAAAATAAAAATAGTTTTATTTTTATTTTCACATTAAAAAAGGGAAGCTTATATAAGCTTCCCTTTTTTTATAAGTTTACTTCCGCTGTTGAGACTTTTTCAGCTTTCCCTTTTGCTTTTTGCATGAAATAAATCACTGCAAATATAAGTAGACCTATCAGATAAGATAAATGATGATCTGGCAAACTTAAGTACTCTGCCATAATTTTTGGTAAGAACATAAATGGAACAATTGTTAAGAAAATAAATCTCTCAATAATATTTGTTTTAGTTACAAAGTATCCTTGTGTGAAACAAGAGAATGCAACCATACCAATAAATGCTGTAACAAAAATCATTACAATTTCAACAGGATTTGTAATCCAAATCCATCCTTTAGGATCAGCAGGATTCATAGCATCAACACCTGAGATTAATAATAACTCTGGGTTAAAGAAGAACATAAACGGTAAAATCGCTGTTCTAATATCGTATTTAAATCCTTGGATACCAGTCTTAATTGGATCGGCTTTAGCAATACCAGCTGCCGCGTAGGCGGCCAGACCAACAGGTGGGGTGTCATCTGCTAGAATACCAAAGTAGAATACAAATAAGTGAGCAGCAATTGCAGGAATTAAGAATCCATTATCTTGCGCAAGAATTAAAATTACTGGTGCTGTTAACGATGCCATTACAATATAGTTAGCAGTCGTTGGTAAACCCATTCCTAATACTAATGAAACAAAAGCAGCTAAGAATAGAATAATAAAGATATTACCACCAGATAATGATTCAATAACTTCTAATAATACTTGACCTAAACCAGTTAATGTAATAGATCCAACAACAATACCAGCTAATGCTGTAGCAATTGCAATAGGAACCATGTTTTTAGCACCGGCAATCATACCCGCTAAAATATCAACAAAACCACTTAATAAAATCTCTTTAGTAATTTTTTCTTTTGCTAAAATAGCTCTAAATGGATGTTGTACAACCATTAATAACATTAATAACATAATTGCATTAAACGCAGCACTAGCAGCTGATTCTCTTAATACCATTAGTGTATACATCAAGAAGAAAATAGGGACTAAATAGTGAATACCTCTAATAAATGTTTTCCATTTTGGAGGTAAATCTTCATCATCCATTCCTTTAAGACCTAATTTAAGTGCTTCTAAGTGAACAATATAAAATAGTGCAAAATAAGAAACAAAGGCAGGAATAAATGCTGCAATAATTACGTCTGTATATGCCATTCCTAAGAATTCAGCAATAATAAACGCAGCAGCACCCATAACCGGTGGCATCAATTGCCCATTGGTAGAAGAGGCAACTTCAACAGCCCCTGCTTGCTCCGGCCTAAATCCAGCTTTTTTCATTAATGGAATAGTAAATGTACCAGTTGTTACTGTATTAGCAATTGATGAACCAGAGATAATTCCAGTAAACCCAGATGCAACAACAGAAGCTTTTGCAGGACCACCTCTATATTTACCAAGCATTGCAAATGCTAAGTTAATAAAGTACTCACCAGCACCGGCTTTATCTAATAATGAACCAAAAAGTACAAATAAGAATACAAATCCAGCAGATACACCTAATGGAACACCAAAGATACCTTCAGTAGTTAAGAACATATGTCCTGCAAGTTTATTTAATGATGCACCTTTATGGATAATCATTTCAGGCATATAAGGACCTAAAACATCATAAGCTAAGAATACAATAGCAATTATACTAAGTGCAAATCCTAATACTCTTCTTCCAGCTTCAAGTAAAATAACAATACCAAGTAATGCCATGAAAATATCAAGACCAATATAATCACCAGGTCTTTGTGCTAAATCTTCATAGAATACTGCAACATAAGAAGCAGTTGCTACTCCAACACCAGCTAGTGTAAATCCAAACCATCTAATTTTTTGTAAAAAATATGGTTTTCTAAACATTGGGTAAATTAGGAATGCTAATAAAATACCAAATGATAAGTGAATTGATCTTGTTATAGTTGAATTAATAGGTTCAATTACGATATATAATTGAAATAGTGACCAGCTTAAGGCAATAACCGAAATTAACCAAAACTCATAGTGTTGTGCTCCAAAAACTCTTTGTCCTTCAAGTTCATTAACAACAGCTTCAGTTTCGTGTAATTGCTCTTCTTCTAATTCACTAAGTTTATGAGGTTTCTCTTCATAAAGAGGCATAGTAAATCCTTTAAATATTTATATTATTTGTCATACGCCATTCAAAGTTGTTTTAAATTGCGTATAAAAATTAGGGTTCAAGGGCAAAAGCCCTTGAGTTCTAGGAATTATTTTAAAATTCCAGCTTCTTTGAAGTACTTTTTAGCACCTTCATGCATTGGAGCAGAAAGACCATCTAATAAAGATTCTTTAGTAATGTTTGCGTAAGCAGGGTGTAATTTTTTGAAAGCATCGAAGTTTTCTAAGATAGCTTTAACTACAGTATAAACTGCTTTATCACTTACATCAGTACTAGAAACTAATACAGCTTTAACACCAAATGTAGAAGTAGCTTCAGGGTTACCTTTGTACATTCCAGCAGGAACGTCAGCTTGTGCAAAGTATGGGTTAGCTTTAACTAATGCATCAACTTTATCACCAACTAAAGGAGTAATTTTTACGTCAACAGAGTTAGACGCATCTTTAATATTTGCAGTAGGGTGACCTACCATGTAGAAGTAACCGTCAATTTTGTTATCTCTTAATGCATCTGGCATTTCAGCAGCTTTTAAAGCCCCTGCAAATTTTAAATCATCTTTAGTCATACCAACAGCTTTGAATAATGCTAAAGCAGTTGCTTCATTACCTGAACCTGGGTTTCCTAAGTTAATTCTTTTATTTTTAAGATCAGCAACACCGTTGATGTTAGCATCTTTTCTTGTAACTAATGTGAATAATTCAGGGTAAATTGCCATTACAGATCTTAATTTTTTCACTGGTTTATCAGCAAATTTCTTAATACCTTTTGATGCTTGGTATACAACATCAGATTGTGCAATACCGAAATCTAATTCACCATTTTTAATAGTATTAATATTGTATACAGAACCACCAGTTGATTCAACTGAACATCTGATTTTAGTTTCTTTCTTGTATTTGTTTACAAGTCTACAAACTGCACCACCTGTTGGGTAGTAAGTTCCTGTAACTCCACCTGTACCAATTGTTACGAATTCAGCAGCGAATGCTGGAAGTGTTAATGCTCCTAAAAGAGCAGCTGTAGCGATTTTTTTCATTCTTTTCTCCTTAAAATAAATATGTTAATTAGTTTTGATAAACAACACTATGATAATTATATCACATACAATAAAATAATCAAGATGTATATTAGCAGGTAAATTACATATAAATTGTTTATAAATTACAATTTAGTGACAATTTATCATACTTAAAATTTATCTAAACTTAAAAAAAGGGATTTAGAATAATACTATGAATTATTTGTGTACATTTGGTGTATAAAATTTATCCACAAGATAACTTATAATATAACGTTATGTAAATTAGAGATAAAAATATTTAAAAATTAGATTCATTTTATAAGGATTTCTTTCATTTATAAATAAAACTACTTGACAAAGATACACTCAATAGGTTATAATTCTTTAGCAGTTTAAGACAACGAGTGCTAAAAAATAAAATTGGTTGTAAAATGATTAATAAAAAAGAGTTTTTATTACAGTCTATTATTAAAGCTTATATAGAGCATTGTGAACCTATTGGGTCTACACAATTAAAATCTATGTATGATATTACTTATTCTCCTGCAACAATTAGAGGTTACTTTAAGAAGCTGGGTGAAGAAGGGTTTTTAGCTCAAGAACATATAAGTAGTGGAAGAACTCCAACTACTGAAGCTTTAAAACAATACTGGCTTACAAAACTTAATTTTAAAATCGAAGATATAAATTTACCTGCCTTACAATATTTTGCATCACAAGTTGAAGTTTCTGTATTTATTAAAAAAGAAAAATCAGATGTATTAAATGACATTATTAATGTAGACAATAAATATATGATATTAGAGTTTACTTCTTTTGCTATTACTGTAAAGTTCTCAGATGCACTTTATAGATTTTTACAAGATATGGTTGGAATTTCAACTAAAGATATTTTAAAAATCTCAAAGGATGTTGGAGCATACGAAGTACACGATGCAATAATGCAAACAATACAAAATTCAGATTTTGAAATTTTTAATTATAAAGAATTTTTAAATTTAGCATTGAATTACAATTTTGATGAATTAACTATAAATAGCTTTTTAAAAGGTGAAATTTTAGACAGAGTAGATGAAGGTCTATATTTTGAAGAACTTTTACCTGATGATTACATTGGTATCTGTCATTATTGTAAGGTTAATAATGAAGATGTGAAAATGTTAGTAATTGGCGAATTACCAAAAAATTATGAATACTTTTATAAAAAAATTACAACTTTTTAGGAGATAAAATTGAGCGAAGAAAAAAAAGAAGAAGTAACAACTGAAGAAGTTGTTGAAGAAACTTGTGAAACTGCAACTGAAGAAGTTGAAGTAAAAGAAGAAACATCTGAAGATAAAATTGCCCAACTTGAAGCAAAATTAAAAGAATCAGAAGATAAGTACTTAAGAGTACATGCTGATTTTGAAAATATCAAAAAAAGATTAGAGAGAGAAAAATATCAAGCAATTGATTATGCATCTGAAAAGTTTGCAAAAGATTTATTATCTCCAATTGATACATTAGAAATGGCACTAGCTGCTGAAGAAGCTGCTAAAGATATGCCTTCTGATGAATTATTAGGTAAATTAAAAGAAGGTGTTGAATTAACAATTAAAAACTTCTACACTGCTTTTGAGAAACATGATATTTCAGAAGTTGAAGCAGATGGTGAGTTTGATCCAAACTTCCATGATGCAGTAATGCAAATTGATAGCCCTGACCATGAAGATGGAATGATTGTTCAAAGACTTCAAAAAGGTTATAAATTAAAAGAAAGATTGTTAAGACCAGCAATGGTTTCAATCTGTAAGAAATAGACATATTTTGACTATTTCTACGTTCGACTACGAAATATAAAAGAGTCACTTACAAAAGTAAGCTTCTCCTTTCTATTTCTTGTCTGCCTTGAACTAGCCTAAAATATGCTATTTCGGCAACTTGGTTGAACTGACCGTAATGTCAAAAAACTAATAGATTTAAAAAAATATTTAAAATTAAAAAACAAAACTTGATAAGGAATTAAAATGAGTAAAGTAATTGGAATTGACTTAGGTACAACTAACTCTTGTATGGCAGTTTACGAAGGTGGAGAAGCGAAAGTTATCCCTAATAAAGAAGGTAAGAATACAACTCCTTCAATCGTAGCATTTACAGACAAAAACGAAGTATTAGTTGGTGATCCAGCAAAAAGACAAGCTATTACAAACCCAGAAAAAACTATCTATTCTGTAAAAAGAATTATGGGTCTTATGATGGACGAAGAAAATGCTAAAGAAGCACAATCTAAAGTTGGTTATAAAATCGTTGATAGAAACGGAGCAGCAGCTGTTGAAGTTGGTGACAAAGTATATACTCCTCAAGAAGTATCTGCAAAGATCTTAGGAAAATTAAAAACTGATGCTGAAGAATATTTAGGAGCTCCTGTAACTGACGCTGTTATTACTGTTCCTGCATACTTCAATGATGCACAAAGAAAAGCAACTCAAGAAGCTGGTACAATCGCTGGTTTAAATGTATTAAGAATTATCAATGAGCCAACAGCTGCTTCATTAGCATATGGTTTAGATAAAAAAGGTGAAGAAAAAGTATTAGTATATGATTTAGGTGGTGGTACTTTTGATGTTACTGCACTTGAAATCGGTGACGGTACTTTTGAAGTATTATCTACTGATGGTAATGCATTCTTAGGTGGAGATGATTTCGATAATGCTATTATTGATTGGTTATCTGCTGAATTCCAAACTGAAAATGGTTTTGATGTTAAAAATGACAAAATGGCATTACAAAGATTAAAAGATGCTGCTGAGAATGCTAAGAAAGAATTATCTTCTGCTGAATCAACAGAAATCAACTTACCATTCATCTCTATGGGTTCTGCTGGTCCTGTTCACTTAGTTAAATCATTAACTAGAGCAAAATTTGAAGCTATGACTGAAGATTTAATTACTGAAACTTTAGATCATATCAAAGTTGCTTTAAAAGACGCTGGTTTAGATAAAGGTGAAATTGAAGAAATTATTATGGTTGGTGGATCTACTAGATTACCAAAAGCAAATGAAATTGTAAGAGAATTCTTCGGTAAAGACTTAAATAAAGGTGTTAACCCTGATGAAGTAGTTGCTGCAGGTGCTGCTGTTCAAGCTGGTGTATTAAAAGGTGATGTTAAAGACGTATTATTATTAGACGTTACTCCATTATCATTAGGAATTGAAACTCTAGGTGGAGTTTTAACTAAATTAATTGAAAAAGGTACAACTATTCCAGTTAAGAAATCTCAAGTATTCTCAACTGCTGAAGATAACCAACCAGCTGTATCTATTCACGTAGGTCAAGGTGAGAGAGAATTTGCTAAAGATAATAAATCTTTAGGTATGTTCGAATTATCTGACATTCCAGCAGCTCCAAGAGGTGTTCCTCAAATTGAAGTAACATTTGATATTGATGCAAATGGTGTTTTAAATGTATCTGCTAAAGATAAAGGTACTGGTAAAGAAAATAAAATTACTATTTCTGGTTCATCTGGATTATCTGATGAAGAAATCGAAAAAATGGTAAACGAAGCTGAAGCTAACAAAGAAGCAGATGCTAAGAAAAAAGAAGTAATTGAAGTAAGAAACCAAGCTGACGCTTTATTACATTCAACTAAGAAAACATTAGAAGAAAACCCAGATGCAGTTTCTGAAGAAGAAACTAAAGCTATCGTTGATTCTGCTGCTGAATTAGAAGAATTATTAAAAGACGAAAATGCAACTAAAGAGCAAATTGAAGAAAAAGTTAAATCTTTAACTGAAAAATCTCACAAGTTAGCAGAAGCTATGTACAAAAAAGAGGGTGGTGACCAAGCAGGTGCTGAACAACCAAATAAAAAAGCTAAAAAAGACGATGACGATGTTATCGACGCTGAAGTAGAGTAAAACTCTGCTTCATGCAAACTATAATCTTCCTACTGTTAGTTTTTCTAATAGTAATATTCTCTGTTTTATTATACTTCAAAAGTAAACACTCACGTGTTGACAAACTAAATAAAGGCGAGTGCCCAAATTGTGGTGCTAGTACTAAAACCTTTTATGATGAAAATACAAAAACTATGTTCAAATCAGAATCTATAAGTGCAAGAGTTCTTAAAAACGGTGGTTGTTCAGGAGTTAATGATATTGAATACAAATGTAAAGAGTGTGGACTAAAAGAGGTTTATTCTCAAGGTTAAGAATGTAACTAACTATTAACTTTATAATGTTAAAATTATTGAACTTTAAAAAGGAAGTTCTTTATGAAATATATTTTAACTTTTATACTTTCTTTATTGTTTTTTTCTGGATGTACATCTGTATCCATAAATGAACCTGCTGTAAAAAAAATAACTAACCCAAATGACCCTTATGATTATTTAAATGGTTTTTATGATGATGATTTAGATGAAGCATTAGAAGTTTTTAAAATTGCTTGCGAAAAATCTGTTAGAAAAAAACTATTTCAAAATGTATGTATCAACGTTTATTCTTATAATAATGGGAAAAAGTTCTTCACTCAAAACTTCACACCTAAAGTCTTAGTATCAAATACTGGAGATTTGGGATTAATTACTGGATACTTTGAGCCTCTACTTTTTGGAAGTCTAATAAAAACTGATAAATATAAATACCCAATATATAAAATACCAAATGATTTAGTAATTATAAAAGATAAGAAAAACTACCTAGAGTTTGAAAAATATAGATATAGAGCCAAAATGGTAGATGGAAGATACATTCCTTATGATACAAGAGAGCAAATTGAAAATAGAGACGATTTAGTACCAGTTGTTTATGTGGATAATAAAGTAGATCTATTTTTCTTACACGTTCAAGGTTCTGGTCGAGTTCAACTAGAAAATGGTGAAGTTATGAATATTGGATATGCTTCACAAAATGGAAGAAAATATTTTGCAATTGGACGACATTTAGTTGAAAATGGTCATGTGGATAAAAAAAATATATCTTTACAAACTATAAAAAAGTATTTAAAAGAGAATCCTGAAAAAACTGATGAAGTTTTAAATTTAAACCCTAGTTATATCTTTTTTGAAAAAAGAGAACAAACTGCAACAGGAAGTTTATCTGTTCCTTTAATAGCTAATAGAAATGTAGCAGTTGATATAAAACATATTCCTTTAGGAATGCCCGTGTTTATTGAAACCTTTAATCCTAAAACAAAAAAGCCTATGAATAGACTTATGATTGCTGCTGATACAGGTGGAGCAATTAAAGGTGAAATTAGATTAGATTTCTTTTTTGGTTATGGTAATAGTGCAGGGGAGTTGGCTGGATTAATGAAAGAAAAAGGAAGGGTGTTTTTATTTATTCCTAATATATAACGGATGTTGTTTAAGAACAACACCCATTACCACAGCAGTTATCTCTAGCTTCTGTGTAGAAAGTAATTACGAAATTATTGTACATCTCTTGTACTTCAAATTCATGTTTTTTACAGAATTCATTATTCATAGTATCTTTCATTTCTAGAGCTTTAATAAGAGCGTCATCTTTCGATGTAAAAGTTAAATTATTTTGTAATTCACTCCTTTTAAAACATCCACATTGGTTTGCTACAACGATTTTATACATAAATATTGTCCTTATAATGATTAAAATTAATATGCTACCTTATCAAAATTTTGACTTTTTTTTCCTTAGAAGTGAATATTTTTTTAAGGATAAACTTTATTCTTTAGATTATGTTAATAATGCACGCATTTATTAAAGCAGATTAAGAAGTAAATCTAGATAGAATTCGCATATTAATTAAAAAAAGGAAGATAATGCACATTACAAATATAATTTCTCAATATTTTGGTAAATTTGCGAAGACTCAATTTCCACCATTTATCCAAAGGGTAATTAACGCAGGTTATGTAAAGTTTTTAGGTTTAAATATGAGTGAGTTTAAAAATGCAAGATATTACAAGTCTTTAAATGACTTATTTACAAGAAAACTTGAAATCAATAGAGAAATTGTAAGTGCCGAAAATGAATTTATCTCTCCAACAGATAGTTTTATCACAGAGTGTGGGCAAATCAAAGAAGATACAGCTTTACAAATTAAGGGTATGGAATATTCAGTAGAAGAGTTATTAACATTCTATTGTACAGATAATTTCTCAAAAGTTAAAGAGGGAAGTTTTATGAACTTCTACTTATCTCCAAAAGATTACCATAGATATCATTCACCTTGTGAATTTCAACTGAAAAAACTTATTCATGTTCCAGGAAAACTATATCCTGTTAATTTAAAATACTTAAATAAAGAGTTAGATTTATTCGTACAAAACGAAAGAGTTATCTTAGAGTGTATTGATACAAATGGTAAACTTTTCTATATGGTATTTGTTGGTGCTTTAAATGTAGGACAAATGGTATTTGAATTTGAACCAAAAGTAGAAACTAACATTGATACAGCAGAAATTAAAGTATATGAATATGAAGATATTAAAATTGATAAAGCTGATTGTTTAGGTTACTTTAAAATGGGATCAACTGTAGTAATGTTATGGGAAGAAGATGCCGTTGAAATCGAGAGTTTATTAAACGAAGATGTTAGATTTGGACAAAAAATAGCAACTTTCAAATAAATTTTATTTTTAATAAATAACAAAAGGAATTGTGTTATTATTAAGTAAGTCAAAAATTGGAGACTTCTTATGACACGAGAAAAAATTTATAAGTTGACTAGTATTTTAGTCGCTTTTATATTTTTATTAATTCTTTTTGTTGTTTTCTACAGTTCTTATAGTAATAACACAGAGAGTATATTCTTTTTCGAAAGCTTAGATAATAGAATCTTTCTATTAAATGTAGTGTATTTCTTAATCACACTTGGTCTTATTTTCATAATATTTAATATCCAAAGAAAAAATCAAATAAAACAAACACAATTAAAAAGAAAATTGTATCTTGATAAACTAACTAATTTAAAAAATTCTAATGCCTTATCAAAAGATATAAAAAATGAAGAGTTTATCTCTTTAATATTAGTAGATATAGACTCCTTTAATGATATTAATGAATTATATGGATTTAGTTCTGGAAACTTAGTTTTACAAGAAACAGCAAGGATTCTAAAAGAATTTGCTCTAACTAATGACTCTTCATTATATAGAATACATGGAAATGAATTTGCTATTGTTGAATTTAAAATGATTGATTTTCCTCAGTTTGTTTCTCGAACTGAAGAGTTAAGTCGATTATTTAAAAATAGAACTATCTATGTAGAAAAACTTGATATGGAAATATTCATTGATATTACATTAGGTATTTCTATGCTTCAAGATGAGCCTTTAAGAACCGCTGGAATTGCTTTGAAAAAAGCTAAAAAAAGTAATTTAAGATTCTTTGCATATACAAATAATCTAGATGCGAAAGGTATTATTAAAAAGTCAATTTTTTGGAGAGATAGAATCAAAAAAACAATTGATGAAGATAATGTTATTCCTTTTTATCAACCAATTTTTAATCGTAATAAAGAGATTATCAAATATGAAACATTAATGAGATTAAAAAACAAATCTAATGATGGTAAAGTTGATTATATTCTTCCTTATGAATTTTTAGATGTTGCTATTAAAACAAAACAATATTTACTTTTATCAAGTCAAGTAATTACAAAAGCTTTAAGTGATTTAGATAAAACAAATAAAGATATCTCTATTAATCTTAGTTTTAAAGATGTATTAGATTCTCATTTTATTGAACAACTAGATGATATTCTACGAAATATTACAAAAGAGAATAAAAAAAGAATTATATTTGAGTTATTAGAAAGTGATTTAATTACGGATTATACTGTACTTGAAGACTTTATTTTAAAATATAGAGAAATTGGTATTAAAATTGCAATTGATGATTTTGGTACAGGCTACTCAAACTTTGCACATATCTTGGAAACAAGACCAGATTATATTAAAATTGATGGATCACTTATAAAAGATATAAATAATGATAAAAACTCATATGAAATTGTGAAGTCAATTACTGATTTTTCAAAAGCATTAAATATCAAAACTATTGCAGAATTTGTACATTCAGAAGAAGTTTATAATATTGTGAATGACTTGGGTATAGATGAGTTTCAAGGTTTTTATTTGGGGAAACCAACACCAAATATTGAATAACTTTAATAAAACAAAAGTTTATTTTTGTAAAATAAAATATGAATTAAATTTTAACACTAAGGATTTAAAATGTCTACAATAACAGAACTAGGGTCGCTGCCATTAGCAGGTACAAAAAAAGGTAAAATCTCTGTATCAAATGTAACTGAACCATACGGTAAAGATACTGCGGATATTATAAGTATTGGTATTTTATTAAATGGTCAAGATGTACAATGGAAATCACATATTCCATATGAAAATTTAGATGAAGTAATTGCTATTTTACAAAAAGCAAGTGAAGATAGAAAAGCGTCTCAAGCATAATTAAACAAATATATTTTAATGTGATAACTATTAAGCAATATGCTTAATAGTTTCTCTTAACTCTTGTTGCCACAATGCCATACCGCCAAATAAGTGAGCAGTATTCTTGTAACCTTGGTCTATTAAAAAATTACCAATAGTTCTTGTTCTATTTGCATGAGCACAAATTAAAACAATTGTTTGATCTTTTTGTGTAACTATCTTTTCAAATTCACTCATCCAAGATTTTACATCATGATTACCATACTCGTCAAAGAAGGTCATTTTATAGGCATTTTTGATTGTACCTGTTCTTTCCCACTCATCTTTTCTTCTAACATCAATCATTACAACTTTATCATTTATCATTTTTTCTACAGTTTTGGGTTGTAAATCTACTAAATTATCCATATATTTTCCTTAAAAGTGGGAATTTTATCATAAATAAGATAAAATTAAATATAATAAAAACTTATATAAGTATATCTTTTCAATATAATAAAATTCAATTAACAAACTCTTTATATTTATTAAATATAATAGCATAAATAAAAATAGAGTATAAATTATAAAAAGGCCTAAAATGAAAAAAATAGTATTCATACTATTACTTAGTGTTGCATCAGCGTTCGCTTTTGAAGAACTAAATATGGATAATTTTGAATCAAAGATAAAAGGTAAAAATGTTATCATTGATTTCTATGCGGTTTGGTGTCCACCTTGTAAGGTATTAAATAATAAATTAGAAGAATATGATATTGTTAAACCTGATAACGTTACTATATACAAAATTAATATTGACGATCAACCATTAATTACTAAGAAGTTTGGAATTACTAGACTTCCTTCCCTTGTATATTTTCAAGACGGCAAAGCTGTTAAAACTAAAATTGGTATTCAATCAGTTGATGAACTTGAATCAAATGCCAATTCAATATTTAATTAATATCAAGGACTAGAATCTTATGAAAAAAATTATATTAGTTTTGTTTGTTCTGTTTCAATCACTTTTTGCAATTGAACAAACATTCCTAGAACCAGATGAAGCTTTCAAACCTAAATTTACTCAAGAAAAAGATAAATTATTATTTGATCTAAAATTGGGAAAAGATATATATTTATATGATGAAAAAATAAAAGTATTCATTTTAAAACCTATCAAAGAAGAAATTACAAAAGAGATAACATTACCAACGCCTGTTCCTTATGAAGAGTGGATTGTACAGTTTAATGATATTAGTATAGAAATACCATTTTCATTACTTCAATCAAAAATAGATTCTCCTACATATGAAATCCAAGTGCAATATCAAGGATGTTCAAAAAAAGGTCTTTGTTATGCTCCTATGAAGCAAAACTTTAATCTTGACACTACTGGAAGCGCTACTCTTAAATCAAATGCTGTAATAAATGCAATTGAAGAAGATAAAACTCCTAAAGTAAATGTAGAAGTTGAAGAACCAGTTAACGAAACTGATTCAATTGCTGCTTTACTTAAAAATGGAAGTTTCTTTTTTGTATTAGGATTCTTTTTTGTTGCAGGACTTGCTCTGTCTTTAACTCCTTGTATTTTCCCAATGATTCCGATTTTATCTTCGATTATTGTAAAAGCTGGAAATAAAGAAGAGATAACTCCCGCTAAAGGATTCTTTTTATCTTTAGTTTATGTTGTAGCTATGGCCTTAGCTTATACAATCGCAGGTGTTATTGCTGGTTTATTTGGTGCTAACTTACAAGTTGCACTTCAAAATCCTTATGTCTTAACTGTATTTGCAGGTATTTTTGTAGCTTTAGCCTTCTCAATGTTTGGATATTACAAATTAGAATTACCTCAAAGTATTCAAAATAAGATTACAAGAACAACAGATGGTAAAGAAAAACAAGGTGTTATGGGTGTGGCTATCATGGGATTCCTATCAGCATTAATTGTTGGACCTTGTGTTGCAGCTCCACTTGCTGGTGCACTAGTTTATATTGGACAAACAGGTGATGCACTTTTAGGTGGATTAGCACTATTTGTAATGTCTGTTGGTATGGGAGTTCCTTTATTATTAATCGGACTTGGAGCTGGTAAGTATATGCCAAAACCTGGTGGTTGGATGGATTCTGTATCAAAAATCTTTGGTATTGTAATGTTAGCAGTTGCTGTATGGATGTTAGATAGAGTATTAGATCCTATTTATGTTATGTGGTTATGGGCATTACTATTTATTGCAACTGGATTATATTTAAGAATGTACCAACATATAATCGCTCAGTTAATTACAACTGTTATTTTCATATATGGTGTATCTTTAATGTTAGGAGCTTTAAGTGGTGCAACAAATCCACTTGAGCCATTCTCAAAATTCACATCTGCTAAGGGTGTAGCTGTTTCACAAAATGAATTAAAATTCTCATATGTGAAGAATTTAAAAGAGTTAGACTTAGCTATAAAAGCTTCAAATAAACCAGTGATGTTAGACTTCTATGCTGATTGGTGTATCTCTTGTAAAGAGTTAGAGAATATCACTTTTAAAGATGAAACAGTTATGGCAAAACTCAAAGGTTTTACACTTCTAAAAGCTGACGTGACTGAAAATAATGATGATGATAAAGCACTACAAGCTAAGTTTGGTGTAGTTGGACCTCCAGCACTTATCTTTTGGGATAAAAACAACAAAGAGATTAAGTCATCTCAAATTGTTGGATATAAAAATGCAGAAGACTTCTTAAACATTATAAATAAACACTTCTAAATCTTATAAAAGTCCTAAAAATCAAGGGCTTTTATATAAGATTTGTTATACTTCCTAAAATTATTACCAAAGGTTTTTTATGAACTTTAATACTATTTTAGGAAGCGTAGATTTCCTTGAATTCTTACGAGGTAAAAAGGCCTCATTCCTTTTAAGTACAAGTGTTACAAAAACTTGTGAAATCCCAAATATTTCCCAAGCAGGTATTCCTGGCAAATTAGATTTAACTCCTACATTAGATGCAGAATTTTTATGTACGAAAGAAGTTCGATCACTTGATGATATAGCACAGACACCAAAAGGTGTTCCAACACCTGCACTTATTACAAGAGCAACACATGAATTAAATCCATTTTCAAATATTGAAATATTGGATTTAGGACTTACTGTAAAACCAAAACTAAAATATTTTAAGACTTATGGTTTTGATTTAGAACCATCAAGAAGAATAGATGATAAAGCTTCAATTAATGCTATGGAAGTATTCCAAATGGGTGTACAGTTTGCACAAGATTATGAATTAAAAGATGATTATGTAATCTTAGCTGAGAGTGTTCCAAGTGGTACAACTACAGCACAAGCATCTGCAATGGCTTTAGGATATAAGTGTAAAAACTATTTCTCAAGTTCTTTCAAAAATAGTCCTGAAGATATAAAATACCTAACAATCAAAAAAGCTTTAGCAAATATCAACGAAGATGATGATGTATTTACAAAACTATCTAATGTATCAGATAATATGCTTATTTTTAATGCTGGATTTGTATTAGGTTCAACTTCAAAAAATATGAAAGTAGTACTTGCTGGTGGTACACAAATGGCAGCAGTATTATTAATTGTAAACTCTGTTTTAGGAATGATGGGAGGATCAATTGATTCTTCAAATATTGCTTTATGTACAACTAAGTGGATACATGAAGATGAAAACTCAAATATCAAAGCCTTATTAGCACAATTAAAATTCCCTGTTAATGCTTATGCTAGTGATTTTGATTTTAGAGAATCAAATCATCCTGCACTTAAACTTTATGATGAAGGTGAAGCAAAAGAGGGTGTTGGTTGTGGAGCAGCTCTTTGTTATGCAGCAATCAATGGTATAAACAAAAAAGAGTTAACTCAAAAAATAGAAAGCTTTTTAGGATAGTTTAGTGGAAGTATTTATTTCAACATTTTTAAAAATGTTTTTTATTATGACGCCGTTTTTTGTATTGTCTGTATTTTTGACAGTTACATCTGATGCGTCTAATCATGAAAGAAAAGTATTAGCTATAAAGGTTACTACATCTGTAATTATTATGAGTTTAGTACTTCTATTTTTTGGAAAACATATTTTCTCAATTTTTGGTATTACTTTAGATGCATTTAGAATAGGAGCAGGGGCTTTATTATTCTTAGCTGCTGTTGATTTAGTAAAAGGTAATAAAGATGGAGCTAAAAAATCTGATGATACAGCGCTATATGATTTAGCTGTAGTTCCTCTTGCTATTCCTGTTACAATAGGACCTGGAACTATTGGTATTTTACTTGTAATGGGGGCTTCTTTTGAAACTACATCATCACTAATTGCTGGTAGTTTTGCACTTATTTGTGCTGTATTAGTAATTGGTCTTATGCTTTATATGTCAAGTATTATTGAAAAAATAGTAGGAAAACAAGGTCTTCTTGTAATCTCAAAAATTACAGGTCTATTCTTAGCCGCACTTTCAGCACAAATTGTGTTTACGGGTGTGAAAAACTTTTTAGGATTATAATATGAAAATATTCTATTTTGGTGGACAAAAATCAGGTAAGACTTCAAAAGCTAGTGCTAAAGCTTTAGAATTATCAGGAAATAAAAAACCATATTATGTGGCTACTTATGATAACTCTTATAATGATGAAGCCATGCAAGATAGAATCAATAGACATATTGATGAGAGAAAAGAAGATTTTTTGAGCATTGAAGAGACAAAAAATTTACTTCCTCATATTAAAAAAGGCAAAACATATCTTATTGACTGTATGACTATGTTTATTCTAAATAATATGGATGATGGAATAGATAAAATGAAAGAGCAATTAGAAGAGTTATTCAAAATTGATTGCAATATGATTTTTATTCTAAATGATATAGGAAATGGTGTAATTCCAATGGATAGATACAGTCGTGATTTTGTAGATGTATCAGGACTTATTGGGCAGTATTTAGCACAAAATTGTGATGAGGTATATGAAGTAAAATACTCACTGGAGAAAAAACTAAAATGAAAATAGTTCTTCACGCTTTTTATTTTGCACTTTCATATTTTACAAGTATCCCTGTATGGGTAAAAGATATGAAGATAGTTAATGAAACATATAAATATACCCTAGCTTTTCTTCCTCTAATAGGAATTATTTTAGCAAGTATTGTAATTGGAATAAATCTTCTTTTACTTGAAATTTTTAATCCTTTATATGCTTCTTTTATCTCTGCTGTTTTGTATCTATTTTTATATGGCTTCTTACACCTTGAAGCTGTATGTGATGTAGTAGATGCTTCTTTTGCAGCCCATGGTGGTAAAGATGCATATAAGATCATGAAAGAGCCTACAATTGGAGCAATTGGAGCTATGTATGCTTTTGGTCTAGCTTTATTAAAAGTAGGGGCAATTACATATTTATTATATGAAAAGCAGTATATGTTGTTTTTAGTTGTTCTTATGTTCTCACGAATTAACTTTATATATTTATTAGGTTTTTTTAATTTTAATAAAGATAGTTTTTTATCACTTGCTTTTCAAGATGCGGGAGTTACAAAAGTAAAACTATATGCTTTACTTTATGTACTTTTTGCTTTTTTAATTAGCTCTCATATGATGATTTTATTTGTCTCTTCATTAGTTCTTTTTTATGTAATTTTAAAAAGGTTAAATAAAAAGTTTGGATTTGTAAATGGGGATTGTTTAGGATATACCCTAGAGCATGTAGAACTTATTTTATTAAATATAGCATTGGTATTAGTAGTATGAAAACATTTGAACATGGTGGGCAAATTGATAGTTTTGCAAAAGAATTAGGCTGTGAAATAAAAGATATTATTGATTTATCTTCAAATATAAACTTTATTAAACCAGAAGTAAATATTGATTTTAATTCTTTAGATATTTCTGCTTATCCAATTTATGATAAATTGTATGAAAAAATTGCAAATAACTATAAAATAGATGTTAGTGAAATGGAGCTTTTTAATGGTGGAAGCTCTGCTATTTTTACTCTGTTTAAACATCTTGATTTAACTCACTGTACTATTTATTCTCCTGCGTATTTAGAGTATAAAAAAGCAGCTGTAAACTTTGCTTATGAGCTTAGAACTATTAATAGATTTGAGAATATGCTTTTACCTGTAAAAGAGGGCTCATTAGTTGTATTTGTAAACCCATCAACTCCTGATGGAACATATTATGATATTGATACTTTGATGAATTATTGGATACAAAGGCATTGTACGATTTTGATTGATGAGAGTTTCTTAGATTTTTGTGATGGAAAATCAGCTACAAAATATATAAAAGAGTATGATAAATTATATATTTTAAAATCAATGACAAAGTTTTATTCAAGTGCTGGTATTAGAGTAGGGACTCTTGTATCAAATGAAAAAAATATTGAGAGTATAAAAAGGTTTGAACCTATGTGGAAACTATCTCAATTTGATTCAAACTATTTGCAAAGCGCCCTTGAAGATTACTCTTTCAAAAGAATCTCAAAAGCTATAAATGTAAAAAATAGAATAGAGTTAGAGAAGATTTTACAAAACTGTGAGTTAATAGAATCTATTTATCAAAGTAGTGCAAACTATATACTTGTAAAACTAAAAAATATAACAGCAAAGCACTTGCAAGAAAAACTAAAACCTTATAGAATAATGATTAGAGATTGTTCAAACTTTGACTTTCTTGATGAAAATTATGTGAGAATTGCAGTAAAAGCATCTAGTGCAAATATAATACTAAAAAAGGCTCTTGAAGAGATATGTTAATAGATAATAAGTATTTAAAATATTTTTCATTTATATTATCTTTTATATTTATAATATATGTGATTTATATGATAATTACTTCTTTTTTCATAGTAAAAAATCAGTTTATTGATATAGGTGATAGTACTTATGTAAATCAAGTAAGAGTAGATGAATATACAAAAAGATTAAGTACTTACTTAATCAAAGATTGTAAAAACAATGAAAAGTGCGAAGTACAAGCTTTATTAGACTTCACAACTGCAATTCCTTATAAAATCAATGAAAGTATCGCTAGATCTTCAAAACAAGTTGTAAAGCAAAACTATGGGGATTGTGATGATAAATCAAATCTATTAATATCTATGTTAAAAACACAAGGTTACGAAGCATATTTTGTATTAGTTCCCAAACATATTTTTGTAATAGTGAATCTAAAAGATAAAATTGCTAATAAAAAAGCTTTATATGTAAATGGTAAAAGATTTTATATTCTGGAGAGTACTGCAACAGGGTCTAAAATAGGATTCCCTCTAAGATATAAGTACGATGAAATACAAGGGATAATTGATCCTTTTAAAAATAAAAGCTTAGTAATAAATGAACTAAAATTTAATTAATTTTTTTCATCATAAATTACTAGTTTATTCTTTCCAGAAGTTTTAGCTTCATAAAGAGCAATATCAGCTTCTTTGTATAAAGTATCTAACTCCATTTTTTCATTTCCTTTTTTGATAGATATACCAATTGAAACTGTGATTTTTTTGTGACCTTCATTTTCTATATGTTCAATATCCAAATCATATACTTCTTCTAATATTTTTCTTGCAATAATAGGACCACTGATTTTGTCATTATTCTCTTCCATAATAAATACACAGAACTCTTCTCCACCCATTCTAAAGGCAATATCAGAAGATCTTTTTACGGTTTTTCTTAATACCTTAGCAATTCGTTTTAGGGCTAAATCTCCACTAAGGTGACCATAATTGTCATTGTATAGTTTAAATGAATCTACATCTAACATTAAAAAAGAGACAGCTTTATTTAATCTCATAGCTTTTTTTATTTCTGTTGGAAGTTTTTTATTGAAAAATCTTCTATTATATAGAGTGGTTAATTGATCTGTATTTGTAAGTTTAATAATATCTTTTGTTGATTTATCTAATTTTCTAGTAGTGTTTTTTAGGTATAAATAGTAAATACTAACAATGATTAAGGCAATAATAAAAATTAGAAAACTTAATTGTGTTTTTAATTTCATTAGAGTAGTTTTATTACCTTTTGCATTTATCAATACTATTAGTTCACCCACTTCTTTTTGTTTTAAATCATATAATTTTATTAATCCTACCTCATAGTTATTTCCAACACTTTTTTGTGCATCTAAGATAGTTACTTTTCCATCAATTAACTCTGTGATATTTTTGTCAAATGTTTTTTGTTTAGAGTTGATAATATAATACTTTTTTGTCTCAGGGTAGTTTTTGATTTTTTCTTTTGTTTTTTCACTTAGGTTTATATTTCTTAAATCAATTAGATCTTTTTTAATAGCTATTAAGATTTGTGCATCTAACATTTCCGCTAAATAAGGTGTTAAATAATCAATATCTTCACCAAGTTCGATATATCCAACTATTTTATCCTTGATATAATAGGGTTCTACATATCTACTTGTAAGATTATGAAGTATTCCAAACTCAATACCACATGAAATGTCTTTTGTTTTTTCTGCATTATTTAGAGTAATTCTATTTATTGAATCGGAGTGTAGATTAGAGTTGTGTACACGTAAAAAGTTTTTTTTATCTAAATCATGGAAATAAAAATGAGTAACTTGAAACTCTTTATTTAATCTAGTAAATAGTTTACTTGTATATTCATATAGTTTTTCTCTATCTTTTTGTAAATAGTATTTATTAATCATTGGATCAGATTGTATATGATGAACAATTTCATTGTAAATATGATAATTTTGTTTGATTTTATTTTCGTAAGTTTTTTGAATATTGTTTAATATTTGATTAGTTCTAATTTTTTGATGTTCACTATTAAGTCTTTCAAGTGAAAATATTGATACAAAACCAATTATTGAGAAACCAAGTAAAAATGGTAGGAATACTTTGATGAATAAATATTTATTTGTTTTCATATAAGACTCCTTTTTTACTAAAATAATAGTTTAATGGCTCTATTATTAGTAATAATATCTTATTAATAATCATATACTAAAGATTATACTATCTTTTTATCGTTTAGTTAATATGTAAAAAGTTATACTTTCAAAAATATATTAAACATTATGACAGCCTATAGATTAAAAATAGTTAATAAATTAATTTATAAATAAAATTTTATAAAGGAATACCTTCATGCCTACTATAAACCTTGAATTTAGCGAGATTATAGATAATAAAGTAGAAAAAAGAGATATATGTTTTTCAAGCTCTTTATTAAAAGATCCCTACTCAAAAGAATCATTGTTCATCACAAAAGTAGATGGGGAATCAATGCAACCTGTGATTAATGATAAAGCTTTAGTTGTTGCAGATTTATCTCAAAATGAGTATATAAAAGATGGAATATTTTTAGTTTATTATGAAGAAAGAATGTGGATAAAAAAAGCAAGAGATATAAATGAAGAAGAACATTTTGTATCTATCAATCCAGATTATTCGCACTTGGTATATAAAAAAGAAGATGTAAGAGTAATAGCAAAAGTACTTCTTACTTTTACGAATCTTTAGAGGATATTTAATATGACTAACCAAGAGAGAATTAAAAAGTATTTAGTTGGAGAAAAGGGCTATTTAAAAAGTGATATTTCAAATGGTAAAGTTATTATGCTTTCTGGAAAATGGGGAAGTGGTAAGACTCATTTTTGGCAGAAAGAAATAGCTAGTGATGAGTTAAAGCAGGAACTTAAAGATAAAAGAGAAGTTTATTCTTATATAAGTCTATATGGTAAAACTTCTATTGAAGAGATAGAAAATGATATTTTCTCTCAAGCTTATTCATCTGCTATTGGTGGAGAAAATTTTGTAACAAAAGGATTCTCAACTTTTACAAAAAGAATGAAAAGATTTGGCTCTTCAAAAATTGCAAATGGATTAAATGAAGAACAAAATGATAATATAGAAAGAACTGCTCTATCAAGATTAAATAATGGTGGAATTTTATGTTTTGATGACTTTGAAAGAAAATCAAAAGATATAGATTTAAATGACCTTTTTGGATTTATCACTCAATTGACTTTGAATTTTAATTGTAAAGTAGTAATTATTTTAAATGACGATGTTTTTGAAGGTGAAGAGAAAAATGTTTTTTCTAATGTAAAAGAAAAAACGGTATCTAAATTTTTATATTATAAACCAGAAATAATCGAACTTTTCAATTTAATATTTGAATATGATAAAAGATATTTAGAATTGAAAGAATATAAAGAATTGATTTTAAATAATCTAATAGCTTCACAAGAGGTAAATGCCAGAATATATATCCAGATTTTTGAAAACTTATTAGAATTTACTCTATATATAAAAGATATAAAAAATGAATCTAAGTATTTAAAATATTTTATATTCCAAAATATTAATTTTATATTAAATCACAAAATATTTAAATTAATAAAGAATGAGAAATCTAGTATTGAGGTTTTAGACAATATTAAAAATAAAAATGAATCTATTAATAAATGTATTGAAGAAATTATAAATAAAAATTGGAACTATGAAAAAAATTATGATGTAGTAAATAATTTAAATTTTGAACAATTACCAAAAAATGAAATTAATAGTATTTATTTTCAAGTATCTTTAGACTGTCTTATCATAAAATCAAAATATGAAGATAGGGATATGGAAAATTATATTATTAACGTAATCCACAACTTCATAGAAACAGGAATACTAATAGATGAATAAGATATCAATATTCCGAACAAGCTTTAATTCTGGAAAATCAACTACACTTTTCGTATCACTTCCTAAGGGCTAATAGCTAAGTAAACTAGATAAAATAATAGTAAATAATATAAATATGATATAATTTATCCATGATGAATATTATATTTAAAGTATTTTTTATATTATTATTGTTATCTGGCAGCTTTTTGTTTGCTTCTTCTTTTAAGATTTATGCATCAAAAAATATTGCTATAGATTCACTTAGTAAATCTCAAATTTCAAAACTATACTTAAAAAAAATAAGTAAAATAAATGGAATTAAAGTCATAGTGTACGATACAAAAGAGTATTATGATGAGTTTACAAAGTATTTTCTAAATAAAACACCATCTCAAATACATGCCTATTGGATGAAACAAATCTTTTTAGGAAAAAGAGTACCTCCTATTAAATTAAATGAAAACGAGGTTAATCAAAAACTATTATCTTCTCCCAATACAATTATTTATTCATCTCAAAAACTAAATGGGAAGGTTCTATATGAAAAAGAGTAGCTTTTTATATATTCTAATTTTTATAAGTACATTAGCTTGCTCAAGTGATTATGAAACAAGCTTTAATTATTTTGGTAATGTAATGGCCTCAAAACTTAATAAAAATGGGTTTACTTCAAACAATTATAACTATGATAATGTGGATAATGACACTTCTTTTTCTCCTTATTCAAAGCTTGGAGGGCAGGTAAGTATTTATAATGATAAATACAAATTTACATCTCAAGCAATTACATATCGAAACCATCATGAATATAAAGCAAAATTTACGTGGTTAAATGTTAATTATGATTTTAATGAGAATTTAGCCTTAAGAGTAGGAAGAATGCAATCAAATCTACTTTTTAATTCAGATTCTTTACATATAGATTATATTCATACTATGACTCATTCTCCAAATGAGGTATATAGAATTATTGCATTAGAGCATTATGATGGAGTAGAGTTAACTTATAAAGATTTTATCAATGATGATTATAATTATGCTGTAACCCTAGTACCTTATGGAAAAGCAAAACAAAATATAAATACAACTTTTGATATTGAAGAGAATATTGAATTAAAAAATATTAATTCAATAAGATTAAATATTACAAATGATGACAATATTGAAATCCATACTTCTTATACAAAACTAAAATCAAGCCTTGAGGATTCAAGTGCTTTAAAAACTGTAACTAATGGATTAAAATCATATGGTAATAATGTAGATGAATATAGTTATGAAGATAAAGATACTACTATTTTTACTTTGGGTTTAAACTATAGTTATGAGAATTACATTTTAAATACAGAAATTTCTAGATATGAAACAAAATCTATGAACCCTGATACAACAGCATATTATGTAATGCTTGGATATAACTGGGATAAGTTTACACCATATATTGCATATGCAAAGTCAAAGAATGATAAAGAACATTTTGATACTTCAGGTTTAAATACTCCAGATGCAACATCTGCTAGTTTACAAAGAGGTTTGGATGATATGTTATATTTAACAAACTATTCTCAAAGAACCCAATCTCTTGGTCTAAGATATAATATTAAACCAGGACTTGCTATAAAAACGCAAATTGATAGAATTACAACTACAAATTATGGTTCTATCTCAGACTCAACTGTATCAAGTAGTGGTTATGAAAGAAGAGGAATTCTAGGAAGATTTGCTGGAACTGATAATGAAGCAGTGTATCTTTATACAATAGGACTAAGTTTTGCGTTCTAAAATAAAAAAGATTTCAATTGTAAAAAAACTTATTATAATATTTAGTATTAATGTTATTGTTTTTTTATCTGTAATTTTATATGGATATGCTTTTACAAAAGAGAATACAAAACAATTAGATAGTATTGGAAGTGAGTTGATGATAGTATCTTCTTATTATACTAATAATTTAAAATTCTTAGAGAATATCACTATTATATTTAGCGATGCTGCTTTAACTAATGAAATAGATATTTTAGAAAATGCAAATGAAAAAAAAGAGACTATTCTTCGAAACTTTGATAATTTAAATCAGATGGGAGAAGTTGATTCTCTTAAAAATAAAAAGATGTTTTTAGAGTATTATGATTTTACATATGGTTTTACTCTTATGATAATAAAAGATAATCAATATTTTGATATTGAGAAGATGACAAAAGTAAAAACTCTAACAGAACAAATCTCAAATACTTTCAAAAAAGATGCAGAAAATTCTATAAATAAACTAACTTTTGCAGTTAATCAAGTATCAAAAAATACAAATACATATTTCTTTTACTCTTTTTACCTTTCAGTTGTAGGTATTTCAATACTTATTTTTAATGGCTTTTTTGTTCATATATTATTAACTAGAAGATTTGATGATATTATAAGTTCTTTAAAAAACTTAGCCCTTAGAAAACCAGATTTTTCAAGTAGATTAAAATACGATGGAAATGATGAGGTTGATAAAATAAAGAGTTTGGTAAATACTCTAAAAGATAAACTAGAAGATACTTATCATGATCTAGAAAAATTAAAACTTGAAAAAGAGTCTTTTTTAGAAAAAGAGATTGAAGATACTCAAAAAGAAGTTGTTTTCAAAATGGGAGCTATTGGTGAGACAAGAAGTAAAGAAACAGGTAACCATGTAAAAAGAGTTGCTGAGTATTCAAAAATATTAGCATTAGAGTATGGTTTATCAGAGTCTGATGCAGAAGTTCTAAAACAAGCAAGTCCTATGCATGATATTGGAAAAGTAGGAATTCCTGATAATATTTTAAAAAAACCAGGTCGGTTGGATAAAGATGAAATTGAAATTATGAAAACTCACTCAAAACTTGGATATGAGATGTTAAAAGGTTCAAGTAGACCTCTTTTAAAAGTAGCAGCAATTCTTGCCCATGAACACCATGAAAAATGGGATGGTTCTGGATATCCTAGAGGACTTAAAGGTGAAGAGATTAATATCTATGGAAGAATTACAGCAATTGCAGATGTATTTGATGCTTTAGGAAGTAATAGATGTTATAAAGAGGCTTGGGAGGATGAAAGAGTATATGAACTTTTTAGAAAACAAAGAGGCAAACATTTTGATCCAAAATTAGTAGATATATTCTTTGATAAATTGCCACTATTCTTAGAAATTAGAGATAAGTTTAAAGATACGTAATATACTTGAGTAAAAAACTAGTTTAATTTAATCGATTAAATATTTGACTATAATGTCACAATTTATAATCGTGGGACTAAAATGAAAAACATCTCTATCTTTGGCACAAGCTCTGATGCTGGAAAATCAACTATAACATTTGTAATAGCAAGAATACTACAAGACTTAGGATACAAAGTAGCTCCTTTTAAAGCACAAAATGTATCTAATAACTCACATGTATGTGATGATGGTAGTGAAATAGCAATAGCCCAGTACTTTCAATCTGAAGTATTAGGAGTTGAAACATCATATCATCTAAACCCAGTACTTTTAAAATCAGGTCGAGGAAGTTCTGCTTCACTTATAGTTGAGGGACAAGTAGTAGCTAATAAACATGTATTAGAATACTATAGAGATTTAGACTTACTAAAACCAGCAGTTAAGAGATGTTATGAGTACTTAGATGATAAGTATGACATAGTAGTAAACGAAGGTGCAGGAAGTCCAGTAGAGTTAAATCTAATGGATAAAGACTTATCAAATATCTTTATAGCGAACGAATACAATACAAAGATTATCTTAGTAGCAGATATAGAGAAGGGTGGAGTATTTGCTTCTATATATGGAGTTTATCACTTATTACCAGAGAAACTGCGAAATAATGTAGTAGGTGTAATAGTGAATAAGTTCAGAGGTGACCTATCACTTTTTGATGAAGGTATTAGAATCATCGAAGAAGAGTTTAAAATTCCAGTATTAGGAGTATTACCATATATTCCGTTTAACTTAGGATTTGAGGACTCTGCATCTTTGAAAAACTTCGTACAAAACCCACAGAAGAAAAAACTAGATGTTGCTGTTATCTCATATCCTTTTATGAGTAATTATAACGATATAGAGCCTCTAATCGCTGATGATGAGGTATTTGTAGAGTTTGTAGATTATAATCTTTCTCTTGATAAGTTTGATTTAGTAATTCTTCCTGGTTCAAAACTAGTAATCAAAGATTTAAAATGGTTAAAAGATATGGGACTATTTGATCAAATCAAAAACTACAAAGGGCATATTTGTACTGTTTGTGGTGGATATGAGATGATGTTCGAAACACTTAATGATAAGTATGCTTTAGAAAATAGCGAGCCTTTAGTGGAAGAAGGCTTTGGATTAATTCCCGAGAATATAGTGTTCGAGAAACAAAAGGTTTTAAAGAAACAATCATATGATTTGTTTGATTGTAAAATAGAAGGTTTTGAGATACATCATGGAGTTTGCGATAAGTATCCTTTATCTTATGAGTCTAATAAGTTCAAAGGAACATTTGTACATGGTATCTTTGATAATGATAAGTTCAGAACAGAGTATTTCAAATCAATTAATGAGAATTATGTAGGTTATAGCTTTGAGCAGTATAAGAAGAATACAGTAGATACTTTTATAGATGAAATGAGAAGTAGACTAGATGTGGAGAGGATAGAGCAGAGTGTTTTATAGTATTGCTTTAATAGCTTATGTTCTTGATTTAGTTTTTGGAGAGTTTGAAAAACTAAAGTTTATCAAACATCCAATTATTCTAATAGGAAATTATATCTCTTGGTTTCAAAAGAAGTTTTATAAGGACTCAATTTTAAGAGGTTCTTTTTTAACTATCTCCACAGTATTAGTAGTATTTGTAATCTCATATATTTTATCACTAATTGATAACGTAGTAGTTCAAGGTTTCTTAGCTTCTTTTACACTAGCTTCAAAGATGTTATATGACAGTGTAAAAGATATAGTAAGTAGTGATGACTTGGATGTGAAGAAACAAAAGATTTCATATTTAGTAAGTCGTGATACAAGTGAGATGTCTAATAGTGATGTAAACAAAGCAGCAGTTGAGACATACAGCGAGAACTTAAGTGATGGAGTAATAGCTCCCTTGTTTTATCTTATATGTTTTGGAATAGTGGGTGCTTATGTATATAAAGCTATTAATACCTTAGATTCTATGGTAGGTTATAGAAATGAAAAATATGAGAACTTTGGTAAAGTATCTGCTATATTAGATGATATAGTAAATTATATACCAGCTAGGATTACAGCAGTGTTGATAGCTCTATTTTTCTTCTCAAGATCAGCACTTATAGAGTTTGGGAAGTTTGGGAAAAAACATGATAGTTTAAATGCAGGACTTCCTATCTCAGCTATTGCTTTAGGTTTAGGTGTTAAACTTGGCGGTCCTACTTCTTATTTTGGGAAACTAAAAGAAAAGCCGTTTTTTGGTAGAGGTAGAGAAATAATAGAAAATTATGATGTGCTAAATGCATTATCAATAAAAAGAAAACTAGATATATTTATAATAATTGTATTAATTTTAGGAGTACTATGATGACTTATGAAGAGTGGTTTATACAGCAAGGTAACCTTCATGCAAATGTAATGAAGAAACTAACTGATAAATCAATTGATGAGGTTATAGAGTATTTTAGATTTGACAACATGGTTAAGAATGAACCTGATTTTTGTCCTTTATACAAAGACAATAAAAAGTGCCATGATTACGAAGATTTAAACTGCTACTTATGTGCCTGTCCAAACTTTAGATTTAAGATGGAAGGTTTCGAAGAAGTTGAAGGTAGAACACTATTTTCAAAGTGTAATATCAACTCAAAAGACGGAGCTCAGTATAAAGGGGATGATTATATTCACCAAAACTGTTCTGGCTGTATTGTGCCTCATAGGGCCAAGTATATTAAAAACAAATTCTCACGGGATTGGTTTGAAGTTATGAAAGATGTTAGAGGTTCTTAATCCTCTATCATCTTTATAACAAAGTGGTTTTTACCATTTTCATAATAATATTTTAGTTTGTAACCATGTAGATTTACAATAGTCTTTACAATATAAAGACCAAGTCCAAATCCATCACTTCTTTTTTCTTCTTGACAAAATGCCTCTGTATAATACTCTAGTTCATTGCTCAAAGGTTCACCCTGTGAGCTAATATTTATCTCTTCTTTTGAAGCAATAATAATTGCTTTTTTATTTGGTGAGAATTTAATAGCATTATCAATCAAGTTTTTTAACGCAATAGAGAACATATAAATATCAACATCAAATTTAAAATCTCTAATTTTTGAAGCAATATTCTCAGGACTTACCATCATGATTTCTAATGTTTTATTATAGATATTAAAGAAAGATGAGTTCTCTTTGTAGATCATTCTATTATGTGAAGTTAGCTTCTCTACTGTTGCAAGCTCTTTGATAATATCATCCATTCTTCTAAATGCTTTCTGAAGATTTTCTCTTGTTTTATCATCATCTAGTGTTTCTGCAATAAACATGGCTTTTGTAATTGGTGTTTTAAGCTCATGCATCATATTCCGCATAAACAAATCTTTTGATTTAGTCTGATTGCTTATAATAGTAATAGCTTCATTAAAACTTTTTGCAATAGTTCCTATTTCATCATTACTTACACTTCTAATTTTGATATCTTTATTACCATTTGAAAATTCAATAATTTGTTTATTAAGTAGTCTTAATGGCAAAAGTTTTCTTTTTAATGTCATATATAAAAATAGTAAAGTAACTAAAGATAAAATCATAGCAATGATAATAATGGCAAAACTATAGTTATGATTTCTTACATCTTTTAACATGATGTTATAACCATATTGTTGAACATAAATATAGTAGTTTTGATTGTATTTATAAACTCTATAAGTTCCTAAATAGTTTTGAGTAATAGTAAGTTCTTGGGCTTGTTTGATGATTTCAAGTTTATGATCTCTATCATCAATAGGTTTTACTTTGAATTTTTTGAATAGTTTTAATAAAGCTTCAGATGTTGGAAAATTCTGAAAAGTACTTAAAAAATTCTCCGCAATTAGTTCATATCTATTTTGTAAGGTAATCTCATGTCTTTGTTTATCAAAGTTAATAAATATTGAAAAAGTAATTATCACAGCAACAAAGGCTAATGAAAATATTATATTAATAAAGGCAGAAATTGAGATATGTCTTATCATACTAATTGATATCCTATCCCTCTTACAGATTTAATGTAAGTTCTTGATTTATCAACTTTTCCAAGTTTTGTTCTAATTCTAGAGATAATTACATCAATATTTTTCAGTGATGAATCATCTTCAATATGGTCACTAGCATAAATGAAATCTTCTCTAGCTACAACCCCACCATTTCTTTGAATAAGTAGTTTTAAAATATCATATTCAGCTAAAGTAAGAACTAGAGAATTATCTTGAAAAATAATCTGCATATCATCTTCTTTTACTTCAAAAACAGAATTTGATACTTCATCTTTTTTTGATTCAGGATTTAGTGTATCTACTCTTTTTAAAATAGTTTTGATTCTTGCTTGTAATTCTCTTGGATTATAAGGTTTTGGAAGATAATCATCGGCACCTCGCTCTAATCCCATTACTTTGTCCAAGATATCATCTCTTGCACTTGAAATGATAATAGGTATTTCAGATTTTTCTCTGATTTTTGGAATTAACTCTAAACCATCTATTTCTGGTAGTGTTAAATCTAAAATTAGAAGTTTATAATCTTTATCAATACTAAGCATAGATAATCCATTATATGGACTATCTGTGTTAGTTACCTCTATATCAAATGATGCTAAATAATCACTGATGATTTGAGCTAACTCTAAATCATCTTCTATCATTAGTACTTTAATTATGACGAATCCTTTATTTAGTTACGAATAGAATTGTTTGACCATATCTATTAACATATACTCTTTTGTGTTTATTATTGTATTTAGTTAATGCTGTTTCAATGTTTGCAAAGTTTTTAATTTCAATATCTTCAATTTGAATGATAATATCTCCTGATTGGAAACCAGTTTTTTCTGCTTTTGACTTAGGAGCAACATCAGAGATTAAAATTCCACTTGCATCAGGAGTTAATCTAAATTGTTTTTTCATATTTACATCAATTGCAGCTAGTTTTAATCCACCAAGAACTCTACCATTGTTAGATTGTACATGAACAAGAGAATCTCTATTTCCTAATACAATGTCTAATTTGATATTTTTCTTATCTCTTTCAACTTCAATAGCAACTTTTTGATTTGGTTTAAATGATGCAACAACATTTTGTAATGAAGTTCTATCAGTAATTTTTTTAGAGTTGATTGTATAAATTAAATCACCTCTTTTAAGACCATATTTAGAAGCAGGAGAATCAGGAGATACATCTAAAACTAAAGCACCTTTTTTATGATTGTAAACTTTTTCTAATGACTGATCTAAATCACTAATTGAAACACCAAGGTAACCTCTTGTCACTTTACCATCAGAAACTAGTTTTTTAACTACATCTCTTACCATATCTACCGGAATTGCAAATCCAATTCCGTTGTTTCCACCAGATTTAGAAATAATAGCAGTGTTAATACCAATTAAAGCACCACGAGAATCTACTAAAGCTCCACCAGAGTTTCCTGGGTTAATAGAAGCATCTGTTTGGATATAGTTTTCATATCTATTGATTCCAACTTTATTTTTATTCAATGCTGAAATAATACCTTGAGTTACCGTACTACCGATACCAAATGGATTACCAATAGCAAAAATCATATCTGCAATCTTAAGTGATTTAGAATGTCCTAGTTTAATAGGTGATAAGTTTTTTGCTTCAATTTTGATTACAGCAATATCACTATCTGAATCTCTACCGATTAATTTTGCATTATATTCAGTAGTATCAGTTCCAATAGTTACAGAGATTTCTTCTGCATTTTCAATTACATGATTATTTGTAACAATATATCCATTCTTAGAAACAATAACACCAGAACCTAGTGATCTTTGTACTCTATTTTGTTTAAACTGGTTACCAAATTGGTCTCCAAAAAATCTTTTGAAAAATGGATCATTAAACATTTGTAATGGTAAGTTTTGTGTACTTGCATCAACATGTCTTTTTGCTGAAATATTTACAATTGAATTCATTGATTTTTTAATACTATTATTAAAAGATAAAATTTGGTTTGCAGAATTTGGGGCAACTCTAGTTGGATTTTTTTCCATCATATCAAAGTTAATTGACTCTGCGAATAGTTGACTAGCGATTAAAGTGGAAGCTAACAAAAGTTTTTTCTTCACAATATATCCTTTTGAATTTTTGATTAAATAATTGTAGGGTATAAATGTAAACTATTTTTCAATCAATAGTTAATAAAAAGTTAATATAAACCAAGGCGCGAAGCCTCGATTTATTGGTTGTTATAAGTCAGTTTTTAAAACAGCACCTGAACTTGCATTCGTAACTAGTGCTCTATATTGTCCTAACCACTTTGAGTTTAGTGGTTTTTTAATAGGAGTGAAGTTTGCTTTTCTTTTAGCTATTTCTTCATCAGATAAATCTACAGATAATAAATATGCATCAACATCAATGTTAATAATATCTCCATCTTCTAATAATCCGATCATTCCACCTTCAGCAGCTTCAGGTGATACGTGACCAATTGAAGCACCTCTTGTAGCTCCAGAGAATCTACCATCAGTAATAAGAGCAACAGTGTCACCCATACCCATACCCATGATTAATGAAGTAGGTGCAAGCATCTCTTGCATACCTGGACCACCTCTTGGACCTTCATATCTAATTACTACAACATCACCGTGAGTAACTTTACCACCAATGATTCCAGCAATAGCTTCAGCTTGTCCATCAAAACATACAGCTTTACCAGAAAGTGCTCTTGCACCTGTGATACCAGCAGTTTTAATTACAGCACCTTGCTCAGCTAGGTTACCATATAAAATAGCTAATCCACCAACATCAGAATATGGATTATCAATAGTATGAATAATATTTGTATCTTTAATATAAGCGTCAGCAATTTTTTCTAAAGTTGATTCACCCATAATAGTTAAGTTATCAAGTAAAATATCATCGCCTCTTTTACTCATCTCTTTCATTACTGCGTTTACACCACCAGCTTTATTAATATCTTCCATGTGAACAGTAGATAAAGATGGAGAAATTTTAGCAATATGAGAAACTCTTTTAGAGATTTTATTAATATCTTCTAAGTTAAAGTTTACATCTGCTTCTCTTGCGATTGCTAACATATGTAATACAGTGTTTGAAGAACCACCCATTGCCATATCAACAGCAAATGCATTTCTTACTGCATTTTCATTAAGAATATTTCTTAATTTGAATTTTTCTCTTGCTTGTTCATCTTTAGCAATTTCACAAATTCTTCTAGCAGCTTGTCTATATAATACTTCTCTCTCAGGAGTTAAAGCTAAGATTGTTCCATTTCCTGGAAGAGCAATACCCATAGCTTCCATTAATGTATTCATAGAGTTTGCAGTAAACATACCAGAACATGAACCACCACTTGGACATGCATTACACTCGATATCTTTTAAGTCTTCATCAGACATTTCACCAGCTTCATGTTGACCAACAGCTTCAAAAGCAGTTGCTAAGTCAATTGGAACACCGTCTTTTGTGTGACCTTTTTGCATTGGTCCACCTGATACGAATACAGTAGGAACATCTACTCTTAATGCACCCATAATCATACCTGGAACAATTTTGTCACAGTTTGGAATTGCAATCATTGCATCTAATTTGTGTGCATTCATTACAGTTTCAATAGAGTTTGCAATTAGTTCTCTTGAAGGTAACGAGAATAACATCCCGTCATGACCCATTGCAATACCGTCATCTACACCAATAGTATTAAATTCAAATGGAACACATCCATTTTTTTTGATTTCATCTTTTATAATTGCAGATACTTTATCTAAGAAAAAGTGTCCTGGGATTAACTCAATAAATGAGTTTGCTACCCCAATAAATGGCTTATCAAAATCTTCGTCTTGTAAACCTGTAGCTCTTAATAGTGACCTATGAGGTGTTCTATCAAATCCTTTTTTTATTTCATCACTTCTCAATGTCTATCCTTTTATATATGTACATATTAAATTGCAGATATTATACATTTATTCTATTAAGAAAACGGTGAGATATGTAAATTTGAAAAGTTTTTCAAAAAACCCTTGACAATAAAAGAAAAAGCTATTATAATTCCAGTCCAAATTAAGAAGAACACTTCTTAGTGACTACCAAATAGTGCGAGTGTGGCGGAATAGGTAGACGCGTTGGACTTAAAATCCAATTCCGGTTTCGGAGTGTCGGTTCGATTCCGACCATTCGCACCACTATACAAAATTTATTGCTAGAGAGTTGACAGAGTTGGTCGAATGTACCGGTTTTGAAAACCGGCGAGGTTCACGCCTCCGGGGGTTCGAATCCCCCACTCTCTGCCATAATTTAAATAAATCATCCTTTTTTATAACTGTTATGATTTATTCTTATTTACATTGGAGCTATAGCAAAGCTGGTAATGCCCCGGATTGCAAATCCGGTATGCGTTGGTTCGAGTCCGACTAGCTCCTCCATTTCATTCTCAATTGATAATTTCAAATACTAAAAAACCTAATCAAAATACAAAAACTATATTTATATTGTCTTATATACTTATATTTTACAAATTCACAAAAAAAACAAAATTTAATCTATTTTTAATTGACAAAAGGAAAAAAACCTATTATAATTCCCGTCCAAATTAAGAAGAACACTTCTTAGTGACTACCAAATAGTGCGAGTGTGGCGGAATAGGTAGACGCGTTGGACTTAAAATCCAATTCCGGTTTCGGAGTGTCGGTTCGATTCCGACCATTCGCACCACTATACAAAATTTATTGCTAGAGAGTTGACAGAGTTGGTCGAATGTACCGGTTTTGAAAACCGGCGAGGTTCACGCCTCCGGGGGTTCGAATCCCCCACTCTCTGCCATAATTTAAATAAATCATCTTTTTTTAACTGTTGTGATTTATTCTTATTTAATTGGAGCTATAGCAAAGCTGGTAATGCCCCGGATTGCAAATCCGGTATGCGTTGGTTCGAGTCCGACTAGCTCCTCCATTATCAAATGATAATCCAAAAATCTTATTTTTTCAAATTAATTCAATATTAAATCATAAATAACTATTCAAAGCTTTGTAAAATTTACAAAATATAATTTCTAAAAACTAAAATAATTATCTATTATGTAGATTAGGAAAATGTGTAGAATAAAATAATTGTTAATAACATCATTAATAACGTATATATACAATATTTTTATTGTAAAAGTAATGGAAAATAATACTCATTAAATAATTATTTTTAAATAACTTTTAATTAAATATCTAAGCGATATCCAACCCCAGAAATATTAATAATTGATTCTTTACCAATTTTTTTTCTTAGTTTATTTAGTAGGTTTTTTAAAGCAGAATCTGTAGCGTCAAAAGAGTCTTTCCATATATTGTTTTTTAATTCATCTTGAGAAACAATTCTGTTACTATGTAGAATTAAATAGTCTAATAATTCTAGCTCTTTTGCAGTTAATGTAATTTCGATTTCTGATTGACTATCATATAATTTTTTATATAAAACGTTATATTGAATTTTCTTTGAAAAAGATATTATATACCTTGAACTATCAACAATATCTTGAACACATTTATGTAAAGCATTATTAAGTATTTTAAAGTCAATTGGTTTTGTTAAATAGTCAATTAATTTCAGTTTAGTAGCGGCTAATAGGTATTTTGTATCAGTATAAGCACTAAGTAAAATAACCGGAATAATCTTATCAACTGTTCTAATACTTTCAATAAAATCTAAACCATTTTCTCCTGGTAGATTTATATCTGAAATTATAATGTCAATACGATTGTTTTCTAGTATGGACTTGGCATCATTTACACTTTCTACATCAAAAACATTTTCACATAAAAGTAATAAAACTTTTTTTACATTTTCTCTGATGTTTTGTTCATCTTCTATATATAAAATAGTTAATTTTTTAAGAATGTTAGAAAGATTTTGATTTTCATGATTTTCAGCCATAAAGGACCTTTTTTTAATAATTATTCATCTTATAATATTTATGATTTGACATTACTTATATACATAATAAATGATCTTTTTTTTTATTATTTATGGTATAATTCATTAAATTTTAAGAAAAGCGTATGTTTTTGTAAAAATTAACCACTTATTAAGACGAAATTCAATAAAGTAACTTTTAAAATTATATTTGTATTTGTTAAAATCATAGGAGAATAAATGTATATTAAAAAACTATTTAAATTTACATGTCTTTCTTTTCTAGCTTCATCTTCGTTATACGGCTTAAGTTTAAAAGAGTCTGTGCAAAGAGTATTAGAAAAGAATCCAGAAGTTATTGCTGAGAAAAAGAATAAAGATGCCTTTAAATATTATATTGATGAAAGAGAAGGAAATTTCTACCCTAGAATTGATTTAGATGGTAGAGTTGAACAAAGTACTTCTGATAAGCAATATGATAAAACATCTGCTAACTCTGATGGCTCAGATCAAGAAGATGGATACAATTTTGGTATTGCTCTTAATCAGATTTTATATGATGGTGATTTAACTCCTAGTCAAGTAAGAGAAGCAGAATACAACAATTTAGCAAACAAATATAGAACAGATAAAAATATTGATGATGTAATTTTTCAAACAATCAATGCATATACAGGATTAGTTCAATATAGAGAACTTCTTGGTTTAACTCAAGTAATGATTGCAACAAATGAAGAAAACTTAGCAATTGCAAAAGAAAAAGAAGCAATAAGTGGTGAAATCCTAGAAACATATCAAGTAGAATCAAAACTTAGTTTTGTAAAAGAAAAATATCTTGAAGAAAGAGATATTAAAAGTTCACGAAACAGCACATTTAAAAGATATGTTGGTATGGAATCTGATGGAAAAGAGTGTAGACCTTCAATTAATGAATTACATATTCCAAAAACATTACAAGAAACAGTTAGACAAGCTGTATTAAATAATTATGAAGTTCAAGAGCAAATCGAAAGAATTAAAGCTCAAAGAGAAAAAATAGCACAAGCTGATGCTGCATTTTTACCTACGTTAAATCTTGAATTAAAAGCTATAACTGATAATGATTTATCATTAAATGAAGAGGGTGTTGAAAATCAAGCCTTTGGTCGAATTACTTTAGCTTGGAATCTTTATAATGGTAGTGGAGATCATGCTGTTTCTAAACAAGAAGATGTTTTCTTATCAGAACAAAAAGAAAGATTAGATTCAATTACTAAAAAAGTTGTTGAAGAAGTAAAAGTAGTTTATCAAAGATACAAAAAAAATAAAGAAAGAATAGAAATTCTAAAAAAATATGTATATGCAAATGAAAATATTGTAGAAGTATATAAAAGTGAATTTGAATCTGGTACTAGAACTTTTGTTGATATCTTAGATGCTCAAACAGTTTTATATGAAGCTGAAAAAAGTTTAGTTAACAGAGAATTTGAATTATACTCAAATTATTATACTTTATTAAATTCATTATCTACTCTTACAAAATCAGTTTTGGAATCAGATGTTAAAGCGTGTATTGTTTCTCAAGATAAAAAAATAGAAAACAAAAAAGAAATGATTCCAAAAGAAGAAGATGTTTCTGATGAATTAAGTGCTTTATTAGGTGATGATTTAGCTAATGAGTCTGAAAAAGAGAAAATTGAAGAAGCTGAACTTGAATTAGATGAAAGTACAGAAAAATCTCCTGAAGAAGATTTACTTGCTGATTCTAGTATGGAAACTTCTAGCGAGGATGAACCAGCATTTTTAAATACATCATCAGAAAACTATACAATTAATATTGCTACAACTAATGGTTTATCTCAAGCTAAAAATTATGTTAATGAAAGAGGCTTAGATGAAGGCTCTTCATTTACTTATGAATTTGGACCTGAAATGAAAAGTGCAAAGGTTCTTTATGGTATATTTACTTCAATAAAAGAAGCAAAAATTGCATTATCAAATTTACCTGAAGCTATAAAAGCAGGTGGACCTTATATCGACAATGTAGATAAACATCAAAAATTATATGCAAAATATCACTAGGAATTTTAAATAAAGGTATAGATTGGAAAATAATGATTCAACGCAAATTGGAAATGAAACATTAAAAAATCTAAAAGACAGAAGAAAAGTAGATGACCTTCTTGGTTGTCTACTTTTTTTGTCTAAGTATCACAAAAGGGAGACTTCTGCAGAGTCTGTAACTTTTGGGTTGCCTATTCATAATACTTCAATGAACATATCTATGTTCCAAGAAGCTGCTCAAAAAATTGGTTTAATAACTAAAACTGTAAAACGAAATAATCTTAATGACATTACAAAACTTGCTTTACCTTCTGTTTTAATTCTAAAAAAGAATAGAGCCTGTGTTTTACTTGACTATGATTTAGAAAACGATACTGCAAGTGTAATTTTGCCAGGTCTAAGTACTGGTGAAACAAGTATGTCTATTTCTAAACTAGAATCTGAGTTTAATGGTGAAGTAATTATTATAAAACCAGAATACAATTTTAATAATAGAATTGAAAAAGAAGTTGTTGTTGAAAATCCAAAAGAATGGTTTTGGGGAACAATGTTCAGAAATAAAGGTATTTACAAACAAGTAATGATTGTATCTTTATTTATTAATATTTTTATTTTAGCTACACCTCTTTTTACAATGAATGTTTATGATAGAGTTTTACCAAATAATGCAATTGAAACATTATGGGTATTATTTTTTGGAATTACTATTGTTATGGTTTTTGATTTTATACTAAAAGTTTTAAGATCCCATTTTTTAGGAATTGCTAGTAAACGAGCAGATACGGTAATGTCTAATATGATTTTTAATCATCTCTTAAATATTAAAATGGATGCAAAACCCTCTTCAACAGGGCAGTTTATTAGTAGATTACAGTCTTTTGAAAGTGTTAGAGAATTCTTTACAAGTGCCACAATCACGGCTGTTGTTGATCTACCTTTTGTATTGATTTTTATTGTAGTAATAATTTATATAGCAGGGCCACTTGCTTATATCACAGTATTTACGGTACTTATTTCTATTTTATTATCTTGGTATATGCAAAAACCTTTAAAGTCCTTAATTGAAAAATCTGTAAAAGAAGAACAGATCAAACAAACAACTTTAATCGAAGCAGTATCTGGATTAGAAATTATTAAAAGTGTAAAAGCTCAAAATAGAATGAAAACACATTGGGATAATTCGATTAATAAAACAGTACATTATTCTGATAAGAGTCATTTTTTATCTCAAAGTATTACTTATTTTACTGCTTTTATTTCTCAGTTTTCTAACATTGCTATTGTTGCAGGTGGAGTTTATTTAGCTCAAGATGGTGAAATTACAATGGGTGCAATCATTGCCGCGATGATATTAAATGGAAGAGTAATTGCTCCTGTTTCTCAATTAGTTGGAATGATAATTAAGTTTGATAAAACAATGTTATCTCTAAATAATCTTGATGAAATTATGAAAATGCCTGTTGAAAAAGAGAATAAAAGTTATATTAGTAGACCAAATCTAAAGGGTAGTATTCAGTTAAAAGATCTTAATTTTTCTTATAAAGATCAAAATCATGAAACTCTAAAAAATATTAATCTTACTATTAAACAAGGTGAGCGAGTTGCTATTTTAGGAAAAATTGGTTCTGGAAAATCAACTCTTTTAAAATTAATTATGAATTTATACGAACCGACAAAAGGTTCCGTTTTAGTGGATGGTTTAGATACTAGACAAATTGACCCAACTGATTTAAGACATGCAATTGGTTCAGTTCCTCAAGAACCATTTTTATTCATGGGTACAATTAAAGATAACCTAACTATTGGGGAACAATATGTTTCTGATGAAGAACTTTTAAGAGTTTCAAAAATTGCAGGACTAGATGAATTTCTAGGTAAACATGAAGCTGGATATGATTTATTAGTAGGTGAGAGAGGTGAAGGTTTATCAGGTGGAGAGAGACAATCTGTAACATTAGCAAGAGCTTTAATCTCTGATCCTAATATTATTATGCTTGATGAGCCAACTAACTCAATGGATAGACAAACTGAGAAATCATTTATTAAGAAAATGAAAGAAATAGTTGATAATAAGACTTTGATTGTGGTTACTCACAAAACTTCTTTACTTCAATTGGTTGATAGAGTTATTATTGTAGAAAATGGGCAAGTTGTTGTTGATGGACCAAAAAATGAAGTATTTACGACAAAGTAGGTAATTATGGATATTGAAAAAAAAGAAGAAATAATTGAAAATCCAGATCATTTAACTATTGTTGATGTTGATTCTTCAAGTACTAAAACTACTGAAGAAAAAAAACTAGAAGATACTTTAACTCAAAATGATGATGATTCTGTTGAAGAGGTAAAAAAGGTAAAAAAAAGAGGTTTTTTTAATTGGGTAAGAAGATTATATGGCTTATCTAATGAAGAAGAAGATTTAGATTTTGTTTATTCAAGTTATTCTGCATCTAATGAAGAACCTTCTAGTCGAGCTAATTATGTTTTTTTATTAGTAGTTGGTATTTTCATATCATTTTTATTATGGGCTACTTTTGCTCAAATTGATGAATTAGCAAGAGGAAATGGTAAAGTTATCCCAACTGATAAAATTCAAACGGTTCAATCTTTAGATGGTGGTATTATTTCTGAGATATCTGTAAAAGAAGGACAAACAGTAAAAAAAGGTGACTCTTTAATGAAGATTGATACTACAAGGTTTCAAGCTACATTAGAAGAAAGTTTACAAGAGTATTATTCTCTTTTAGCTTTAAAAACTAGACTTGTAATAGAATCAAATATAGAAATAAATAAACCTTTACCAAAAGTAAAGTTTGATAAAAAAGTTATTGAAGATCCTTCAAGATATGACCTTTCAGAAATGCTTTTTCTAGAAAATAAATTTAGAGAATTAAAATCGTCAGTTAGAGTTCTTGATACTCAATTAAATCAAAAAATTCAAGAACAAAAAGAGATAGAAAGTAATATTAGAAAACTTGAGCAAAGTTTAAAGTTTATTATTGAACAAAGAAAAACTATAAAAAAACTTGTAGCAAGAGGGATTAAATCTAAATACGATTTATTAAATATTGAAAAAGAACATACCCAAACAAGAGGTGATTTAGAAACAGCTAGATTATCTATTTCTAGATCTACTTATGCAATAGCAGAAGCAAAACATAGAATTTCTGAGAGGATAAATACTTTTAGAGCAGAAGCTTCAAATGAATTGCAACAGACATTAAGTCAAATTAATAGATTTGAAGCAAAATTAGTAGGGGATGAAGATAAGGTTGCAAGAACAGTTATTACTTCTCCTGTTGATGGAATTGTTAAACAATTAAATCTGAATACTATTGGTGGAGTTGTTCAATCAGGAATGGAATTAATAGAAATTGTACCTTTAAGTGATGCCTTAGTTGTTGAAGCTAAGATTGATCCTAAAGATATTGCTTTTATTAATCCTAGCCAAAAAGCCATTATTAAAATAACAGCATATGATTTTTCAATTTATGGTGGATTAGATGGTAAAATTATTGAAATATCAGCAGATAGTATTGTTGATAAAGAATCAAAAGAAGGTAAAAGTTATTATAGGGTTTTAGTTAAAACTGACAAAAACTACCTTGAAAGACAAGGAATAAGATTACCAATTATCCCAGGAATGGTTGCTAGTGTTGATATCGTAACTGGGAAAAAGACTATTTTAGACTTCTTATTAAAACCAATACTTAAAGTAAAACAAGACTCTCTACACGAAAGATAAGTTAGTAAAATTAACTTATTTTTCATCACTAATAAAAAAACTTACTAAATTATTAAAAGAAATGATAAATTTCTTTATTATTTCCTCCTATAAAAACTTTTTAGAGACTTTATTCCTATAATATTTATATACTTAAGATATTTTTTTCTAAAACAAGGTTTAAAATGATAGATAAAAATGACAAAAAAATGGTAGCAAATATAATTGACACGCATAGCAATGAATGGATCAAAGATAAGTCTGAGATTCTAGATAGCAAAATGTATGATGTTTATCACGGTACTGGTGATAAAGCATTGGTTAAATTATTTATAAATAAAGAAATTGTAGTAGATATATAAGAAGCAGAAACTAAGGATAACAAATGAAACTTACGATAAAACTTGAAAATGGCTCAATTAAGGTTGTTGAACTAAACAAAGATTTAGAATTCACAGTAGCAAAAGGAGAACAATATGTATTCTCTAATGGCTTCACAAATTATGTATTAAACTTCAAAGATGATCAAGAATCTATAGTTCTTGTATTCAACATTGATGGTAAATCAGTGCAAGTTGTACTAAATGGAATTGTTCCTCATCTTCAGGATAATATTCCTGGTATGGATAGTCCAACGGCTGTAATTATCAATAAAAATGTTGATGATGAGTCTCTTGATACTATTATGGAGAATACTGCATTTAATGGTAGTGAAATTTTAGATCAGTTAGCACTTTTATCTTCAAAACCTATTGAATTAGGTGTTGATGGGGATGATAGTTTATCTTTAATTACTAGTTTTGAATCTTTAGTTGGTTCATTAGGTGCAGCAGCAGCTGGTCCTGATGCTGGTGGTGACACTAATTCTGATGGGTCTACTTTTAATACTATCTTTGGAAACATTGATGATCCTTTATCTCCTATTGCTACTTCTGATTCTTGGGTTAACCTACCAGAATCAATCTCTTCTACTGGTATTGAAACAGACGGTACACCTGTTATCCCTACTATTTCTATTTCTGATTCTACTGTTAATGAAACAGCAGGACAAATTTCTTTTGTTATTACTTTAGACCAAGCTACTACAAATACAGTTTTAGTTAATTATTCTACTTTAGATGGAACAGCCTTATCTGGACTTGATTATACTGCTTCAGCTGGTTCAATTATATTTTTACCTGGGGAAGTTTCAAAAACAATAAATATTCCAGTTAATAATGACAATATTTATGAAATCTCAGAAAACTTACTAATTAATTTAGATGCTCCTATTAATGCTACTATTACAGATGGTCAAGCTACAGGGACGATTATAGATACTAATTTACCTGCTTTTAGCATTCAAGGTGTTGAAGTTATTGAAGGTGAATATGCTGTATTTACTGTTGATTTAGATAGTGCAAGTGCCAGAGATATTACAATTTCATTAGCAACTAAAGATGGAAGTGCTACTTCAAATGATTATCTTCCTCAGACAGAAATTTTAGTAAATGGTTCATGGGTAGATTCTTCTACTGTAACGATTCCAGCAGGAGATATTTCGGTTCAAGTAAGAGTAAAAACTTTAAATGATGCATTAAAAGAACCCTTAGAAACATTTGATTTAGAAGGTACTTTATCTTCAGGACTTACTTCTAATACAACTGCATCAGGTACTTCTTCAATTTCTGATAATAATATTATTACATCAGAAGATACAGCCTTAGTATCAATTGCAGGTGAACAAACAATTGTTGAAGGTGAAACATCAACAGCATATACAGTAAGCGTTGATCAACCAGCAGCAGATGTAACATCACCAATTACAGTAGAGATTACATATTCTGGTGTAGCAGCAGATGGAAAAGACTTCACAAAAGTTGCAAGTGTAACAATTCCAGCAGGATCTAACTCAGTTGATTTCAATATTACAACACTAGATGATGTATTAGCAGAAGGGTCTGAAGTATTTACAATGACTATTGGAGCTATCACTGATAGTAACTTTGAGCACATAGCAGCAAAAACAGGTGCTAATAGTGTAGATACAACAATTGTAGATGATAAAGATCCAGATACAACAGAACCAACAACTGAAACAGCCTTAGTATCAATTGCAGGTGAACAAACAATTGTTGAAGGTGAAACATCAACAGCATATACAGTAAGCGTTGATCAACCAGCAGCAGATGTAACATCACCAATTACAGTAGAGATTACATATTCTGGTGTAGCAGCAGATGGAAAAGACTTCACAAAAGTTGCAAGTGTAACAATTCCAGCAGGATCTAACTCAGTTGATTTCAATATTACAACACTAGATGATGTATTAGCAGAAGGGTCTGAAGTATTTACAATGACTATTGGAGCTATCACTGATAGTAACTTTGAGCACATAGCAGCAAAAACAGGTGCTAATAGTGTAGATACAACAATTGTAGATGATAAAGATCCAGATACAACAGAACCAACAACTGAAACAGCCTTAGTATCAATTGCAGGTGAACAAACAATTGTTGAAGGTGAAACATCAACAGCATATACAGTAAGCGTTGATCAACCAGCAGCAGATGTAACATCACCAATTACAGTAGAGATTACATATTCTGGTGTAGCAGCAGATGGAAAAGACTTCACAAAAGTTGCAAGTGTAACAATTCCAGCAGGATCTAACTCAGTTGATTTCAATATTACAACACTAGATGATGTATTAGCAGAAGGGTCTGAAGTATTTACAATGACTATTGGAGCTATCACTGATAGTAACTTTGAGCACATAGCAGCAAAAACAGGTGCTAATAGTGTAGATACAACAATTGTAGATGATAAAGATCCAGATACAACAGAACCAACAACTGAAACAGCCTTAGTATCAATTGCAGGTGAACAAACAATTGTTGAAGGTGAAACATCAACAGCATATACAGTAAGCGTTGATCAACCAGCAGCAGATGTAACATCACCAATTACAGTAGAGATTACATATTCTGGTGTAGCAGCAGATGGAAAAGACTTCACAAAAGTTGCAAGTGTAACAATTCCAGCAGGATCTAACTCAGTTGATTTCAATATTACAACACTAGATGATGTATTAGCAGAAGGGTCTGAAGTATTTACAATGACTATTGGAGCTATCACTGATAGTAACTTTGAGCACATAGCAGCAAAAACAGGTGCTAATAGTGTAGATACAACAATTGTAGATGATAAAGATCCAGATACAACAGAACCAACAACTGAAACAGCCTTAGTATCAATTGCAGGTGAACAAACAATTGTTGAAGGTGAAACATCAACAGCATATACAGTAAGCGTTGATCAACCAGCAGCAGATGTAACATCACCAATTACAGTAGAGATTACATATTCTGGTGTAGCAGCAGATGGAAAAGACTTCACAAAAGTTGCAAGTGTAACAATTCCAGCAGGATCTAACTCAGTTGATTTCAATATTACAACACTAGATGATGTATTAGCAGAAGGGTCTGAAGTATTTACAATGACTATTGGAGCTATCACTGATAGTAACTTTGAGCACATAGCAGCAAAAACAGGTGCTAATAGTGTAGATACAACAATTGTAGATGATAAAGATCCAGATACAACAGAACCAACAACTGAAACAGCCTTAGTATCAATTGCAGGTGAACAAACAATTGTTGAAGGTGAAACATCAACAGCATATACAGTAAGCGTTGATCAACCAGCAGCAGATGTAACATCACCAATTACAGTAGAGATTACATATTCTGGTGTAGCAGCAGATGGAAAAGACTTCACAAAAGTTGCAAGTGTAACAATTCCAGCAGGATCTAACTCAGTTGATTTCAATATTACAACACTAGATGATGTATTAGCAGAAGGGTCTGAAGTATTTACAATGACTATTGGAGCTATCACTGATAGTAACTTTGAGCACATAGCAGCAAAAACAGGTGCTAATAGTGTAGATACAACAATTGTAGATGATAAAGATCCAGATACAACAGAACCAACAACTGAAACAGCCTTAGTATCAATTGCAGGTGAACAAACAATTGTTGAAGGTGAAACATCAACAGCATATACAGTAAGCGTTGATCAACCAGCAGCAGATGTAACATCACCAATTACAGTAGAGATTACATATTCTGGTGTAGCAGCAGATGGAAAAGACTTCACAAAAGTTGCAAGTGTAACAATTCCAGCAGGATCTAACTCAGTTGATTTCAATATTACAACACTAGATGATGTATTAGCAGAAGGGTCTGAAGTATTTACAATGACTATTGGAGCTATCACTGATAGTAACTTTGAGCACATAGCAGCAAAAACAGGTGCTAATAGTGTAGATACAACAATTGTAGATGATAAAGATCCAGATACAACAGAACCAACAACTGAAACAGCCTTAGTATCAATTGCAGGTGAACAAACAATTGTTGAAGGTGAAACATCAACAGCATATACAGTAAGCGTTGATCAACCAGCAGCAGATGTAACATCACCAATTACAGTAGAGATTACATATTCTGGTGTAGCAGCAGATGGAAAAGACTTCACAAAAGTTGCAAGTGTAACAATTCCAGCAGGATCTAACTCAGTTGATTTCAATATTACAACACTAGATGATGTATTAGCAGAAGGGTCTGAAGTATTTACAATGACTATTGGAGCTATCACTGATAGTAACTTTGAGCACATAGCAGCAAAAACAGGTGCTAATAGTGTAGATACAACAATTGTAGATGATAAAGATCCAGATACAACAGAACCAACAACTGAAACAGCCTTAGTATCAATTGCAGGTGAACAAACAATTGTTGAAGGTGAAACATCAACAGCATATACAGTAAGCGTTGATCAACCAGCAGCAGATGTAACATCACCAATTACAGTAGAGATTACATATTCTGGTGTAGCAGCAGATGGAAAAGACTTCACAAAAGTTGCAAGTGTAACAATTCCAGCAGGATCTAACTCAGTTGATTTCAATATTACAACACTAGATGATGTATTAGCAGAAGGGTCTGAAGTATTTACAATGACTATTGGAGCTATCACTGATAGTAACTTTGAGCACATAGCAGCAAAAACAGGTGCTAATAGTGTAGATACAACAATTGTAGATGATAAAGATCCAGATACAACAGAACCAACAACTGAAACAGCCTTAGTATCAATTGCAGGTGAACAAACAATTGTTGAAGGTGAAACATCAACAGCATATACAGTAAGCGTTGATCAACCAGCAGCAGATGTAACATCACCAATTACAGTAGAGATTACATATTCTGGTGTAGCAGCAGATGGAAAAGACTTCACAAAAGTTGCAAGTGTAACAATTCCAGCAGGATCTAACTCAGTTGATTTCAATATTACAACACTAGATGATGTATTAGCAGAAGGGTCTGAAGTATTTACAATGACTATTGGAGCTATCACTGATAGTAACTTTGAGCACATAGCAGCAAAAACAGGTGCTAATAGTGTAGATACAACAATTGTAGATGATAAAGATCCAGATACAACAGAACCAACAACTGAAACAGCCTTAGTATCAATTGCAGGTGAACAAACAATTGTTGAAGGTGAAACATCAACAGCATATACAGTAAGCGTTGATCAACCAGCAGCAGATGTAACATCACCAATTACAGTAGAGATTACATATTCTGGTGTAGCAGCAGATGGAAAAGACTTCACAAAAGTTGCAAGTGTAACAATTCCAGCAGGATCTAACTCAGTTGATTTCAATATTACAACACTAGATGATGTATTAGCAGAAGGGTCTGAAGTATTTACAATGACTATTGGAGCTATCACTGATAGTAACTTTGAGCACATAGCAGCAAAAACAGGTGCTAATAGTGTAGATACAACAATTGTAGATGATAAAGATCCAGATACAACAGAACCAACAACTGAAACAGCCTTAGTATCAATTGCAGGTGAACAAACAATTGTTGAAGGTGAAACATCAACAGCATATACAGTAAGCGTTGATCAACCAGCAGCAGATGTAACATCACCAATTACAGTAGAGATTACATATTCTGGTGTAGCAGCAGATGGAAAAGACTTCACAAAAGTTGCAAGTGTAACAATTCCAGCAGGATCTAACTCAGTTGATTTCAATATTACAACACTAGATGATGTATTAGCAGAAGGGTCTGAAGTATTTACAATGACTATTGGAGCTATCACTGATAGTAACTTTGAGCACATAGCAGCAAAAACAGGTGCTAATAGTGTAGATACAACAATTGTAGATGATAAAGATCCAGATACAACAGAACCAACAACTGAAACAGCCTTAGTATCAATTGCAGGTGAACAAACAATTGTTGAAGGTGAAACATCAACAGCATATACAGTAAGCGTTGATCAACCAGCAGCAGATGTAACATCACCAATTACAGTAGAGATTACATATTCTGGTGTAGCAGCAGATGGAAAAGACTTCACAAAAGTTGCAAGTGTAACAATTCCAGCAGGATCTAACTCAGTTGATTTCAATATTACAACACTAGATGATGTATTAGCAGAAGGGTCTGAAGTATTTACAATGACTATTGGAGCTATCACTGATAGTAACTTTGAGCACATAGCAGCAAAAACAGGTGCTAATAGTGTAGATACAACAATTGTAGATGATAAAGATCCAGATACAACAGAACCAACAACTGAAACAGCCTTAGTATCAATTGCAGGTGAACAAACAATTGTTGAAGGTGAAACATCAACAGCATATACAGTAAGCGTTGATCAACCAGCAGCAGATGTAACATCACCAATTACAGTAGAGATTACATATTCTGGTGTAGCAGCAGATGGAAAAGACTTCACAAAAGTTGCAAGTGTAACAATTCCAGCAGGATCTAACTCAGTTGATTTCAATATTACAACACTAGATGATGTATTAGCAGAAGGGTCTGAAGTATTTACAATGACTATTGGAGCTATCACTGATAGTAACTTTGAGCACATAGCAGCAAAAACAGGTGCTAATAGTGTAGATACAACAATTGTAGATGATAAAGATCCAGATACAACAGAACCAACAACTGAAACAGCCTTAGTATCAATTGCAGGTGAACAAACAATTGTTGAAGGTGAAACATCAACAGCATATACAGTAAGCGTTGATCAACCAGCAGCAGATGTAACATCACCAATTACAGTAGAGATTACATATTCTGGTGTAGCAGCAGATGGAAAAGACTTCACAAAAGTTGCAAGTGTAACAATTCCAGCAGGATCTAACTCAGTTGATTTCAATATTACAACACTAGATGATGTATTAGCAGAAGGGTCTGAAGTATTTACAATGACTATTGGAGCTATCACTGATAGTAACTTTGAGCACATAGCAGCAAAAACAGGTGCTAATAGTGTAGATACAACAATTGTAGATGATAAAGATCCAGATACAACAGAACCAACAACTGAAACAGCCTTAGTATCAATTGCAGGTGAACAAACAATTGTTGAAGGTGAAACATCAACAGCATATACAGTAAGCGTTGATCAACCAGCAGCAGATGTAACATCACCAATTACAGTAGAGATTACATATTCTGGTGTAGCAGCAGATGGAAAAGACTTCACAAAAGTTGCAAGTGTAACAATTCCAGCAGGATCTAACTCAGTTGATTTCAATATTACAACACTAGATGATGTATTAGCAGAAGGGTCTGAAGTATTTACAATGACTATTGGAGCTATCACTGATAGTAACTTTGAGCACATAGCAGCAAAAACAGGTGCTAATAGTGTAGATACAACAATTGTAGATGATAAAGATCCAGATACAACAGAACCAACAACTGAAACAGCCTTAGTATCAATTGCAGGTGAACAAACAATTGTTGAAGGTGAAACATCAACAGCATATACAGTAAGCGTTGATCAACCAGCAGCAGATGTAACATCACCAATTACAGTAGAGATTACATATTCTGGTGTAGCAGCAGATGGAAAAGACTTCACAAAAGTTGCAAGTGTAACAATTCCAGCAGGATCTAACTCAGTTGATTTCAATATTACAACACTAGATGATGTATTAGCAGAAGGGTCTGAAGTATTTACAATGACTATTGGAGCTATCACTGATAGTAACTTTGAGCACATAGCAGCAAAAACAGGTGCTAATAGTGTAGATACAACAATTGTAGATGATAAAGATCCAGATACAACAGAACCAACAACTGAAACAGCCTTAGTATCAATTGCAGGTGAACAAACAATTGTTGAAGGTGAAACATCAACAGCATATACAGTAAGCGTTGATCAACCAGCAGCAGATGTAACATCACCAATTACAGTAGAGATTACATATTCTGGTGTAGCAGCAGATGGAAAAGACTTCACAAAAGTTGCAAGTGTAACAATTCCAGCAGGATCTAACTCAGTTGATTTCAATATTACAACACTAGATGATGTATTAGCAGAAGGGTCTGAAGTATTTACAATGACTATTGGAGCTATCACTGATAGTAACTTTGAGCACATAGCAGCAAAAACAGGTGCTAATAGTGTAGATACAACAATTGTAGATGATAAAGATCCAGATACAACAGAACCAACAACTGAAACAGCCTTAGTATCAATTGCAGGTGAACAAACAATTGTTGAAGGTGAAACATCAACAGCATATACAGTAAGCGTTGATCAACCAGCAGCAGATGTAACATCACCAATTACAGTAGAGATTACATATTCTGGTGTAGCAGCAGATGGAAAAGACTTCACAAAAGTTGCAAGTGTAACAATTCCAGCAGGATCTAACTCAGTTGATTTCAATATTACAACACTAGATGATGTATTAGCAGAAGGGTCTGAAGTATTTACAATGACTATTGGAGCTATCACTGATAGTAACTTTGAGCACATAGCAGCAAAAACAGGTGCTAATAGTGTAGATACAACAATTGTAGATGATAAAGATCCAGATACAACAGAACCAACAACTGAAACAGCCTTAGTATCAATTGCAGGTGAACAAACAATTGTTGAAGGTGAAACATCAACAGCATATACAGTAAGCGTTGATCAACCAGCAGCAGATGTAACATCACCAATTACAGTAGAGATTACATATTCTGGTGTAGCAGCAGATGGAAAAGACTTCACAAAAGTTGCAAGTGTAACAATTCCAGCAGGATCTAACTCAGTTGATTTCAATATTACAACACTAGATGATGTATTAGCAGAAGGGTCTGAAGTATTTACAATGACTATTGGAGCTATCACTGATAGTAACTTTGAGCACATAGCAGCAAAAACAGGTGCTAATAGTGTAGATACAACAATTGTAGATGATAAAGATCCAGATACAACAGAACCAACAACTGAAACAGCCTTAGTATCAATTGCAGGTGAACAAACAATTGTTGAAGGTGAAACATCAACAGCATATACAGTAAGCGTTGATCAACCAGCAGCAGATGTAACATCACCAATTACAGTAGAGATTACATATTCTGGTGTAGCAGCAGATGGAAAAGACTTCACAAAAGTTGCAAGTGTAACAATTCCAGCAGGATCTAACTCAGTTGATTTCAATATTACAACACTAGATGATGTATTAGCAGAAGGGTCTGAAGTATTTACAATGACTATTGGAGCTATCACTGATAGTAACTTTGAGCACATAGCAGCAAAAACAGGTGCTAATAGTGTAGATACAACAATTGTAGATGATAAAGATCCAGATACAACAGAACCAACAACTGAAACAGCCTTAGTATCAATTGCAGGTGAACAAACAATTGTTGAAGGTGAAACATCAACAGCATATACAGTAAGCGTTGATCAACCAGCAGCAGATGTAACATCACCAATTACAGTAGAGATTACATATTCTGGTGTAGCAGCAGATGGAAAAGACTTCACAAAAGTTGCAAGTGTAACAATTCCAGCAGGATCTAACTCAGTTGATTTCAATATTACAACACTAGATGATGTATTAGCAGAAGGGTCTGAAGTATTTACAATGACTATTGGAGCTATCACTGATAGTAACTTTGAGCACATAGCAGCAAAAACAGGTGCTAATAGTGTAGATACAACAATTGTAGATGATAAAGATCCAGATACAACAGAACCAACAACTGAAACAGCCTTAGTATCAATTGCAGGTGAACAAACAATTGTTGAAGGTGAAACATCAACAGCATATACAGTAAGCGTTGATCAACCAGCAGCAGATGTAACATCACCAATTACAGTAGAGATTACATATTCTGGTGTAGCAGCAGATGGAAAAGACTTCACAAAAGTTGCAAGTGTAACAATTCCAGCAGGATCTAACTCAGTTGATTTCAATATTACAACACTAGATGATGTATTAGCAGAAGGGTCTGAAGTATTTACAATGACTATTGGAGCTATCACTGATAGTAACTTTGAGCACATAGCAGCAAAAACAGGTGCTAATAGTGTAGATACAACAATTGTAGATGATAAAGATCCAGATACAACAGAACCAACAACTGAAACAGCCTTAGTATCAATTGCAGGTGAACAAACAATTGTTGAAGGTGAAACATCAACAGCATATACAGTAAGCGTTGATCAACCAGCAGCAGATGTAACATCACCAATTACAGTAGAGATTACATATTCTGGTGTAGCAGCAGATGGAAAAGACTTCACAAAAGTTGCAAGTGTAACAATTCCAGCAGGATCTAACTCAGTTGATTTCAATATTACAACACTAGATGATGTATTAGCAGAAGGGTCTGAAGTATTTACAATGACTATTGGAGCTATCACTGATAGTAACTTTGAGCACATAGCAGCAAAAACAGGTGCTAATAGTGTAGATACAACAATTGTAGATGATAAAGATCCAGATACAACAGAACCAACAACTGAAACAGCCTTAGTATCAATTGCAGGTGAACAAACAATTGTTGAAGGTGAAACATCAACAGCATATACAGTAAGCGTTGATCAACCAGCAGCAGATGTAACATCACCAATTACAGTAGAGATTACATATTCTGGTGTAGCAGCAGATGGAAAAGACTTCACAAAAGTTGCAAGTGTAACAATTCCAGCAGGATCTAACTCAGTTGATTTCAATATTACAACACTAGATGATGTATTAGCAGAAGGGTCTGAAGTATTTACAATGACTATTGGAGCTATCACTGATAGTAACTTTGAGCACATAGCAGCAAAAACAGGTGCTAATAGTGTAGATACAACAATTGTAGATGATAAAGATCCAGATACAACAGAACCAACAACTGAAACAGCCTTAGTATCAATTGCAGGTGAACAAACAATTGTTGAAGGTGAAACATCAACAGCATATACAGTAAGCGTTGATCAACCAGCAGCAGATGTAACATCACCAATTACAGTAGAGATTACATATTCTGGTGTAGCAGCAGATGGAAAAGACTTCACAAAAGTTGCAAGTGTAACAATTCCAGCAGGATCTAACTCAGTTGATTTCAATATTACAACACTAGATGATGTATTAGCAGAAGGGTCTGAAGTATTTACAATGACTATTGGAGCTATCACTGATAGTAACTTTGAGCACATAGCAGCAAAAACAGGTGCTAATAGTGTAGATACAACAATTGTAGATGATAAAGATCCAGATACAACAGAACCAACAACTGAAACAGCCTTAGTATCAATTGCAGGTGAACAAACAATTGTTGAAGGTGAAACATCAACAGCATATACAGTAAGCGTTGATCAACCAGCAGCAGATGTAACATCACCAATTACAGTAGAGATTACATATTCTGGTGTAGCAGCAGATGGAAAAGACTTCACAAAAGTTGCAAGTGTAACAATTCCAGCAGGATCTAACTCAGTTGATTTCAATATTACAACACTAGATGATGTATTAGCAGAAGGGTCTGAAGTATTTACAATGACTATTGGAGCTATCACTGATAGTAACTTTGAGCACATAGCAGCAAAAACAGGTGCTAATAGTGTAGATACAACAATTGTAGATGATAAAGATCCAGATACAACAGAACCAACAACTGAAACAGCCTTAGTATCAATTGCAGGTGAACAAACAATTGTTGAAGGTGAAACATCAACAGCATATACAGTAAGCGTTGATCAACCAGCAGCAGATGTAACATCACCAATTACAGTAGAGATTACATATTCTGGTGTAGCAGCAGATGGAAAAGACTTCACAAAAGTTGCAAGTGTAACAATTCCAGCAGGATCTAACTCAGTTGATTTCAATATTACAACACTAGATGATGTATTAGCAGAAGGGTCTGAAGTATTTACAATGACTATTGGAGCTATCACTGATAGTAACTTTGAGCACATAGCAGCAAAAACAGGTGCTAATAGTGTAGATACAACAATTGTAGATGATAAAGATCCAGATACAACAGAACCAACAACTGAAACAGCCTTAGTATCAATTGCAGGTGAACAAACAATTGTTGAAGGTGAAACATCAACAGCATATACAGTAAGCGTTGATCAACCAGCAGCAGATGTAACATCACCAATTACAGTAGAGATTACATATTCTGGTGTAGCAGCAGATGGAAAAGACTTCACAAAAGTTGCAAGTGTAACAATTCCAGCAGGATCTAACTCAGTTGATTTCAATATTACAACACTAGATGATGTATTAGCAGAAGGGTCTGAAGTATTTACAATGACTATTGGAGCTATCACTGATAGTAACTTTGAGCACATAGCAGCAAAAACAGGTGCTAATAGTGTAGATACAACAATTGTAGATGATAAAGATCCAGATACAACAGAACCAACAACTGAAACAGCCTTAGTATCAATTGCAGGTGAACAAACAATTGTTGAAGGTGAAACATCAACAGCATATACAGTAAGCGTTGATCAACCAGCAGCAGATGTAACATCACCAATTACAGTAGAGATTACATATTCTGGTGTAGCAGCAGATGGAAAAGACTTCACAAAAGTTGCAAGTGTAACAATTCCAGCAGGATCTAACTCAGTTGATTTCAATATTACAACACTAGATGATGTATTAGCAGAAGGGTCTGAAGTATTTACAATGACTATTGGAGCTATCACTGATAGTAACTTTGAGCACATAGCAGCAAAAACAGGTGCTAATAGTGTAGATACAACAATTGTAGATGATAAAGATCCAGATACAACAGAACCAACAACTGAAACAGCCTTAGTATCAATTGCAGGTGAACAAACAATTGTTGAAGGTGAAACATCAACAGCATATACAGTAAGCGTTGATCAACCAGCAGCAGATGTAACATCACCAATTACAGTAGAGATTACATATTCTGGTGTAGCAGCAGATGGAAAAGACTTCACAAAAGTTGCAAGTGTAACAATTCCAGCAGGATCTAACTCAGTTGATTTCAATATTACAACACTAGATGATGTATTAGCAGAAGGGTCTGAAGTATTTACAATGACTATTGGAGCTATCACTGATAGTAACTTTGAGCACATAGCAGCAAAAACAGGTGCTAATAGTGTAGATACAACAATTGTAGATGATAAAGATCCAGATACAACAGAACCAACAACTGAAACAGCCTTAGTATCAATTGCAGGTGAACAAACAATTGTTGAAGGTGAAACATCAACAGCATATACAGTAAGCGTTGATCAACCAGCAGCAGATGTAACATCACCAATTACAGTAGAGATTACATATTCTGGTGTAGCAGCAGATGGAAAAGACTTCACAAAAGTTGCAAGTGTAACAATTCCAGCAGGATCTAACTCAGTTGATTTCAATATTACAACACTAGATGATGTATTAGCAGAAGGGTCTGAAGTATTTACAATGACTATTGGAGCTATCACTGATAGTAACTTTGAGCACATAGCAGCAAAAACAGGTGCTAATAGTGTAGATACAACAATTGTAGATGATAAAGATCCAGATACAACAGAACCAACAACTGAAACAGCCTTAGTATCAATTGCAGGTGAACAAACAATTGTTGAAGGTGAAACATCAACAGCATATACAGTAAGCGTTGATCAACCAGCAGCAGATGTAACATCACCAATTACAGTAGAGATTACATATTCTGGTGTAGCAGCAGATGGAAAAGACTTCACAAAAGTTGCAAGTGTAACAATTCCAGCAGGATCTAACTCAGTTGATTTCAATATTACAACACTAGATGATGTATTAGCAGAAGGGTCTGAAGTATTTACAATGACTATTGGAGCTATCACTGATAGTAACTTTGAGCACATAGCAGCAAAAACAGGTGCTAATAGTGTAGATACAACAATTGTAGATGATAAAGATCCAGATACAACAGAACCAACAACTGAAACAGCCTTAGTATCAATTGCAGGTGAACAAACAATTGTTGAAGGTGAAACATCAACAGCATATACAGTAAGCGTTGATCAACCAGCAGCAGATGTAACATCACCAATTACAGTAGAGATTACATATTCTGGTGTAGCAGCAGATGGAAAAGACTTCACAAAAGTTGCAAGTGTAACAATTCCAGCAGGATCTAACTCAGTTGATTTCAATATTACAACACTAGATGATGTATTAGCAGAAGGGTCTGAAGTATTTACAATGACTATTGGAGCTATCACTGATAGTAACTTTGAGCACATAGCAGCAAAAACAGGTGCTAATAGTGTAGATACAACAATTGTAGATGATAAAGATCCAGATACAACAGAACCAACAACTGAAACAGCCTTAGTATCAATTGCAGGTGAACAAACAATTGTTGAAGGTGAAACATCAACAGCATATACAGTAAGCGTTGATCAACCAGCAGCAGATGTAACATCACCAATTACAGTAGAGATTACATATTCTGGTGTAGCAGCAGATGGAAAAGACTTCACAAAAGTTGCAAGTGTAACAATTCCAGCAGGATCTAACTCAGTTGATTTCAATATTACAACACTAGATGATGTATTAGCAGAAGGGTCTGAAGTATTTACAATGACTATTGGAGCTATCACTGATAGTAACTTTGAGCACATAGCAGCAAAAACAGGTGCTAATAGTGTAGATACAACAATTGTAGATGATAAAGATCCAGATACAACAGAACCAACAACTGAAACAGCCTTAGTATCAATTGCAGGTGAACAAACAATTGTTGAAGGTGAAACATCAACAGCATATACAGTAAGCGTTGATCAACCAGCAGCAGATGTAACATCACCAATTACAGTAGAGATTACATATTCTGGTGTAGCAGCAGATGGAAAAGACTTCACAAAAGTTGCAAGTGTAACAATTCCAGCAGGATCTAACTCAGTTGATTTCAATATTACAACACTAGATGATGTATTAGCAGAAGGGTCTGAAGTATTTACAATGACTATTGGAGCTATCACTGATAGTAACTTTGAGCACATAGCAGCAAAAACAGGTGCTAATAGTGTAGATACAACAATTGTAGATGATAAAGATCCAGATACAACAGAACCAACAACTGAAACAGCCTTAGTATCAATTGCAGGTGAACAAACAATTGTTGAAGGTGAAACATCAACAGCATATACAGTAAGCGTTGATCAACCAGCAGCAGATGTAACATCACCAATTACAGTAGAGATTACATATTCTGGTGTAGCAGCAGATGGAAAAGACTTCACAAAAGTTGCAAGTGTAACAATTCCAGCAGGATCTAACTCAGTTGATTTCAATATTACAACACTAGATGATGTATTAGCAGAAGGGTCTGAAGTATTTACAATGACTATTGGAGCTATCACTGATAGTAACTTTGAGCACATAGCAGCAAAAACAGGTGCTAATAGTGTAGATACAACAATTGTAGATGATAAAGATCCAGATACAACAGAACCAACAACTGAAACAGCCTTAGTATCAATTGCAGGTGAACAAACAATTGTTGAAGGTGAAACATCAACAGCATATACAGTAAGCGTTGATCAACCAGCAGCAGATGTAACATCACCAATTACAGTAGAGATTACATATTCTGGTGTAGCAGCAGATGGAAAAGACTTCACAAAAGTTGCAAGTGTAACAATTCCAGCAGGATCTAACTCAGTTGATTTCAATATTACAACACTAGATGATGTATTAGCAGAAGGGTCTGAAGTATTTACAATGACTATTGGAGCTATCACTGATAGTAACTTTGAGCACATAGCAGCAAAAACAGGTGCTAATAGTGTAGATACAACAATTGTAGATGATAAAGATCCAGATACAACAGAACCAACAACTGAAACAGCCTTAGTATCAATTGCAGGTGAACAAACAATTGTTGAAGGTGAAACATCAACAGCATATACAGTAAGCGTTGATCAACCAGCAGCAGATGTAACATCACCAATTACAGTAGAGATTACATATTCTGGTGTAGCAGCAGATGGAAAAGACTTCACAAAAGTTGCAAGTGTAACAATTCCAGCAGGATCTAACTCAGTTGATTTCAATATTACAACACTAGATGATGTATTAGCAGAAGGGTCTGAAGTATTTACAATGACTATTGGAGCTATCACTGATAGTAACTTTGAGCACATAGCAGCAAAAACAGGTGCTAATAGTGTAGATACAACAATTGTAGATGATAAAGATCCAGATACAACAGAACCAACAACTGAAACAGCCTTAGTATCAATTGCAGGTGAACAAACAATTGTTGAAGGTGAAACATCAACAGCATATACAGTAAGCGTTGATCAACCAGCAGCAGATGTAACATCACCAATTACAGTAGAGATTACATATTCTGGTGTAGCAGCAGATGGAAAAGACTTCACAAAAGTTGCAAGTGTAACAATTCCAGCAGGATCTAACTCAGTTGATTTCAATATTACAACACTAGATGATGTATTAGCAGAAGGGTCTGAAGTATTTACAATGACTATTGGAGCTATCACTGATAGTAACTTTGAGCACATAGCAGCAAAAACAGGTGCTAATAGTGTAGATACAACAATTGTAGATAATGACAGTCTATCAATGAATATTGACTCTGTACAAGTAGATGAAGATGCATTATTAGGTACAGATGATTTAGATAACTATGATCCAGATATTAAAGAATTTACGGGAAGCCTTGGATTAAATGTAGAAAATGTTGCAGAAGTTAATTTAATGTTTGAAGGTGGACAATCTACATCTTTAACTTCTAAGGGTGAAATGATTGATATCAATTATTCAAATAACAATGAAACTATAAAAGGTGTTTCAAAAGACGGTAGAGAAATCTTTGAAATTACTTTAGATGAAAGTACAGGTGAGTATACATTTAAATTAAAAGATGTAGTTGATCATCCAGATGTTACAAGTGAAGATTTAATTAGTAATATTGACTTTAATGTAATTGCAGTTAGAGGTTCTGATATAACTGCAAGTAAGATTAATATTAGCATTGCAGATGATATTCCTACTGCAAATACAGTAGTAATTGATGCAGATTCACAATATACTGAAACTACTACTAATATTGTTATTGGTATTGATACTTCTGGAAGTATGGGTACTACAAAAATGAATTTAGCTAAAGAAGCTGCAATTAAATTAATTGAAAAATATGAACAAATGGGTAATGTAAATGTAAAAGTTGTAGAGTTTAATACAAATGCAAGTGCTACTACATGGTTTACAGATTCACAAAGTGCAAAAGATTCTATCAATGGATTAAGTGCGGGTGGATATACAAACTACGAAGATACATTAAGACAAACTATTGATACTTTTGATACAAATTCAGATCCAAAACCAAGTGCAGATCAAGATATCTTCTATATGCTTTCTGATGGAGATCCAACAAAAGGTGATATGAATGGAAGTGATGGTATCTCTGGAATAGTTCCTGAGTGGAAGACTTTTGCTGAAAATAACTTTGATGATGTTTATTCAATTGGTATTGGTACAAATGTAGATTTAGATGGAAACTCAAGAGGAAGTTTAGATCAGATTGCTGATGTAGCTAATGGACATGATACATTTGTTGTTAAAAATGTAAATGAATTAACAGATGAATTATTAGCAACAATTGTTAATGTTAATGGTGTATTAGTTATTAACACAGGTGGAAATGAATTAGACTTTAGTTTTGGAGCTGATGGACCTGCTGATGGAAGTGGACCTAAACTTGATGGCGGAAAATTATCATTTACTTGGGGAGATGGTGATTTAAGTGATGGTTCTGGAGTTATTATTAATAATGGTGATGGAACTGGTCCAAATCTTGTTTGGACAGTATTTAACAATGGAAAAGTGATTTTAGGAAAAGATGCTACAAGTGGTCAAATCCTAGTAAAAATTGAAGCTAATAATGTAAATAGTGATAACCCAACATATGAAGTAACTCAATTTGTTCCAAATACAGGAATTACAAAAGTTGAAGTTCCATTTACAGTTGTTGACGGAGATGGAGATGGAGCTACTGCTAATTTATCAATTGACATTGATAGTAACTTTAAAGCCTTTGTTAAATTAAGTGGTGATAGTACAGTTGCAGAAGCTAATGGTGCTACATTAGAGCATACTTTATCTTTAGTAGATCAAAATGGAACAGCTATTAATTTAAGAGAAGGTCAAGTAGTTACAGTTGAATTAAAATATGAAAATGACTCAACTGAATCAAATGACTTTACATCTGCTAAAACTGTAACAGCAGTAATTACTGGAACAGCAGGTGGAGTTAATACAGTACAAATTATTAATAATATTCAAAATGATTCAGTTTATGAAGGTGATGAATCTTATACATTAAGTATTGAGAGTATTTCTTCAAATGTTGCTGGTCTAGGAACAATATTTGCTCATGAAACAAATGGAGTAAAAGATAGTGTAACTGGAACAATTACTGATGAGTTTGATAATATTAAAGCAGAAGTTTCTATTGTAGATTCTGATGATATTAATACTGTTGTTGATGCATCAAGTGGTACAGTTGAAACTGCTAAAATTACTGGTGCTATTAACTTTGGTGATACGATTACAAAACTTGTAGTTACAAATGGTTCACAAAAAGTAGAAATTGACCCAGCAAATGTAACGGTTCAACCAGATGGTACTTTTACTATTGAAAATGTAGATGTAAGTACATTAAATGATGGTGTATTAACTGTTGAGTTAGAAGTACAAAACTCTTCTGGAAATACAGCAAGTGACACAGATACAGTATCAAAAGATACAATTTCTGAAATAAGTATTACATCTGCAAGTATTGATCATATGACAGGATTAGCTAGTGGAACAGTAACAGATGTTGAACCTGGAAGAACAATAAGTATTAAATTTATTGATGATGGTGGATATGAAGTAAGAACAACAACAACTGTAAAACCTGATGGTACATGGGAAATTAGTGAAGATGTAAGTTCATTAACACATGGAAATATTAAAATTGGTGTATTTGTAAATGATAATGCAGGAAACCCAGGTCAAACTTGTGAAGAAGATATTGGAGTATTAAATACTGTTATTGCAAATGATGATTATGGAAAAGATGTTGAGCAAGGTGAAATCGTAATTGCAAAAGCAGTTAATGCAGACCAAGGTACTCCTGATATTACATATTTAGAAGATGGTGGATATGTAGTAGTTTGGGAAGAAGTAAATGGAGCTTCTTATAATGGAGCTGAATATAATAATGATACAGAAAGTACACAGTGGGCAACAAGAGAAAATCATGATATCTTCTCTCAAAGATTTGATAAAGATGGTGAACCTGTAGGTGATGCTATTCAAGTTAATACACATGATGCAAGAGATCAGCATGATGCAAATGTTACAGCTTTACCAAATGGTAGATATTTAGTAACATGGACATCGGATGATGATTATATTAATGTTGATAATTATGATAACTCAAGTAGATATATCAAAGCTAGAATTTATGATGAACATAATAATCCAGTTTGTAATGAATTTACAGTTGCAAGAGCAGAATATGATCCAATTGTTGGATTACCAGATGGTGGATTTATTGTAACTTGGTCAGCTGATGCTAGACATAATAATACAGATCAAGGTGCACAAGATAATCCAATACATTCAGATGTACATGATGGTAGTGAATATGGAGTATTTGGACAAAGATATGATGAGTTTGGTAATGCGATGGGTGATAAATTCCAAATAAATACACATACATTAAATGATCAAATGGATTCTGATATTACTCTTGATTCTAATGGTGACGTTGTTATTACATGGCAATCAGAAAACCAAGATGGAAGTAGTTATGGTATTTATACTCAGAAATTTGAGTTAACTTCTAATGGAGTTACTAAAGTTGGTGATGAAAAACAAGTTAATACTACAACAAATGGTTCTCAAACTGATCCAGAAATCACAGCTTTAACAGATGGAAAAGCAGTTATTACATGGGAAAGTGGAACAGATGTTTATGCACAAATTCTAGATGAAAATGGAGCTAAGGTTGGAATGGAACTTGATGTAACAACAAGTTCAGGGGTTCAGTCTAATCCAGTTGTTACTGCAATTTCTACAGGGTTTATTATTACATGGCAATCAAATGAAAACGGAAACCATGATATTTATTCTCAAAGATTTAATAGTTCTGGTTCTGAAATTGGAGATAAAGTAAAAGTTAACTCAAGTGATATTTCAGATCAAGTGGAACCTACAATTACTACATTATCTGATGGTGGATATATAATTGCATGGCAAAATGGAGATAATATCTCTGCACAAAGATTTAATGCTGATGGTACAACTTATAAAGTTAATTCACTAGACTTAGATGAAGATACATCTATAACTATAGACGTAGCTGATTTAATGGCAAATGATACTGATCCAGAAAGCCATAACTTTAAAATTACAGCTGTTAGTAATGCTCAAAATGGAACAGTTGTATTAAATGATACAAATAATGACGGAACTTATGATTCTGTTACATTTACTCCAAATGAAGATTATAATGGGCCTGCAACATTTGTATATACTTTAACTGATGAAAAAGGTGCAGTTGATACTGCAACTGTTCATTTAGATGTAAAACCAAAAGGTGAACCATCAGTATTTGTTGGTACTTTATGTGATGCAGATGTTAAAGGTCATGATATTACAGTTAATGAAGGTGAAGATGCGATTCTAGCAGTAAGAGTTAGTGGGGCAGAAGCTGGTACTACATTAAGTTTAACATTAAGTGATGGAACAGCATTAAATACTGTAGATTATAACTCTACATTCTATTATGCCTTTGTAAGTGATAGTACAGATATGAATAATATTACTTGGATTGAATATACAGGAGCTGTGAATGTACCTGAAGATTCATCTAGGTTAATAGTAAAAACTGTAACAGTTGATGATAGTAATGATGAAGTAAATGAGCTTTATAACTTAACTGCAACATTAAGTACAGGTGAAACAAATACTGGAACGGTAACTATTGTAGATAATGATGAACCAGGAACTCCACCTGAAGCAAATGATAGACATATTGATTTAGATTGTAGTACTGATACATATACAGCAGGATTAAAATCAGAATACTATGGTGTGGATAGTCAAATTCATAACTTAACAGAGTTTAAAGCTATTGTATCTGCAAATGATCCTGATGCAACATTTACTGCAACTAATATTAATTATGGATATGGTACAGGATCAGTTGGATTAGGTACTAATTTACAAACATTCTTAAAAGGAGATGCTTCATCATTAAGTAATGACCCAGCAGATTCAAGTGATGCGGGGATTAAATTATATGGTAAAGTTTTCTTAGCTGCTGGAACTTATAACTTTAAAGTATATTCAGATGACGGATATGATATTAAAGTTAATGGTCAAAATGTAGCTGATTTTGAATCAAATCAATCTCCAGGTACAAAAGTGCATGATGAGTTTACTATTGCAGAAGATGGTTACTATGATATAGAAATGTTATGGTGGGATCAAGGTGGAGCATATGTATTCCAACCTCAAATATCTTCTGATGGTGGGGCTACATACAAATTCTTAGATTCTTCAATGTTATTTACAGAAGATACTTCATCAAATGATGAAACAGCAATTGAATTTAAAATGGAAGATTTTGTATCAGATGTAGAAGATGATGCAAGTTCAACAATTGTAAAAATTAGAATTGATTCTTTACCTGAAGATGGAGTATTAACAGTAAATGGTACAGCTGTAAAAGTTGGAGATATTTATGATGAAACAGCTGTAATCAAATATACAGCTAATTCAAATATTGAAGATACTTTATATGGTACAACTGCTGATTCAGGAACATTAGCAGAGTGGGGAACAATAACAAATGGTGTAATAACTACTGCTGATGGAAATGCTACAATTAAAGCATATAACAATGGCGTTATTGGAGAGGTTGGATTCTCAAGTGAAAATAATAACAACAGTCATGATGGTTTAGGATTAGGTGTTGTATCACCTGATGGGGATGATGATCAAATTGAAGGAAGCTCTGGGGAGAAACTAGTAGTTGAATTTAAAGAAATTGTTACAAATGCTGAGATTGGATTATCTAGCTTAGGAACTTACTTTACATCTGATTCAATAGACTCAAAAGCTCATTGGGTAGCATTTAAAAATGGAGTTGAAGTAGCCTCAGGTGATGTTCAACAAAGTACAGGTGATTCAAATGATACAACTAACTCATTTAAAATTGATACAGAGTTTGACAAAATAGAATTTACTTCAGTATCTACTTTAAATGCTAATTACTCTATTCAATACATGAATATAGATTATAAAGTTGATGATTCATTTGATTATGTAGCAATTGATTCAGACAATAGAGAATCAGAGAGTGCAAAAGTGACTATTGATTTAGAAACAACAGGTTGTACTATTAGAGATCATTCTGCTGAATCTACAGATTTATCTTTAGTATTAGGTCAAGCTACAGTTATTGATGGAGGATCTAGAGATTTACCTGATGTTACTCAAACACATCCAATAGGTGTTGTTTTAGGTGATCAAAAAGGTGATAGTAATATTTATGGTTCAACACCATCTGATTACGATGAGTCGTATAGTAAATTACTTAATTTTGGTATTGAAAATGCAGGAAAAACTGTGACTTTATCTATGGATGTTACTATTAATGGATCTTGGAATTATGGTTCAGGTTACTATGATGATAATTGGAGTGTTTTTGTAAATTCAGAGCAAAAAGCTATTTATAAATACTCAAGTGATAATGGAAGTAATCCTGATGACTATACTGAAGTAACTAATAATGGTGTTACACAATATAGATATGGAAACTCAGGAGAGAATAGTAATATCTCTAACTTTACTCATACAACTATACCTATTGTTGTAACATTAAATGCACAAGGTAAAGCAAATGTAGTATTGGCGGCTTCTTCAACTGAAAAAGCTGAGAAAGTAACTATTAATTCTATTACAAGTGTTCTTGATGGTGGAGTTGAAGAATTACCAGATACATATGTATATCCTATTGATATTGCAGCTGTATTAAGTGATACAGATGGTAGTGAAACATTGACTGTACGATTAGAAGGAGTACCTTCTTCTGCTGTATTTACATCAAGTATGACATTAACAGATAAAGGGAATGGAATTTGGGAAATAGAAATCCCTGCAGGTCAAAAATCAATTGATGCTGATATTACAATGAGAATATCAGAATCAGATAATGACTTTAACTTAGTTGCAATTGCAAAATCAACTGAATCAGAAAATTCAAGTGAAACTGAAACTATGACATTTAGTGATGAGACAATTGATTTAGAAAGTATTGCTAAACCAAGTTATGAGATTGATACATTAGATTTAGAAAATAATATAAGACAAACTATATCTTTAGATTTAGACGATGTAATTGATTTAACTGATTCCGATAATGAATTAGTAATCAAAGGTGATTTATCAGATAAAGTCGATTTAGATAATACAGAATGGACAAATAGTGGAACTCAAGAGATTGATGGTTCAAACTATAATGTATACACAGGTCTTGGGGCTAACTCAACAGTAAAATTATTAATTGATGATGATATCGAAATAACTCCAGATATTTAATATTTAACAAAATAAGGCAAATAAATTATTTGCCTTATAATTCCTAAATTGGTAAACAAAAATGATGAGACAAACACAACTTGATGAATTCTTAGAATTAGAAGAACACAATAAAGAATTAGAAAAAAGATTTCAAGAAGAAGTAGCAAAGAATAGAGCAAAAGATAGACTTATGTTCCAGCAATCAAAGCTAGCTTCAATGGGTGAAATGTTAGGTAATATTTCACACCAATGGAGACAGCCATTAATGGAAATATCTTCTTTATTCTTACCTATTGAAGCTAAGTTAAATCTTGATATGCCTGTGGATAATAAAGAATTAATAGAATCAATTAATAAGTTAAATGATATTACAAAATATATGTCTAATACTATAGATGATTTTAAAAACTTTTTTGCACATGATAAAGAAAAAATTGAATTTGAATTATTAGAACAAATTAACTCAACTATAAATATTATCAGTGGTAGTTTAAAATCTTATGATATAAAACTAGAAATTATTTTGCAAAAAAATCCTACTTTACTTGGATATAAAAATGAATATGCTCAAGTTTTAATTAATATTATTAATAATGCAAGAGATCTATTAATTCAAAGAAAAATAGAAAACCCTAAAATAAAAATACTTATTACAGAAAAAAATAATGAGGTAATTACATCAATTGAAGATAATGCAGGTGGTGTAAAAATAGAACCAATTGAAAAAGTTTTTGATCCATTTTTTACATATGAGAAGTTAAATGGTTCAGGAATAGGGCTATTTATGTCTAGGCTTATTGTTCAAAATAATATGAATGGAAAATTAGAAGTTAAAAATAAAAATGAAGGTGCTTGTTTTACAATAATTATCCCAAAAATATAGAAAAAAACTTACTTCAAATTGTATTTAATCAATTTTAGATATAATCACGAATTATAAGAAAAACTCATCAACCAAATAGGATAATTATGTCAAAACAACTTTTACAAAAACAAGCGGATACAATCAGATTCTTAGCTGCTGATATGGTTCAAGCTGCAAACTCAGGACACCCAGGTGCACCAATGGGTCTTGCTGATATTGCTACAGTTTTAAGTAAACACTTAAACGTAAATCCAGCAAACGAAAAATGGTTAAATAGAGATAGATTAGTATTTTCTGGTGGTCATGCCACTGGTTTAGTTTACTCTTTATTACATTTATGGGGATTTAACGTTGCATTAAACGATTTAAAAAACTTCAGACAAACTCACTCAAAAACACCAGGTCACCCAGAATATGGTCATACTCATGGTATTGAAATTACAACTGGTCCATTAGGTCAAGGTATTGCAAATGCTGTAGGTTTCGCTTCTGCTGCTAAATATGCACAAAATACTTTAGGTTCTGATGTTATTAATCATAAAGTTTACTGTTTATGTGGAGATGGAGATTTACAAGAAGGTATCTCTTACGAAGCAACTGCAACTGCTGGACATTTAAAATTAGATAACTTAGTTATTATTTATGATTCAAACTCAATCACTATTGAAGGTGATACTTCATTAGCATGGTCTGAGAATGTTAAGAAAAGATTCCAAGGTATTGATTTTGAAGTAATTGAAATTGATGGACATAACTTTGATCAAATCGAAAAAGCATTTGTACAAGCAAAAGCTGCTACTAAGCCTGTAATGATTATTGCAAAAACTGCAATTGGAAAAGGTTCTGTATCTATGGAAGGTTCACACCATGCACACGGTGCTCCATTAGGTGAAGATGATATTGCAGCTTCTAAAGCAAAAGCTGGATTTAATCCAGATGAAAAATTCATTGTTCCTGCTGATGTAAAAGGTGCATTTGATAAATTAATGGTTGGTTCTGTTGCTGAAAATGAATGGAATGATTCATTATCTGCTGATACAAAAGCAAAAATTGAAGAATTACAAAACCCTAATTATGATGCAGTTGAATACCCAACTTTTGAAGCTGACTCTTCAGTTGCAACAAGAGATTCTAACCACAAAATCTTAAATGCAATTGCAGCAGCAGTTCCAGGTTTCTTAGGTGGATCAGCAGATTTAGGACCTTCTAACAAAACTGAATTAAAAGGTGAAGGTGACTTCCCTAATGGTAGAAATATTCACTTTGGTATTAAAGAACATGCAATGGCAGCAATTGCTAATGCTATGAACTTATACGGTTTATACAGAGTTTATTCTGCAACATTCTTTGTATTCTCTGATTACTTAAAACCATCTGCAAGAATTGCAGCATTAGCTTCTATTCCTCAACACTTCGTATGGACACATGATTCTATTGGTGTAGGTGAAGATGGACCAACACATCAACCAATTGAGCATTTATCTCAATTTAGAGCATTACCAAACTTCTATACATTCAGACCAGCTGATGCTACTGAAAATGTTGAGTCTTGGAAGACAGCACTTAAAATGAATGCTCCAACTGCATTTGTATGTTCTAGACAAGGTCTTAAAGTATTAAAAGACGATAGAGCATATGGTGAAGTATCAAATGGTGGATACTTAGTTAAGAAAAGAGATAATGCAAATATTACTATTATGGCTTCTGGGTCTGAGTTAATGTTAGCATTACAAACTGCTTGTACTTTAGAAGATGAAGGAATTATTGCAAACGTAGTTTCTGTTCCTTGTTATGATTTATTTGTTGAGCAAGAACAATCTTACATTGATCAAGTAATTGACAAAAATACACAAGTATTTGCAGTTGAAGCAGCTAGAGGATTAGAATACTATAGATTTGCTGACGTTGTATATGGTATGGATACATTTGGTGCATCTGGACCTGCTGGAGATTTATTTGACGAATTTGGATTTACTATTCCAAAATTAAAAGCTAAAATTGTAGCTGATTTCAAAAAATAAATAATTTTAAATAGATGAGATTTAATCTCATCTATTTTTTTCATTTAGAATAGATATTATTTTAAATGGTGATGTTTTATTTAATATTGCTAACTCTTTTATAGACTTACCATTCTCAACTTTTATTCCTTTGTTTTCTAATGTTTCTTTTGCTTTTACATAACTATCACTAAATAAAACAGAAGTTTTTTCTATTGGTTGATTAAATACTGATTCAAAAACTACTCTTTTAGGATTTGGTTCATTTGAAGTTGATAGAATAAATCCTAAAGCTATAATTGTTACAATAATTCCTGAGGAAAAGAATATTCTATTTGAAAAGTAGTTTTTCATAGATTTCCAGTTAAAAAATACGTGTAACATAACTATTGCTATAAATGCTAATCCTAATATTTCATGCATCTGTTTTGTATAGTTATCAAGTATATGAAAAAACATTAGTATTCCAGTTATAGCAATAACTAAAAATAAAAATGTAGTAAATGATGTGGCTAGTTCTCTTTTTTTGTGGGTTTTCATTATGTTCCTTTATATCATATAATTATAAAGGAACTTTTTTAATGATTTTTAAATTTTAGTTTAACACTAGTTTAACAAACTAGTCTTCAAAAAGTTTTGTATCTTTTCCATCAAAACTTTTCTGGTTGTGTTTTTTCATATATTTAATATGCTCTTCTTTGTTTGAGTTAGCATAATAGTTTGTTAATTCTTTTCTTTGTCCTGCAAAGTCATATAATGGTACACCCATTCCACAAGAGTTATTCACCCCTTCAATAGTTACCTCAAAAACTTGTCTTGCTGCTTTTTTATTTTCAAATTGGTTTATGTACTCATCCCAATTAGAGTCTTTTTCTTGAATTGCTTTTGCTGTACAATAAAGTCTTAAAATATTTGCATCACCCTCGTAAGCACAAAACATAATAGTCATTCTATTATCTTCTAATAAATGAGCTGCTGTTTCATTTCCACTACCAAAGTAGTTTAACCATAAAATCTTATTTTCATCTACAATTTTAAATGTATCATCTAAACCTTTTGGGGATAGATTTATTTTTCCATCTTTTGGTGCAGTTGATACAAAAAACATTTTCTGACTTTCTATAAAGTCTATATCATATTGGTTTAATTTATCTGTAATATTTGCCATCTACTTCCTTTTTTAATAATGTAAAATAATATAACATATTTTAGTGGGAAATACAAAAAGTCTATTTAATAAAATTAATTGACAAAAAGTCTATACTTTAATATAATAAATGAAAAAAAATTGGAGAGAGTATGTCAATAGGATTTATAGGACTTGGAAATCTAGGAAAAGCAATAACTACTAGACTTAAAGAAATGGGTGAAGAGATAGTAGTTTATAATAGAACAAAAAGTAAAGTTGCAGATTTAGGATATGAAATTGCCAATACTCCTAAAGATTTACTTTCTAAATGTGATGTAGTTTTTTTATGTTTATTTGATTCTCCTGCTGTTGAAAATATTTTAAATATGGAAAATGGTTTATTATGTGATGAGTTAAAAGGTAAAACTATTATTGATTTATCAACAAATCATTATGAGGATGTTTTAAAATTCCATGAAGCAGTTGAAAAAATAGGAGCTAAATATTTAGAAAATCCAGTATTTGGAAGTGTTGCACCTGCATTAATAGGTGCTTTAACATTAGTAGCTTCTGGAAAAAAAGAAGTTTTTGAAGAAGTAAAACCACTTTTAGAAAAATTTGGTAAAGAGATATTCTTTTTAGAAAAGCAAGGAAGTGCAACTAAAATGAAGTTAATCAATAACTTATGTTTAGGCTCTTTTATGGCTACAATTGCAGAGTGTACTTCTCTTGCTGAAGATTGTTCAATTCCAAAAGAGAAAGCTTTAGATATTTTAGGAGTAGGTGGGGGAACATCACTAGTTTTAAATGCAAAAAAACAAAAATTAATTAATGAAGACTTCTCAGCTCATTTCTCAAATGATGCAATAAATAAAGATTTACATTTATTACAAGATTTAGCATACTCAATGAATAAACCACTTTACTCAGCGGCAATGCCAAAAGAGCTGTTTTCAAAAATGAAAATGATGGGTAATGGGGATGAAGATTTTTCTTCAATTTATAAATTATTTAAATCATAAAAAGAGAAGCTTTTAAGCTTTTTTTATCATATTGGAGAGTATTTTCTCCATATGAAACAATCATGTAATTAATATCTAACATAACGATAAATTCTATTAAAGTATATAATAGTATAATCTTTCTAATTAAATTGACAGGTCTTACAATATGCTAAAATTCATAAATATATATAAATTATTTTTCTCTACTTTGTTATTAACATTTACTCTAATTGGATGTGGAGGTGGAGGAGTTTCAGGTGGAGGATCTTCTAGTACTCCTTCTGACCCATACACTTTTAGTGTACTTGAGAATCAAACTAGTGCTGTAACGGCAACTGTAAATCATACCAATACTTTAACTTATTCTCTTGCTTCAGGAATTACAGATAATAATGATTTTAATATAAATGCATCAACAGCAGTAGTTACTTTTAAAGTAGCGCCAAATTATGAAATTAAAACACAATATAAGGTTACTGTGCATGCAACAGATGGTTTAGCTTTTAATTCTGATATTGTATATACAATTAATATTACAGACTTAAATGATCCTAATACATTTAATGTAGCTGAAAACCAGAGTGGTGCAATAACTGCTAGTATTAATAGTACAAGTACTTTAACTTATTCATTAGCTGCTACTAATGATAATGATGATTTTAATATTGATTCTTCAACAGCTGTGGTTACTTTTAAAGTTGCTCCTGATTATGAAACAAAAACACAATATACGATTACAGTACATGCAACTGATGGCTTAAGTTATACTTCTGATACAGTTTATACTATTAATATTAGTAATGTAGATGATGATGCACCGGTTTTCGTGGGTTCTTTTACTCCTAGTGCTTTGGAAAATCAAACGTCAGCATTTACAGCTAGTGCAACAGATTCTAATACTATTACATACTCTTTATCTGCTGGAGTTACAGATAATAATGATTTTTCTATAAATTCTACTTCTGGTGTTGTTATTTTTAATACAGCTCCCGATTATGAGACAAAAACATCATATTCTATTACAGTTACAGCAACGGACAGTTTATCAAATGTATCAACACAAGTTTACACTTTAGGTATCACAAATATTGATGATGATGCACCAGTATTTACAGGTTCATTTACTGCTACTGTAGCAGAAAATCAAACATCAGCAACTACTGCAAATACCACGGATCTAAATACTGTTACATATTCTTTAGGTTCAGGAGTAACAGATAATGATGATTTTAATGTTAACTCAAGTTCAGGTGTTATTACATTTAAAGTGGCACCAAATTTTGAGATAAAAGCATCATATTCTATTACAGTAACAGCAACAGATAGTTTAGCTTATTCATCTACTCAGGTTTATACAATTACAATTTCTGATGTAGATGAAAATGCTCCTGTATTTAATGCTCCCTATGTAATAAGTGGAGATGAAAATCAAACAAGTGTTTCAGCAATTAGTGTTACAGATGCAAGTACAATTACTTATTCATTAACAAGTGGAGTTACTGAAAATAATAGTTTCTCTATTAATTCAAGTTCTGGTGCTATAACTTTTAATTCTGCTCCAAATTATGAAGCATTACCAACTAAGACTTCATATACTATTACTGTAACAGCTACGGATAGTTTAAGTAATACTTCAAGTCAAGCATATACGGTAAATGTAAATGATGTAGATGAAAATCCTCCTGTATTTACAGGTTCTTTTACTCCAAGTGCTGCAGAGAATCAAAAAACTGCATTTACAGCAAGTGCAACTGATGCAAGTACTATTGCATATTCTTTAGGTGCAGGAGTAACAGATAATGATACTTTCTCAATAAACTCAAGTTCTGGAGTTGTAACTTTTAAGTTATATCCAGATTTTGAAGCAACTCCTACTAAAACTTCTTTTTCTATTACTGTAACAGCAACAGATACTCAAAGTAATAGTGATACACAAATTTATACTTTAGGTTTAACAGATGTAAATGAAAATCTTACATTTAACTCTTTACCATATAAATTTATAATCTCTCAAATTACAGGAAGATTTTGGTTAGATAGAAATATTGGAGCTACACAAGTTTGTACTTCTTCAGGTGATACAGCTTGTTATGGTAATCTTTATCAATGGGGAAGATTAAGAGATGGACATCAATTATCTTCAAGTACAAATAGTGCTACAAGAGCTACAAATATAATAAGTTCAGGTTCTAATTTTATTACAAATAGTTCTTCTCCTATGGATTGGTTAACTAATAGTACACAAGATACAGATGATATTGATGATAATGGAAATATAAGAAATATTTTATGGTCACAAACAAATGGAGATTCTGCAACAAATAATATAGTTTGTCCAAGTGGGTATAGAATGCCAAGTGTTGCCGAAATAAAAGCAGAAACTTTAGATGATTCAATCGCTGATACAGATACAAATAGCAATGGTACAATAGAAGTAATAAATAGTGCAACAGCTTTTCAAAACTTTTTAAAATTACCAACTTCTGGTTATAGAAATAATAGTGGAACTCCTGTAAGTGATGGCTTTGGATATTTATGGTCATCAAGTGTTAGTGGTGGTAATGCAAGTAGTATTAATTACGATGGAACAACAGCTAGTGAAAATACATCAACAAATTTAGTTAATGCCTATCCTATTAGATGTATCCAACATACAAGTACAAATACAAGTACTACAATTGATGCAGGAACTGATCAAATTGTATATCAAGGGGCAACAGTTACTTTAACAGCTACTGCTGGTTTTACTTCTTATGAGTGGAGGGACGGTAATACTCCTCTTGGATCAGCTCAATCTTTAGTAAAAAGTGATTTTGCTGTAGGTATTCACTACTTATCACTTATAGGAACAGATTCGAATGGTGAAAAATCAGTAGATACAATTACAGTTACAGTTAAATCTACATCAATTTCTCATAATAGTATTAATTATATAATAGTCACATCACCATATACTACAAAAAAATGGCTGGATAGAAATATTGGAGCATCTCAAGTATGTTCTGCTTCTAATGATCTTAATTGTTATGGGGATTATTTCCAATGGGGTAGATTAGCTGATGGACATGAAAAACAAACTAGTACAACAACTGCTACAACAATAGCTTATAACGATGATACAAGTAATGAATATATTACCCCAGCAGAATGGGGTACTGGTGATACTTCAGGAGCATTAAGAGTTGCTAGATGGAATCAAATTACTGGAAATGTAAATGGAGTTTCAGGAGCAACATATACAGATGTTTGTCCAGTTGGATTTAGAGTTCCAACTCAAGCTGAAGTTATTTCTGAAACTACTAGTCAAGGTGTAAGTAATAATGCAACAGCCTTTTCTAATTTCTTAAAATTACCAGTAGCAGGATTTAGAAAAGATGATGGAACAATGCAAAATGTAGGTTCAATTGTTTACTTATGGTATAACACACCTAATGGTACAACTGAAGCTAAGTATCTTAGAGTTTCTTCTGGAACTGCTGCACCTGATAGTAGTTTAACTAGAGCTTTTGGTGGTTCTGTTAGATGTATAGAAGACTAAGAAGATAAATAAAAGTTTATCTTCTATTTAATCTCTTTTAACCACTTATAAATTGTAGCTCTTGATATATCTAAAACTTCACATAGATATGTGACTACATTTCTAATTGAGAAAATACCTTCATTATTTAGATAGATAATAAGCTCTTTTTTCTCTTTTATTTTTAACTCTTCTAAAATTAAATCATTTGTTTCTAAATATTTATTGATTGTACTATGTGTATGTTCTTTCCAGTCTTGGGAAAATAAAGCTTGTGGTTGTTCTTCATTTTCTTCAATATTTAAAAGCATTTTTAGACTATCATACATAGTTTCAAATACTTCAATTTTAAAGTTTATACAGATAATACCAATAGCTTTTTTATTAGTATCTCGAAGTATTGTAGATACAGTTTTTAGTTTTTTACCATCAATATTTGTTTTATTGTATGGCCCTACAATATCCTCTTTTAAAGAGTTTATATCTTTTACATCATTTATCATTTTATCGCCAATTTCTCTTTTTGAAAAGGCATTTACAATATGTACTAATTTTTGAGTTTCTAAATCATGAAGTACTACTTCAACATTTGGATAAAAAAGTTTTCCAATGGCATCACATAAAGGGGTAAAAGTTTCTAATTGTTTATTCATAAAAAAATCATACAATAAAGATGATTAAAATACAAAAAGTCTATTTAATACAATTAATTGACAAAATGTCTACAACTTAAGTATAATCTCTTTTTTTTAAGGATATGTATATGTTAAAAGGTATTATTACACTATTAATATTCCAATTTATAGGGGAATGTATAACTACATTATTTGAGTTATTAGTTCCTGGGCCTGTTATTGGAATGGTTTTGATGTTGATTTTTTTAATGATTAGAAAATCAAGTTTCCCAAGTTTAGATTCTGCTGTGTTTTTACACTTAAGATATTTACCACTTTTATTTATTCCAGCAGCAATGGGAATTATTACTCAAGTAGATATTATCTCAAAAGAGTTTTGGGCTATTTTTATATCTCTATTTATAGGAACGATAGTTGCTTTAGCATTTTCTGCAAAACTTATGGATTATTTAACAATTAAGCAGGAGAGTAAAAAATGAATTTTGAGGCATTAATAAACTATATAAATCAAACTCCTCTTATTTGGCTGATCTTAACTTTAGGGGCTTTTAAACTAGGAATTATAATTTATGAAAAGTGTAATAAACATACTTTATTACAACCAATCATTGTTGCATACACAATTATTATGAGTGTTTTATTTATAAGTGGAGTTTCATATGAAGAGTATTTTAAAGGTGTAGAGATTATTCATTTCTTTTTAGGCCCTGCAACTGTAGCACTTGCTCTTCCTTTGTACAATAATCTAAAATATATAAAATCACTTTTTATACCTATTATGATTACATTAATTGTTGCAGGAGTATTCTCAATTGTAATAGCAGTAATTTTATTATGGGCTTTAGATGCACAACTTACTACTATATTATCAATGACAACGAAGTCAATTACTGCACCAATTGCTATTATAACATCTGAGCAAATAGGAGCTATCCCTTCACTTGCAGTTGGTTTTGTAATTATCACTGGAGTTATTGGAGCCCTATTAGGAACAAGTATTTTTAAACTTTTAAAAATTAAACACGATACTTCAAAAGGTTTTGCTCTTGGACTTATATCGCATGGAATAGGAACTGCAAGAGCTATTGAGATAAGTGAAAAGGCAGCAGCTTTCTCAGCTTTAGCCATGGGATTAAGTGGTATATTTACAGCAATATTTTTGCCCCTAATTATTCAGTTTTTAAAAGGTTAGATAATGACATATAAAATAAAAGAGATTTATACAGGCTTGGAAGAACAGCTACAAAAGAAAAATAAAACATATAAAACTTCATATAAAAAACAGCCAATAAATGGTTCACAGTATGTTAATTTTCAAGGATTAGAAGAGGATAATCAAAGTGATAAAGAAGTACATGGAGGAGTTCAAAGAGCTTTATGTGTATTTACTCAAGGCTCTTATGATTTTTTCAAAGAAAAACATAATATAAATCTTCCAACTTGTGCTTTAGGTGAAAATATAACACTTTTAGATTGTGATGATAAAGATATTTGTTTAGGAGATAGATTCTCTTGTGGGGAAGCTGTTTTTGAAGTGTCACAACCAAGACAACCTTGTTGGATAATCTCTTCTATTTTAGGTATTAAAAAACTAACAGCTCTTATAGTAAAAGAAGGGCGAAGTGGATTTTATCTAAGAGTTATAAAAGAAGGTAAAATCTGTAAAGAAGATGAGTTCAAACTACAAATAAGAAAACATGAAAATCTAAATATTGAATATATTAATAAGTGTTATTATAATGCAAAAGAGAATCAAGAGCAGATAAAAGAGATACTTGAAGTTCCTGAATTATCGCCATTTTATAGGGATGATTTATTGAAAAGATACAAAAATAAAGAGTTTGGATTAGAATCTTTCCAAAAAGATAAAGAATAAAATAAAAATAATACATCAAGATATCTTGATATGTTAAACTTTTTTGGATATACTTCCACAAATAAAAAATACAATATTAAAAAAGGAGTTTTCTTGGATATATTTCTAAAATCTGTTTCAGCACTTAATGATGAAACAAGAGTAAAACTATTGAAATTTATGTATATTCATGGAAAATGTTGCGTATGTGACTTAGAACACTCTTTTGATATGATTCAATCTAGACTTTCACGTCATTTAAAAATTCTAAAAGAGGCTGGCTTTTTAAGAGTTGATAGGGAAGGGCGATGGGCTTATTATTCTGTACGTGCTCCCCTTGATGAGTTTAGAACTCAGGCTTTAAAAGAGATAATGACACTAGAAATTGAATTACCAAATATAATAAAGGCTTGTAATACATAATGACTGAAACACTTTTTGTATATGGTACATTGATGCCAAATTGTCCAAATGGACATGTGTTAGAAGAGATTGTAGGTAAGTTTGTTCCTGCAACTGTTAGAGGAAAACTTGTAGATGCTGGATGGTCAGCAGGTATGGGTTATCCAGGAATTAGACTAGATGATCAAAGAGATACAATTCATGGATATTTATTCTACTCTTCAAATCTAATTAATCATTGGGATTATTTAGATGAGTTTGAAGGTGCAGAGTTTCAAAGAACACCTGTGACAGTTGAGCGACATGATGAATTTGAAGTGGATACATATATTTATACTTTGAAAAAAGCAGTAATAGAAATGGAAGAAGAGTAACCAAAAGGTTACTTTTTTTTATTAAAATATATCAACATATCTTGATATATAAAAATAGAATTTAGGAAAAAATATGATATTAGCAAGTGCAATTTTTATTATTACACTTATTTTTGTAATCTGGCAACCAAAAGATTTACAAATAGGAACAACAGCTGTTATTGGGGCAATTGTTGCTTTAGTTTTAGGAGTTGTTAGTTTTTCAGATGTATTAATAGTTACAGATATAGTTTGGGATGCAACTTTATCGTTTATTGGAATTATCATTTTATCTATGGTTTTAGATGAAATTGGATTCTTTGAATGGTGTGCACTTAAAATGGCAAAGTTTTCAAATGGTTCGGGAATGAAGATGTTTATTTATTCTATTTTATTAGGAGCCTTTGTCTCTGCTTTATTTGCAAATGATGGAGCAGCACTTATTTTAACTCCAATTTTACTTGCAAAAATGAGAATTTTAAAACTAAATATGAAATCAATCATTGCTTTTTTACTAGCAGGTGGGTTTATTTCTGATAGTGCTTCATTACCTTTAGTATTCTCAAACCTTACAAATATTGTAACAGCTAATTATTTTGATATTGGATTCTCTGAGTATATATCAAATATGTTAATTCCTTATATTATAAGTGTACTAGCTTCTATTGCTTTTTTATGGTTGCTTTTAAGAAAAGATATTCCAAAACAAGTTGATATCTCATTATTAAAAGAGCCAGAATCTGCTATTAAAAATAAAACACTATTCAAACTATCTTGGGTATTTTTAGCAGTACTTTTAGCTGGATACTTTGTAGGAGATGCTTATGATTTACCAGTTGCAGTGTTTGCACTTGGAGGAGGAGTTATCTTCTTAGTAATTGCAACAGCATTTAAAACAGTAGAACCAAAACACATTATCAAAGAAGCTCCTTGGCAAGTAGTATGGTTTAGTATTGGATTATATATAGTTGTTTATGGACTTAAAAATGCGGGACTTACGGATTATTTAACAGTAGTGTTACAAGATTTATCTGGGAGAGGTGATACTCTTGCAATTGTTGGAACTGGTTTCTTATCAGCCTTTTTATCTGCTATTATGAATAATATGCCAACTGTTATGATTATGGATATAGCTTTAGACAATATGGGTGAAAATGTAAATCAAGCACTTGCTTATGCAAATATCATTGGATGTAACTTAGGGCCTAAGATGACACCATTTGGTTCATTAGCTACTTTACTTTGGTTACATGTTTTATCTAAAAAAGGTGTGAATATTTCATTTGCTCAATATAGTAAATTTGGTCTTATTATTACTCCACCAGTACTTTTAATAGTATTACTATCTCTTGCAATGGTAGTTTAGAGTTTGGAGTTAATTTTAATAGCAGTAGCCCTTGCAATGGACTCAGTTGCAGTATCAATAGCAAGTGGAAGTAAATATAAAAATATTAATTTTTTTGATGTAATAAAAATTGCATTATTCTTTGGAATATTCCAAGGGCTAATGCCTTTACTTGGTTTTTTTATGGGAAATCTATTTGCTTCTTTTGTAGATAGTATTGACCATTATATTGCATTTATAATTCTTGTATATCTTGGATACAGAATGATACAAGAAGCAAGAGAAGATAATTTTGAAGATGAAGTAAAGGATTTAAAAAATAAAACTTTACTAATTTTAGCAATTGCTACAAGCATAGATGCTTTAGCTGTTGGTATTACATTTTCATTTAATGAAACAGATATATTATATGCAGTTTCTCTAATCACTGCTATTACTTTTGTTTTATGTGTAATAGCTGTTTATATTGGGAAGTTTTTAGGTGGTTTCCTAGAAGATAAAGCAGAATATCTCGGTGGAATAATATTAATAATCTTAGGGTTTAAAATATTATTAGAAGGAGTATCAGTTATATAAAATAAGATTTTATAAAAATATATAAAAGTTATTTATTGTTAATAATATGTATCATCTACCATTTAAAAGGTATTTAATTGGTATTTAAGAATTATTTTAATTTAGTATGTGCTACAATTTAAAAAAATAATTAAATAAAATTAAAATCCGATGGAAGTATTATGGAAAATGACTTAGAGTGTAGTTTTAAAAAAGAGTTTCTACAAGGTACAACTATTTTGTATGTAGAGAGTGATAAAAAAACAAGAACAGAAGCATTTGAAATATTTGATGGTTTTTTATCTAAAGTCATAGTGGCAGTAGATGGAATGGATGCCTTTGAAAAGTTTGTGGAATTTCAAAATGAGATAGATGTAATTTTAACAGATATTGATCTTGATAGAATGAATGGATTAGACCTTCTAAAAAAAATTAGAAAAGTAAATTGGGAAATTCCTGTTTTAATATCTACAGCTTTTGAAAATTCAGAATTATTGTTAAAGTTAATTAAATTGAATGTGACAAATTATATTGCTAAGCCTATGCAACTTAATACAACATTTAAAATTATTTCTTTATTAATGGAAGAGAAACAACGTAAATATGATGTTAAAAAACACGAGTATGAACTAAAACAGTTTATGTCTATATTAGATTCAATAAATCTAGTATGTGAGATTGCTTTAGATGGTTATATTACTTATGCCAATGATTTATATTTGATTACTTCTGAATATAATTTAGATGAACTTTGTCATATGAAACATAAAATGATAAGTGAAGAAGATTCTGGATTTAAAGATTTTGATGAAATGCAAAAAAGCACTTCAACTGGAAAAGTATGGAGTGGTGAACGTAAAAAGATTACAAAAAGTGGAAAAGTCTATTATACTTTTTCAATTATATTACCAATTGTTAATATAAAAGGTAAGATTGAAAAATATATAGAGTTTGCTACTTTAACAACAAAATATAAAAGTGAAATTTTGAAATTAAAAAAACATATAATTTCTATGAAAACAAACACTTTTAAAAATGATCAATTGAGTAAACATATAAAATCAGAATATGATGAGTTAGCTCATAAGTATCAAGAAAAAGAAGAATGTCATCTTAAACTTATTTGTGAATATCAAAAAAGAATAGATGATGGAGTAGATTGTGCTCAACAAACTCTTTGGGAATTAGAAAAAAGTAAAAAAAGAGTCCTTGAGTTAGAAGAAAAATTAATAGAACAAGAAAAAAGATTAGATAATTTTCAATCTTTTCATAGTGAAGAGATTGATAAGATAACAAGAAAATATACCCAGATTTAAAAGGAAAAAAATGGATAAGAAAGTTTTAATTTTATGTACAGGAAACTCTTGTAGAAGTATTATTGCTGAAGCACTTATAAATGCTAAATTAGACGGAATCTCTTCTGATTCATCAGGTGTAAAAGCAAGTGGTAGAGTAAACCCAAATGCAAAAGAGTTATTAACAAAAAAAGGTATTTGGAGTGATTCATATCATTCAAAAACTATTGATACAGTTATTGATAATAAATATGATTTAGTAGTAACTGTATGTGACCATGCAAATGAAACTTGTCCAATGTTCCCACAAGCAGTAAAAGTTATTCATGTTGGATTTGAAGATCCAGATGGAAAAGGTTTTGATGCCTTTGAAGATACATATTCTGAAATTGAAGAAGTATTACTTCCAAAAGTTATTGAGGCTTTAAAATAATGAAAATATTAAAAATATATGACCCAGCTATGTGTTGTCCAACTGGTGTATGTGGTACAGATGTTGATACAAGATTAGTTCAACTAGCAAACTTTTTAAATACACTTGATAAATCAAAATTTGAAGTGAATAGATTTGGACTTACTACTGAACCTGGTGAGTATGTAGCAAATTCTGAAGTTGCTAGAATATTAAAAGAAGAGGGTGTTGATTCTCTTCCTTTATTTTTTGTAGATGATGAACTTGTATTTTCAAAAGATTATCCATCAGTTCCACAATTAAGCTCAAAGCTTGGGCTAGCTTCTTTTGTAGCAAAATTCTAATATGAAAAATTTACTTTCAAAAATACCTCAATTTCTTTTCTTCACTGGAAAAGGAGGGGTTGGTAAAACATCTATGTCATGTGCTATATCTGTTGCCTTAGCTGATGAAGGTAAAAAAGTATTATTAATCTCAACTGACCCTGCATCAAATCTTGATGAGGTATTAAATACAAAATTAAAATCAACACCTGTTCAAGTAAATAAAGTGAATAACTTATTTGCAATGAATATTAATCCAGTTGTTGCTGCAAATGAATATAAAGAGAAAATGGTAGGGCCTTATAGAGGTATTTTACCTGCTGAAGCTATTAATCAAATGGAAGAGCAACTAAGTGGGGCTTGTACTGTTGAGATTGCAGGATTTAATGAGTTTTCAAAATATGTAGGAGATGAAGATATTGTTTCATCTTATGACCATATTATTTTAGATACTGCTCCTACTGGACATACTTTAAGACTTTTAGCATTACCTTCTGCTTGGAATGATTTTATTGCTGATAATCAAACTGGATCTTCTTGTTTAGGACCAGTATCTGGACTTTCTGAATATAAGAAACTATATGATAATGTAGTTGAGAATTTAAAAGATAAAGAAAAAACACTTCTTATTTTAGTTTCACGTGCTGAGAAATTATCACTTTTAGAAGCTAGTAATGCAAGTGATGAGTTAAAACAACAAGGTATGAAAAATCAACATTTAGTAATAAATGGAGTATTTAAAAGTACTGATGAAGATGAAATCTCAAAAGCTTTCTCTTTAAAATCAAAAGAAGCTATTTCTTCAATTTCTTCAAACCTACAAAACATAGATAACACAGAAATAGGTTTTTACCCAAATGGTGTTGTTGGCGTTAAAAGTTTAAGAAGTATAGTAGACGAAGAAATTGCAGGTGAATTTGAAGGGGTAAAAGAGGCTTTATCTTCTGCTTTAGAAATTTCACTTCATGGAGTTAATTCATGGGAAAATTTAATCAAATCTTTTGAAGCTGATAAAAGTGGTTTGATTATGACTATGGGAAAAGGTGGAGTAGGTAAAACTACTATTGCTTCTATGATTGCTTCAACTTTAGCTAAAAGAGGGCATAAAGTTACTCTTTCAACTACAGATCCAGCGGCACATTTAGAGTATATTCAACAAGACAATGAAAATCTAATTATTGAAAAAATTGACCCAAAAGTTGAAACTAAAAGACATGTTGATGATGTGATTTCTAAAAATGTGAATAAGTTAAGTGCTGATGATATGGCTTTATTAAAAGAAGAGTTAAGCTCTCCTTGTATTGAAGAGATAGCAATTTTTGAAGCCTTTGCTAAAACAGTTGCAAAAGCTACAGATAGATTTGTAGTACTTGATACTGCTCCAACTGGACATACTTTACTTTTACTTGATGCTTCAAGTGCATATCATAAAGAAGTTCTAAAAAATTCTAATAATGAAATTGGGGATGAATTAACATCATTAATTCCTAGAATTAAAGATAATAAATTTACTAAGATTTTATTAGTATCTCTTGCTGAAGCTACTCCTACTCATGAAGCAAAAGATTTACAAGATGATCTAAAAAGAGCTGGGATTACTCCTTTTTCTTGGGTTGTAAATAGAAGTTTTGCACTTACAAATAGTTCAAATAATCTTTTATGTCAAAAAGGTTTAAATGAATTAAAATATATAAATGAAATTAAAAATGATTTATCTTCAAATCTAGTTCTTTCACCTTGGATTGCTCAAGAAATTAATAATGAAGAGACTTTAAATAAACTAATATAATTTTTACAAAAATAAAGAGAATTTATTTTCTCTTTATTTTATAATATATGTTGATAAGTTCTTTGCTATAATTAATACAAGGTTTAGAAAAGGAAGAATAGTATGAAGACTTTGACTAAAAAAAGTATTAAAAAACAATTACTTCTTCCAATTTTAATCATTACTGTTGTTATGTCCATAATAATTTACAATTTCTTGATTGTAAAAAATGAAACTAATATTGTTTCTGCTACGGTAAGTCACTCTAAAAATAGTCTTATTCAATATAAATATCTAAGACAATATTATAATCATGAAATTGTAAGTGTCCTCTCAAAATACTCAAATGCTAAAATTGATATTTTTGCCCAAAGAAAAGAAGGTATGGTTCCTTTACCCGCTACTATGATGCAAGAACTAAGTACTTATATAAATAAACAAAACTCAGGAACATATGTTAAGTTCTATAGTAATTACCCTTTTCCTATTAGAGAACGGAGAGTATTAGATGACTTTGAGAAAGACTCTATTCCCTTTTTAGAAGAAAATAGAAATGAGGTCTTTTATAAAAGAGAAATTTATAAAGGTAAAGATAGTGTACGAGTTGCTATCCCTGATATATTTTCAACCCCTTCATGTGTGTCTTGTCATAATGCAATCGAGAGTTCTCCTAAACGTGATTGGAAATTAAATGATGTGGGTGGAATTCTAGAAATGGTTGTTTCTATAGAAGATATGGTTCTTGCAAATAAGAAAAATACATTGAATACCACTTTTATTATTTGTGCATTTCTAATTATTTTATTAGCTATGGTGTATCTTTTAATAAACAACAATATTTTAAGCCCTCTTAATAAAATCATCACCTATATAAGTAAAATAAAAAATGGGGATTTAGATAGTCAATTACAATTAAAAGAAAATAATGAACTAGATATTTTATCTTCAAATATAGATAGTATGAGATTAAGTCTAAAAGAGACAATAAATAATTTAGAGAGTACAAAAAATGAACTAGAAGATTCTAATACAGAGTTAGAAGTGTCTTTGGATAATCTCAAACAAACTCAAAAAAGATTAATAGAATCAGAAAAACTAGCTTCCTTAGGTGGTTTAGTTGCTGGAGTTGCCCATGAAGTTAATACTCCTCTTGGTGTGGGATTAACTGGTATTAGTCACTTTTTAAAAGTTACTGATGAGATAAAAATAAAATATGATAAAGATGAAATGACTCAAAAAGATTTTGAAGATTTTATTGAAGAGGGTCTAGAAATAGGAAATTTAATTTATTCAAATCTTAATAGAACAGCCTCTTTAATTAAAAGTTTTAAAAAAGTATCAGTTGCTCAAACAAATGATGAAAAACGAAGTTTCAATTTAAAGTCTTATTTTGAAGAAACAATTTTAAGTCTTAGTAATATTCTTAAAAAAACACAAATTGAAGTTGATATATTAGGGGATGATAATATTAGAATAAATTCATATCCGGGGGTATTTGCTCAGCTTCTTACGAACTTAATAATGAACTCTACAATTCATGCTTTTTGTGAAAAAAAGATAGGAAAAATTACTATTGAATGTAAAGAAAAAGATGGATATATTTTTATAATTTATAAAGATAATGGAAAAGGTATAAAAAAAGAAAATATTAATAAAATATTTGAACCTTTCTTTACTACAAAAAGAAATAAAGGTGGAACAGGATTAGGCTTGAATATTGTTTATAACCTTGTTAATTTAAGACTCTTTGGTAGAATTATTTGTAATAGTGAAGAAAATAATGGAGTTGAGTTTATTATAGAATTTAAGAAAATATAAACTCTTATAATTATAAATTTAATATAAATTATATTTACTAAAATTATCTATTTATTGTGGTATAGTTTCAAAAAACTATTTTAAAGAGTATATTTTGACAGAAGCTAGATTAGGACAAATTTACGCAATATTTGCATTTTTATTTTGGGGTGGAATCTCACCTATTTATTTCAAACAAGTAGCTTTAGTTGAGCCCATTGAAGTACTTATTTATAGAGTTATATTCTCATTTTTAACTCTTTTACCTTTTTTATTTTTTAAAAAAGAATTACAATCTTTTTTAATCACAATAGTTGATTTAAAAAAATTAAAATACTTATTCTTCTCAACCTTATTTGCTTCAACTAACTGGTTAATATTTATTTGGGCAATTTCAAATAATATGATTTTAGAGGCATCTTTGGGATATTATATTAATCCTTTGATTAATGTACTTTTAGGATTTTTATTTTTAAATGAAAGAATGACTAGAAATCAGAATATTGCAGTAGCCATTGCTTCATTAGCTGTAATTTATCAGTTTTTTGCCCTAGGACATATTCCTATTTTATCTTTATCTTTAGCTATAACTTTTGGATTATATGGGCTTATAAGAAAGAAAATCAACTTAGGTTCTATTACTGGATTATTCATAGAAGTACTTATTCTTCTTCCTTTCTCACTAATGTATTTACTTTATTTATTAAATACAGATGGAATTGCATTTATCCAAAATAGCACAGTTTATGTATCTTTTATGCTTACATTAACAGGTCTAATTACCGTAATACCTCTTCTTTTATTTAATGGAGCTGCACGAAGAATGAAACTAGCAACCTTAGGATTCTTCCAGTATATTGGTCCTACAGTTGCATTTTTGATTGCAGTATTTGTTTATAATGAAGAGTTTAACTTTGATAAGTTAGTTACTTTTGCTCTGATTTGGATAGCTTTACTTATCTTCTCATTAGATTCTTTCAAGAAAAAATCAAAATAATTTTGCCAAAAATATAAAAAGTAAAGAGTTCAACTCTTGACTTTTTATTTTTATTTATCTATACTTTTAAAAGTAAAGAGTTTAACTCTTAACTTTAAGGAATTAGAGAATGAAAATTATTGATGATAAAAATTACTATAAAATGAGTGAATTGGTTGAACAAACAGCTTTAAGCAACCATACAATCTCTTTTTATCATAAAAAAGGTCTATTACCAAATAGCCTAAGCACTTCAAAAAATATGAAATATTATCCAGAAATCACAATTACAGTATTAAATATGATCAAATACTTCAAAGACAATTTGAGTTTTTCAATTGATTATATTAAAGAATTATTTGACTATTACAATATAAATTTTGATGATAGAGCAGATTTAATTCTTCAATCAATACAAATGATTTCAAGTGAAATAAAAAATCCAATATCAAAAAAAGATTTATTAGATTTAAATGTTGAAGAAGCAATAAAATTAGATTTAATTGATGATAAAGAGATCTATTTTAAAACAGAAATAGAAGTTCTTAAAACATTTACTGAGCTTAGACGTTTTGATATTTCAATACAACTTATTAATGAATATGTACAAACAAGTAAAAAACTTGCTATGTTAGAGAGAGAACTTAGTTCAAAAGTATTAGAAAAAACTGGATTTTTACCTGAAATTTTAGTTTTAGATATTCTAAACTCTTTCAAACCATATATTTTTAATCGTCATACAATAGAAGAATTTAAGAAGGATATATAATGGGAAAATTAAAAGATAACCTAGGAAATATTGTTTTAATAAAATTTGCATTTTTATTTGTAGTTTTTTGTAATGCAGTTGTAGATGTATCACATAAAGTACTTTTACAAAACATAGCTTTTAAAATTTTTGATGGAAGTGAACAAGTTGTTTGGATTTCAATAATTAATGCAATGATTATTATTCCATTCTTACTTTTATTTACTCTAAGTGGTTATCTATCTGATAAATATAATAAGAAAGATATCCTAGTTTATGGGGCTATTTCATCATTTGTTTTATCTGTTTTAATGATATTTTCATATATGAGTGGAAACTTTTATTTAGCAATGTTCAATCTTGTATTATTAGCTGTTCAAAGTGCTATTTATTCCCCTGCAAAGTTCGGTATTATTCTTGATATTTGGGGTAAAAAAAACTTAGCAAAAGGAAACTCTGCATTACAAGCCATTTCAATTATTGCTATTTTATTTGGTATAGGTAGTGGATCTTTTTTCTTTGAGAGTTTTTATATATCAAATAATTTAGAAGCCCTTAGCAGCAAAGAAGCCTTACTTGATGCAACAATATCTTTAACTTATTATATTGCTCCTATTGCTTTATTAGAGATGTTAACTTCTATATTTATTTTAAGAAGAGTAAAAACTTCTTATGTGAAAAATGAAAAACTATCTTTAGATAAAAAAGAGTTCATTCAAGGTAAATTATTAGCCAAAAATATTCATACAATTTTCTCAAATAATACAATCTTCTTATCAGTTATTGGTTTATCAGTTTTCTGGGGAGTATCTCAAGGTTTAATGGCAGTATTCCCATCTTTTGCAAAACAGTATTTAGAAATCACAGATGTATTTGTAATTAATGGAGTATTAGCAGCTTCTGGAATTGGTATTGCTATTGGAGCAACTATTTATTCAAAAATATCAAAACACTATATTGAAGTTGGAACTATTCCAATTGCATCAATTGGTATGGCTGTAACGATTTATATTTCAACAATAGTTGAATCAGCATCTTTCCTTGCTCTTAGTTTTTTATTCTTTGGTATTTTTGGAGGATTATTCGTAGTTCCTTTAAATGCTTTAATTCAATTTAATGCTAAAAAAAGAATATTAGGTACAGTTTTAGCTGGAAATAACTGGTTCCATTCTCTTGCAATGTTCTTTATGCTTGCTTTAACAACAACAGTATCTTTATATAATTTAGATCCTAAAAATACTATTTATTTGATTTTATTTATTACTCTATTTGGAACAATTTATACAGTATATAAATTACCTCAATCAATGCTTCTATTATTTGTAAAATCAGTAGTTGGTTTAAAGTATAAATTAGAAGTAGATGGAGTAAAAAATATTCCAGCAAGTGGAGGAGTATTATTACTTGGTAATCATGTATCTTGGATTGATTGGGCTGTAATTTTAATGGCAAGTCCAAGGGAAGTGAAATTTGTAATGCATAAACCTATTTATGATAAGTGGTATCTAAATTGGTTACTAAAAATGTTCAAAGCTATTCCTATTTCAGGTGCTTCTAGTAAATCAACTATTAAAACTATTGCAAAAGAATTAGATGAAGGTAATATGGTTGTAGTATTTCCAGAAGGTTCAATTACAAGAAATGGTCACTTAGGAGAGTTTAAAAAAGGTTTTGAATTAATTCTTGCTATGACAAAGAATGATGTAAAAGTAGTGAATTTTTATATTAGAGGTTTATGGGAATCGATGTTCTCAAGAGCTAGTAAAAAGTTCAAAAAATCATATAGAACAAACAGCGTTACAGTGTCTTTTTCAAAAGTTATGAAAAAAGAGAACGCAAATGTAATTACAGTGAAAAATGAAGTAGTAAATTTATCTGCTAAATCATGGAAAAATCATATTGAAAACTTAGATACTTTAAGTGAAACAATCTTTGATAGATTAAAAGAAGTATCAGGGGATATGATTTTTGCTGATTCAACTGGCTTAGAGTTATCAGGAAATAAATTTTTAACAGTTTCAATTCTTTTCAAAGACTTACTAAAGCCAAGAGTTAAAGGTCAAAATATTGGATTATTACTTCCTTCAACTGCTGCTGGGGCTTTTATAAATTATTCTACTTTAATGTTAGGAAAAACAGTTGTTAATCTAAACTATACAGCCGAGATAAAGTCATTAAAAGAAGCTATAAATAAAGCGGAAGTTCAAACAATAGTTGCTTCTTCTAAGTTTGTAGAAAAACTAGAAACAAAAGGTATTGATTTAAAAGAGATATTAGAGTTAGTTGATGTGATTTATGTAGAAGATTTAAAAACTCAAATTTCAAAAATAAAAGGTTTAACAACACTTTTATCTGTGAAGTTTTTACCAAGTTTTATTCTAAAATCTATTCATTTAAAACCAATAAAAAAAGATGATACAGTTGTGATTTTATTCTCATCAGGTAGCGAAGGCTCTCCAAAAGGTGTAGAGTTATCAAGTGATAATATTGTAGGAAATTCTCAACAAATTGCTGCAATTTTAAATGTAACTAATAATGATACTCTAGTTGGCTCATTACCAATATTCCATGCCTTTGGTATTACTGTAACTACTTTTTTACCTTTGATTGAAGGTATCAAATGTGTGGCTCATCCAGACCCTACTGATGGCCTAGGAATAGGGCAGTTAGTTCATAAATATAAAGCAACAATTATGACAGGAACATCAACATTTTATAGGTTATATACAAAGAATCCTAAAGTACATCCTTTAATGTTTGAGACTTTAAGATACACAGTTGCTGGAGCTGAGAAGTTAAGAGATGATGTTAGAGCTGAGTTTAAAAAGAAATTTGGAAAAGATATTCTAGAAGGATATGGAGTTACAGAGACAACACCAGTTGCTTCGTGTAATTTACCAAATGTATTAGCTCCTGATTATTCACTTCAAGTAGGAACACAAGTAGGAAGTGTAGGTATGCCAATCCCTGGAACAAAAGTAAAAATTATTGACCCAGATACTCACAAAGAGTTAGAAACAGGTGAGGAAGGAATGATTGTAATTTCTGGTATTCAAGTAATGAAAGGTTACTTAAAAGATAAAGAAAAAACATCACAAGTTCTAATCAAAATAAAAGGGCAAACTTTTTATATTACAGGAGATAAGGGTAAGCTTGATTCTCATGGCTTTTTAACTATTGTAGATAGATATTCAAGGTTTGCTAAACTTGCAGGTGAGATGGTGAGTTTAGGAGCAATTGAGTCTAGAATCTCAAAACTTATTATTAGTGATGAAGAAGAGAATGAAATTGACTTTATCACTACAACCCTAGAAGATGATAAAAAAGGTGAAAAAGTTGTTTTATTAATTTCAGGAATTAAAGAAGATGAGATTTCAAGATTAAAAGAAAAAATGATTGAGACATTTGATAATAAATTAATGATTCCAAGTATTATAAAAATAGTTGAGGATATTCCAAAATTAGGAACAGGAAAAAAGAATTTTAAAGAAGCTAATACTCTTGCAAAATCTTTAGTATAAAATAAAGCAGAATTTATTCTGCTTTATCTTTTGAACAAATTAGATTCACTATCTCTTCTTGTTTTGAACAGAAATTTCCATTCTTTTCAATAAGTAATAAATCCCTCGCATAACCTTTTAGAGTATGAAGTTTTGCAGTTTCAATCTCTATTCCAAAGTCATCAAAAATCTTAGCCATAAAAGCAAATAAGCCTTTTTGATCTTTAGCTTTTATTTGCATAGAAGCTAGGTAAGTTGTATGGTTACAATTGATTTTGATATTTTCTTCTTTTATTACTGGTGTAATAAGTTTTGTTGTTTTACTCATATCAAATGAGTTTTCAATAATCTCTTTGATATATAAAATATCATCTGCATCTACTTTTTCACTAAAACTAATTTCAAAAGCTTTTTTATCATCATAAAGTTTGAAAATATTTAAATTTGAAATATTTAAAAACTCTAATTTCCCTAATAAATACCCTAAATTTAAAGGAACATTTCTAATAATTCTAATAGTTAAATGTTTTTCATTAATTATCTTATAAATATAATCATTTACATCTTTTGCTTTAATAGCAATATCTAAAATATCTTCAGCTTTTAATCGTAAGAAAATCTGATTTGAAGAAATATACATTATCTTTCTTTTTATCTGATTTGGTAAGGCTTTGTATCTGCTAAGATTTTTAATTGTATTTTGTTTTGCAACTCTTCTTGCACTTTCATTTAATAACTCTTCATTCTCAAATGCAGGAAGTGAATTTGTATAAAGTTGTTTTAAAAGAGATGACATTGAACTATTAAAGATATTTTTCCCAACAGCTGAAACATCACAGTATGTAACTACATATAACATCTTAAGTGCTATTGGAGATTTTATTAATCCTGTAAAATTTAGAATAGTTTTTTCAGAGTATATATCTTCGTGTGTTGCCACATAAGACATCATATTATGGTACCTAACTAATCTAGCTCCTACTCTAATATGTTTCTCTTCAAAGCCTAATTCTTGTAGCGTTGTCTTAAATAGTTTTTCACCAATTATATGATGATCTGCTGTTCTTCCTTTTCCTATATCATGGAAAAGTGCTGCTAGTCTTGTAATGGTTTTTTGATTTGGACTTAATGATTCAAAAATACTTCTTATATATTCATCTTCAATATTATGTGCAAATTTTAAAGTTTTAATTGAATGAACATCTGTTGGGTGTTGATGGTATCCATCAAACTGAGGTTGATTCATTATTAGTTTACTATTAGGAATAATTATCCCTAATAAATTTGCATTATAAAGTAGTTTTATAACTGGGTATAAAGACTTCTTAAATAACATAGATTTAATATTTTTTCTTAATTCTTGTGTTTGTACTTTTGGTATTTTTGCTTTACTTGCATAATAAATATATGATCTATCAAATCTAGTTACGACAGCTGGTAAAGAAATAAGTTCCTTTAATAAAGCATTTAATGTTTTTGGTTTTGCATGAAATGAAGTATATAAAGTATTGCCAACAATAAATAAGTCTTTTTTAAATCTATTATTTTTAAGTTCTTTGATATTCTTATTTTCAAAAAGTACACTTCTTGTAAACTTCTTAATCATAGTTGCTGTAAAGCTATGAACAATATGTAAACATGATAGAAGTTTTGCCATACATTGACGCTCTTTTGGATATCTAGGAGTATCTTTAAATACAAGTTTTGTACTTAAATCAGGCAAAATATCAAAAGTAACTTGATCTTGTTTTTTTCTAGCAATATTATGTAAAGCATTTCTAACTCTAAAAATAAACTCTAAAGCTTGTCTATATAATTTGAATTCTTCTTCTGTAAACTCTTTACCAATTAGATGTTTTGTATCTCTAATTCCATAAAGAACATTTGCCATCCAATACATCATATTTGATTCTCTAATTCCACCAAAACCATCTTTGACATTTGGCTCCATTTTTAGAGGATATTTTAGAAGTCGGTCTTTGTGTTCTTGAAGTTTTTCTAATACAAAATCTTTTTGATTTGTTTTTCTAATTTGATTTAGAATATTTTCATATCCAAACCATAAATATTTTGAACCAAAAATTAGTCTTGACTCAATGATTGAACTTTTGATAGTAATATCTTCTTTTACACCCTCAGCTACTTCTTTTAATTCATGTACCCTAGAACCTAGTTTTAGCCCACAATCCCAAGCAAGAGTAATAAACTCTTCCATGATTTCTTTTAGGTTGTAACCTTTGATGTCTTCGTATAAAATCATAATATCAATATCAGAATAAATACAAAGCTGTTCTCTTCCATATGAACCTAAAGCTACTAATGAAATAGGAATAGATGTACTCATTGGTTGATATGAACCAAAGTTCTTTCGTAAGATATATTTATAAAGTTGGATTAAAAATTTATCAGTATGTTTTGTATGTTTTATAAAAAAATCTTTACCACCTGTTGTTTCAAAGGTAGTATCGATTGAGTTTACATAATTTTTAAAGTAAGTTTTAAAAACCTTAGATATCTCAAAGTCTGTTGCATTGTTTGAGATAAGTTCTTCTATTTGTATATTTAATTCGCTCATAATAACTCTTTATGAATATCTAATTTCTTTCTTAATGTAATTCTATTAAGCCCTAGGTGTTTTGCCACTTGAACTTGTGATTTATATTTTTTTGTTGAAGCTTTTATTAATGGTACTTCAAATAAATATAATAAATCTTTATAAGAGTTTTCACCTTCTAAATGTTCACTTAGGTATCTCTCTAAAAACATTAGAATTTCTTCTTCTCCAATAGTTTCAAATAGGTAAGAAAAATATATTGATTTTCTTAAACTATGTGCATTATTTGAAATGTTAGTAATAAGTTTTGCATTTGCTACTGTTTGCATATCAAGTGTTTTACTAGCTTCATTTGAAAATTTTTGTATTAATAGTTTTGTATCATTTTCTCTTTTATATAAATCAGGAATTTCAAGATTAATTGAAAATATATCTTTGATTTTTTGATTTAATATATTTGTAGTTGAGATAGCAATTACTCTAATACTATTATCATTTATCCATTCTAAAAATAAATTAATGTTACTTATTTCTTCAATTCTTTCAATAATTATTGCATCATTTTGTAAATTAATTGCATCATCTTTAATATCTTGTTGAAGGATTTTTGCATCATAAATTTTTGAATTTGGTAATATATATTTTGCTAGGGATTTTTTCCCTACACCTAATGAACCAATAATTAGTGCATTAACATTTACTGCCTGTAATAATTTTGCTGAATTCAGTATTTCTTTTGAAATTTCATCTTGCGCGATGTAATCTTGCATATTTTTTAACCTTACTTAATATAAAGATATTATACAAAAAATTGTCTATATCTGAATTATACTGTATAAAATTAAGAGATTTTTTTTTAATTGTATATAAAATAACCAAATATTTATATTATTTATAAATGGATAATTTTTTATTTGACTTCTATGCTTATTGTATGTAAAATGTATAATTAAATTATATTTTGAAAAGAACATGCTATGAGAAAGAACCTATATAGAATCCCTACAATTATTACTTTTGCCATTATTACTATTTTGGCATTTTCTATGACAACTAATTATATTTATAAAAAAGAGAACCAATTATTAGACAAAAAATATACAAATCATTCTTCAAATATTCAAGATAAAATCAATTCCCTAATTCTAAAAAAGAAAAATGCAACTTTAGCTTTAACAATAACATTAGCAGATAATAAAAATATATTAGATATTGCTACAAATAATTTAAGAAATGATGAATTAAACAAACTATCATTACTTCTTAGAAAAGAAACAGATTTTAAAAATGTGTGGTTTCAAGTAATTAATAAAGATGGAGTATCTATACATAGATCATGGTCAGAAAAAAGAGATGATGTAATATCAAAAGTTAGACCAGATTTACAAGAGATGTTAAAAAATCCCAAAATAAAAAGTACTGTAAGTGTAGGGAAATATGATATTACTTTTAAAGCAATGGTACCAATATATAATAACAATGAATTTGTAGGAATCATAGAATCAATTACACACTTTAACTCTATTTCAAGAGGTCTTAGATTATCTGATAATTTAGAACCAATAGTTATTATTGATGAGAAGTATACAAAGCAGTTAAAAGAAAATGCCTTTACAAAGATTTTTTTACAGAATCATTATGTAGCAAACTTGTCTGTTAATAAAGAGCTTCTAGACTATTTGAGAACTCAGGATTTAGAGAGTTTTTTAAGTATAGAAAAATATAAAATTGATAAAGATAAATTAGTAGTAAATACTCCTATTACTTACGGAGATAAGGTATTTGGTAGTTTTTTAGTATTCAAATATTTAGATAGAATTGATACTTCATATATTAAAGAATACAAACAAAATGCTTTTTTATATTTAGGACTTTTTGTAATTTTATTAGGTCTTATTTTGTATATTATTAGTTACTACCTTTATTCAAAAGAGTTAAAAAAACTATATAAAAGATTAAGAAACAATCAAAAAGAGTTAAATAAACTAAATAGTTCTTTACAACAGACAGTTGATGATGAAGTTAACAAAAACTACGAAAAAAATAAAATGCTTTTCCAACAAAGTAAAATGGCAGCAATGGGTGAGATGATTGGTAATATAGCCCATCAATGGAGACAGCCTTTATCAGTTATTACAACAGCCGCAACTGGAATGAAACTAAAAAAAGAAATAGGTATTTTAAATGATCAAGAGTATGATGAATCAATGGATATGATTGTAAATTCTGCTAATTATTTATCAAGTACTATTGAAGATTTTAGAAACTTCTTCTCTCCTAATAAAAACAAAAATATTTTTAATTCAGAAGAGTTAATAGAAAAAGTATTCACTTTAATTCAATCAGAGTTTAATACTAAAAATATAGTTGTTGTTACAAATATTTATGATTTTGAAGTATTTACTTATGAAAATGAGTTATTACAAGTACTAATTAATCTATTAAATAATGCACGAGATGAGTTAATAAATGTAGAAGATTACGATAGTAGATTTATATTTATGGATTTTTATGAAAAAGATGAAAATGCAATTATCAAAATAAAAGATAGTGCAGGGGGAATCCCAAGTGATATTATTGACAGAATTTTTGAACCGTATTTTACAACAAAACATCAATCTCAAGGTACAGGAATAGGACTATTTATGAGTGAAGAGATTATCTCTAAACATATGAATGGGGAAATAAGTGTTGATAATGAAACTTACGAGTATAAAGACAAAACCTATACCGGAGCTGCCTTTACTTTAAGTATTCCAATGAATGATAAAACTATTTAGTCTTTTTACTTGAGAAGTGAATAAACACTGTAAGTGAAACTAATATTAATGCAATACCTGCAATTAAATAGAAAGCATTTATCATTTTCTCATAATCATTAATTGCAATTTTAAATACAACAATAAGTGCTTCAATAGATAAAGCAATAATAATCGTACTTAAAAACTTCGTTAATATCTTAGTCTCAACTTTTGAATTTTTAGAATAAGATTTGAAAAATACCTCTTGTTCTAGTATTGTTTTTGCTAAGTCAAATATGGCAATACTAAGAGTTAAAGCAATAATAGGTTTAAATATCATCTCTAAAGATATAGTGCTTTTTGCAAATACATAATAAACAAAATCATATAATGAAAATGCAATAGTTACCATTGCTAAAATCATCATAGAAAAACCAGCAAATACATAAAAACCTTTTGTTAAAGAGTGAAAAGGTTTATTAAGTTCAAGTAAATTTAGTTTCTCAAGTAAAATATCAATTCTGAAATCTAAGAAAATAATCTCATCACCTTCTTTTATTGTCACTGTAACACAGTTGTTTCTAGTCGCTATAGAAATATAAGGAGTAGAGAAAGCAATATTGTCATCTTTAAATTCTAATTTTGAGATAAGGTAAGACCTATTTTTGTCTTTTGCTTCTTCATCTACTTTTGTTCTATAGTAGTTTGCTGTACTTTGTATTTTTGTATCTTTGTTTGTAAAATAAATTAATTCAAGTGAGGGAAATAAATTAAAAAGTTTTGAAAACTCACTCTCTTTATGGGGTGTTAATTCTCCAAGGTTTCTAATACTCTCTTGTAAAAAAAATTCAATTTCTTCTTGGTGTTGTTTGTAGGTTTCTATGAATTCTTTCATATTTTTATCCTGTAATGATTTTTATTATTATACTACTTTGAAAAAAATATTGGTAGTTGTAGATGGTTAGTTTTTAGACAGTTGGTTATTTCTTATATATAATAGAATTTATGATAAAATAATAATAATTAACTATATAAATAAGGGGTATAATGTATTTAGTTTATACAGATGAAACAGGAACAAATAATAATAGTAATGTAGTATTTTCAATGTATGGAGGTCTTGTTGTTCATGAATCAAGTGTTTTAAAATTTGAAATGCAAATTACTGAAATTGTACAAGAATTTTTAGGATTTGATAATATGCTTTTGGTGGAAGTTCACTTTACTGAAATATTTAATTATTTATTTTTAAATAAAAAACCTACTAATAAATCAAAGATTAAGTATTTTGATGAAGAAGTTCTTCCTTTAATAAGAACAAAAGTAAAAGAAGATTTAATTCAATTTGTTGATGAATTATTTCAATTGATTTCAAAAGCAAATATTCCTTTCCTATATATGTGTATAGATAAAAGAGAGGACTTTCATAAAAGTCACTATTTAGATAATGAAGAAATAAGTCATAATGCGTATGCTTTTAAAGGATTTCTTAATATATTAGATAGATTTTTAACTCAGAAACAAGAAATGGGTTTACTAATTGCAGATGACTTTGCAAATCAAATACCTAAGAACTTAAAAAAATTATCAAATATTGATATATTAAAAGATGAAACAATTAAAGCTAATCCTAATGTAAAAGAAATAGTTTATAAAAGAGTTTTAGCTGAATCGTTAGTGTGGAAAAATAAGTTTTTAAACGGTTCGATTTCTAGTAATACTATTGCACCATTAAAATATAAGTTTGAATCTAATAGTTTTAATATTATTGATAATATAAATTTTGTTTCTTCAAAAGATTCTATTTTAAATCAAGTTAGTGATATATTATTGTATGTATTAAGAAGGATAAAAGAATATAATAGTGATAAATCTAAATATTCTCATCTAGAAGATTTCTGTAAAAATAAAGATTTAATAAATACTATTAATTTTTTATATGAAATAAATATAATTATCGAAGGGCAAACAGATATTGAAAATGAAGTAATTGATATCGCATTAATGAATAAATTTGAATAAAATGAAGAGTAGCAATGGTTAAGCACCTTATTGCATGAGCTGCAACTGCTACTTTCATTTCTATTATAATGAAATTATAATAGAAAGTCAAGAATTATTATTTTATAAAGTGATAAAAACTGTATGATTCTCTATCTTACTTTTATAAATATTAGTACAACCGCTATCACTTCCTAAAGCTTCTCCATTTTTCAAATCAATATCCCAGTTATGCATAGGGCAAGTTACATTTGTACCATGTACTAATCCTTCACTTAGTTTCCCTTGTTTATGGGGACATTCATTATTAATAGCAAAGATTGAACCATCTCTTGTTTTAAAAATAGCTATTTCTATTTCACCATAATGAACTACTCTCGAACCCATTGATGGGATATGCTCAACTTCTATGATTTTAGTCCAACTTGCCATTATACTCTCTCCTTTGCTTCGAAACTTTCTGAATTTTCTGGGGCTATTACAATTGGGCTAAACTCTTTAGTAAAGCCATCTTTTCTTGATTGTTCCCATGGGTCAACTTGTGCTGATTCTTGTGAAATATCAAATCTCTTTGCACAAGCATCTAAGTTTGCTTTGTCTTTTAATAAAGCATCTTTTACGTACTCTAATCCAACTCTTTCAACCCAATGGGCAGTTCTCTCAAGATAGTAGGCATCTTCTCTATAAAATTGCATAATTGCTTTGATATAGTGAAACAGTTCTTCATCTGTTTCTACTTTTGTGAAGAAGTCAGTAACACGAACTTTGATACCACCATTACCCGCAATATGTATTTCCCATCCAGAATCAACAGCGATAACACCAATATCTTTGATAGTAGCTTCCGCACAGTTTCTTGGACATCCTGATACTGCGATTTTGAATTTATGAGGAGTCCATGAACCCCAAGTCATTTTTTCAATATCCACACCCATTTGCATAGAATCTTGAGTTCCGAATCTACACCATTGATTTCCTACACAAGTTTTAACAGTTCTTAATCCCTTGGCATAAGCTTGACCAGATACAAAACCTGCATCATTTAAATCTTTCCACATAGGTTCTAACTGCTCTTTTTTCACACCTAACATATCAAGTCTTTGACCTCCTGTGAACTTTACAGTTGGAACATCATATTTCACAGCAATATCTGCCATGTCTTTTAACTCTTGTGGAGATGTTAATCCTCCCCAAATTCTAGGAACTACAGAGTAAGTACCATCTTTTTGGATATTTGCAAAAACTCTATCGTTTATAAGAGCTGATCTTTTATCATTTTTGTATTTAACATCATTGTATTTCACTAATAAGTAGTAGTTAATAGCCGGACGACATTTGATACATCCATCATCAGTTTTCCACTCTAGTTTTTTGAATACATCATAAACATTATCAAAGTCATTTGTATCTATACATTCTTTGATAACTTTATGTCCAACATCACAACAATCACAAATACCCTCTACTGTGTCATTGTATTCATCACCTAAAGTATTCACTAGTATTTGCTCAACAACGCCAAGACAAGAACCACATGAAGCTCCTGCTTTTGTACACTGTTTTACATCACCTAGAGTTTTTAGGTCTTGCTCTTTAATTGCCTTTGTAACACAGCCTTTTGTAACTCCATTACAACCACAGATTTCTTCATCATCTGCCATTGCTGAAATATCATCACCACCATGACCTGTATCACCTGAAAGTGCTGATTTTCCAAATAAGATTTTTGTTCTTAAATCACTAATATCTGTATGCTCTTTTAGTAGTTTTAAATACCACGAAGCATCTGCTGTATCACCATAAAGTACAATACCTATGATTTTATCTTGGTAGATTACAAGTTTTTTATAAACTCCTACTTTCTCATCAAGTAAGATTAGCTCTTCTGTAGTTTCATCCCCTAGATAATCTCCTGCTGAGAATAAATCTACCCCTGAGATTTTAAGTCTAGTAGAAAGTGTAGAGCCTGTATATCCATTGCTGTCTTTCTCTGCTAGTTTTTTAGCACAAAACTTTGCTTGTTCATATAGTGGAGCTACTAATCCATAAGTATTTCCCTTATGTTCTGCACACTCTCCAATAGCGAAGATGTTTTTATCTGATGTTTGAAGATGGTCATTTACTAAAATACCTTTTTTTGTATCTAGTCCTGCCTCTTTTGCTAGTGCTGTATTTGGAACAATTCCCGTAGCAAATACTACGATATTTGACTCTACAGTTTGTCCATCTGTGAAAGTTACACGCTCAACTTTACTTTTACCTTCAATTTTTTCAATAGTAGTATTTAGTTTGAACTCTATTCCGTAAGATTCTAGATTTTTTTGAAGAAGTCTTCCTCCCGTACGGTCTAGCTGTTGGCTCATGATTGAGCCACTTCTATGAACTAAAATAGTTTTAATTCCATGCATTGCAATACCATAAGCTGCTTCAAGTCCTAGAAGACCACCACCTACAACTACTGCTGTTTTATCCTTAGATATTAAATCCAAGATAGTATCACTATCTAGTTTTGTTCTAAAGCCAATAACATTTTCTAAATCACTTCCAATTGTGTGAGGTATGAAAGAGTTTGAACCCGTAGCTATTAGTAATTTGTCATAAGGTAGCTCCTTACCACTCTCACTTATTACTTTTTTATCTTCTTTATTGATTTTGATTACTTTATCACCTTTGTGTAAAGTGATGTTGTGTTCATCGTACCAAGTTTGGTGATTGATGATAGTATCTTCAAAAGTTTTTTCACCTGATAATAGATAAGATAACATGATTCTATTATAATTTAAGTGTGGCTCCTCACCAAAAATCGTAATATCATATTTATCTTTTTGTATATCAAACAAATCCTCAATGGTTCGTAAACCACTCATTCCGTTCCCAATAACTATTAGTTTCTCTTTCATAAGTCTTCCTTCTTACTCTTATGTAATTATTATGGCAGATAGGAAGAATTTGTGAGGAGTAAAGATGTATATAAAATACTCAATCTTAATATTCAATTAATTTACTTTATATATTTAATTGTAGTAATGCAAATATGTATTTATAGCTTAGTTTTACATTAAATTTATAGTTATAAAGAAAATAAATACTAAAAAATAATTATTTTGTCATTCTATTCTCATATCATACAATTATAATCATGGGTTAAACTATTAAGGAGAGGAGATTGTATGCAAGGTTATGTATTTATTTTTGCAATATTGCTAGGAAGCGAATATCTTGTAGAACAAACAAATCTTAATATTCCAGGGTCAATTATTGGGCTATTAGTATTGTTTGTATATTTTAGTATAAAAGGAAAAATTTCTGATGAGATTGGGGAATCAGCAGGAACACTTCTAAAATACTTACCACTTATGTTAGTTCCTATTGGGGTAGGAATCAAAGAATTATTTGTGACATTTGATTCACAATTAATTGCAATGTTAGGAGCTTCATTTATTGCACTGTTACTTGCAGTATTTATTACAGTAGCTACTATTTGGATTATCAAATATTTATTAGATAAGTTCTCAAAGAAAAAATTAGTATCAAATGAAAATAGTATAGAGGAGGAATCATAATGTTTGAACATCCATTATTTATGATTTTTCTAACATTATCAGTTTTTATAATCAGTGAGAAGATTTTCGTACATTTTAATAAAAACTCTTTATTAAACCCTGTACTTATTACTATTATTCTGATCATTGCTATTATGAGTATATTTGATATTTCTTATGAGCAGTACAAAGACGGAACACAAATATTCAATTATTTAATTGCTCCTGCTATTGTGGCTTTGGCAGTTCCTGTATATCAGAACCTAAAGAAAGTTAGGTCTTCTTTATCACTAGTATTAAGTGCGACTTTGATTTCTGGAATTGGGATATTTGTATCGGCACTATTTTTAGGAACACTATTTGGTCTTCCTGATGCAATGGTTGAGGCATTAAGCACAAAATCAATTACTCTACCCATTGCCTTAGAAATAGCTGCATTAACAGATGGGTCATTTCCATTAGTTGTTATTGGAGTATTTAGTACTGGATTACCGGGAGTTATTGTAGTTCCTATGTTATTAAAACTACTAAAAGTAAAAGATGAAGCCTTGCAAGGTTTGGTTTTAGGTATTACTGCCCATGCTTTTGGAATTGCTAGAGCTTTAGCTATTAGTCCTCTATCTGCTGCCTTTGCTAGTATAGGTATGGTTATTATGGGATGTTTTGCAGTAGTTGCAGTTCCAATTATTTTAAAACTTGGTGGCTTTTAGTCTTTATTAGAATCAATATTCTTCCCTAGAAATAGGGGAGAATAAATCTTGTATTTATATAACTATTTCGTGTTTTCTAAATACTCGTAAATCTTACTTTGAGTCTCTTTATATTTATCTAATTCTTTTTTTCCAATTAGTTTGGATAAGTCTTTTTCTACATTTGAAATATACTCATTTGCTTTGTTAATTAACTCTAAACCTTTAGGTGTTAACTCTATGCTTTTCTCTTTTTCATTGTGTGAAACTAAGATGATATATTCAAAATCAACAAGTTTTTTTATATTTTTGTGCATAGCTTGTCGTGAATAACCAACTTTTTTTGCTAATTTTGCAGAAGTAATAATCTGCTCTTCATAAATATATGGAAAAAGAACTATAAGTGCTTCACTTAGGCCTTCAAAACCTGATTCTTCTAAACTTTCTAAGATTCGTTTATTGAAAACTTTACTAGTTTCCATAGATAAAAAACATAAAGACATTGTAAACCTAGTTGACATTAATTTAAATTTCATATATAATTTCTTATACAAAATCAATAGGAGTATAACATGAAATACCTTTTACAAGTAGATTTTCCATATCAAGGGCCATTTAAAGAAAAATTCACAGAAACTATGACAGACCTAGCCCATGATATAGCAAATGAAGAGGGTTTAATATGGAAAATTTGGACAGAAAATGAAGAGACTAAAGAGGGTGGAGGAGTATATGTGTTTGATAATATAAATGATGCAAATAGATATGCTACTAAACATACAAAAAGATTAGAAGCTTTTGGATTTAGTGATATAAGAACTAAGATATTTGAAATCAATGAAGCACTAAGTGCAATAAATAAAATTACTTTTTAAGTGTGGATTGAAAAGTTTCGGGGATATATAAAATATTTTTTAATTAAGTAAACTGTCCCCGAAATTTTAGATTTTAGATTATTTCTCAGGTTCATTAAGTTTTCTAAGTACATAGGTAATTCTAAAATGAAAAACCATATAAATAAAAACTAATCCATAATTAAAGTATGGAGGTAATGCCTCTCCCGTACTTTTTTCAATTTCTCCAAACATATAAAGTACTAGAAAATAAGTACTGATCATTATGACAATAATCCTAAAAATACTTTTTTTGCAAAACATTATAAATCTATATGCTAAATAATCTACAAATTTATACATTATTTTTCTCCTGTATTATTTAATATTTTAGATGATTATATCAGACTGATATATATTAATAACTTTGTTTATGAAGTTGAAAAGAACACTTTATAGTTTAGTACTTTTGATCACATAGACTATTAAACTACATTTTAGTTTTTTAAGATTTAAAGCTTAAATTACCGTTAGTATACCTTCGTTCACTTCAAAGATTTGTTATGCTTTTTATTAGCAAGGTAATTCCCTAAACTAAATATAGTAATAAATACAAAAAATGAGAATACTATTTTTAGTGGTATTATATTCTTTTTAAATTGAAGCCACTGTACATTTTTTTGATATTCCATATCTTGTTTAGTTGGTTTAAATTTTTGAATTGTATTATTATAATCATAATAGTCAATTAAAATATTATTCTTAGCATATATCTCCATTGCATCTGAAATTGTTAATTTACCTTTTAAATATGAATTTGATGAATATTTCATTTCTTTCAATGTTTCTTCTGATGAAACTATTGAATAATAAGTTTGTAATAAATTTAAAACAATAATTATTCCAAAAAATGTACCCATATAAAACATTACATTTTTTTTAATACTATTCCCATATACTTTCCTAGAATAATGGATATATGATATAACAAAAGTTGTTAAAAATAAAAAAGTAAAGAATTGTATATTTTGTAATACTATAAAAATAGGAAAATTATTTTCACTTCCAAAGTTTAATAAATTATCAGAAAACCAAGGTGTATCAATTAGTATGGAACTACTTAAAAATAATACTAGTAAAAATGTGATTATAAAAGATAACAGATATTTCAATTCTTTCCTTATATCATAACTATTTATTAAAGGAACACTATATCCAATTAATATATAAATTTATTATAAAAAGAGATTAATCACAAATCTCTTTTTCTTTGACTATCTCCCTTGCAAAAACTTCTTCATTCTTAACTACCACATGCTCCAACTCCCCAGCTATTTCTTCTTCCACAAACTTTATACCATTTGGTACTTTTATACTATGTAGTTGAACTGCACACTGTTTATAGTTTGGTTCAAAAGACTTAGGGTCGAACTCTGCTTTTGTAATAGTGTTTATTAACTGTTCGTTATAGTGGAAAGGTACGAATATATTTCCTACTCTTACGTTTTGTGATTCTCGCACAATAATATCTTTGATTCTTCCTCTAATTGAGCTGATATCAAGTCTATCACCACTTTTAACTTCTAGTTTTTTTGCATCTTCTGGATTAATCTCAATCCATGCTTCTGGTGCTAAATCATTTAGTATTGAAATAGTTTTTGTTTTAGTTCTTGTATGCCATTGCTCTACTGTTCTACCTGTATTTAGAATAAGAGGGAAAGAGCTATTTTGAGGTTCACTCATAGGAAGCCAATCCAGAGCTAATAATTTTGCTTTTCCATCTTCTGTAGGACATGGCATATCTTCACTGTAAAGTCTTGGTGTTCCTTTTGGATTTGCCTTATTACATGGCCATTGAATACCTCCTAATTCTTCGATTAATTCATATGTCATTCCTGTATAATCACATAGTCTTCCATCACTTACTTTTTTCCACTCATTAAAAGCATCTATAGGTTTAGACCAGTTAGGATATAGCCTTTCATTTACACCTTCAAAGTACTTAGAAAACTCTAATACAATATCAAAGTCACTTTTTGTATCTCCTAGTGGCTCTACTGCTTTTCTAGCTCTATTACATCTTCGCTCAGAGTTTGTATATGTACCTTCTTTTTCACTCCAAGTAGCCGCACTAAAAACAACATCAGCTTTAAAAGCAGTTTCACTTTTAAAAGCATCTTGAACTACTAGAAGTTCTAGTTTATTTAGTGCTCGTCTTAGTTTCTTTTGATCAGGGAAAGATACTAATGGATTAGTAGCTACTAACCATAAGGCTTTTATTTCACCTCTCTCAATAGCATCAATAATCTGTGGATAAGAATACCCCCTAGCAGTTGGTACATCTTCTACGGGTACATTTACTATTGTTGCATACTCTTCTCTATTATATGAGCTTGCAAAGTTTCTATATCCCGGAATTGATGAAGTAAATCCAGTCTCTCTAGTCCCCATAGCATTACACTGTCCAGTAATAGAAAGAGCAGTTGCACCTTTTCTTCCTAGATTTCCAGTGATAAGTGCAAGATTACATATAGCACTTACTGTATCAGTTCCTAGCGAGCTTTGATTTACTCCCATAGTCCATGCGCTCATAGCTGCTGGTGATTTAGCATATACTCGTGCTAGTTCATATAGGTCTTTTACTTCAATACCTGTAGTATTTGCTACTTCTTGTGGAGTGTAGTTAGCCATGATATGTTTTCTAAACTCTTTGAAACCAGTAGTTCTATCAGATATAAACTTCTCATCTTCCCAACCTTGCTCTAAGATAATATAAGCAAGACCATTCATAAGTGCTAAATCACTTCTAGGCTTTATCGGTACAAACATATCTGCCATCTTAGCAGTCTTTGAAAATCTAGGGTCAATTACAATAATCTTAGGTTTCTTACCCGTAATCTTCTTATTTTTTGCAATATGTAGTTTCAAAATAGGGTGATTATCTGCAATATTCGCCCCTATTAACATAATAGTATCAGCATATGAAAAATCTTCATAACACCCAACTGGCCCATCTGAACCAAATGTTTGTTTATATCCCATAACAGCACTAGCCATACAAAGTGTTGTATTTCCATCATAGTTATTTGTTTTTAGACCTAGTTGTACAAACTTCCCAAGAGTATAAAACTCCTCACTTAAAAGCTGTCCCGTTGATACAACTGCTACTGCACCATTTCCATGTTTGGCTTGGATATCTTTGAATTTATCACTAGTAGTTTTAAATACCTCGTCCCAAGTGGATTCTACTAATTGACCTTTTTTTCTAATCATTGGTTTTGTATATCTATTTTCTGACTGTACCATTTCGTGCTCAGATAGACCCTTTGGACAAAGTGTTCCTTTGTTTACAGGATGTGCAGGGTCACCTTTAGTATATGTAGGCTTACCATCTTTTACACCTATGTATAAACCACAGCCAACTCCACAATATCCACAAGTAGATCTTACCCATGAAGTAGGAGCTTTTTCTTTTGCTACTTTTCCAAATACCTTATCATCTACTAGAGAGTACTTATCATTTTTGATATCTAAACCCAAAAAATCTTTTACATTGAAGTTTTTAATTTTGTTTAACATATTAGCCCCTTTGATTCCCAGCGAAGAAATTCCCAGCAAGTCCAAGAGCAACTGCTGTTTTATAAAATAAAAGTCTAGATACTACTTCACTTGAAAATGAAATAACAATACTTAAACCTAAAACCAAAATAGTACTTGAATAGTTTCCACTAGCTAGTAATAACATAGCAAGTAAGGGAAGAGATAATGCCCCAATAATCAGCGACCTTTCTCTATAGTCATTGTGTTTTAAGAAGTTGTTTTCATATAAAATTTTTGTTTTATTTAACTGGTAGAAGTTTTCATCTTTGTCTTCATCTAAACCTTTATAGAAACTCTTCTGTTTTGAAAATTCTTCATATTGAAAGTATCCAAGAAATAGTGCAAATGGCAATACTACACCTGCTGTTGTATACTCTTCCATTAGTGTTAAAATAAGAGTAATAAGTAATAAACCTATATATGAAACAAAGAAGAATATTTTACTTGTCTCTTTTTTATTCCATGATGGACGTGCTTTGATTCTATAAATCATAGATTGAGCATAAATACCATATATACCAGTTGCAAGAACACCAAGTTCTATTATAAATCTAAATGTTTGAGAAAAATCAAAAAAGAATATAGCAATTAGTAGTGTAAGACCACCTGCATAAACACCAAGTGCTAAAGCCTCTCTACTTAACCATGATGTTTTGATATTCTTCATTGCAGTATATGCAAGTCCCGGACGTCCTAGGTGTAGTGCTGATAAAGGCAATCCAATAGCAGCAGGAATAAATACAGCAATCATCATCCATATATTAGGCTGAGCAAGATTAAATCCAAGCAGATTAATAAACTCACCTAAAACAAGTGTAGCAAATCCACCTACAGATATTTGAGTTAAGATAGTCATAAATACTAATGGCCATTCAGAATGGTTTGGTTTGATTATATGATCATCAGCAGGAGTTACTTTTTGAGTATTTTCCTCAGGGTCAATTGTATATCTTGTTGTAGGTTTTGTAATTTCGATATTTGGTAGATGAGGTGCAACACCTTGCTTTGCCATGTCTTTTTCTACCCAATCTTTTACATTTACAATCTCTATTGCAATTGCTCCTGCTGGACAGGCTTGTACACATGCAGGAGTTTGACCAACTTCAAGTTTATCATGACACATATGACACTTAGTTACTATTCCTCTGTCTTCATTGAATACTGGAACCTCATAAGGACAGTTCCAAGTACAGTATTGACAGCCAATACATGTATCATCATCATGGAAAACAATTCCATTATCAAACTTGATATAAGATTCAGTTGGACAACCTTTTAGACACTCTGGGTCAACACAGTGATTACATGACATTGAATTAAAATGATTAGTTACTTTTGGGAAAATTCCACTTTGAAGCTCTCCTACTCTTCTCCATTTAATATCACTTGGATTATTATTTTGTTCATTACAAGCAACTTCACAACAGTGACAACCAACACAAGCAGTTGCATCAAAGTGAAATCTATATTGTTCTCCCTCTTTGGGTTTAGGAATATCAATACTATAATTTCCACATTGCATATTTGTATCTGCTTTGTGATTTATAAAGCTTTCTAATGGAGTAGTTTCGTTGGTGCTCATGATTAAAGTCCTATTCTACTTTGAATTTCTTCTATCTCTAAATTGGCTAAAACTCTTGTATCAAAACTCTCAAAAGTTTCATTTTCAAGTTTTGCACTTTTGTAAATACTTAATAATTCTTTTGTAACTTCTTGTGCTTTAGGAAGAGGAATAGCTTTTGTTAATTGTCTAGCTTCAAGTATTGAGTTTGCAGCTTTTCCACCAATGAAGATTTTTACTCCATAACAAGAGTTTCCTTCTTCATCTTTAGCCTTAGCTCCCTCAAATCCAATATCTGCAACACCGTGAATACCACATCCTTTTGGACAGGCTGACCAGTACATTCTTACTTTTCCATTCTCTATTGGAATATGTTTGTTTAAATACATAGCCATTTCTATAGCATCTGGTTTATTTGGAATTACTCCAAAAGAACACTCATTTGTACCTGCACAGGCAATTTGATTGTTAAAATAAATATTGTGGTAAGAATCATATTTAGTATATAAAGGTGAAGTTTTAATATCTTGAATATTTGAAGTATCTGTAATAATATAAAAACTCTGCTCGAAAGTAAGTCTAATAATTCCATCATAGTTTTGTGCTAATAATGCAGCTTCTTCCAAGTCTTTTCCACAAAAAATTCCAGATGGAATACCAAAGTGAATAGCACTTTTATTATTCTTTAGCTCAATAGTAGAAGTATCATCCAAAGTAAACTCTTCTTTTACTAATAATTCTCCTGCTTCATCTAAAGGAAGTTTTGAGAACTCAATAATTCCTTTTGCAAACTCTTCTAAACTTACAGCATCTAATAGGAAATTTAATCTATTTTTGTTTCTGTTATCTCTAAAACCATAAGATTTAAATAGTTTGATTACTGTTTCAAATACGTCTTTTACTTGATTTGGTTTAACAAAAAGATTTAAAGGTCTTGCTTGAACTCCAACTTTTCCACCTAGGTATAAGTTAAATCCATATTCACCATTTTTAGAAGCTAGGGCAAAAGCACAGTCATTTCCAAAGATGTTACATGTATTTACTGTATCTCCTAAAATAGCAGTATTGAATTTTCTAGGAAGTGTTCCTATCCAGTCTTCATTTTTCAAGAAGACATCTTGCATTTGTTCTAATAATGGCATCGTATCTATTGGAGAAGTTTTTGAATATCCATCAAGTGGTGAAGTTACAGCACCTCTGAAGTTATCCCCTGCACATTGGAAAGTAGTAATACCTACTGATTCTAATTCATTTAAAACTGTAGGAAGTTCACTAAATTTTAAATATCTAAATTCTAGTTGTCCTCTAGTTGTAATATCTATATAATCATTTCCGTATTTTTTAGCAGTTTGAGATAATTTTAAAGCTTGTTCAATTGAAAGCTGTCCACCTGGTATTCTAATTCTAATTACAAAAGAATCACTATTTCCTTTATCATAAATTCCAAAACATTTTAGGAAGTGTTTTGTATCACTTGCTGTGATATTTTCTTCATATGAACCTTTGCATAATTCTTCAAATTTTGCAAAAAATTCTAAGGGAATTTTTTCTTCTTTTATCTTCTCAATTTTATTGATTTTCTTATTTCTTAAGTTGTAGGCTTCTTCAAAAACTTTCATTATTTCTTACTCCAAATAGTATTTATACTTACTATTCTAATGTAAAATTTATGTAGATTTAAAGTTAAGGTATATAAAAAATAGACAATTGATAAGAAAAAGATTACATTAAATATAAAGTGAATATATTTAATGTAAAATTAAGTTTATGATTGATTTTTAAGTAATTCGATTTTTACAGCAGAGTGATTATAGTCAGGCTGAAAAGATTCTTTGTCTAATAAATCATTTGTAAGATAGTTAATTCCTCTATGACTAACTGGCAAGAAAATAGTATCAACTCTAATATTATCACTTACTAAAGCTTTAGATTCTATCTCTCCTCTAATAGAAGATATCTTGATTAAATCTCCATCTTTAATATTTAAATCTTTTGCATTTTTAGTATTAATCTCACAGAAGTTTAACTCTTTGAATTTAAGTAAAGTTCTAGGAAGATTTGTTTTTGTTCCTGTATGCCATTGATCTCTTGTTCTTCCTGTAAGTAATATAAATGGATATTTTAGATTAGCTTTTTCACTTAATAGTTTGTTTTGAACAAAGTGTAAATTAGCTTTTTTATTTGATGTGAAAAATTCTTTTTTTTCTCTGATTTCTTCACCCCAAATAAAAGGTTCTTCTTTTAGTTGTGAATAAGATGTATCATAGATATTTAGATGGGGATTTAGTTTTGTCATCTCTTGAAACTCTTTAAATATATCTTCACTTTTTTTATAATCAAACTCTTTTTCAAAACCTAACTCAAAAGCTATTAATTGGAATATTTCCCAATCAGCTTTACAATCTATTGATGTTCGAGTTAGTTTTTCTTGTTTTGTGATAGTTCTATCTAGATTTGTTTGAGTTCCTTCTTTTTCACCCCAAGGAGCAGCTGGAAGTTTTATATGTGCGAAGTTTGAAGTCTCAGAATTTTCATAGGCATTGATTTCAACTACTAAAGGTATTTTTTGTATTAGCTTTTCAACTTTATTTCTATTTGGTAGATGATAAACTGGGTCTGTATGACAAATGATTAAAACATCAAGATTGGCTTCTAACATTTGTGTTGCTGTTAGCCCTTCTTTTTTATCTATTTTATTTGTATTCCAAAACTTGGATACTTTTTTTATAGATTCTTTATCAAATCCTAAATGAACTGCAAGCATTGTTGATAATCCACCAACTTCTCTTCCACCCATTGCATTTGGTTGACCTGTTAGAGAAAATGGACCATTTCCAATTTTGAATATTTTTCCATTTAATAAGTGAGTGTTTATTAAAGCTAGGTTTTTATCTACCCCTTGAGAAGATTGATTTAATCCCATAGTCCAAGCAGTGATAATATTTTCACTGTTTTTATAAATATCCCAAAACTGCTCAAACTGTTCTTTTGAAAGACCAGTTCTTTTTAGCATTTTTGTTACTGGAATTCTTTTGAATTTATTTTTTAATAGTTCATAGTTATTCACATGATTTAAAACAAACTCTTCATCTACTAAACCTTCATCAATAATTCGTTTTGAGATAAGATTGAAAAAATCGATATCACTATTTGCTTTAATTGGCAAATACAAATCTGCTATTTTTGCAGTATCTGTAAATCTTGGGTCAATTACAATTATTTTTAGACCTTCTTTTTTAGCTTTTTTGATTCTATTGTGAAAAACTACATGAGCTTCAGCGGTATTAGCTCCCGTTAATATAAGTAAATCACTTTTGTGTATATCTTCCATTCTAACTGGAACATAATCAATCCCAAAAGCTTTTTTTTGAGCAACTACTGCACTTGACATACATGTTCTACTATTTGTATCTACATTATTAGTACCAATAAAACCTTTACCTAATTTATTAGCAATGTAATAATCTTCTGTTAGTAATTGTCCAGATAGGTAAAAACCGATTTTTTCTTTTGATGTTTCTTGGATTTTATTTGCAATTGTAGATATTGCATCTTCCCAAGATGTTACTTTGTATTCATCTTTTATTGAGTCTCTTTTATGAGGACGAAGAAGTCTTGTGGGAGTTTGGATACTTACAAGTTCAGAAATACCTTTTGAACAAAGTTTACCCTCATTTGTTGGATAAGTCACATCTCCAAGTAGTTTATTTTCTTCAAATTCTAAACCACATCCTACACCGCAATAACCACATACAGACTTAATCATTTTTTATAACCTCTAAATTAATAATTCATAATATTTATATGAAAGATTATACTATAAATTAATGTAAAGTTAAGAAATAGATGTATAAAAATTAACTACTTTTTTAAGATGAACGAATAAGTAAAATAAAGTTTAAAATCAATAAAAAATAGAAACCATATTTATAGAATTTTAAAGGGTCTCTTTCTAATAAAGGAGTGTTTTTATTAAAAAATGGTTCCACTTTATTTGGATTATCTAATTCAAATTTCATAAAAGAATAATTTGAATATCTAAGTTTTTCATCTGCGCAAGTTGAGCGTAAAATTATACTCTCTAACCAATCTGGAATATTACTATTATATTTTTGTGGTAGTTTGATATTTTTGAAACTTGGATTTTGAAAAGGTTCTATTTCCCCATAAGGAAATTTATTTGTCAATGATTCATATAAAGTAACTCCAATAGAATAAACTTCCGTTTTTTCATTTATAGAAGATTCTTGAAATCTCTCAGGGGCTAGATATGAGGCTGTTCCTGCTTTATTAATTATAGAGAAAACTTCTGTGATAGATCCAAAATCAATTACTTTAAATATATTTTTCCCATCACGTCTCATAACAATAATATTTTCAGGTTTGATATCTCCATGTACTAAGTTAAATTTTAATAAATACTGACTCATTGATAATAAAGTCTTAGCTAAAGTAATAGAATCTTCAATAGATAAAGTTCTTTTTTTCAAGTATTGTTTTAGAGTAATTCCTTCAAGTTTTTTCATAATATAATATCTTGCAGTTCTATTTTTTGGAACTACAGATTTTGGGAAAAATCCTGCTTTTAATCTTTTTGCATTCCATACTTCTTTTGTATATAAATCTAAAATATCTTCATTTTCTAGTGCTTCATAGGGTGCGAATTTTATTACATACTCTTTTGAGTTTTTTTCACAAACCCATGTTCTATCATTTTGTATTAAAGACAAAGTTAGTTTATACCCATCTATTTCATCACCTCTTTTTAGTTTCTCAGGGATTAATAGTTTTAGATCTTTCATTTTTTGTATTTCATCAGTTTGGTTAATCTCTAAAACAACAGCAGAGGTGTCATCAGGAAGATTGTCTTCTACTAGAGAACTAGCTTTTTTTACAATATGATAAGCTCCATTTTCTAGATTTCTACAAAGTGTATCTTCGCTCATAAGTGAATATAAACCATCACTACAAAGTAAAACTTTGTCATTTTTATGAATATTGTTTTCAAAGTAAAAAATCTCAACCTCATTATCAATTCCAATGGCATCTGTTAGAACATTATCCATTCCCTCTTCATTGTGGTCATGTGATAATTGAGTTAAGGAATTATCCCTAAAAAGATAGATTCTACTGTCTCCTACATTTGCACCATAAAGTCTATTTCCTTTGATAACTGCAACTGTTACAGTAGTTACAAGTTCGGGTCTTTCATAATCTTGAATTGATTGAGCATATAAAATTTGATTAATTGAGCTAATAAAAGTTTTGATAGCTTTTTCTATAGACCAAGTTTTTGGAATATTTTTGAAGTTTGTAATTATATGTTGAGTTACTTTTTTTGCAGCTAATGCACCTGCTTCAGCTGAACCTACACCATCACATAAAACGGCAATAGTTAGGTCATTAAATTGTTTTATTTCATAATAATCATCACCTATTAATTCTTGTCTTTTAGCTAGTGAAAATCCTGATGTACTTATATTATTTTTACTCAATTTAAAACCTTCATTTTATATTTAAATTAAAACTATTTAATCCAAGTTCTAATTTAAATATAAAAAGAGCTAAGCTCTTTTTATATTCTACCTCCTGCTTGAACTCCCCATGTAGTTCTCCATCTAGTTTTCACTAATGAAATACCAGAAATAGCAACAAATACAACAACTGCAAAGATTAAGAATCCAGCTGTATATCCATCAAAGGCACCTTTTGACCAACCAAGTGTTTGAATAAGTGCAGTACCACCAAGACCACCAGCACATCCAACAATACCTGTCATAATACCAATGTCTTTACCAAATCTTTGTGGAACTAATTGGAATACTGATCCATTTGCCATTCCTAAACTTGCCATAATTAAGAATAAAACTAAAATAGCAACTCCAAATGGTAAACTCATTGTAGCATTAATAATTACTAATAAAGCTACTAATCCATAGAAGTAATAAAGTGATCTAACTCCACCAATTTTATCGGCAACTGCTCCACCAACTGGTCTTAAAACAGCACCTGCGAAGATACATAATGCTCCAAAGTAACCCGCAATTACTTTTACATTTCCTTCATCTAATATATCTAAACCAAAAGCAGACATATCAACTTGATAAGTGTTCATTAAATATACTTTCATATATCCAGCAAATCCTACAAATCCACCAAAAGACACAGCATAGAATAGACAGAACCACCAAGTATCTTTGTCTTTTAATAGCTTTCCATAATCTTTTAGTTTCTTTGGATTCTTTTTATATACATCTTCCGGCGCATCTTGTGCTAGGAATAAGTAAGCTACGAATACTACAATAGCCATAAATGCTCCAACTCCAAATACAGATTCCCATCCCCAGATTTCAGCAATTTTTGGTGCAAATAAGAAGTCAATTACAACTCCAATATTACCAGCTCCCGCAATTCCTAAAACAACACCTTGAAGTTTTGGTGGATACCATTGACCAGCTTGTGGAAGTGCAACTGCAAATGAAGCTCCTGCAAAACCAAGACCAAGTGCTACTATTAATAATTGATTATAAGTAATACTATTACCTTGAATATAAGCTGTTAATAAAGCAGCAATAACAATAGTTTGAGAAATAAGTGCAGTTCTTTTTGCTCCTAATTTATCAACTCCAAATCCAAGTACTACTCTTAATATAGCCCCTGATAAAATTGGAAGAGAAAGTAAAGTTGCTTTTTCTCCTGCTGTCATTATATGACCAGTTAAGGCTAATGCTTCACTAATCTCTGTACTTAATGGACCTAACATTGTCCATACCATAAAACTCATATCGAAATATAAAAAAGCCATAAACAATGTTGGTGCATGTCCTTGACCTTTAAGATCTTTTAATCCTGCCATCTTAACCCTTTAATGTAAATCTAAGTTTATTATATATGTTTGTTTTTCATATGTCTGATATTTTCTGTATATAAACTATTCAATTATAAAATATATAATTAACTAGTATATATATGTATAAAATATAAACATATAAAATGTATATAAAATTAGAAATATTTTAAAATTAATATTTATGATAATTTAAGATTAAAATTATTAAAAATGCAATTAAATCCCATAAAAAGGATTTATTATAGTATTAAAAATTATTTAATAATGAAAATTTAAGTTTTATCTGTATAAATAATAAACATATAATTGTATCTTTTGTATTAAAACTTCTGTTATGATTTAAACATGAAAAACACATCAGTGTATATTTAAAGGAGAAAAGATGATTAAGCAGGTTCTGAAAATTGGATTAGGTGTATCTATTGTTGCGAGTACATTATTAGCAGCTCCAGAGAAAACAAAATTAAAGATAGGGTTTATTGCCTTAACTGACTGTGCTCCACTAGTAATAGCAAAAGAGAAGGGTTTCTTTAAAGAAGAAGGTCTTGATGTTCATGTTGCTAAAGAAGGTGGTGGTTGGCCAGGAATTCAACAAAAAGTTATTTCAGGGGAATATGACTTTTCACACGCACTTGCAGGAATGCCAATTGCTGCGACATTAGGAATTAATGGTAATGCTCATTTACAAGCTTTATTATCATTAGATTTTAATGGTAATGCAATTACTTATGGTAATGACATTATTGAAAAAATGGAAGAGTATGGATTAGATAAATCTGAGCGTCCAGTAACTGCTGATTCTTTAAAAAAATACATTGATGCAAAAAGAGCAAAAGAAGGGAATAAATATCAACCATTAAGTTTTGGTATGGTTCACCCAGTTTCTACTCACAACTATGAATTAAGATATTGGATGGCTTCATCTGGTATTAGACCTGACCAAGATTGTACTATTAAACCTTTCCCACCACCTACAATGCCATCGAATTTAATTGCTGGAAATATTGAAGGTTATTGTGTAGGGGAGCCTTGGAATTCAAGAATTGTATTAAAAGGTAAAGGTTCTGCCTTAGTTACAAACTATGATATTTGGAATAATAATCCAGAAAAAGTACTACAAGCAAGAGCTGATTTTGTTGAAAAAAATCCAGAAACTACAAAAGCTGTTATGAGAGCAGTTATAAAAGCTCAAAAGTGGCTTGATGCATCTTGGGAAAATAGAGAAGAAGCTATTGGATACTTAGCAAAAAGAAACTATGTAAAAGCTCCAAAAAATGTATTAAGAAAATCAATGAGCGGAACATTCCTTTATAACAAAGGTGTAGATTCTGCAAATCCAATGTTTAATGTATTTGCTAATAACTATGCATCTTATCCATTCTATTCACATGGTATGTGGTTTGTAACTCAAATGTATAGATGGGGACAATTAGATAAACCAGTAGATATGAAAGCTTTAATTGAAAAAGTATATAGACCTGATTTATTTGCCCAAGTTGCAGCAGAAGTTGACTATAAATTACCTCCAAGTCCATGGAAAAAAGATGGTGTTGATGAATACAACAAATTCTTAGATGGAAAAGTTTGGGATCCAAATAAAGCAGTTGATTATATTTTCGATGCAAAAGTTCAAAATTCATTAGTATCAAAAGAAGATTTAATGAAAGCTAATACTTGGTCTGTTGAAACTAAACAACCAAAATACGAGTGTCATTATGGACCTGCTGGTTGTGCTGATCCAAAATATGTGACAACAGGTAAATAAAAGACAATAGGTTGTCTTTTTTCTGTTGGAACCCGAAGGTGATGTACGTAAGTACCACCTCAGGGCGAGACAACAGAAAGACAATAGTTTAAATAAGAATCAAAAAAGATAAAGCGTAAGTGCTTTGTCTTTTTAAATGCCTAGAGTAGCTTCCTATCCTACAAAATTGTGTTCTCTAGGCATCTAAAAGAACAAATCAAAAAGGTAAAAAATGAATAAAGAGACATTAAAAAAAATACTACTTCCATTTGTAGTATTAGTAGTTCTGATACAAGTTTGGTCAGGAATTGCAAGTATTGTAGAAGATTTTCCAACACCAAGTGATACATTAGTTTATGCTTTTGGTGGTGAAACTGCCGATGGGGATGAAATTGAGGGTGTATTATCAGATCCTTTTTATATTGAGAACCAAGATGACAAGGGTGTATTTTGGCAAATTTTAGCTTCTTTAGAGAGAGTATTTGCAGGGTTTGCCTTAGCTGTTTTAGTTGGTGTTCCTGTTGGATTAATTATTGGTATGAGTAAAAACTTTCAATATGCACTTGATCCATTTATTCAAATTTTTAAACCTGTTTCACCATTAGCATGGTTGCCATTATTGTTATTTGTTTTTCAAGATATTAATACAACGGCAATATCAACAATTTTTATTACTTCAATTTGGCCAATTATCATAAATACAGCCTTAGGGGTAAAAAGTGTAAATGAGGATTATCTAAATGTAGCAAAGGTTTTAAAATTTACTGCAATTGAAAAAGTATTTAAAATCATTCTTCCTGTTGCTGTTCCATATATTTTTACAGGAATGAGACTATCTCTAGGAATTGCTTGGTTAGTAATTGTAGCAGCTGAGATGCTTACAGGTGGTATTGGTATTGGGTTTTGGATTTGGGATGAATACAATAATCTGGCTTATCACAATATTATTATTGGAATCATTCTTGTTGGGCTTATTGGTTTTATTTTAGATGTTGCAATGGGAAAAGTTGCAGATTATTTTGATTATAGAAAGAAAATGTAGGAGAAATCATGAGTAATAATAATTTTTTAGAATTAGAGAATATATATAAAGCATTTCCACTTCCAGGTGGAGATGAGTATAAAGCAGTAGTAGATGTAAATGTTAAGATTGCAAAAAATGAGATCATCTCAATTATTGGTCATAGTGGTTGTGGTAAATCAACACTACTTAATATGATTGCTGGACTTGATGCACAAACTCAAGGAAATATTTTATTAAAAAATAAAGAGATTAAAGGTCCTGGACCTGAGAGAGCTGTTGTTTTTCAAAATCACTCACTTTTACCATGGCTTACAGTTTATGAAAATATTGAAATGGCAGTAAAAAAAGTAATGCCAGAATTAAGTTCATCAGAGCTTCGAGCAAGAGTTGAAAAGTTTGTATCTATGGTAAATCTTGATCATGCAAAAGATAAATTCCCCGGAGAAATATCAGGGGGTATGAAACAAAGAGTTGGAATTGCTAGAGCTTTAAGTATCAAACCTGATGTTTTATTGATGGATGAACCTTTTGGAGCGTTGGATTCATTAACAAGAGCCAATCTACAAGAACACCTAATGAGAATTCAACAAAGTGTTCAAAATACTGTAATTATTATTACTCATGACATTGATGAAGCTGTTTTATTAAGTGATAAAGTAATTATGATGACAAATGGTCCAGAAGCCACAATTGGGGAGATTCTAGAAGTGGATTTACCAAGACCTAGAAATAGAGTTGAGTTACAAAGTGACCCTGAATATATTAGATGTAGAGAAGCAATTCTTAGTTTTCTTTACGAAAAATTTGCAAAAGATGATGAATAGAAAATGATAAAAGAGATAATTCAAAAAGAGTTAGTTGAAATATATTTTCAACCTATAGTATCTATACGTACAAAAAAAGTTTATGCTTTTGAAGCACTAACTAGATGTGTATATAAAGGTGAATTTATTCCTCCTAATGTACTTTTTGATTTATCTAAAAAAGAAAATCTAATAATTGAATTAGATGAACTAACAAGAAAAAAAGCAATTGAAAAGTTTAGTGAATATTATTATAAAGATAGGGATTTAGTTTTATTTCTGAATTTTGAATCAACTATGATAAATAAATACGAAGAGATTAAAAATAGAAATAGATTTGTAGAGAAAATTTTTAATTTAAAAATACCTCCGCAGAATTTTGTATTAGAAATTAAAGAAGATGAAATTACTAATACAAAAGCCTTAAAGAAATTCTGCTCAACCTACAAGGAACTGGGCTTTTCAATTGCCTTGGATGATTTTGGAACAGGTAGTTCTACCTTTGATAGAATAAATCTAATTAGGCCTGATATTATAAAAATTGACAGGTCTCTTTTTACTGATATAAAAACTAATCAAATTAATAAAGAAATTGTAAAAGCTATTTCAAAAATGAGTCATAACCTAGGAATTAGAGTTTTAGGTGAGGGTGTTGAAGATGAACATGCTATTTGTTTAGGTCTTAAATCTACAATAAATCTTTTTCAAGGTTTTTATTTTGCAAAACCAACTTCTCAAATAAATGATGATGATATTAATACCATAGTTAAAAAAATTATAACAATTGGTAAAGATTTTAAAGCAAGAAATATTGCTGGTATAAATAAAAAAAGAGAAGTGATCTCAAAATATGACTTAATTGCAAATGAGATGTTTAGCAAAATAAATTCACTTGAACATTCACATAAAATCTTAGAAGATGAGTTTTATAAACATCAAGATATAGAGGCTATTTACCTTATTGATTCCCAAAGCTCTAAACAGATTAATGACACCATGGTTTCAGAAAATATCAATGATAAATTCAAACCAACAAAATGTGGAGATGAACACTATTTGAAAGAGTATTATTATATTACTTTGGAATCAAAACAAGGAATATTTTTAAGTCCCAAATATATATCTTATGCCACGGGAAATATATGTAAAACCTTTGCTAAAAGGTTTAGCTTAGGAAATAAAAGCTGTATTTTATGTCTTGATATAGTAGTAGAAGGAAAATAAAATGAAAAAATATTTTTATAATTGTAGTTTAAAAACAAAACTTGTTTCATTGGTATTTATTCCAATTTTAGCCTATATGATTTTGTCCACAATTTTGTTTATGGATGAATATAATGAATATAAAAAATATGAAATAATAAAAGAAAAAATTCTTCAAGAAAAAAATATACTCACTAGTGAAAAATTAGATCTCTTGCTTTTAAATTTAAATTACAATAATAAAAAAGATTTATTATTAGTCCTTGAAAATAAAATCTCTGATTTTGAAAGTACTATTATTTTAAAATCTTTATTTTTTATATTTGTATTTACTTTATCCTTTCTACTTTATTTTTATATTTCCAAATATATAACAAGTTCAATTTATAATATTAGATTTGGACTAAACAATTTTTTTAGTTACTTGACTACAACTCAAAAAGAACTTGAAACAATTCATATTAATTCAAAAGATGATTTTGGATTAATGGCAAAAGATTTAAATGAAAATATCCAAAAAATAAAAGATGGATTAGCTATTGATAATGAAGTGATTAATGAAGCTAAGTTTGTATCTAAAATGGTTGGAAAAGGTTTTTTAGTTTATCGTATAAACTCAGTTGCTAATAATGTGTATATAAATGAACTAAAAGAGAATGTGAATAATATGATTGATAATTTACGAGTAAATATTGTCAACTCTTTTAAAACATCTCTTAATTATGCAAATAGAGATTTTACAGTTAAAGCTGATAAAACCGAAATAGGTGCAATTGTAAATACTCAACTTAGATGTCTTAATATGATAGGTATGAATATTTCCGAGTTTTTAGCAATGGTTAATAAAAATGGAAATATTTTAGATACAAAATCAAATGAACTCTTAGATTTAGTAAATCAACTTCATTCTTCTTCTCTCTCTCAAGCTAGCTCGCTAGAACAAACAACAGCTTCTATTCATGATATTACTTCAAGTATTACTGATACTTCAAATAAAGCTTCTAATATGTTAGAGATTGCAAATTCAACAAAAGCATATTCTCAAGAAGGAATAAAATTAGTTGAGAACACACAAAAATCTATGTATGAGATTAATGAATCAACAAGCGCTATTAATGAAGCTATTACAATTATTGATCAAATTGCATTTCAAACAAATATTCTTTCACTTAATGCAGCAGTTGAAGCAGCAACTGCAGGGGAAGCTGGTAAAGGTTTTGCTGTAGTTGCACAGGAAGTTCGAAACTTGGCAAATAGAAGTGCTGAAGCGGCAAAAGAAATTAAACATCTTGTTGAAGTCGCAAATCAAAAATCAGAAGATGGAAAAGAGTATTCAGAACAGATGATGAATAGTTTTGAGAAACTTTCTTCTATGATTGAAGAGAATACAAATATTATTGATGATGTTGCAAAATCAAATAAAATACAAATGAATAATCTATCTCAAATAAATGAAACTATGAATAACCTAGATTATATCACTCAACAAAATGCCCATATGGCTAGTAAAACAAAAGATGTGGCTATTCAAACAAACAGTGTAGCTCAAGATATGCTTCAAGCTGCTTCTTTAAATGAATATGATTTAGAAGTTGAAAAAAGAATAGATGATTTTGACTTAACCCAAAAACTAAACAGCCTTAAGATTGAGTATACAAAATATAAACAGGCAATATTAAATCAAATAAACAATAACTCTTCAAGTATTGATATTAATGTTGAACATAGAAGTAATATAAATGACTTTATTAATATTCATGAAAAGGAATCAAAGTTAGATAATAAAGTATTTACATGTTTAAAAGAGCTTACATTACAGCTGGATAAAGACCTTGTAATATACGGTGAATCAATGAAAAGTAGGGATGAAGAGCTTATTTTAAAAACTTCACCATTAATTGAAAATACTCTTGATGAAATATTTATACTTCTGAATAAATTAAAAGAGATAAAGTAACTAATTAATCTACTGTAGAATAATTAATTATCTATTTGTATATTTAATATACAGTAGATATGTTTACAGAACTAGCAAAATATTTTATAATTGTGACATATAATTTGACAAAGGAGTCTTATGGAAAATTTTGCTGATGTAAAATATATATTAGATGGTTTCCTGTTTATCTTTTCAGGGGTACTAGTAATGTGGATGGCAGCTGGGTTTGCTATGTTAGAAGCTGGTTTAACAAGAACAAAAAACAATGCAACGGTTCTTACTAAAAATGTTGCTTTATTTGCAATCTCTTGTATTATGTTCTATTTTGTAGGGTATAACGCAATGTATGGTGAGGGTAACTCATTTATTGGATCACTTGCAATATTTAGTGGTGAAACAGCAGCTGATGCAGCTTATCCTGCTTTCTCTGACTTTTTCTTCCAAGTAATGTTTGTAGCAACTGCTGCTTCTGTTATTTCAGGTTCTGTAGCTGAAAGAATGAAGTTATGGCCATTCTTAATTTTTGTTGTTGTTTTATCATCGTTTATTTATCCAATTCAAGGTCACTGGACATGGGGTGGAACTGAATTAGGTGGTCTAATTGCAGGTTTCTCTGATTTTGCTGGATCAACTATTGTTCACTCAGTTGGTGGATGGGCAGCATTAGCAGCTGTTTTAATCTTAGGTGCTAGAAAAGGTAAATACTCTAAAACTGGAGCAGTAAGACCAATTCCTGGTTCTAACTTACCTCTTGCAACTTTAGGTACATTCATTTTATGGATGGGTTGGTTTGGATTTAATGGTGGATCTCAATTAGCTATGGGTTCTAAAGGTGATATTGAAGCAATTGCAATGGTTGTTGCTGATACTAATATGGCAGCGGCAGCTGGTGCTTTAGCAGCGGCATTATTAACACAACTTATTTATAGAAAAGTTGATTTAACAATGGTTTTAAATGGTGCTTTAGCAGGACTTGTATCTTGTACAGCAGGACCTGATTTAGGTATGGTTGTTGCATTTATTGAAGGTATTGTTGGTGGTGCTTTAGTTGTATTTGCTGTTCCATTATGGGATAAGTTAAAAATTGATGATCCAGTGGGTGCTTTATCTGTTCACTTAGTAGCTGGTATCTGGGGAACAATCGCGGTTGGTATTTTCAACCCAGATGTTACAGTTATGGCTCAACTTAAAGGTGTTGTTATAATTGGTGCCTTTGTATTTGTATCTTCATTCATTGTATGGAAGATTTTAGATCTAGTAGTTGGAATTAGAGTTGATGAAGAGACTGAAGTAAATGGTCTTGATATTCATGAAACTGGATTAGAAGCTTATCCAGAATTCAAAAGAGCATAAGCGGTAGATAGAAGTAACTCGTTACTTCCTTTAGGATTTGCTTCTTTAGATGGGATTTACTCCCATCGTTAAAAGAAGTTATTAGATAAATAGTCCCTAAAAAAATGGGACATTTTTTAAGGATTAAAATGAAAAAAATTGAAGTAATAATTAAACCTTTCAAACTTGAAGATGTAAAAGATGCTTTAGTAGAAGCTGGAATTACAGGTATGAGTGTTTACGATGTAAAAGGTTATGGTAGACAACAAGGTCACTCTGAATTATACAGAGGGGCTGAGTATGTTGTAGATTTTTTACCAAAAATCAAAATTGACATTGTAGTAAATGAAGATATGGTTGACTCAGCAATTAAAGCAATTGTCGAATCAGCAAAAACTGGAAAAATCGGAGATGGAAAGATTTTTGTTTCATCTTTAGATGATGTAGTTAGAATCAGAACTGGTGAAAAAGGAACTGAGGCTATTTAATATACAAAACGATTCAAGAAAAGCACTTTTTCTTGAATTGTATATTTTTTATACAGAAACTCTCTATACAAATATTTTTTATACCTATATACTTAAAGAAAAAAAACTAAGGAAAGTTTTATGGGTACAGAAATTTCTTACGTTATTGATACGTTATATGCAATCTTTGCAATGACACTTATTATATTTATGGTTCCAGGTTTCGCAATGTTAGAAGCAGGAATTGTAAGAACTAAAAATGTTACAGCCGTTTTAACAATCAACACTTTAATTTATGCAATTGCTTCTATGGCATTTTTACTTATAGGTTACAAGATAGCCTTTGGTGGATTTGGTGCAGAGGGAATGAGTCAATGGGCAGCTTTTCTTTTCCAAATGGCATTTGTTGGTAAAGTAGTTAACATCATGTCTGGTGGAGTAAGTGAAAGAGCAAAAGTTGTTCCTTTAGCTATTTTTACAATTATCATGGCAGCAGTACTTTATCCACTTGTAGTAAATGTTACATGGGGAACTAACTTACTTGAAGGTACAGTTTTAGCTTTATCTATGTATGACTTAGCAGGTTCTACTGTTATTCACTCAACTGGTGGTTGGGCTTTATTAGCAGCAATTATTATAATTGGTGCAAGAAAAGGAAGATATACAAAAAATGGTGGAATTAGAGTAATTCCAGCTTCAAATATTCCATTACTTACATTGGGTGCATTTTTATTATGGATTGGTTGGTTTGGATTTAATGGTGGATCTGTTGGTTCAATTGCTTCAAAAGAAGGAGCTGATGCGGTTGCTTTAACTATTATGAATACTAATACAGCTGGACTTGCAGGTGCTATTATGGTTGCAGTTTTAATGTATATTAAATACAAAAAACTGGATATTACAATGATCCTAAATGGTGCTTTAGGTGGTTTAGTTGCAATTACAGCAGGGCCTGATTTATATGATATTTATACTCCTATTTTAATTGGAGCTATTGGTGGAGCTATTGTTGTATTTGGTGTAACTTTCTTTGATAAACTAAGATTAGATGATCCTGTTGGGGCTTTATCTGTTCACTTATTAAATGGTATTTGGGGAACATTAGCAGTTGGAATTTTTGCTGCAAATGGTAGTGATATTACATTTATGGGACAAGTAAAAGGTATTGTATTAGTTGCAATTTTTGCTTTTGTAACTTCATATATTGTATTATTTATCATCAATAAAATCATTCCATTAAGAGCTGATAATGATGAAGAGATGCAAGGTTTAGATGTTGAAGAGTGTGGTATCGAAGCATATCCAGAGTTCAAAAGAGCTTTCTAAAATAGCGTATAACCTAAATAAAAATAAAACTTAGATAAAATAAAAGACTTAAAAAAAGGATGAAACTTGAAAAAGATTGAAGCAGTAATTAAACCGTTTAAACTTGAAGATGTAAAAGATGCCTTGACAGAAGCTGGAATCACAGGAATGACTGTATCTGATGTAAAAGGATATGGAAGACAACAAGGTCACTCTGAATTATATAGAGGGGCAGAATATGTTGTTGATTTCTTACCAAAAATCAAATTAGAATTAATCGTTGCAGAAGACGACGTTGATTCTACAATTGCACTTATTACTGAATCAGCAAAAACTGGAAAAATTGGTGACGGTAAAATATTCGTTTCATCAATTGAAAAAATTGTTAGAATTAGAACAGGTGAAGAAGATGAGGAAGCTATTTAATGAGTAGTGTTACAACATTCGAAATAAACGAACCTTTAGATATGCACCTTCACTTACGTGATGGTGATATGTTAAAACTAGTAGGACCTTTAACTTCTAATACATTTACAGGTGCATTAATCATGCCAAACTTAGTACCACCTGTAACTACAAAAGAAGCTTTATTAGCTTATAAAGATAGAATTAATGAAGCATGTAAAGGTGATACTTTTGAACCTTATGTAACTTTATTCTTCCAAAATAATTACTCGTATGAGTTCTTAGAAGATATCAAAGATGATATTATTGGAATTAAACTTTATCCTGCAGGAATTACTACAAATTCTGAAACAGGTGTATCTTCAATGGATGTTGAAGTTTTAAGACCTACATTAGAATCAATGAGTAAACTTGGTATTCCTTTATGTGTTCATGGTGAAACTAATGGTTTTGTTATGGATAGAGAAAAAGAATTTATGCCAATTTATGAATCAATTGCTGCTGCATTCCCTGATTTAAAAATTATTATGGAACACATCACTACTGCTGATGCTGTTGAATTACTTGATAAATATGATAACTTACATGCAACAGTTACATTACATCACTTATTAATTACACTTGATGACGTTGCTGGTGGAATGTTACAACCTCATTTATTCTGTAAACCAATTGCTAAAAGACCGCATGATAGATCTGCATTATTAGATGCTGCATTAAAAGGGCATCCTAAATTAATGTTTGGTTCTGATTCAGCTCCTCATCCTAAACATAAAAAAGAGTGCTGTGGTTGTGCTGCTGGTGTATTTACATCACCAATTGCTTTACAAGTATTAGTAGGATTATTTGAAAAATATCAAGCCTTAGATAAATTAAATGATTTTGTATCATTAAACGCTCAAAGAGTTTATGATTTAAAACCAAAAATCAAAAAAATTAAATTAGTTAAAAAAGATTATGTAGTACCTGCTATATATGAATATAACGAAGATAATGTAGTACCAATGTATGCTGGTGAAACATTAGCTTGGAGTATTGAAGACTAGTTAAAAAGAGAAGTTATCTTCTCTTTTTCTCTTCTTCTTTTTCTTTTAGAAGACGACGGATATTTTCTGTTGTCTCTTTTGCTTTTACAATTCGCTCTTCTCTCATTACTCTTAATATCTCTAATGTTTCTTGTTTTTCTTTATCAATATTAGTTTGTATTTGAACAGCTTTTCTATTATTTGAAACCCCTGACACTGTTTGGAATTTCTCTTTTTTATTAATATATACAGTTGTAGAGGCTGATGTTGCATTTTTATTAAATACAATAATATCATTCTCTTTTAATCCAAAGATTTCTTCAGCTGTTAATTCTGTTTCTGCCATTACAGCTTCAACCTGCATTTTTGCTCCAGAAATAAGTGTTGTAATATCTTTTTTTCTACTTGATTTTCTATTTTTACCCTCAGAGAAAACTTTCTCAACAATTTTTTCAAGTAAGGGTTCTATATAAGAAATAGGGTAACAAATAGATAAGAATCCAGACTCTTCATCAATTGTGATCTCTAATACAACTAGAAGTACAATCTCATGATCAGAAATAATCTGAATAGCATTTGCATTTGTATCTCTTGATTCAGTTTTAAAATTCAGTGTTGAAATATCATCCCAAGATCTGAATAAATTTTTTATTACCATTTCATAAAAGTGATCTAAAATCTCAACTTCAATTTCTGTAAGTTCTCTATCTAAGTTATCATTAGTGTTTACAGCTCCAGAACCTAATAATTCTGCAATAATCTTATGAGAGATACCTGGGTTACACTCAATTACTATTCGGCCTTCCATAGGCTTAATAGATAGTGTATTTAATGATGTAATTTGTGGAATAGAAAGAATAAACTCTCCATATGTCATTTGTTCAATTGAGTATAATTTAATATCAACAATTTTTCTAAGCATTGCAGAAAGATCTGTAATAAAATCCCTAAGCATTTTATCATGCATAGTTGAAAAGGCTTTAAATTGTTCAGTTGATATTCTATTAGGTTTTTTAAAATCGTAAATTGAATAGTTTTTTTCTTTGGATACTACTTTGTCAGTGGGAGAGGCATCATCAATATCCTCCCCTTGTTCTGCAATATCTAAAAGTGCATCAATTTCATCTTGACTTAAAAATTCAGCCATATTATCCTCTTATCTCAAGTTCAACGTCAATAGCTCCAAGCTCTTTGATCATTTTTAATGTGTCAATGATTTCACTCATTGGTAATTTCATTACTTTCATAGCTCTTACTAAATCAGCCACTGTAGGTGCATTTTTTGTGTCAATTCTTGCATTATTAATATCAACAATTGGTTTATCAACAATTTTAACGCCATCTCCTACATCAACACCTTTATTAAGTTTTTTATCTTTAAACTGCGAAGCAGCTAAAGGTGATTGTTTGATTCTAAGTGTAAAGGAATCTCTAGCAATTGTCACAGGGTCAATTGGAATTGCACCACCTGTTATAACTGTTTCTCTATTCATATCAATAATAATTTTCTTTTTAAATGTTGAATCTAAAGGAATATTCTCAACCATTGATATGAATTTTACAATAGAAATTTCTGTTGGTTTTCTAATACTTACAGTTCTTGTATCTAAAGCAACTGCAAGTCTTGTACCAAATTTTTTATTTATTTTTGTTTCTATTAAGTCAGCATTTTTTGCAGAACTTTTATATAAACTCAGTGTTATTCCTGTTTCATCTTTTAGGTTAAAATCAACTTCATTTTCAACTGTTGCACCTTCATAAATAAAACCTGAAGTTTTATTATTCGCATTTGCAATAATTGTACCTTGAGCTAGGGCATAAACTTTTCCATCTACACCTTTTAGTTGAGTGATTAAAAGCTCTCCATGGTCAACAGATTTTGCATCACCAATTGTAGATACTTTGATTTTTACTTTGTCCCCTTGTCTTGAAAAAGGAGGTAGAGTTCCCGTAACCATTACCGCTGCAATATTTTTTGAATTAATAGAACCTGCTGGGATTTTTATATAAGAATTTCTAAGTAAGTTTTGAAGACTTTGCATTGTAAACTTGGATTTATCACCAGTTCCTGCTAATCCTACAACTAATCCATATCCGATAAGTTGATTCTCACGAATACCAATGATGTTCGAAATATCTTTTATAGTTTGTGAATAAATAGATGAAATTAATATAGTTACTAAAAAAATATACTTCAATACAATACCTTATAATTAATTGCTAATATTTTATCGTAAATTTAATAAAAAAAGGTATAATCTTTATAGTAAAAATTATTATAATATAGGGTTTGGGTTTGAATATTTTTATTTATGGTAACAGTGGGTTTAAAAAAGAGATCCATGAAACTTTAGAACATGCAAATATTAAATTTAAACTTGATGACAATAGTGTCATTAAAGATATTAATGAACTTGAAGAATTAAAGCTAGTAATTCAAGAAAATCCCAACGATATTTACTTAATTGATGATGAAAAAATTATCAAAAAAAATGCTATTACAAAGAAGATTAAATTTCTAGTTCCAAAAGATGGAATTGAAGAAGAATTCTTACTAGATAATGGAATAGCTGACCTTTCAGTAGACTCACTAAAAGAAATTCCAAAATATATTATCCAAAAACATGATGAAATTATAAGACAATCTGAAGAAGATATTCATGATTCAATTGTTGATATTGTTGATGATGCGTATAGTGAAGATTTAGATGAATCTATTGAGTTAGATGATGAATTAGCACAACTTCTTGCTAGTGAACCTATGGAAGAAGAGCCAATTGAAAAGAAAAATGATGATTTATTAATCACAAAAGAGAAAGAAGAACAAAAAGAAGACTTGTCTTTTGACGAATTATCAATTGATGATTTACTTTTAGATGAAGAATTGAATTTATCAGAAGAAAAAGATGATTTATTTGCAAATGATAATTTAGATATTGAACAAGATATTAATCTTGATGACTTAGAAAGCTTAATGTCTTCTGATGATTCTGATAATGATTCAGGAGATATCTTAAGTGAAGAAGAATTAAATTCAATGATGAATTTTGATGAAGATGTTGGTTTAAACAATGTTACTTTTGATTATGATGATAATGAACTAGTATCAGATGATAATACTGATAAAAAAGAAGAATCATCTTTTCAAGAAGTTTCAGAAAATGACGATATAATGAATGACATAGATGATTTTAGTTCTTTTGATGAAATTGATGGACTAGATGGTCTTGATGAATTAGATAAAATTTTAGAAGAAAATAATATAGAAGTAGATGAACCTACTGAAGAAATAAGAGTTGAAGAATCTATTAATAAAATAGAATTCAACGAAGGAGATAGTATGTCAGATGAGTTTTCTGAACTTGATACATTAAATGAAGCAGATATTTTAAGTGCTTTAGACGGCGTGTCTGATATTAAACCTGTAAGTAATACTACTAGTAGTACTCCTAAAAAAGTTGCTGCTAGTGAGAATGTAGAAATAACAAGTTCAAATTCACAAGATATTGCAGATTTAATATCTAAATTATTAAACAATAAAACTTTAGAAATTACAATTAAAGTAAAAGATTAGCCATGGATTTAATGGCTATTGCTGAAAATACAGTAAAAATTATTCTAATCTTAGGATTACCTTCTTTATTAGTAAGTATGGTAATTGGATTAATAATTTCTATTTTTCAAGCAGTAACTCAAGTAAGTGATGCTTCACTGGCTTTTGTACCTAAAATGATTTTTGTTTCGGCATTTATTTTAGTTACTCTGCCTTGGGTAGGAGATCATATTGCTACTTACACTAGAGATTTATGGGATTTAATATTAATTTTTGGTAATTAATTATGATTGAAAAACTATACGATCTAAAAAAAAATCAAACTGATCAACTGTTAATGCAAAAAGGACAACTATTGTCAAAAATTGAGCAAATTGATTCAGAAATGATGTTTACTCAAAATAAAATTGATACAGCAACCTTACATAAGTTTGGTTCTATTTCTGATTTCTCTGTACTTGCTATGCATAAAAATACAATGAAACTTCATATTACTAAATTACAAAGTGAAAGAAATGCATATAACAGTCAGTTAGAAACATTAGTTGAACAAATTGTAGAACATCAAAAAGAAACAGAACAGTTTGCTTATATTTTAGAAGAAGAAAAAAGAGAAGCTTTACAAAAGTTACTTTTAGCTGAACAAGAAGCTTCTGATGAATATATTCAAAGTAAATATATAAGTAGATAAAAGGATAATAATTGATTAAAAAAGTAGTATTGATCTTAACTTTTGTTGTTTGCTCATATGGCCAAACTCAAGATAGTAGTTATCTTACAAAACAAAAAATAGAAATAAAAGAATTAAAGAAAGAATTAAATTCTTTTTATAATAAAAAAGAAAAAGAGTATCAAGAGAGAAAAAAAGAGTTAGAAACTATATTAACTCAAGTAAAAAGAGAAAAAAATAATATTCAAGACTTACATGATAAAAATCTTAAAATATTGCAAAGTATAGAGCAAACTGTACAAAGTAAAACAACAAAAATTTATAATTCTATGAAACCAAAAATCGCAGCTGGTATTTTTGATGTGATGATTAGTGAGGGTAAACTTGAAGATGTTTTTGATATAATCTTGAAGTTAAAAGAAAGAAATGTAACATTACTTATGAAGTTTTTAAGTGTACAAAATGCAGCTAAAATTACTGAAATGCTAGAAAATTATAATATTAACGAGAAGTAGAAGGGATTATTATGGCAGATGAGAATGGAGAAGAAGTTAAAGCGTCAGGCGGAGGTAAAGGTTTGATTATTGTTTTAGTGGCTTTAGTAGTTGTTCTACTATTAGCAGTTGTGGGAGGAGCATATTTCTTGTATTCACAAGGTATATTATCTCCTAAGCCAGAAGGCGAGCAACAAGAAAAGATGGTACAAAAAGAAGAAGCAGGTGATTCAAAAGAGACTTTTAAAGCTGCTGTTGATGATTTAGTATTAAATATTACTAACTCTAAAGGTAGAGAAAAGTTAATGAAACTTTCATTTACACTAAAAAGTGTAGAACCAACTATTGCTGCAATTGTTGAAGAAAGCAGAGCAGAGATTATTGATGTTGTTATTAATCAAATTAGTGCTAGAAGTTCAGAAGAGTTATTAACTGTTGGTGGAAAAGCTCTACTAAAAGAAGAATTGCTTGAAGAAATTAATACTGTTGTAAATGAAGTTACATCTAATAATGAAGATGTTAAATCTAATAATATTAAAAAGATATTATTTACTACTTTCGTAATTAAATAAAATGATTGTTGCAGTAAAAAGAAATAAAAAACAAAAAATCATAAGAATCCTTTCTTTAGCCTTTGTGGCTTTAATGCTTGTTGGCTACTATTTTCATATGAGTAGTCAAATGGCAGAACAAGATAGAATAGATATGGAAACAAAAAAAGCTGCTAAATTAAAAGAAGAAAAGATAAAAGAAACTAAAAAGAATTTTGAGCGAGCTGTTTTATCAGAGATTGAAAAAGCAGTTGATTTAGTAGGTCAAGAAAATGTTCAACATGTTAAAATTATTGAAAATAAGTTAGTTATTATTTGTGAATTAAAAACTAACCTTGATGCTTTAATGGTGAGATATGGAACCTTAGCGCTTATTAAAAATACTTTAAATGAAATTATTGTTGCTATTGATCTTAAATATATAATGGAAAGAAAGAAAAATGTTTAAAAGTTTAATTTTAATTTCAAGTTCTTTTTTCTTCGTCGCTTGTAGTAGTACTTTTTCTTCTCAAAAAATTGATTTCAAAAAACCAGAAGTTCAAATTCCTAAAAAAGCTCCAGAAGTTAGAAAAAATAAAGGTTCACTTTATTCAATGCAAGGAGCTTCTTTATTTGCTGATAAAAAAGATTTACAAGTTGGGGATATTATTCAGATTAATATTAACGAAGGCTTGAAATCAGATTCTAAAAATAAAAGAGAATTAACTAGTAATAGAAATAATGCTTTAGGTGGTGGAATTTTAGCTGGAACAAATGGTAATGTTTTAGGTGAAACTGCTGCAAAATATGCAAATAAAGTTAATAGAAATCTAGGTATTAATTTTAATACTACTAGTTCTACATCAGATAAGGGTGAAGTTAAAACACAATTTGATGAAACTTTCTCTACTACGGTTTCAGCTATAATAGAAGAAACATACCAAAATGGTAACTATTATATTAAGGGTTCAAAAGAACTACTTATTGATGGACAAAAACAAACCATTATAATAACAGGTGTGATCAGACCTTATGATATTAGTTCTGATAACTCTATTGACTCATCGCAAATTGCCAATTTAAAGATGTTATATGATAAAGAAGGTTCAGAAGCTGACATTATGGAAACTCCATGGGGCTTAAAACTATTTAGAGCTATTTGGCCCTTTTAATCTAAAATTAAGAAATGTAATGTGATAATTAGGTATCACTTTATAAGGAGATTCTATGCTTAATACATTAAATGTTTCATACTCAGGTCTTACTTCTGCAAAGATTGCTGTAGAAAACGTATCTAATAATATTGCAAATGAGAATACTCCAGGCTACAAAAAAAGAGTAGTCGATATGAAAGAGTTAGAACAAACGGACACTCGGTTTACTGGGCGTGGTGTTGGTTCTGACAATGCATATAGAATTACTTCTCAATACATGTTTGACAGATTATTATCTGAGAGTTCAAGACAAAGTAACTTCTCTAAAACATCTAGTATTTTAGCTAATGTTGAAGTTGCATTCAAAGAGACTGAAAATAGTGGATTCTCATCTGATTTAAACAGATATTTTCAAGCTGTCGAAAATTTAAGATCAAATCCCAATTCAGAAATCTATAAAAATAGCCTTGCTAATGAAGGTAAAGTAATTGTATCTTCTTTACAAAGTTTATATTCAAGTATTGAAAAAACTCAAGCTTTAGAAAAAGAAGAACTTCAATCAAATGTTACTAAGGTTAATTCTCTTTTACAAGAAATTGGTGGAATTAACGAAAAACTTGGTAAACAAAGTGTTGCTACTAATGACTTACTTGATAAAAGAGATCAACTTGAAGAAGAGCTATCTGGATATGTTGATATAGAAGTAAGTAGAGAAAACAACGAATATGAACTGAAAATTGCTGGTAATGTTGCTGTTAGATATAACACAAATGTAAGAGATGTAAAAGTAGTTGAAAGTAAAGAACCTCAGGTTGATAGATTTGTTGATTCAACAGGAATTGCCTCAAATACAAACTTTAAAGACGGTGTTGCCTCTGCTGGGGATGAAATTACATTTAAACTAAATAATAATACAAGTGTGACTGTAACAATTGGATCAAACCAATATACAGATACTGATGGTAATACACATGATATTGATATTGATGGGGATGGAAATCCTGATACTGTAACTGCATCAAACTATGTTCGAGCTTTAGCATATTCTATTAACGAAAATCCTAGTACTAAAGGATTAGTAACTGCATATAATGGTAATTATGTAGAAACTGCAAGTGGAAAAGTTGATAACAAAGCAATTGATAAATTTTTAGTAATAGAGTCAGATGAAAGTGGTTTAGATGGTAAGTTTGAATCTAGAATAACAGTAAAAGAGACAATTGCTGGAGTTGAAGAGAGAAGTAATACCTATAAAGACGAAAATCAAAGTTCAGATGCTGTGGATAAAGTTGCTATTGCTATTTATGATCAAGAGATTTCATTAAAATCTGGAACATTAAAAGCGCAAACTGATAGCTTAACTTCAAACTCTCCAAATAATAAGCTACAGGTTTATAAAGATAAATTAGATGCCTTTGCACGTACTTTTGCTGATGTAACTGATCAGTATATTAAAACTGGTACAGATCAATATACTTATGGAGAATTAGCTGCTGATGAGACTAATGGAACTATTACAAGTCTAAATTTATTCTCTGGAACTAGTGTTAAAACTATGACATTTAATGAAGCAGCAATTAATGATTTAGACCAAAAAGATTTAGATTATTTAGCTACATTACAGTGGAAAAAAGATTTATCATTTGATGGTAAAGCACAAGATCCAAGTAATAATGAAAATACATCTTTCTCAGAATTCTTTCAAGAAATTAGAGTAAATGTATCTTCGGATAAAGAGTCAAGTGACTTTTTACATAAAACACAAAAAGATGTACAAACAGCATTAACTAGTTCATATAATGAATTAGTAAAAGTTGATAAAGATGAGGAGCTGCTAAACCTAGTTAAGTTTCAAGCAGCCTATGAAGCGAATGCAAAAATTATTACAGTAATTGATGAAATGTTAAAAACATTACTTGGATTAAAAAGATAAAGGAGTAAATCATGGCTGAAGGTATATTAGGTTTAGGTGGTGGCGGTGCTGCTTCATTAAATCAAGAAACAATTGACAAACTAAAAGCTGCTGAAAGAAAAGCAAGAGTTGAACCTATTGAAACTAATATTGCTGATTTAGTTAAAGAAAAAGAAGTCTTTACTAATATTAGTGCTAAGGTTGCTGAGTTATTAACTGCGGTTAAGCCATTTGATGTCTTTGTATCTGGTGGAACTACTGCTTTTGATGAAAAAGCTGCTACAACTTCTGGGGATTCTGCTGTTTTCCAAGCCTCTGATGTATCTAAACTTAATAATGGTATTACAACTGTTGATATCAAAAGTTTAGCACAAAAAGATGTATATCAATCAAATACTATTACAGGAGCTCAAAAAGATGCTCTTGGAGATATTGGAACTTTGACTATTGCCGTTGGAAGTGATAGTTTTGATTTTAATACAGCCGATTATGCTACATATGATGAATTAACTGCTGCAATCACAGCAAAAGCTGGCGTAGCTGCTTCTTTAGATAGTGTAGGAACTGACTCACATCGATTAATCCTAAAAAGTGAAGATTCAGGTACGGCTAACGCATTAACTATTAGTGGTACTGCTGCTGATGATTTAGGTTTTACTACAGATGAAGTAGGAACTATTAATGCAACAAATCATACTTTAACAGCTCAGGATATGAGTGCTGAAATTGATGGGGTTTCATATAATGTTTCATCTAATAAATTAACAGTTGATGGATTAGATATTACTGCAAATAAAATTGGAGTTTCAACTATTAATATTAGTGATGATAATTCATTAGTTGTAACTAAAGTTCAAGATTTAATAACTAAATATAATGAACTTGTTGATTTAGTTTCAGGTGAGCTTGATAATGCAGATAGTTCAGTATCTGATAAGTCATCACTTAGAAATATTTTATCTCAAGTAAAAGATAAGTTATTTGGTCAATACGGAGCTAGTTCTGATAAGTCTGTATTTAATTATGGGTTTGAGCTTGATAAAACTGGTAAAATTACTTTAAATACGGCAACTTTTAATAAAGCTGTTGAAGATAATCCCGCTGCTCTACAAGAGCTATTTGTTGGTACTGCAGCAAATGAAGGATTTGGTACGCAACTTAAAGCTGTTATTGATGAAATGAATTTCTCAGGTGGAGTATTAGATAGTCAAGAAGACTCTATGGCTACAAGGGAAAAAACATTAAATGAAGATAAAGAAAAAGCTGAAAAAGCATTAGATTCTAAATATCAACAATTAGCACTTCAATTTGGATCTTATGGAGCAATTATTAGTGGTTTTGAGTCATCATTCTCTGGATTAAAAATGATGATCCAACAGTCTACTTCTTCTAACTAATATAAAAGAGAAAATAACTTTTTTCTCTTTTGTTTAAAATTAAGCAAATATATAATATACTATCCACTTATTAGAATATTATGGAGATAATATGGGATTAGATATATATAATCAACAAAATGCAGTTTCGGATGACCCTTACGTACTGATATTAAAACTATACGAAGGTATAATCAAATATCTTTCATTTATTAAGAATGCTATGGATGAAGGTGATATTGAAGCTAAGTTTACTTATATAAATAAAACAATTGCAATTTTCGATGAGTTAAGAAATGTTCTTGATTTTGATGGTGGGGATGTTGCATATTATTTAGATGGTTTATATCTTTACCAAATTGAGACACTTTTTGCTGCAGGTATTGATGATAACGTTAATTCTGTTAATCAAGTTATGAAAGTAGCACAGGGGCTAATTGAAGCATGGAAAGAAGAAACAGGTCTTTAAAAGCTTTACGTGAATTGGTATATATCGATTCACTAGATTCTTATGATAGAGCAACAGCTTTAATCCAATGGCATGAAGATTATCTAAAAGATTCTACAATTGAAGATTTTGATTTAGAACTAGATGATTTGAAACGTATGGAAGAACTTTTTTTTAAAAGTATTAATTTTTTGAAAGAACACAAAGAAGTTTCTAGAAAAGAATTAATTAATATGCAAAAGATGAAGAAGTTTTTAAACAACTAAATCTTTTGGATCTATATTTTTATCGTACAGATAAACTCTCACATTTTTAGGTATTTTATTTAGCCTACATTTTTCTTTGAATTTTTTATCCATTTTACTTTTTGAAAATGGAGCTATATAAATTAAATCATTACTTATACATACTGATATTTTATGAGATATTACAATTTCTTTTTGTCTTAAAATTTCATTTCTTGAAGCTTTTGATAATAATACACCTCTTTTTTTAAGATTTATATCTATTGTTCTTATATTAATATTATCATCATTGGATGCTTTAAAAACTTCTAATTCATCAATTTTTAAAATAGCTTTTTCTTCTATATTTAATGAATTTAAGTCATTCTGTAAATATTCAAAAGAATTTTTTATTCCATCTTTAAATTCACTCAAAAATTTATCTGAATAATTATGTCTAAAGTAGTTTCTTTTATATTTTTCATCAAAATTGCTATTATCCACAAAGTACTTTAAATTATTACTTTTTAGATAGTTTTGTAATTCATCTTTAGTGATTTCTAAAAGAGGTTTATATATTTTGTAAGTATTCTTATCTTCCCACTCTTTAAAGCCTAATAACTCAACAATACCAGCTCCTTTACTCATTTGCATCATAAACCATTCAAGTTTATCATTTAGCTGGTGAGCGGTAATTAAAGTGTCGTAATGGAACTGCTTGATTAAGTCTTCAAAAAAAGAGTATCTAATATCTCTTGCTTTTTTCTCAAAATTAGAATTTTCTAGTTCTACTTCTTTTATGAAAACTTTTTTATTGTATTTTTTTGCTAGTTGTTTTGCGTAAGTTACTTCATCTTTTGATTGCTCTCGTACATTATAATCAACAATTGCAATATCAAAAGGAATATTTTGTTCAAGTAACAAGAAGAATAGTGCAGAAGAATCTACCCCAGCTGAAAAAGCTAGTAGATTCTTTGTATTATTAACTGCACTAAAGTTTAGGGTCATTTTTATTTAATAACTCTTGCGATTAGTTTATCTCCAACTAATTCTGTAATAGTTACTGTATAAATTTGTCCAAATTTTAATTGTGTTTGATCTCCATTTTCTTCAAATAGTTCATTGTCATTGATGTATATTTCACCATCAATATCTGGAGCCCAAATAGTTTTTCTAGCAGATAATAAATATTCATGTTCATCACTTTCACCATCAACATAAACATCAAAAGTTTTACCAACTTCTGCTTCTAATGATTCTTGAGTAGTGTTTGCAATAATTGCTCCGATTTCATCTGCTCTATCATCAATAATTTCTTGATCAATTAAGTGATCAGATTTTGCAGCATGAGTACCTTCTTCTGTAGAATAAGAGAATACATTTGCTCTATCAAATTTATACTCTTCAATATATTTACATAATGCTTCATGATCTTCAATACTCTCACCTGGATGTCCGGCAATAAATGTAGTTCTTACAAAAGAGTTTGGTTTTGATTTCATATGATCCATTAATTCAATTAATTTCTCAACACCTTTTCCTCTTTTCATGATTTTAAGCATTGATGGAGTGATATGTTGTAATGGCATATCAAAGTAGTTTTGGAAGATTTTTGAATCAGCAATTTTATCAATTAAATCTAAAGTAGTAGTTGATGGATAAAGGTATAAAATTCTAGATGTTTTAATTCCTTCAATTTTATCAACTTCTGTGATTAATTGCTCTAGACCATCTTTATGACCTAAATCTCTTAGGAATGATGATGAATCTTGTGATACAAATGAGAAGTCTGTAAAACCTTTTTTTACTAAGGCTTTTACTTCTTTTACAAGAGATTCTAATGTTCTTGAATGTAATTTTCCTTTGAAAGATGGAATAGCACAGAATGAACAGGCTTGATTACATCCTTCACTTAATTTTACATAAGCATGGTATGAAGAACCTGTGATAACTCTTTCGTTTGTATCATTTGCAAGGAATACTTCATTTGTAAAGTTTGATCTTTTTTCATTTACAAGTTCGTCGATTTTGTCATAATCACCAACTCCTGTAAATACATCAATTTCTGGTAGTTCTTTTTGTAAATCTTCTTTATATCTTTCAGATAAACATCCAGCCATTACTAAAACTGATTGTTCTTTTCTTTCGTCGTGAAGATTTAAAATTGTATTAATACTCTCTTCTTTTGCAGAGTCAATAAATCCACAAGTATTTACAATAATAACATCAGCAGTAGCTGAATCATCTGTCATTGTATAATCACTTAGTTTTCCAAGCATTACTTCTGAATCAACTAAGTTTTTTGTACAGCCTAATGATACTAAATGTAAAGATTTTTGAGGGTTTTGAGTTGTAAATTTCATATATTATTAAAACCTTAATTTTTTCGCAATTCTAGCATAAATGAAATAATTTGTAAATGGGATAATATAGTTAGTTTTTTATAGTGTTTGTTGAATAAAAGAATAGAGAAATCTATCCTTTTATCTAAGAGTTATTTTTCTTTGATACCTTCAATTTCAATATCAAGTTTTACAGTATCTCCTACAGCTACTCCACCTGCTTCAATTACTTTATTCCAAGTGATTCCAAAATCTTTTCTTTTGATTTTTCCACTTAGTGCAAATCCTGCTCTATAATTACCCCAAGGGTCTTTTATAGTTCCACTATTATCAAAATCTAATTTAATATCTTTTGTAACATCTTTAATTGTGATTTTTCCATAAGCAGTGTCATCTTCAATTTTACTAAGAGTAAATGTAATTTTTGGGAATTTTTTTGCATTAAAAAAATCGGCTGATCTTAGGTGATCATCTCTTTTTTTATTTTCAGTATTTATTGATTTTACAACTATCTCACCATTAAGTGATTTTAGCATCTTTGCTTTTTCATCATATTCAAACGTTCCCTTAAATTCATTAAACTTTCCAGATACATTTGAAATCATCATATGTTTAACTTTGAAGCCAACATTTGTGTGATCTTTATCAACATTATAATTACCTGCAAATAGTGTTGAAACCAATAGAGTACTCGTAAGCGCTAGTTTTTTTAAGTTCATGTTTGTCCTTTTTGATAAATATTATTAAAATGTAACATCATAGAACTTAAAAAAACTTTATTTTATAATCTGATATATTTAATTTTCTTCAAGTTTAATGATTTAATTATTATTAAAAGATTATGTTGTTTAGATATAATTATTAAATAATATTTAAAAGAATGGGATGTTTAATGAATTATTGGCATATGCAACTTCATCCAAATGATAAAGCTTTTGGAAAAGAAAGAGAGATACTTGAGAAAAAATCTCTTATAGGATTAGGAGATTTGAAAGAAGGAGAAAAACAATTAAAACTATTTGAAGAAATAGAAATAGGGGACATTGTTTTAGTTAGAATTGGTAGAAAACCTATTGCTTTAGTTGAAGTTCTAGGAGATATTTTTAAAGAAGATAATCCAAATAAGACTTTAGACTGGTTTGAATATAGAAGAAGTATTAAAGTTTTAGTATATATTGAAAATAAAAATGATTTTCCTTCTCCTACAGGAACAATACAAAAACTAATTACAAAAACTACTAAATCTTATAAATATGTAGATTTATTAGTAAAAAACTATAATAATCAACCTTCTAATTTAGAATATAAAACTTCATTAAATCAAGATTTTTTAATACAAAATGCTTTAGGTGGACATAGAGGAAGTATTGATAGTGTAATAAAAATAGATGAAAAAACAATAGCTTCGTGTTCTTATGATGGAACAGTTCGAGTATGGGATATAAAAGAGAAAAAAGAGATAGCACTTTTAGAAGGGCATACTAATGTTGTTAATAGTGTAATAAAAATAGATGAAAAAATAATAGCTTCGTGTTCTTATGATAATACAGTTCGAGTATGGGATATAAAAGAGAAAAAAGAGATAGCACTTTTAGAAGGGCATACTAATGTTGTTAATAGTGTAATAAAAATAGATGAAAAAATAATAGCTTCGTGTTCTTATGATAATACAGTTCGAGTATGGGATATAAAAGAGAAAAAAGAGATAGCACTTTTAGAAGGGCATACTGATATTGTTAATAGTGTAATAAAAATAGATGAAAAAATAATAGCAACATGCTCGGATGATAATACAGTTCGAATATGGGATATAAAAGAGAAAAAAGAGATAGTACTTTTAGAAGGGCATACTAATGTTGTTAATAGTGTAATAAAAATAGATGAAAAAACAATAGCAACATGCTCGGATGATAATACAGTTCGAGTATGGGATATAAAAGAGAAAAAAGAGATAGTACTTTTAGAAGGGCATACTCGTATTGTTAATAGTGTAATAAAAATAGATGAAAAAACAATAGCAACATGTTCTTATGATGAAATAGTTCGAGTATGGGATATAAAAGAGAAAAAAGAGATAGCACTTTTAGAAGGACATACAAGTATTATTAATAGTGTAATAAAAATAGATGAAAAAACAATAGCAACATGCTCCTATGATGGAACAGTTCGAGTATGGGATATAAAAGAGAAAAAAGAGATAGCACTTTTAGAAGGGCATACTGATATTGTTAATAGTGTAATAAAAATAGATGAAAAAACAATAGCAACATGCTCGGATGATAATACAGTTCGAATATGGGATATAAAAGAGAAAAAAGAGATAGTACTTTTAGAAGGGCATACAAGTATTGTTAATAGTGTAATAAAAATAGATGAAAAAACAATAGCAACATGCTCCTATGATGAAACAGTTCGAGTATGGGATATAAAAGAGAAAAAAGAGATAGCACTTTTAGAAGGACATACTGATATTGTTAATAGTGTAATAAAAATAGATGAAAAAACAATAGCAACATGCTCGGATGATAATACAGTTCGAGTATGGGATATAAAAGAGAAAAAAGAAGTAGCTAAATATGACTTAAAAGCAATAGAGATTTTCTACAAAAATAACTTTTTAATAGTTAAACATTTTGATAGTAATATTTCAATCTGGTTTTTAGATAAAGATAATAGTTTAAAAGACACTACTAAGAAATATGAAGTGAAATCTAATATAAATTATATTTCTGTTGATGAAGATACTTTGATTTTTTCGACAGCCTCTGGTAATTTATATGTAGAAAAATTAGATTTTGATAATATTCATATAATTAACAAAAACTATACAAATCATTTTCATATAAAAACTTTGTTATTAGGGAATAGTGCAGTTGGTAAAACTACACTTGGATATGGACTTGAATATAATAAGTTTAATGACGATATTCATTCTACTCATGGAATGAGGTTTTTTAATTTTTCTTTTAAAGAAAAAATATCAGTAAAAGCAAATAATATAAATGAAAAATCAGAACATAATTTTAGTTTTGATATATGGGATTTTGGTGGACAGCCAGAGTATCAGATTTCACATAAGCAAAATTTCGATAATACAAGATTAATATTTTTTGTAGTTGATTTGCAAAAAGAAGATAACTCAATATATTTTTGGATAAATAGTATAAAAGAGCATATTCATCAAACAAATAAAAAACAATTAAATATTTTTATTATAGGAACGAAAAAAGATAAATCAGATGAGACAGAAAAATATCTAAATAAAATAAAAGATTTGATGTATGAAAATTTGAATAGTTTTGGTATTGAAAAAGAGTTTATAAAAGTTATTCATCATAATACTTTGAATTTAGATAATGATAAAAATATGGAAGAAAACTTATTATTAGTAGAAATGAAAAGCTATGTTGTAAATAATTTTGAATATGAAAAAGATAAATTACTTACTTCCGCAGGATATTTGGCATTTGAAGAGATAAAAAAACTACAAAAAGAACACTTTTATTATGAGTTTAATACTTTAGTGGATAAATTAAAAAGTGAAAATATAAGTAAGTTAAATATAGAAGATGCTTTAGATCTTCTAAAAAAAGATGGAAGAATTGATGAATTAAGAGAAGATAGTGAAAAGTTTTTAGTATTTAAGCCTTATTGGAAAAATCTTTTTTCAACTGCAATTTTAAGATATGCAAGTGAAAATAAAATTGTATCTTCTAGTATTTCTTTAAATGACTTGTTTTCACATTGTTTTGATGTTGAATTTGACAAGTTGTTTGAGATAGAAAAAGAATTTTTAAGTGATGAAAAAATATATAAAGGTTTATTTACTAAACACTCAGTTAGAGGTAAAGTTCAAGTATTATTTATGAAAAGTATTATTTCAAATTTTGTAAATGATAAGATCTGTTACTTAAATAATGGAATGTTAGTCTTTCCTTCACGATTTAAAAATAAGAATGAAGAATTTAATAAAAAAGGATATTTTCAAGTAGAACAGGTAAATTTAGTTTCAAAAAAACAAGTTGAAATAAATATCGCAACAATAGTAAGTTGTTTGTTTTATTCAAGTGAATACGAAGTTTTAAAATACTTGTCTAAAGGTGTAAAACTAAGAAAAATAAATAGTAATGATTTATATTTAATTGAGTTTTCAAGAGAAGATATATTAAGTCATAGTACAAATCAAAATACCACAACTATAAAAGTTTATGCTAATAAGGAGACTGAGAGTAATCATGAATTGGTTGATTTTATAGAAGCAATTTTAGAAAAACATTTAACTAAGTATTATCAACAAAAAGAGTTTACTGTAATATCAAATGATGAGTTTAAAAAAGAATATATCATAGGAAATATCTCAATGATATTTGAGCCAGATAAAGAAAAATTATTTTTAGCGTGTTTAGAAAATAAAACAAATATTACAATTAAAGAAAACACTCATAAAGTATGTGCAGTTAATAAGAGAGAGTTATTAAAGATTGATGAGAATATTGAAAAATCAAGAAATATTATTTTTGATAAATATGATAATTGGTTGGAAAATAAGAAAGATAATAAAAGAAATATATTACATTTAAGTGATTTACATTTTGGTGAAAATACTGATATTAAAATGGAAATAACTCTTTTAAAAGAAAATATTAAAACAAGAATTGATTATTTAATTCTAAGTGGAGATTTAACAGCAAAAGGTAGTGCTAAAGAGTTTACTCTTATTTATAAGTTTATTTCTAAATTAATTAAGATATGTGATATTGATGCTCAAAAAGTATTTATAGTTCCTGGTAATCACGATTATAGTAGAGTAATAACTCATAATGCTTATGGTATTGAAAGTTTTAATCCAAACAACTTTGATAAAAACAGTGACTATAAAATAAATGATAAAATTTTTTTAAAAAGAGATATAAAAAAATGGAACTGCAGGTTTGAGAACTTTAGTGAATATTTATATGAGGCTTTATATCAAGAACCTTTTATTGTAGGAAAAAGTCAGAAGCTAATTCAAGATAATGAGTTTAGTTTTATATTGATTAATACATCTTTAGAAATAGACCACTTTAATTTACAAAAAGTTAAATTTGATACTAAGTCTTTTGTAAATATCCAAGATGAAATTAAAAAAGATAATGTAAGGTTTGTAGTGGGCCATCATCCTATTGATTATGAAAAATCATATGATTTTGTAAATAATTTACACCAATTTAAAATTAAAGCGTATATTCATGGACATGTTCATAGAAATAATTTGATTTCTTTTAATGATATAATTGTAGGAAAAGAAAAAATAATGTACATAGGCTCGGGGCTATTTTCAAGTGACAATAGCTATAGCCAATTGCCGGGAGTACCTTTTCGGTATAATATTATAACTTATGATATGGATTCAAATAAACTGTCAGTAGATACAAGAGAGCGAGAAAGTATAACAATGAATTGGAGACCATCATCTTTATATCCTCAAGAGGATGGTTCTTTTAAAAATATATATATAGAAAAATAAGATAAGAAGGAAACTTCTTATCTTATAACCAGATATTGTCCAATAATCTAGTATTTCCAAATCTAACAACAATCAAAATAATACAGTTATTTAACTCTATAGTTTGAATCTCATTAAATTCTCTATCAACTATTGCTACATATTCAACATCAAGTTTTTCCATTACTTCATGGATTTTGTTTTTGATAGTTTTAGTATCTCTTTCATCTTTTGCTATTAATGAAGCAGCTGTGTATAAAGATTTAGATAATAAAAGTGCATCTTTTCTTTGTGTTTGGTCTAAATAAATATTTCTAGAGCTCATTGCTAAACCATCATTTTCTCTTACAATATCACAGGCTACTACATTTATTGGAAGGAATAAGTCTTTAACCATTTGAGTAATTAAAGATAGTTGTTGGGCATCTTTTTTTCCAAAGTATGCATTTGTTGGTTGTGTTAATCCAAATAGTTTTAAAACTACTAATAATACTCCATCAAAATGTCCCGGTCTAGCTTCTCCTTCTAGCATATAACTTTTATTAGGAGCTTTTATTAATACCTCTTCTTTTCCATACATTGTTGATATTTCTGGCATAAATAGATAATCCACTTTGCACATTTCACAGATTTTTTTATCTGCTTCATCTTTTCTAGGATATGCGTCTAAATCTTCCCCTGGTAAAAATTGTGTTGGGTTTACAAAGATTGAAACAATTACAATCTCATTTTCTTCTCTAGCTTGTTTTATTAGGGAGATATGTCCATCATGTAAGGCTCCCATAGTTGGTACAAAACCAACACTTGAAGTTATAGTTTTTCTAATATTTTGTAATTCTTCAATAGTTCTTATAATTTTCAAATATGTTCCTTATTAAATTTTTTAGTTGTTATCGTAGTTTGGATTTAATTTTAGTAGTACTAAGTCTGCAATCATATTCCCAATAAGTGTTAAAAATGCACCAATAATTAATATTCCCATAATTACTGGATAATCATGTGATAATGCACTTTTAAAGAATAATAACCCCATTCCATCAATTGAGAAGATTGTTTCAAGTATTACTGAACCTCCAATAATTCCTGGAAGAGATAATCCAAGTAGGGTAATTACTGGTGGATATAAATTTGGTAAGATATAGTGTCTTAATATTTGTTTGTCATTTAGTCCTCTAGCTTTTGCAAAGAATATATAATCAGATTTCAATATCTCAATAGTAAGTGATCTAATATATAAAGTTAAACTTCCAATTCCTCCAAATACAATTATAAATATTGGTAAAATTAAATGCCATGCAAAGTCTAAATAATAAGCTAAACTTCCATCATCACTCATAGTATGAAGCCCAGCAATTGGCAAAACTTCAAAATTAATAGCAAAAACCAATACTAAAAGTAGTGCCAAATAAAATGAAGGCATAGAGAAACTAAGTAGTGATAATTGTCCTGTAAATCTATCAAAAAAACTATTTTTGCTTAATGCGGCTTTGATTCCTAAATATAAAGATATTATAAAAATTAAAACCATTGATATAATATTTATAGTAAGTGTAATTGGAATACGAGAAATAATCTCATCCTTTACCATACTTCCACTAGCAAAAGAGATTCCAAAATCAAGTTGTAATATAGCTAATACCCAAGAGAAAAACTGAACATATAATGGCTGATCAAGACCATAAATAGCTTTTAATTGAGCTATTGATTCTTTTGTAATATTAGGATTTAATTCTCCACTAGCAAAAAAAGAATTTGGTGCAGCATTTATTGCAAGAAAAGAGATTAGACTAATAATAAATAACATTACAATAAGGTATAATACTTTTTTAATAAACAGTTTCATACTTGAAATTATACACAAATAGGTTTAAAATGATAGGAATAGATGTAGCATCAATTGATAGAATAAAAAGAATGCATGAAAAATTTGGTAGAAAAGCCTATGAGAGGTTTTTAGACGATGAAGAAATCGAGTTAATAAAACGACCAGAAACAGCTGCTGGCTTTTGGGCAGCAAAAGAGGCTGCTAGTAAAGCAATAGGTACAGGAATTGGTGCAATTTGTTCTTTCCATGATATTAAAATATCAAAAAGTAAAAAAGGCGCTCCCAAACTAAAGTACACAAAATCTTTACGAAAAAAATTTAAAATAAAAAAATCATATGTATCAATTACTCATGATTCAGGCTTTGCAATAGCTGTAGTAAATTTAGTAAAAAAATAACTTTAGGAATAAACATGACTTGTGCTAGCTCAGATTGTAATATGACAAAAACAGATTCGAATATAAGAGTTGTATTAATTATAATATCTTTTGTAATGGCATATATTATGCAAAGTTGGATGATGCTTATGATGGGTCTTATGACACTTTATACAGTATTTGCTAATAAGTGTTTTATTTATAGATTACTTGGAATAAATGAAGGCTTACGAGAAGAAAACAATTTTTTATCTTCTTTACCTGAGAATAATCCAGAACCAGTTTTTGTAATAGATGAAGATGCTTCAATTTTATTTAAAAATATCCCCGCAATTAATCTTTTCCCAAATACTATGACTTTTGATTTTTTAAGTGATAAGATTGAACTTCAAGAGATTTTAAATGAAAATAAACTAATTAAAATTAAACATACTTTTGAGAATAAGGAAACTTATCAGTTCTCACTAAAAGGTGTAAAAGATATTAATAAGATTATGGCTTATGGTACAAATATTACAGAGTCTATAAAAGCAAATGAAGAGATTATTAATATTCAAAAAGATGTAGTTTATGCAATGGGTGCTATTGGAGAAACTAGATCTAAAGAGACTGGCAACCATGTAAAAAGAGTTGCTGAGTACTCAAAAATATTAGCTTTAAAATATGGTTTAGATGAAGCCCAAGCTGATTTATTGAAACTAGCAAGCCCAATGCACGATATTGGAAAAGTTGGAATAAAAGATGAGATATTAAATAAACCTGGAAAACTAACAGATAAAGAGTTTATTGTTATGAAAACACACTCAACACTTGGCTATAACATGTTGAAAAACTCTGATAAACCAATTTTAAAAGCAGCAGCAATAGTAGCTCATCAACACCATGAAAAATGGGATGGAAGTGGATATCCTAAAAAACTAAAAGGTGAAGAGATACATATCTTTGGAAGAATCACAGCAGTTGCTGATGTATTTGACGCCCTTGGAAGTGATAGAGTTTACAAAGAGGCATGGCCACTTGAAAAGATATTTAATTTATTTAAGGAAGAGAGAGGAAAACATTTTGATCCTCAACTAATAGATCTATTTTTTGATAATTTTGAAGAGATAGATGAAATTAGATTAAAATATCAAGACAAGTCAAAAAAGTAATCTAAGAGTGGTTACATTTTTTGTCTTTTATTGAACTTAGTTTCCATATAGTTTTTTCATGACAAGTATCACAAAATGGAATAACCTCTTCTTTTTGTAGAGTTTTACAAGAGTTACAAACTTTGCATCTTAATGTAATATTTTCAATTGCTTTCTCACCCACGTGAAATTTCATTTTCATAGTAACTGCTGTATACATTGATACAAAAAATGGAACAAAAAAAGTCAAAATAGCTTTATACATATTTATTTTTTCAAACTCTAAAGAGAATATATAATCCCCTTGGTTTATGATATTTAGAATGATACCAACTATTAAAGCAATTTTAATAGCTCGTATAATGAGTTCTTTTGATTTAATGATGATTATTAATAGGTCTAGATTATTCAATTAAAATCCTAATTTAGTATTTCTTAATTGTATCGCTGTTTTGTTTATTAAGTGTTAGCTTCGAAATAGGTATCGCTCTAAGATAATTTTTGCTGCAATTGAATCAACTCTTCCATCTCTTTTATATTTGATTTCGCCTTTGATTAAATCTTCTGCTTCAATTGAACTCATATTTTCTTCTTGGAATTCAAAAGGAATATCTAATTCTAATAATTTAACAAAATGATTGATTCTTTTTTGCATATCTTCACTTGCACTTGGAAGTCCAACTATTAGTTTTTCTATTTCCCATTCTTTTAAAAAAGCATTAACATCATTTGCTGCTTGGTTCCTATTTTTTCTCAAAATTGCGCTTTGTGGAGTAACAATATCACTACTTAGACAGATAGCAACTCCTATTCTTTTTAATCCAATATCAATGCATGCTAGTTTCATTATGAAAAACTTTTCCTTAGTATAATTTAGATACTATTATAACCTTTAAAGAATAAAACTAGGGAAAATTAATGAAATTAGCTGTTTTTGATTTTGATTCAACACTTATGGATGGTGAAACTATCGACTTTCTTGCAAAGCCATTAGGTTTAGAAGAAAAAGTTGCTGGGATTACTGAAAAAGCGATGGCCGGAGAGCTAGATTTCTTTGAATCTTTAATAGAGAGAGTATCTTTATTAAAAGGTTTAGACTATGCTCAAGCTGTTGAAATTTGTAAAGATTTACCACTTATGCCAGGAGCTACTGAACTAATTCCTGCACTAAAAGAGAAAGGTTACAAAGTAGTTTGTTTCTCTGGTGGATTTAGAATTGGTACTTCACCTGCTAAAGATAAGTTAGGTTTAGATGCTGACTTTTCAAATGTATTACATGAAAAAGATGGAGTTCTAACTGGTCAAGTTGGTGGAGATATGATGTTTGGATTCTCAAAGGGTGATATGATCCAAAGACTTCAAAACATTCTAGGTGTTTCTAAAGCAGATACTTTAGTTTGTGGAGATGGAGCAAATGATCTATCTATGTTTGAACATGCAGATACTAGAATTGCATTCTGTGCAAGAGAAGTTCTTAAAAAAGAAGCAAACATTATTGTTGATAAAAAAGATTTAACAGAAATTCTAAAACATATATAAAAGCTTTTTTTTAAGGCTTTTTTTAGAAATTGAATATTAAAAGAAATGTCCTCTTTGTAAGGACTATTAAAAGGAATAAATGATGAGTTTAAAAGAAGATATTAATTACTCTTTATGGTGTGATTTTATTGAAAGAGATTTTTTAGAAAATAGATTTCAAGAGATAATTAAAGATGAAATAATTCAAGGTGCTACATCAAACCCTGCGATTTTCGAATCATCAATTTCTAATTCTGTAGCATACAAACAACAACTTGATATGTTACAAGCAAATAATGCAAAAACTATTTATGAAGAGTTAGCGTTAACTGATATTAAAAGAGCTTCAGTTCTTTTATCTGATTTACATAAAAATGATTATGATGATGGTTTTATTTCAATTGAAGTTGATCCATTATTATGTGATGATGCACAAGGAACTATTGAAGAGGGTGTTAGATTAAACTCACTAATTGGTTCTGATAATGTAATGATTAAAGTTCCTGCAACAGATGCTGGATACATTGCAATGAGAGAATTAACTTCAAAAGGGATTCATGTAAATGCTACATTAATCTTCTCACCTGCTCAAGCAATTAAATGTGCTCAAGCACTAGATGAAGGTATCAAAGAATCAAATAAAGATATTAAAGCAGTTGTTTCTGTATTTGTATCTAGACTTGATAGAATAGCTGATAGTGACTGTTTAAATAAAGGTTTAGAAACTGCTAGATTAGGAATTGTAAACGCTACAAAATGTTATCATGAAGTTAATAAATTTGAAAATAAAAACATTAGAACTTTATTTGCTAGTACTGGTGTAAAAGGAAATGAGTTAGCTCCTTCTTATTACATTGATAATTTAATTTACCCAAATTCAGTAAACACTGCTCCTTTAGCAACTATTGAAGATTGGTTAGAAGATGGTATTAAAGAACCTACTGAAATTATGAGTGAAGAAGCTTGTAATGAGTATTTTGAATTATTAGCTGAAAAAGGAATAAATGTTGAAAATATTTATTCAAAACTTTTAAAAGATGGACTAGATGCTTTCAAAGTGTCATTTAAAGATCTTTTATCAAAACTAATTAACTAATAAAGATTTGTAGTACTAGAAATAGTGCTACAGTCTTTATACTATCGCGCTTCCTCTTTCTCAAATATTACAAATTAGCAACAAAAAAACTTTCTCCAATTAAGTAACTTTTCGATAAAATCTTCCATTATTAAATAAAATTAAAAGGCAAATAAATGAAAACTTGGAATCCAAGTAGTTGGAGAGATTTCCCAATCAAGCAACAACCAACTTATAATGACTTAGAAAAATTAAAGAAAGTAGAGAATGAATTAAGTTCATATCCACCTTTAATTTTTGCTGGTGAAGCATTAAGTTTAAAAAATCAATTAGCGGATGTTGTAAATGGAAAAGCTTTTCTTTTACAAGGTGGAGACTGTGCTGAATCATTCACTTCATTTAATGCGAATAATATTAAAGATTTATTTAAAGTTATGATGCAAATGGCAGTTGTTTTAACTTTCTCAGGTGGATGTCCTGTAGTAAAAGTTGGACGAGTTGCAGGACAATTTGCAAAACCAAGATCTGCTGATTTTGAAGAGATAAATGGTATTTCTTTACCTTCATATAGAGGAGATATTATTAATGATATTGACTTTACAGAAAAATCTAGAAATCCTAAATCAAAAAGATTATTAAAAGCATATAATCAAAGTGCTGCAACAATGAACCTTTTAAGAGCCTTCTCAAGAGGTGGAATGGCTGATTTAAATAGCGTTCAATCATGGAACTTAGACTTTGTAAAAGATAATGAATTAGGTTCAAAATATGAAGAAATTGCATCTAAGATTACTGAATCATTAAACTTTATGAAAGCATGTGGAATTACTAGTGAGAATACTGCTCAACTAAATCAAACTACACTATTTACTTCTCATGAAGCACTACTATTAAACTATGAACAAGCATTAACTAGAAAAGATTCTATTTCTGGTGACTGGTACAATTGTGCTGCACATATGTTATGGATAGGTGATAGAACAAGAGACTTAAAAGATGCTCATATTGAGTACTTTAGAGGTATTAAAAACCCTATTGGTTGTAAAGTAGGACCTTCTATGAAAGAAGACGAATTAATCCAATTAATTGATACTTTAAACCCAGAAAATGAAGCAGGAAGATTAAATCTTATTGTTAGAATGGGTGCAAATAAAATTGAAGATCATTTCCCTAAATTATTAGCAAGAGTTAAAAAAGAAGGTAAAAATGTATTATGGTCATCAGACCCAATGCATGGAAATACTATCAAAGCTGATAATGGTTACAAAACTAGAGATTTTGAAGCAGTATTAAGTGAAGTTAGGAAATTCTTCCAAATCCACAGAGCTGAGGGAACTTACGCTGGTGGTATTCACTTAGAAATGACTGGACAAGATGTTACTGAGTGTACAGGAAGTGCTAGTTCTGCTATTACTCAAGAAGGTTTAGCGTCTAGATATAATACTCAATGTGATCCAAGATTAAATGCTGATCAAGCTTTAGAGTTATCATTTATGATTGCAGATACATTAAAAGAAGCTAGAAAAGATATAATCGTATAATTATATCTTTGGCATAAAAAAAGGGGAAGTTATTAAAACTTCCCCTTTTTTTTATAAAAATTTCTCTTTATAATTATCTTCATTAAATCCTACAACTACATCATCAGCTGCTTCAATAATAGGTCTTTTTAAAAGCATTGGTTCTTTACATAACCATTCTACTTTACCTTCATCATCTAAATTTAATTCTTTTAATTTTAGAGTTCTATATTTCGTTCCTCTGTTATTGAAAACTAAATCAATACCAGCTTTATCACACCAAGACTTGATAGAATCAGAAGTTGGAATCTCTTTTTTTGTATCAGAGAATTCTACTTCAATGTTGTTGTCCTTAAAAAACCTTAAGGCTTTTCTAACAGAGTCTCAGGTTTTTATTCCATAAACCTTAATCATGTTAATATTTCCTATTCTATAATTTTTGGTACTACAAAGTACCCATCTTCACTTTTTGGAGCATTACTCATAATGTGACTTGAAAGTTCTAAATCTTGTTTAGCAACATCTTCTCTTAATGGTGTTCCACCCTCAACAGTATTAAATGTAGCTTCTATACTTGATACATCAATTTCATTTAGATTTTCAACAAAGTTAATAATATCAGCAAGTTCAGATTTAAGATTCTCTTTTTTTGCCTCATCAATTTCTAAACTAGATAGTTTTGATAATTTTGCAATTAAGTTATCATCTACAGTCATAATATTCCTTGTTTATTTATATATTCGTGATTATATCAAAAAAGAGTTTTGTGTGGGATTAAGAAAAAAAAGATTGTAATAAGTGGGGCTTATTATCTTACTTGTTATATAATTAGTTATAGAAAGCAGAAAATATTTGTATATATTAGGAGAGATATAAATGATAAACCTGATAGATTCTTATTTAGGTGAACAGATTGATTTAGAGGTGGTAACTCCCCTTTTTGAAGATGGTGATTACACGATATATTGGTTAGGAATTGATAATGAAACAGCTTTTAGATGTAATGTATATCTAATTAAAGCAGGGGATGAAGCACTGATTGTTGATCCAGGAAGTAGGGGGTTTTTTGAACAAGTAAAATCAAGAGCTTTAGAAGTAGTTTCAAAAGAAAATATAAAAGGTCTTATTTTATGTCACCAAGATCCAGATGTATCAGCATCAATGGTTGATTGGTTAGATTATAAAGAAGATATTACAATTTATTCAAGTGATAGAACAAATGTATTATTACCTCATTATGGAAAAGAAGATTATAACTACGTAAGTGTAAATCAAAATCCAGTACATGAATTCTCAAATGGACGACAATTAGAATTTATAGAAGCTCCATTCTTACATTTCCCCGGTGCCTTTGTAACATATGATAGAAGTTCACAATTTTTATTATCTGGTGATATTTGGGCTGCACTAGATATAAATTGGGAATTAGTAGTAAAAGATTTTGATGAACATATTAATAATATGAATTTATTCCATATAGATTATATGGCTTCAAATATAGCTGCTAGAGGTTTTGTATCAAAAATCGAGCACAAAGAAATAAATGCAATTTTGCCTCAACATGGTTCAATTATTAATAAAAACTATGTTTTAAACGCACTTGAGTATCTAAGAAACCTAAAATGTGGTACTGATATTATTTATGGAGATATCTATTGATAGAAACACTTGAAGAGTATAAAAAAGAGAATAAGGTCCTAAGTAGAAAACTAAAATTAATGGAACAATCATTATCTCAATTTACTTCAATTAAAACAAATTATGATGTATTAATTAAAAAACTAGAAGAAAAAGACAAAAATCTAAGAGATATTAATAATAAGTTAGAGGATTTAGTTAGTGAAAGAACTAGTGAATTAGAAAATATTAATAAACAATTAGAGAAAAATCTAAGATTATTAGAAGAATTATCAACAACTGATGCCTTAACAAATCTTAGAAATAGAAGAAGTTTTGATGAGATTTTTGCACAAGAATTTAATAGAGCAAAAAGACAAAATTATGAATTTAACTTCTTAATAATTGATATAGATTACTTCAAAAAGTACAATGATTTTTATGGTCATAGAGCTGGGGATGAAGCTTTAAAAGCTGTAGGTAAAGTACTTAATAAATTTGCTAGAAGAGCTAATGATTTTGTATTTAGATATGGAGGAGAGGAGTTCGTTTACATAAGCTGTTTTCATGACTTTAAAGAGATTGAAACCTTAGGAAATGCAATAAGAAAAAGTATCTATTCTCTAGAAATTAACCATGAAAAGAACCCTCATAATTTCTTGAGTGTTTCTATTGGTGGAATTGTATTTAAAGATAAAGATTTATTAATAGAAGAGGTGTTTAAAACAGCTGACGATAATCTATATATATCAAAAGAAAATGGAAGAAATAAGGTCACTATTTCTATATAAAAACCTTTGACTATAAAAAGTTATTTCTTAAAAATAAGCTTTTAAAATTAAGTTACACTTAAGCTTATATGTGTAACAATTACTATAACAAATGAATATTTGACTAGCCAAACCTATCGCGAGGTAGGGACGGAAAGCCACGGGTCTTGTTGAAGATAGCCGGGTTGCACCACTTACTATATAACACTGCAACTACATGTTCAACAAAATTATTTTATTGTTATTACATTACTTTATTTAAGGAGCATACTATGCTAAATTTTTTAAAAAGAAGATTAAAAAACGAAAAAGGTGCGATGGATAAAATCCTAGTTACATTGTTATTAGTTATTGTTGGTGTTGGAGCTGTTGTTGGTTTAAATACTTGGGTTGGAACTGAAACTGATGGTGTTAAAACTGCTGCAAGTTCAAAAATCGGTGAAGTTACAAGTTCTTCTTCTGAATAAAAGAGTAGTTATCTACTCTTTTATTACGTTTAGCCCAAAGGGGCAATTATGTTTTCAATAAGTTTTTATATATTTTCTTTGTTCTTATCTTACACTGACTTCAAAAAGTTTTTAGTTCCCAATGACCTTGTGATTACTATGAGTATTATGCTTTTAACTTTTGGATTTTTAGACTCGAAAATATATATAAGTTCTATTGTTTTACCCTTAGTTGTACTAATCTTTTTTTGTGCAATTATGCTTATAAATAGAAATATTATTTTAGGTGGCGGAGATATAAAATATATGATGTTAGTGGCATTATTTTTACCTCTAAAATCTTTTGCTTTATTTTTACTTATTACTGGTATTTTACAAAGTTTATTACTTTTGTATATGCAACAAATAAGAAAGAAAAAGATTGCCCCAATGGTTCCAATGATGTTTTTAGCTGTGGTTATAGTGGAACTTCTAGTTTTAGCTGACTTATACCCATTAAAATAGACAAGGGAGTAAAAATGAAAAAAGCATTTATTGATCAAATCATGTTAGGCTTTTTCTTATTTGCTTCTCTTGTAATATTTGGAGCAACAGTTTCAGATGAATATGAAGCTAGAAATAAGGCTGTTAAACTTCAAGAAATTACTAAACTTACAACTAGAGCTTTAGCAAAACATTATATGTATAATGAAGATATGGAAGCTGCTGAAGTTATCGCTAATGACATACTTAGTGAAACAAAAATAGGACAAGAATTAATTGATAACAATTTTATCTCATATGTTTGGAGAGATTTAGATGCAGATGGTTTACCAAATGTAGTTACTTCAACAATTGCAGGATATAAACAAGATAACTTTTGGTTTAAATTTATTGATAAAGATGAGTTTAATTTACCTTCTGTTAATTGGACAGAATATGTTACAAAAGATGAATCAGACATTATTTCTATTGTTATGAGATATGGTGGTTCAAATGCTGGTTATCACAATATGATTGGTACTTATGAATTAGATGATAGTAGATGTTTTTCTAATCCTGCTTTAGTTTTAGTAAATAAAGAAGACCATGAAGTAGGGGATGAACTTGGTTCATATACTAACCTTGATACTCGATTTTTTATTATCCCTGATGGTTACGATAGATTTGGTAATAGAACAAGTACTTTAAATAGTTCAATATCAATTAATGGATGTGAAGGAGAAATACCTTCTGTAAATATTGATGAAAATATTGACTCAGGAGATGTCTATTTTCAAGATACGGAGTTTAATACTGATGATGGTTATGATCATATGCATGAGGTTGGAAAAACATATTTTGATTTATATAAACAATATGTATCCCAAGATATTACATATTGTTCACGATATAGAAGAGGAAGATGTAGAGAATATAGTACTAGAGATGCTAACTGGGATGATTGGGTTACTTATGCTGCTACTAATGATATAGATTTTGCAAATGATCCAAATGATGAATATATTATTACAATGGAAGATTTACCAAATGGTGGAGATAAAGATTTTAATGATATTAATTTAGATACTACAAAAGTGAGAGTTCCTCGAAGTGTAGATACTGTGGACATTGAAGATGGCATTGATGTTTCACCATAAATAGGAAAAAATATGACTTTAGATGACTTTGAAAAAAAACTAGAATTAAATAAAGAAAACTCTCATATTCATAATCAAATATTTGAGATGTTAGAGTTATTCACTGATTTAGCCAATTTAGAAAAGATTTCATATTATAAATATAATTATGAATACAATGATTTCTTTTATAAATTTACTATTACAAAAGATGGTGAAAGAGTTGAAGAACCTCAAGTTAAAAATAAAAGCTATAAATTAGTACTTAGAAAAAATAAAATAGTGTATGGGTATATTGTACTTTATGAAAAACTAAAATCAACTGCTATTTTGAGAAAGCTACTTAAAAAAATTAGAAAATATTTAGAATTTCAAAGAGAATTAGAAAAAAAACTATTAGGTTCTGATATTTCATTTAATATCTATTTATTCCATGATGAACAATTAGATGTGTTTGCAAAAAATCTAAAAGCTGGACTAGAGGGGCTTTTTAATGTTGATGTGTTTATTGATACAAGTATTGAAAAACATTTAAGTGAAATAAAATCTAAAGATACAAAACATATTATTGTATATTTAATTGATGACGAAAAAAGTATAAAAAATTATGAGAACTCTATAAAACATCTAAATGAACTTATTATTGTAATTGGTCCAAATGACCACTATTTATCAATGTATTGTGGAAAATTAGGAATTCAAAACTATATTCCAATAAATGAATTTAAAGCTGAGAATATTAAATCAATTATTGTAAATACAAGAAATAATCTAATTAATAAAAATAAATATGGGAATAAAATTTTAGCTTTGAGTGGTATTTCTGGGGGAATTGGAACTACAACAATTGCTATGAATATGTCGGATTTATTAGCTACAAAATTACCAGATAAAAATATTTTATATATTGATTTATCAACAACAAAAGCAATAAGTAATCTATTTTTAGAGAATAATCCTTTACCTGAAAAAACTATTATTGATTTAATTAACACAAGTGAATTCCATTTGGAGAATAATCTTGAAAATGGTTTACATAAAATAAGAGAGAATTTCTATTGTATTACTGGAATTCAAAAACATATTGATAAAGAGTATATAGAAAAAGATATTTTTATAGAAAAACTTCTAGAATATATTTCTTCTTCAAGTGATTATTTTAACTTTATAATTATAGATGTTGGTATTGCTGATGCTTCAAATTTAAAATCAACTATTTATGATATTGTAAATGAATTATGGTTAGTAACAGAGATGAACTTACCACATATTACAAAAGTTAAAACATTTTATTCTCTAATGAAAAGAGCTGGATTAAAAGAGAAAATATCATTTATTGTAAATAGATATGATTCACAAAATGCAATTTCAGTTGGGGATGTTACTTCAATATTAAATATGAATAGTGATGATAAAATCCAATTTGATGATTTTAAAATTCCAAATGATTACCAAAGTTTAGGGAAATGTTGGACTTATTGTGAATTAGCTAGCCAAAAAGCAAAAGAGTCTTTATTTATTAAAAAGCTTGACTCTATATTAGAATCAAAAAGTTTTTACAATAAAGATTTAAAAGAAGTGAAAAAGAAAGAAAGCTGGTTTTCTACTATGTTTAAAAAGAGTAAAAAATGAGAAATTTAAGAGACTTAATTGAAGATCAAGAAACTAACTCAATTACCTTAAAAGATGAGATTATTAATGATGTAGTTGAAGTTGATGAAATTGAAGAAACAAAAGAAAAAATCAATAAAGTTAAAAAACAAGTAGTGAATTCTGAACTTGAATTCTCAGATATATATACAAATAAAGAGTTATATGATTTGGCTTTACGAATTAATGATAGTTTCTTAATGAATCTAAAATCAGACCAAAAAATTACAAAAGAGAGTTTAGAAGAGGTTTTACCCGAGTTTATTTCCTCTTTTAATAATGAAGTTAGAACTTTAAAAAGAGAACATTTAGATGATATTAAAGAGTTAGTTATTAATAATATTGTTGGATATGGGCATATTTCTACAATTTTTAATCTAGCAAAAGATGGATTGAATGATGTTATTGTAAATACGAAAGACTATATTGACATTATTTATAAAGGTAAAACAGAAGAGACTCCATTTTCTTTTAGAAGTGAAGATGAATTAAGAAAAATTATTGACAAAATGCTTGCTGAGAATAATAGAAAAATTGATGAAGCACATCCTATTATTTCAAGTAAATTAAATGATGGTTCAAGAGTAGAAGTTCAAATCCCACCAATTGCTGCTAATGATGGTTCATGTGTAACTATAAGAAAGTTTAATGAAATCCCTTTACTTTTAGAAATGTTAATAGACTCAGGGCAAATGGATATGAAAATGGCATATTTCCTAGTAAAAGCTGCAAAAGGAAAATGTAATATTATTGTCTCTGGTGGTACATCAAGTGGTAAAACTACATTTTTAAATGCATTAACTAGATTTGTAGATGGAAATGAACAATTAATGGTTATTGAAGATACAAAAGAGATGCAACCTCAAATGCCATGTCATTCAATTAGATCTTATGAAGCAAGAATGCCAAATGAAGAAGGTAAAGGTGCTATTACTTTAGATTACTTATTAAGATCAGCCCTTAGATCAAGTCCAAGAAGAATTATTGTAGGTGAGTGTAGAGGACCTGAGATTGTAGTAATGTTAAATGCCATGAATACAGGGCATCCAGGTTCAATGACTACAGTTCATGCTGATAATACAAAAGAAGCATTAGTAAGAATTGAGAATATGTATCTAGAAGCACGACCAAGTGCTAATATTAATTTTATTAGAACACAAATGGTATCTGCAATTGATGTGATTATTCAATTAGTTAGATTCCCAGATGGTACTAGAAAACTGATTACAGTATCTGAGATTGAGAGACGAATGGAAGATAATGGAGTAGTTGCTCTTAATAATGTATTTGAATTTAAAAGAGATACAAGTGATATGAAAAAAACAAAAGGGGAATTTCAAACCCTAGCTACTCCAACAAGAACAATTGATCAGATGAATATGTTTGGAGTTGATATTGATAAAAGAGTATTTGATCCAAACTTTGATATGCCAAAGTCAATGTTAATCGAAGCTCTTGAAACAGATTTACCTTCTGTTATGTGTGGATGGAAAGACGAATATTTAGATGTATTCTTAGATAGAGATTCTCAACTTCTACATAAATGGCCACATTTCCAAAAAATGAGAAAAGAGTAAGTCATGGATTCTTTAGTTCTATTTTTTATTGTAGTAATACCTATTTTATTAGTTGTATTATCTTTTTATTTATATTCATTTTATATAAAAATGAACCAACAAAAGATAATCATTAATACTTTAATTAATACTAATAGCAAGATCTTAGATAAAAATAGAACGGATAATAATTTTGATGCTGAAACATCATGGTTAAGAAAGAAACTTAGATTTGCTGGCTTTACAGCTAATGGGGCTGAATATATTTTTATATTTATATGTATTGGTTTTGGAATACTTGCTAGTTCTTTTATCTTTTTAGTTGCCAAATCAAAAATCATATTCGTTTGTACTTTGTTTATTTTTATGTTTTTCCCTTATTTATTTTTAGTAAAAATCATAAAGGTAAGAGAAGAAGAGTTTAATTTTTCACTAAAAGAGATTATCGACAAAGTAACAAGTATGATGAAAAGTGGGGTTGGGTTTGAACAAGCTTTAAAAAAATCAATTATTACTTCAAAATCTAAACTAGCACAAAAAATATTTAATATTTATATTAATGAGAAATCAGTAATTGGTGAAGATAAGTGTTTTGAGAAGATGTTTAAACTTGTTGAATCAAGAGAACTTAGAATCTTTTACCTAACTATTTCTATTGGTAGAAAATCTGGTGGGAAGTTTTCTAATACTTTAGAGAAACTGCGAAAAACATTACATGACCAAGGAGAGATTAAACAAGAGATTACATCTTCAACAAAAGAGATAAAAGTAGGAACATATATGATTATTGCTCTTATTGTATTTACATATTTAATGATGAATAATGCTTTAAATAATTCTCTTAATGCACATTTCTTTGGTAGCGATACTGGAAAACTACAAATGTTTTTTATTATTGTTTGGGTTGCCTTTGGGCTTTTTATAAATAGTTTATTAACAAAGATAAAATAATGAATACTACATTAATGACTTATACTTTAACTCCTTTGTTATTAGGGGTTCTTATTCTTGTTGTTTTACTTTTAATACAAAGAAAAAAACAACAACAAAATATTGTTTTATTATCAAAACTAGATAATAAAGCAATTATAGAAGAACAACATACAAAGAAAAAGAATAATGATTTAACCATAAAACTAATCCAAGCAGGTATTACTTATAAAGAGTATATAGAAGCTAGATTATTATTTGCTTTGATTGGTTTAATTATTATGGGTGTGTTACCTTTTATTTTCTCAATGATGGTAGGAATTATTAGTGTAGTAGTTGGTGTTTTATGTATTGTTTTTGGTGGGAAAATGTATTTAGGTATTTCAAAAGCTGAAAGAATTGAAAAAATAGATAGAGACTTAGGAATATTTCTTGATTTAGTAAATGTAATTTTAGAAGCAGGGGGTAGTTTAAAAAATGCCTTTTTTGAAGTATCACGAAGAGCTCAAGGAATTATTGATCCAGAGTTATTAAAAGAGATTTCTATTTTAGAGTATGAAATGACAAACTACTCTACAAAAGTAGCTTATGAAAATCTAAAAAATAGAGTTGATAGTAAAGAGCTTGATAAAATTATTGATTTTTTAATACTTAGTGAAGAAACAGGAATTGGGGTGAAGAATATCTTTGCTATGCAATCTGATGAAATGAGAAAAACTAAGTTTTATAAAATCAAAGGGAAAGTAAATACTTTAAATATGTATTTAATGTTGATAATCTTCTTGTTTGTTTTACCTGCATTTGGGGCATTTGTTGTATTCCCAATTATGGGTGGAACACTAACAATGGGAATATAAATTTAATAAGGACAAGATATGCAATTAAATAGACAAATTATAATTATATTAATACTAGCCTCTTTACTGTTTTCAGCAGTAGGTGCAGCATTTTATTTTTATAATAAAAACAAAAAAGTTATGAAAAGTAAAAACCAGTTAGTTACAATTTTTATAGCTAAAGATGATATAAAAAGAAATACTTTATTAACAGTTAGTCATCTAGCAAAAACAAAAGTTGCAAAACAATTCATATTAAATAAACCCTTATTAAAAAGCGAAATTCTTGGTAAATATACAAAAGAGAGAATCTATAAAAATGAGGTTTTCTTAAAACAAAAACTAAATACAAAAATTGAAAAAAGTAGAGCTAAGGTACTTGACTATAAAAACAGTAGTTACAATATGAAATTCAATATGTTCAAAAATCCAAACTACTCTTTAGTTCAAGGGGATGTGATTAATATTATCTCTGTATATCCAAAAGCAGGTACTCAAGATAAAAAAGGAAAATATCTTGATTATGAAACACAATATGTATCTAAAAATATTAAGATTTTAGGTTTTATTAGAAATGGATTTACAGAATCAGAAACTATTACAAAACAAAAAGTAAAAAAAGTAATCAAAAAGAAAATCACAGAAGAAGTATTAGATGTAAAGTCTGATGAGGTTATATTAGATATTGAACCACAAGTTTTAATTACTCTTCTTTCTGATTTTAACAAAGGCAATCAACTATGGATGGTAAAAACAAAAGAATCTATTCAAATTGAACCCGTGGACAAAATGCCTATTAAAGAAGCTATTAAAATTGTAGAAAATAAAGTCATTACAGCAAAAAAAGTTTATAAACCTAAAGTATATAAATATAAATGGTATGTTCCCAAAACAACTATTGTTAGAAAAAGTGCAATTATTGATTATACAAATGATGAAAAAGATAGTGATAGTAAAACAAAAAGTGTTGAGATTGTAGTAAACCCTAAAAAGATTTGTGCTGGAATTAAAAATAAACTATTAATAGGTACTGCAAGTAAATTCTACTTAAGAGAAGAAGGAAGTACTAAATCTGCATATAAAAGAATAGTTCAGAGAAATACAATTATTCCATATATAGAGAAACTAAATCATTGGTATAAAACTTGTGATGGATTATATGTTAGTAAAAATGTAGTTAAAGAGACTACTTACAAATATGCTATCAAAAAAGTTGGTAGATAATGAAAACTAAAAAAGTAAATAATTTAAAAAATGCAGTAGTTGAACAAATTGTTTTATGGATTGTAATATTTATGTCTTTTGTAACAATGTTCTTTTTTGTTATTGATTATTCAAATGCTTTAAAAGCAAATGAGAATGCAGATACTTTATCTCAATATGCTGCAAGAATGATATCAATAAATGAAGAGACAGATGATATTATCGCTGGAATGAATAATATTAAAGGTGATCATGTAGCAACTATTGAAAGTGATGACTTAGTATGTGTAGATGATACTTCTGTATCTAATAGACAAGTAATTGTAAATATCTATGCAACTTTGGATAATGATTTTTTAGAAGGTGATGCAAACAATGTTCATTCTAAAACTGTTGTTTTTAATGAGAGTAGCGAATTTCAAAAAGAGTGTTCTTTGACACTAAGTCTTAACTAGGAGTAGATTATGAAAACTATATTTAAAATATTATTGGCTTTATTTGTTTTGACAAATTTATCTTTTAGTAATACTTTGACTAATAAAAATTTATATGATAAAAATATCTCAATGGCAAAAGGTTCATTCAAAGTTTTTGAATTTGAGAAAATGATTATGAATATAAAAGTAAGTGATAAAGAGAGTATTGAAGTTGACTTCTTAGATGATAAAGATAAACCTCTTCAAGCTATAAAAGTCTTTTCAAAAAAATTAGGTCATGGAAATATCTTAGTTACATTTATTGATTCTAGTTCACTACATATTGATATTAATATTACTGAGAACTTAGCAAATATTATTGAAGTTGCAAAAATATTAAGTCCTAATCTAAAAATCAAACAAACAAATGGAAAAATTATACTTACTGGAAAAGTAAAAGATCAAAAACAAAAAGAGAAGGTCTTAGATTTATTTGCAAAAGCTGGAGTTGTATTAGATAAAGACTTAGTAGATTTAGCAACACTTCAAAACCCTGATAAAATGGTACGTGTGAAATTATATGCTGTTGAGGTGAACAATAATAAAGGTTTAGATTTAAAAAATAATTGGTTTGTTTCTAGTAAAAACTATATGGAAGTAGTTACAAAAGATGGTCTTTATTATAATGAAGATTTAGATTCAACATCAAATCCAAATTGGAATAGAGTAAATGCCCAAAGAAGTAAGGGTGTAAATGATGCAATTGATGGCATTATGAAAAATGCTGTATCTCTAACAGGTGGATTAACAGGAGCTGCGAATTATTTAGGAAAATACTTTAATGCAGGACTTACCCTAAATTATCTAAAAGGTAATGGTGTTGCTAATATTTTAGATGAAACTACACTTTTAACTTTGGAGAATAAAAAAGCTGAATTTCATGCTGGTGGAACGATTTATCTAAAGGTACAAACAACTACAGATCAAGGGGTTCCTACTACTGAAGTAAAAAGTATTAATTATGGATTACAATTAGATATAACAGCTAAAAATATAGTAAATGAAAACTTTGTGAGTTTAGATATTGTGACAAAATCTACACAAATTGATTGGGCAAATAAAGTTGATGATATTCCAAGTTTCAAAGAAAAATCAATTAAAACAAATGTTGTAATTGGAAATAACTCTACAATTGTTTTAGGTGGATTAGTAAACTCTCAGAATTCAAAAGATGTTAATAAAATACCTCTATTAGGTGATATTCCTATATTAGGATTTTTATTCACAAGTAAAGCTTTTAAAGAAGGGAAAAGTGAATTAGTATTTTTTATTACACCAGAAATTGTAGATGCAAACACTAATAATCAAAAAACTTTTTTAGATGAAAAAACTAAGTTTTCAAAAAACTTTGATTTTAGATTTGATGATGAGAAAAAAGCTGATGAAAAGAAAAAAGAGTTAGAAAAACAAAAAACAGAAAAAGTTTTAAAAGTTGAAAATAAAGATGAAGATAATCATCAAGAAAGAGTTAGACAGATATTAGGTTATTAAAAAAAGAGGAATTACTTCTCTCTTTTTTTATAAAACTCTGCTCTAAACTCATCCCATCTATCTTCTAAAATAGCTTCTCTTGATTGAGTCATAAGATTTAAATAGTAGTGAATATTGTGAATAGAAGTTAATCTATTAATTGTAATCTCCCCAGCTCTAAATAAGTGATTTAAATATGCTCTTGTAAAGTTTTGACAAGTATAACAATCACACTCTTCATCAAGTGGTCTAGCATCATCTTTGAACTGTGCATTTCTAATATTTAATCTACCAAAAGATGTGAATAAAGTGCCATTTCTAGCATTTCTTGTAGGCATTACACAATCAAACATATCAACACCTCTATGAATATTTTCGATTAAATCCTCAGGAGTACCAACACCCATTAGGTATCTTGGTTTATCTTCTGGCATAAACTGAGTAGTCCATTCAACTGTTTCATACATATCTTGGTTTGGTTCACCAACTGAAAGTCCACCAATTGCAAAACCATCATAATCTTCAAGGGCACATAATTGTTTAGCAGAAATTTCCCTAAACTCTTTATCTGTTCCACCTTGAATAATGGCAAAGATATTTTGATCAACACCAATACCTTTTTCTTGTTGTGACTTATGATAAGTAATAGCTTTTTTAGCCCAATCAGTAGTTCTTTCAATTGATTCTTTGATTCTCTCTTTAGTATTTGGTAAGGCTACTAAATCATCTAAAATCATCATGATATCTGAACCTAATTCGTATTGAGTATCTAATACTGATTCTGGTGTAAAGTAGTGTTTACTTCCATCAATATGTGATTTAAACATAATACCATTTGCATCTGGTTTTGAGTTATCACTTAAAGAGAAGGCTTGGAAACCTCCTGAATCTGTTAAAAATGAATTAGGGAATTTTGAGAAACCATGTAATCCACCCATTTTTTTAATTAGTGGGCTTCCTGGTCTTAAGTATAAATGATAAGTATTTCCAAGGATGATTTTTGCACCCATTGAAAGTAAATCATTTGCATCTAATGCTTTTACAGTACCTTGTGTTCCAACAGGCATAAATACTGGTGTTTTGATAGTACTATGTGCAGTTGTTATTGTTGCTGCTCTAGCTTTGTTTCTTGTTGCTTCTAATTTAAATTGCATAAATTATATAAACCTTCTATTAAAATTACGCAATTATATCTAAACTATGTTGATATTATATCTCTATCTTTCCCTAAAGATTAGTTTATTTCTTCCAGAACCTTTTGCATCGTATAAAGCTTTATCTGCTCTTGATAATAAAGCATCTATATTTTTATCAAAATCTTCTTTTTTTGCTAGACCTAAACTAATAGTGAATGAAATACCATCATATTTGATATTTTCTATATCTTCTCTAATTTGTTCAATCTTTTTTATATGACCTATATCGCAACTTTCATATACAATTGCGAACTCTTCGCCACCTAGTCTTCCAAAAATATCATTTTCATTCAATCTTTCATTTATTGTACTTGTAGTTAGTTTTAGAATTTCATCACCAATATTATGTCCATATTTGTCATTTATATCTTTGAACTTGTCAATGTCAATCATAACCGCATATAAATTCTGTTGATTATTTTCAAAATTCTCACTTGATAATTTAAAAAAGTTTCTTCTATTGTTAATTCCTGTTAGAAAATCAGTTGAGGCTAATTTTTCTAACTCTTTAGTTCTTTCTTTTATTTTATCTTCAAGTGAATTATTCAAGGCAATTAATTCTTCATTTTTAGCTATAAGTTCTTGTCTTAATTTAATAGGTTCCATTGCTTTTGCAACAGTTGTAATAATATCTCTTATATCAATAGGTTTTAGAATATATGAAGTAACATTTAATTCAATGGCTTTTTTTAAATAAGAGACTTCTTGATGTGCTGTTGTAATAAGAGTAGGTACATCATCATTGATTTTTTTAATCTCTTCTATCATATCTAGCCCATTCATAATAGGCATTGATAAATCTGTAATGATAATATCTATTTTGTCCATATGTTCATGGAATTTTTCTAAACCTTCTTTTCCATTAGAGGCCTCAATAATTATTGCGTTTAATAACTCTAAAGTAATAATAGTATTCTTTTTAATTGCTTCGTCATCTTCAACATATAAAATGGTTAGGTTATCTAAAATATTATTAGTCATATCATCTCTTTTCATCTACTATTTAGATTATTGCAAATGTAAACTTTAAAATAACAAAAAATTATTAATCGATATAAAATATTATCTATATTTTGTTATACTTCTATAAGAATACACAAGGATTATTATGAAATATTTAATACTTATATTCTTATTTATTACTTCATTATTTTCTGAAACTAAAAATATTACATTAGATGAAGCTATCGTTATTGCAAGCAAAAATAACAAACAAAATAAGATATCAAAAATAGCACTTGAAATTGCACAAGTACAATATGATAAAGCGCTAAGTGCGAATTACCCTGCATTAAATGCCATGATTCTTGGACAAAGAGCCAATGATGATAGTTATTTAGAAATGAAAGGTAGTATTGATTTACCTGCTGGTTTCCCTGTAACTAATTTACCAATTGATACTAAAGTAAAATTACATGGGAGAGATACAGTACAAGGAAAATTAGAATTAGTTTATCCTTTATACACTGGTGGCAAAATCACTTCTATAATTAATCAAGCAAAACTAAATAAATTACTTGCTGCCAATACAATAGTTAGAACAAATGAAGAGGTTGTATTTGATGTGAAAAAGTATTTTTATGGATATGCTTTAACTTCTCAATTAGTTGATATTGCTAAAAATACTTTAGATAAAATGCAGTATATCTCACAACTTACGAAAGATTTATATGAACATGGAGAATCCTTAAATGTTAAAAAAACAGATTACTTATCTTCAAGGGTAACTGTATCTTTAATAGAATCAATTGTGGCGAAACTAGAAGCGAATAAAATCTTAGTTGAATCTGCTTTAATTAATGCTCTTGGCTTACCTTGGGATAGTAAATTAAATATTACTTTTGATAAAAATAATATTATACCTTTGGATTATTCTTTAGATACTTTAGTAAAAAGTGCTTATGAGAATAATAATGATATTTCAAAAATGGATATTATTTTAAAAATATCAGAAGAACAAATAAAAGAAAAAAAAGCTGATTTTTACCCTAGTGTAGCTTTTTTAGCTGATACATCTCATACATATAATTCATATGAATATGGAGTTTATAATAAAAATCAAGAAGATAAATGGCATATAGGTTTTGCTGCTAAAATGTCAATATTTGATGGTTTTAAAACTACAAATAATGTAAAAGAAAAGAAACTTGAAAAGAAAAAAGTTTATTTATTAAAAGAGATGCTTAAAGATGGTATTGCTTTACAAATAAAAAATGAATTTACAAACTCACTAATTGCATATAAACAAATACAGGTTTTGAAAAAAGCCAAAAAAGTTGCTAAGGAAAGTAGAGAATTAAATTTAAGAGCTTATCAAATAGATGCTATTGAACCTAAAGATATGATTCATTCTCAATATGTAAAATCTTATGTTGATGCAGACTATTTAAAATACATTCATACTTATTTAGTATCACTTTCTAAAATAGAAAAAATCCTTGGAAAGGAATTGAAATAAGATGTTTAATTTTAGAAAAAATAGATTATTTAGAAAGATATTTTGGCTTCTATTCTTTGGAATTACTTTTGTAATTGTTGTATTTGGATTTGTAGGGGCTAGTATTCAAAAAAGAGCTATTTTAGAACTACTTCATTCAGAAGCTAGAAGTTTAGCTCAAACAATTACCTTTAGTACTACTAATGCTTTAATCACTGAAGATAGTTCTTATTTGATTGAATTTAATACACAATATTTACAAAATAATACAAAAGTTAAAAATATAATAATTGCAAAATCAGAAAAGCAATACTTTGATATCAAAAAAGACCTATGGAGTTTTGATAATAAGATTAGTGATGTATTTAAAAAGATGCAAAAAAGTGAAGATGTCTTTGATATTATCTATTCTCCAAATTTAAAAGAGAATGTTTTTCACTATACCTATCCTATGGAATTCTCTGGAATACAATGGGGTTGGTTACATCTTAGTTTTGATCTAAAAGAATATAATCAAAAAATTGATAGTTTGTATAAACAGTTTTTTTTACTATTTGTTGCTTTAGTTTTATTATCTTTTATTATTTCAAATTATGTTGCCAAGAAATTTACAGACCCAATTATTAAACTAAATGAAACAGTATCGGCAATTACCTCTGAGAATTTAGATATAAAAGTTGATGTGGAAAGTAATGATGAAATTGGTGAGTTGTCATCTGCTTTTAATGATATGATTTCTCAATTACATAGCTCTCAAGTACGGCTTAAGAACTCCCATGAGAACTTAGAAAAAAGAGTAGATGAAAGAACTTCAGAATTAAGTCATGCAAATGAAAGATTAAGTGAAAAATCTAATGAATTAAGTGAATTAAATAAAAACCTTGATACCAAAGTAAAAGTTGAAATTGAAAAAAGAAGAGAGCAAGAACAAATGCTTTTACACCAATCAAGATTAGCTGCTATGGGAGAAATGGTTGGTAATATTGCTCACCAATGGAGACAACCTCTAAATGCCCTTGGAATTATTATTCAGAATATTCAGTTATCACATAAATTGAATAAATTAGATGAAGAATTTTTAGCAAAATCAGTTAATGATTCTATGGATCTTACAATGATGATGTCTAAAACAATTGATGATTTTAGAAACTTTTTCTTACCTAATAAACATGAAGAGTTCTTCTTTTTAGATAATAGTTTGAATAGTTCTTTAGAGTTAATTGATTCAACATTTAAAAATTATAATATCAAAGTTTTTATTGATATAGATAAAAGATTAGAGTCAAAAGGTTTTCCAAATGAGTTTGCACAAGCTATATTAAATGTGCTTTCTAATGCAAAGGATGCCTTGATAGAAAAACAAATTCAAGAACCTAAAATTACAGTATCACTTAAAAAAAATAATGACATGGGAATAATAGTAATCTCTGATAATGCCAAAGGTATTGATGAATCAATTATACCTAAGATTTTTGACCCATATTTTACTACTAAAGAGCAGGGTAAAGGTACAGGAATAGGGCTTTATATGTCAAAAATGATTATTGAACAAAATATGAAAGGTAGAATCTTCGCAAGGAATATAAAAGAGGGTGTGGAGTTTGTAATTGAGATGCCTTTATACCTTGAAAATAGCTAGTAAATATTATATATTTTGAGTAAAATCTTCTATTAATTTTTTTAAGATATAATATCTAAATGAAAAAGATATTAATTATTTTAGATGGAATCGTTGCTAAGAAGTTAATGCACAGAATTGTAGATGCAAACACAGGTGAAAATGCCTATGATGTTATCTATATGAGTGATGTTATTTTACCTGTCCAAAAACCTTCTAACTTTACTTTTTATAAGTTTGATCCTACTTCAAAAACAAAACTTGCCATGGTACTGGATAAAAATATTCATACTGAAGTTTTAATTGCCTTAAACTCAAAAGATGAGATGTTAAGTGTTATTAAAAATATCAGAGAACATAAACAAAATTTACAAATGAATATTCTAGACTACTGGGGAATTAATGTTGAAGATCCTTATGTAAATGTATATAAAGGAATTGAAGTTTTAGCCAATGGTATGGTTGAGAGACTTCCTAATATTCCTGTTGTTGCACAAAATATTGGATTAAAACAGGGTGAAATTATGGAGATAAGAATTCCTTTTGGAAGTTCTTATGCTTACAGATATATAGGTTCTATTGAGCAAAAAAAATGGAATATTTTTGCTTTATATAGAAACCAAAAACTTCTAACAATCAAACCTACTTTAGTATTAAAACCAAATGATATTATTTTAGTTGTTGGAAAACCTTATGTTCTTATGCAAGTTTATAATGCAATTGGAAAGAATCAAGGTCAGTTTCCTATGCCATTTGGACACAATATTTATTTGTATTTAGATTTATATTTACAAGATGATAAAAGTGTAAAAAAAGCAATTCAAGAAGCAAAGTTTTTAAATCAAAGACTAAAGAACCAAAAACTAATTGTACGAGTTACTAGACCTACAAGTGTTTATATTATGGAATATATTAAAGATGAGTTAAGACACTTCTCTTCAATTGTTCTAAGAATTGATTATGGAAACAAAGGTTTCTTTAAAATTCTAAAAGAAGACTTTAGGTATTTCGATATTGGTATGATTATGCTAACGCAAGAAATGTTCAAAGACAAAGAAGGCATCAAAGATATTATGGATTTCAAAATCCCTATTTTCAAAATTGGAAAAGAGAAATTAAAATCTATAAAAAGTACTGTTGTTTTATTAAATGATACGCACTCTTATGAGCAAATATCTCCTATGGTATTTGATGTTGCCAGTCAAATTAAAACAAAAACAAAAATCTTTGATTTAGACCCAATAGGTGAAGAAGAAGATAAAACAAATTTATTAGATCACTTTGAAAATTTATCTAAAATATTCAATGAAAAAATAGAAATTATATCTAGTAATGAAAACCCAATTAGAGAGCTTAAAAAAGAGAAAAATATGCTACAGATCTTGCCTTTAAAAGCTGAGATGTTTAAGAAGAGATTCTCTTTAAAAATTCTTTATACAAATACAGATTTTATATCATTTGATATGAATAAATATAATCAACTATTAATTCCAGTAGTTGAAGACTAATAAAAACTAAAAAAGGAAATAACTTATATGAATTTTGAAAAATACCCTTTTGAAAAATTAGCTGAATTATTAGCTGATATAGTTCCTAATGAAGAGTATGCACTGTCAGCTTTGACTATTGGTGAACCAAAGTTTGAAACACCAGAGTTTATACAAAACACATTAAAAGAATCAACTTCAACATTACAAAAATATCCTGCAAGTGCTGGATTACCAGAGCTTAAAAAAGCAATGATTAATTTTGTAGATACAAGATTTAATGTATCTTTACAAATGGATCAAATAATTCCTACTTTTGGAACAAGAGAAGCTTTATTTAATTTCCCTCAATTTGCATTATTTGATAAAAAAGATCCAACTATTGCATTTACTAACCCTTTTTACCAAATCTATGAAGGTGCAGCAATTGCTAGTAGAGCTGAAGTTATATATATTAATCTTACAAAAGAGAATAACTTCAAAGCTGTTTTAAGTGATGAAGAATTAAAAAAATGTGATTTAGTAATTTTAAACTTCCCAAATAATCCTACATCTGCTGAAATGACAAAAGATGAATTATCTGTATGGGTTAAAAAAGCATTAGAATTTGATTTTATTTTAATCAATGACGAGTGTTATTCAGAAATCTATTTTGATGAAAATGATAAACCAGCTTCATTATTAGAAGCTAGTATTGATGCAGGAAATCCTGAATTTAAAAATGTATTAGTTATGAACTCTATTTCAAAAAGAAGTTCAGCTCCTGGACTTAGATCTGGATTTGTAGCTGGGGATTCTAAAATATTAAAAGATTATATGAAATATAGAACTTATGTAGGTTGTGCTTCACCTGTTCCTTTACAAGTAACAGCAGCAGCTGCATGGAATGATCAAGAACATGTTGATTATTTCAGATCTGTATATAAAAAGAATTTCCAATTAGCAAAAGAAATCTTAGGAGTAGAAACTCCTCAAGCAACATTTTATATTTGGTTAGAAGTTGAAGATGAATTAGAATTTACTAGAGAATTATATAGACAAAAACACGTAAAAGTACTACCTGGTTCTTTCCTTGGAAGAGATGAACAAGGTAAAGGTTACGTAAGAATTGCACTAGTAGAAAACGAAGAAAAAACAAAAGAAGTATTAACAAGATTAAAGGATTTTATTGATGGATAAAAATGAATTAAATGAAGCAAGAACTAACCCTGATTTTCTAAATTATTTAGAAGAAACAAGAGAAAAATCTATAAGTGAACATAACATTTCAGCTATGTATGAAACTTTGGATTCAATGTTAGTTTTAGATTTAGATGAAGAAAAAATCAATAAACTTTATGAAGAAATTTTAAAAACTGCATTTGAAAATGTAGAAAAAATTGTAAACAAAAATGAAAAATTAAATCTAGAGGGTGATAACTTATTTTATGTTAGAGCTTTTTATGAGCATGCAGTTGAAAAATGGTCATTTGATAACTTTGATGGAGCAAAAGAATTAGCTTTTGTTTTAGCAAATATAGTTGATGATGAGTTATTAGAAAAATCTTTAAATGTATTAATTATTGCACTTACAAATAAAATATCTGTAGATGAATTCTATGAAACACAAGTTGATATGAATACTAATAGTACTCATGAACAATATGGATACTTTATGGTTGATTTTAATTTTAATACAGATGAGTATTTAGAAAGTAATAAAGCTATTTTAGAAGCACAATACAAAAATTTACAACATTTACTGGACGCTTAATGAAAGTACATTTTATTGGAATAGGTGGGATTGGGCTTTCAGCATTAGCTAGATTTTTAAATAATGATGGGCACGAAGTTTGTGGCTCAGATATGAAAAGTTCTCCAATTACAAAAGAGTTAGAAAATGAAGGTATTAAAGTGTCTTGTCCTCAAGATGCTTCTAATATCTCTGATGATTTGGATTTAGTAATTTATTCAGCCGCAGTAACTGATGAAAACCCAGAATTAATTGAATCAAGAATAAAACAAATCAAAACTCTTTCAAGAAAAGAAGCTTTACCTATTATTTTAGGTGATAAGAAAAACTATTGTGTTGCGGGTGCTCATGGAAAGTCTACAACTACAGCAATTTTAGCTTCTATTTTAAACTCTTCTGCATTAATTGGAGCTATTTCAAAAGACTTTGGCTCAAACTTTAGATATGTTAATGATTTAGTTGCTTTTGAAGCAGATGAATCTGATGCATCTTTCTTATTATCAAATCCATATTGTTCAATTGTTACAAATGCTGAACCTGAACATATGGAATATTATAACTATGATGAAAATAAGTTTTTTGGATCATATGAAAAATTTGTAAATATGGCATCTAAAAGAGTTATTAATGCTGAAGATAAACATATAAATAGAATTAAATTTAATACTGAAAACTGCGTAAAATTATATCCAAGTAGTGATATTCAAAACATCACTTATGTTCTAAAAGACAATGAACCTTTTACAAAGTTTGATTTGCTTGATTTAGGTACATTTGAAGTTTGGGGATTTGGTTTTCATATAGCACTTGATGCTTCTTTAGCTATTTTAGCTGCTTTAAATGAACTTGATATTGAAACTATAAGAAAGAATCTTTTATCTTATAAGGGTATTAAAAAAAGATTTGATGTGGTTCAAGCTAATGGTGCTTTAGTTGTTATTGATGACTATGCACATCATCCAACTGAGATTTCTGCTACAATAAATTCAGTAATAGAATATGATAAAATAAAAAAGATGTCTAAAAAAGTTGTAATTTGGCAACCTCACAAATACTCAAGAACAATTGATAACCTAGAAGGTTTCAAAAAATGTTTTGAAGGATGTGATGAATTAGTTATTCTTCCTATTTGGACAATTCCTGGTGAGAAAAAAGTAGAAATTGATTTTGAAAAAGAATTTAAAAAGTACAATCCTATTTTTGCTCATTCCCTACAAACAAGTGAGGGAAGAGTACAATTAATCAATGATAATAAAGTTGTTAAAACTTATGAAGATGGATTAATACTAGGTGTTGGTGCTGGAGATATTACTTATCAATTAAGACATTAATTTTTTACTTTAACATTTAGTAAAGATTATTATTATAAAATAATTCTTATTAGGGTTTTGAGGTGAAGTATGAAAGTATTAGTTCGTAAATTCTTAAAAAAAGAGTCAACATCAGGCATTGTATTAATGTTTGTAACGATATTGGCATTATTGTTTAGCAATACTTTTTTATCTGGATTTTACAATGAATTTTTACATACTAAAATTGAATTCAAATTTGGAGATTTATTAGAAATCTCCAAGCCTTTAATACTATGGGTAAATGATGGTTTAATGGCTATCTTCTTTCTACTCATAGGTTTAGAAATCAAACGTGAACTTTTATTAGGACATTTGTCCACTTTCTCAAAACTCGCCCTTCCTGCTTTTGCTGCCATTGGTGGAATGGTAGTTCCTGCATTAATATTTGTATTTTTTAATCAAGATAATGATTTTGCCATAAGAGGTTGGGCAATTCCCACCGCAACAGATATTGCCTTTGCTTTAGGGATTCTCTCCTTACTTGGAAAAAGAGTTCCTGTATCATTAAAAATATTTTTAATGGCATTAGCTATATTTGATGATTTAGGTGCCATATTAATTATTGCATTCTTTTATACATCAAAACTTTCATTTATGTCATTGGCTTTAGCTTTAGCTTCAATTGTAATATTGTATTTGATGAATAAGATGAGAATTACACTAGTAAGTGCTTATGCCTTAGTTGGTATTTTCTTATGGATTTTTGTATTAAAATCTGGAATTCATGCTACATTAGCTGGAATTATTTTAGCATTTACTATTCCTGTATCTGCAATAAATGAGAAAAGAAAACGTGTCTCACCGATGAAAAGTTTACAACACTATATACATTTTTGGGTTGCTTTTTATATCTTGCCTATTTTTGCTTTTGTAAATGCAGGAGTAGATTTAAGATCCTTATCTGTAGAAAAGGTTTTTAATCCTGTATCTTTAGGAATTATATTAGGACTATTTGTAGGAAAACAAGTAGGGGTATTTTTATTTACATATATGGCTGTAAAACTAAATATTGCCAAATTACCTAAATGTACAACATGGCCACAAATTTACGGAATTTCTGTATTAACGGGTATTGGATTTACAATGAGTTTATTTATTGATTCACTAGCTTACGGTGATTCGGATGCATTTTTCTATACAGATAAGTTAGCTATTTTAATTGGCTCTATTCTATCAGGTGTAGTAGGGTATTTAATCCTTCGTTTTGTAAAAGGCAAAAAACACTGTAGTATGAATTAGAATTTTATAGGAGAAGTATTCTTAAACTGTTTGGGAGTATAACCTATAAATCTTTTAAATACTTTTATCATATGGGATTGATCAGTAAACCCACACTCATAAGCAATACTTGATAGGGAAGCATCTGTTTTTAAAAAACTTCTTACTTTATTCACTTTTTTTATTTGAATATATTGATTAGGAGTTACTCCTGTTTCTTTTTTAAACTCTCTTAAAAAGTGATATTTAGATAAACCTATATTGTTAGAAATCTCATCTAAAGATAAATTGTCATTTGTGATATTAGAATTTATATACTCTAATCCTAATGATAATTTATTTTTATTTATATCAATATTTACTATTTCTTCTGCTTTTAATGATGAGTGATATTTCAATATATACTCTAAAAACTCTACAACTTTACTATCAATTGACAATCGGTTATTGTATATAGAATCAAGGCTTGTAAAAAGTGAATAGAATAGATTTGTAGCCTTTTGGTCTTTTATCATAGTGTTTATAAGAATTTGCGAGTTTATCTCTTTTTGAAGCATTTGTGAGGCTATAGTATTCATTTGTTTTATTGTTGGCATAATATTTAAATGTGCCCATGAACTATCTTTTGTTTGATGGAATTCATAAGGATTTAAAACTTGAATCATTCCAGCTTCCACATTGTATGTATCTTTTTCATTAGAAAAAAGATGCATACCTTTGTACACTAAACTAATAGTATATTCTTCGTGAAAATGAGGATTTAATGTTACTTTATTAAATTTATTATTCACATAGAATATATCTGACATGTAAGACCTTTTTAGTTTAGTACTCGCTTTGATGTATCATAAACGAACTCGTAATATTGGTTGTTATTGTATTCAAATTCTTGAATTACTTCAAGACCTAATTTTCTTTTGTGTGCTTCGTAAGAACGTACATTTACTTTATTTACAAATGTTACTAAGATTGGATATTTTTGGCTCATTGACTCTAGTGCAAAATCAAATAACTGCTCTAATAAACCAGTCCCTCTAACTCTTTTATCAATACAAACTGGACCATATTGGTATGAGTTGCCAATTCTTAGTGTTTGCCCTAGATATTCAAGTTTTGGTAACTCTTCAATCATAAAAGCAAACATTGGCCATTTTGACCAGTATTGCCATGATGCTGACATTACATATCCCATAACTTCATCATCTTGGATAGCTATGAAAATCCCTTGTTCTTGTACAATAATATTTTTTAATTCTTCTTGACTAAAAGCTGTAGTTACAAAACCGTCTTTTTTGTCTTCTTCTTTTATCGAATCTATTTGATATTTATTGTGTAATTTTAAAATACCATCAATATCGCTGACTTCTGCTATTTTTAATTTCATTTAGACTCCTTCTTTTGATGTGCACATCATAGTGGGTTTAGAAAATTAAATATAGTAAAATATTGCTATTTAATAAAAAAAGATTTATTTTATAAAACAAATATCTTTCCATTTTTAATCTCTATTTTTCCCAGTAGTTCATATTCAAATACTTTATCACTATATTTAAGAACTGCTTCATCATATAATGGTGAGGAAGAACAAAAACTTAAGAATTCATCTTGAATAATAGGACTTTGATTAAGATCTTTTGGTGAAAGGTCATTAACAAACTTATCAATATCATATATAGGTTCAATTAAACCTTTTCTAACTAGCTCTTGTGTGCCTAAACTCTCATTTAATCTATGAGGTAGGGTATAAACTTTTTTGCCCATATCAAGAGCATATTGAACAGAAGTTAAACTTCCTGATTTTATATCTGCTTCGCTTACAATCAAAATATCACCTAAAGCTACAACTATTTCATTTCTAAGAACAAAAGTATAAGCTCTTGCTTTTTCACCTTCTTTGTATGCTGATAACATTAAACCATTACTTTCAATATCTTTGATAAGATTTTTATTGATACTTGGATATCTAATATCCAAACCATTTGCAACAACTGCTATTGTATTATCTGTATTTGCTGCTTTATGTGAGATAGCATCTACACCCATAGCTGCACCACTTACTATACATATATTTGCTTGAGATAATTTTTGTGATAGTTTATGTGTAAACTCTTTGGTATAGGCATTTGGACGACGTGTTCCTACTATTGAAACTTTTTGTTTCTCTAGTAGTTTTGTATTTCCAATATAAAAAAGCTCTTTAGGGTATTTTTTCATTGATGATAGTTCATCAATAGTATAAGTTATTTGAGATATCATAGTAAATCCAATATAATAATTTTTATTATTATATCTGATAACTATTTAAGGTATGGAAGCTCACTTACATAAATAGGTTCTAAACCTTTTAGAAGGTGTTTAGATTCTCTTAATACTTTCATAGTAATAGCATATGGATGACCAATAGCTATTGCATAACCATTTTTTTTAGCAATTTTGATTGCTTTTTTTAATTGGTTTTGAATATAGTTAAAATCTTTTTTATTATCCATAAAAGTATTTCTTACAATATATGGCATATTATATTTCTGGGCCATAATTTTTGCTTGTGATTTAGCAGTTGTTCTACTATCTACGAAAATAAAGTTATATTTCTTTAAAGCTCTGAATAATTTATCCATAGATTCATAATCCTGTGTAAATACTGAACCCGTATGATTATTTGTATAAAGAGCTTTTGGATACCAAGCTCTTAATTGTTTAACTCTTTTTTCTATCTTCTCATAAGAGTCAGTGATTTGTAGCGTTCCTACTTCCGCACCTTTGAATCTAGAAGATGCTTGTAATGGAAGGTGAATAAGATAAAATGGTAAATCTTGTGCAATTTTTGCAGAGTTTGGATGTCCTTTTGTAGGAGGTAAAATAGATAGATTTACTTTATATCCAAGTTTTAAAATCTCTCTTTTTTGCCTTTGAGTACTAACATCATCAATCATAATTATGATTTTTGCTTTAGTATTTTTATCATATTTATATGTAGCTTTATTATCAGCTGATGCTAGAGATTCTTTTTTTTGCTCATTTTTTGTAGTTTGCTTTTCTTCTTTTTTTACTACAGTTTTTGCAGTCTCTTTTTTTATTTCTTCTTTTTTCTTTTGACTTGGAGGAGTTATTTTATTTTCAGTTTTTTCTATATAGTCTTTATTATACTCTTCTGTATACTCTTCAAAAGCATCTTTTGGAGAATCTGTAATATCAAAGTATCCATCTAGTTTCTTTTTTTGAAACTCTTTTAACTGTTCAATTTTCTTTTGAACTTGTGGATCTGGCTTGGATGTTAGAATATTATTTGTAACACTTTTATTTGAACTTTCATTTTTCATAATAAAATAGCTAGTTGCAGTAGCTATAAATGCAAATAGAAATATTAGTAAAAAGATATTTATTAATTTTGATTTAGAGATATTTTGTTTTTTCTTAGAATGTTTTTGAGTTGATTTTTTTCTTGTTTTTTTAGGCATGAGTTTTTGCAGTCTTTAAGAGAGACGAATCTCTCTTAAAATTTGGATGACTAGTTTTTGTCTAAGTCTACGATTTTGTTAGATGCAATCCAAGGCATCATAGATCTTAATTGTGCACCAGTTTGCTCAATTTTAGAAGCTCTAGAGTTCTTTCTCTCAGCGTTCATTCTTGGGTATCCTGATTGACCTTCTAAGATGAAGTCTTTAGCAAATCTACCATCTTGAATTTCAGTTAATAATTCTTTCATTGCAGCTTTAGACTCATCATTGATGATTCTTTTACCAGCAATATAATCACCGTACTCAGCAGTATTAGAGATAGAATATCTCATATCAGCGATTCCACCTTCATACATTAAGTCAACGATTAATTTTAATTCGTGTAAACATTCGAAGTATGCCATCATTGGATCATAACCAGCGTCAGTTAATGTTTCGAATCCAGCTTGAACTAATGCAGTAGCCCCACCACATAATACAGCTTGCTCACCGAATAAATCAGTTTCAGTTTCGTCTTTGAAAGTAGTTTCAATAATACCTGTTCTACCACCACCTACAGCTGATGCGTAAGATTTAGCTAATTCTAAAGCAGAACCAGAAGCATCTTGGTGAATAGCGATTAAGTCAGGAATTCCCCCACCTTTAACAAATTCAGATCTTACAGTATGACCTGGAGCTTTTGGAGCAACCATGATTACATCGTTAGATGCTTCAGGAGCAATTCTTCCATAGTGAATGTTAAACCCGTGTCCAAATGCTAATGTTGCATCAGCTTTTAAGTTTGGTTTAATTTCTGCAGCATAAATATCAGCTTGGTTTTCATCTGGTAAAAGAATCATTACGATATCAGCTTCAGCAGTTGCTTCACCAACAGTTTTAACAGAGAAACCTTTAGCTTCAGCTTTAGCCCAAGAAGAACCATCTTTTCTTAATCCAACAACAACTTCAACACCAGAATCTCTTAAGTTTTCTGCGTGTGCGTGCCCTTGTGATCCAAATCCAATCATTGCTACTTTTTTTGATTTAACTAAATCAATATTACAATCTTTATCGTAGTATACATTTAATGCCATTACTTAACCCTCAGTAAAAAATTTTGGCAATTATATCCAATCTAACTTAAAGCCTAGGTAATTCTATCTTAAAACAGGCTCCAATATACTCTTTTGATTGAAATTTGAACTTTGTATTGTGGGCTGTCAATTGCCCACTCATGTGTTTCTCTATGATTTCTTTACTCATATAAAGACCAATTCCTGTTCCTTGTGATTGATGTTTTGTTGTAAAATAAGGATCAAATATTTTATCAATGATTTCTTCATTTATCCCACCTGCATTATCAATAATTTCAACCACATTAAAATTATCATTTTCATAAGCTCGGATTTTTACTATCTTATTTTGGTCTTCACTATTTTTTAGAATATCTTTTGCATTACTTAAAATATTTAAATAAACCTGACTTAATTCATTTGCAAAACCATAAGCATATAATTCTTCAACATCAAAGTTATATGCTATTTGAATTGCAGCATCTTTGTATGTGGCACTTGTTATTGTTATTGTATTGTGTAGAGTTTTTATCATATCAAACTCTTCTTTTTGTTTATTCTCTTTGAAAAAACTTCTAAAGTCTTCAACTGTTTGAGATAAGAAATCAGAATATTTTATTATTGAATTATAAGACTTTTCAATATCTTTTTTCTCTAATAAGTCTAATTGTAGTTGTAATAACATTGATGAAGCAGTTGAAGAAATTGCTGATAGTGGTTGTCTCCATTGGTGAGCTATATTTCCTATCATTTCACCTAAGGCTGCAAACCTTGTTTGTTGTATTAGTTTTTTATCTTTCTCTCGATTCTCTAAAATCCCTTTTTCTACTTTTAGTTCTAGGGTTCATTTAGTTCTTGAAATTCTTTTGTTTTTTCATTTACTATATCTTCAAGATTATCATTTAATCTTTTTAATTCTCTTCTAGATTCTATTTCTGTTGAAATATCATTTAGTGAGATAATAACAATAAAGTCTTTATCATCTAAATCTTTTTTCTTAGCAGTAATTGAGAAGTATCTTTTATTTTCACCTTGCATCATTACTACTTTATGTGGAAGAGTTGGATTTGCTAATATATACTCAAACCATTTTAAACCATCATAATCTATATCTATTAAAAACTCTGGATTGTCTACATCAATAAAAAAATCACATATACATAAATGTTCTCTTCTGAAATCATCAAAAGTATTATATCCCTCAAAGAAATCAACTAAAGTAGAGTTGGCATCAATCATCTCTTCTCCATTACTTACAACTACAATATTTTGTTGTCCATCCAAAATACCCCTAGTAGATGCTCTTTGATGCTCTAATTTTCTTGAGTTACCATTGATTTGTTTTGCAATTACAAAACCTAGAATTATTACTAATACAATAATTACAAAAACTAAAAATAATTCAATATTTATGTATTGTTCTTTTTGTTCTTTTATTCTTTTTTCTAAAGTTTTTAACTCAATTGAGCCTTCATATAATAGTCTATTTGTATTTTCAGTGATTCTCATAAAAAAAGCAGGAGTACTTTTATAAAATCTTTTTATCTCTTTATTTACAAACATATAGTTTTTAGCATCACTATTTCTTTTATAAACTTCTTCTTTTTTCAAAATAATAAGAAGTTTATTTATCATTCCTTCTAATTGAAGTAGTTTTGGTTCTAAATCTATAGTCTCCAGTGAAAACTCATTATTTATTCTTTTATAATGAATCTCTTTTGTACTTGTGTAATGTTCTGCAATATTTAATCTTATTGTTCTTTTTACTGTACCACTATTATTAAGAACATCTAATGTTGTTCTAATATCTTTAATTTTTTTATTGATTTTATCAAAAATTAGTTGTTTACTTTTTTTATTTGTAGCCGTGGTTGCTAGTTCATAAAAATCAGATCTTACTTTATATAAATCATTTACTATTAATTCTCCAATTTGGATTTTTGCTTTTAAATTAATAGTTTGTTTATCAAGTTTCTCCATAAGATTAAGAAAAATAATATGAATAGAAATAAGTAAAAAGATTCCAATTAGAAAAGTTGAAATTAAAAATATTAATTGATTAAGAGTACTGTTGTATTGTGTATTCAAAAATTACCTTTATCTAAAACCATATTTATGCATGATTTCTTGACCTTCAAGTGAGCTTGCATAACTCATAAAATCTCTTGCTATATCTTTGTGTTTTGAAAATTTTAGAAGATTAATTACTAATTTCTTTTTAGGAGCATATTTTTCATCTATTTGAATTACATCAATATATTTACTATTTTCATGCCAAAAAGCAGTGGCTTTCCAGTTTATTGCTAAATCTACTCTTTTAGTAATAAGAGCTTGATTTATATTTCTTGAGTCAATACCAATCTCAACAGCATTATCAAATGCTTCTTCAAAAAAGTCAATATTTTTATAGGTAGTGAATATTTTTTTTGTTACTCGACCTATACTTCCAGATTGTGGATTACATAATATTGAGTTTAAATCTTCATTTACAAAATCTTCTAAATCTTTTATATTTAAAGGATTGTTTTTTTGAACAAAAATAGAAGCTTGGTTGTATCCTATGTAAGTACCCTCTAATAAAAGACCATCTTTAAGATTGTTTTTTCTATACGAATCACTTCCAGGAAGATATAAATCTCCTTTTTTTGAAAACTTCAAAGATTCATATAAATCTTTTGAACCACCTTGAGATATCTTTATATTACAGTGATATTTTTTTTCAATTATCTTTGCGATTTCTTTCATGGGTTTAACCATTGTAATTCCACAATAAAAAAGTAGTGTTGGTTTGTGATCTTTAGCAAAGAGGTTTGAAAAGCTAAATAGAAGTAAAAAAGATAATATTATAGATTTATAAATCATTATAATATTCCTTCATTAATATTTGGATAAACTATTATAACAAATTATAATTAAGGAAAATGCATTGTATAGCTCTTTATTTAAGAAGATTCTTTCAAAAACAAAGCAATTTAGTCAAGATGAAATAAAAATAATTCATAACTTACTTAGAGAAGAAGTATTGATAGAAGAAAATAACGAATTTCAAATTAATTCGAAATTTAAAGTTGGTTTTGTAAAAATTGATAAGAATAGAGCAACATTAGAAGATTTAGTAAATGAATACAAAGATATTACCTTAGACTTAGAACATTTAAACGGCGCTTTTACGGGGGATTTCGTATTAGCTAAAAGAGTATTTAATCCAAGAAGTAGAATCAAAGCAAAAATTATTAGAGTTTTAGATGGTAAAAAAAGTGAAATTCTAATTTATATAAAAGATAAATCTTTTTATACAGTAAAAGAAAATATTAGATTAGATAATGATGGAGCCTCAAAATATGAAGAAGGTGAAGTTTTATTAGTTGATTCTCGATCTTTAGAGTTAATTAAATCTATTGGAAATATAGCTGATCCAAAAGTTGATGAGTATATTTCTCTAAATTTATACAAAGAAACAATTAGGTTAGAGAAGCCAATAGAAGTAAATGCTGTTATGGATGATGAGAAGCAAAGAGTAGATTTAAGAGATTTACCATTTTGTACTATTGATCCAAACTCTGCAAAAGATCATGATGATGCTATTTATTATGATCAAAAAGAAGAAGTATTATATGTAGCTATTGCTGATGTTTCTTATTTTGTAAAAGAGGGAAGTCCTTTAGATAAGTTGGCATTCAAAAAATCTACTTCTGTATATTTACCTGCAAAAGTATTACCAATGCTTCCTAATGCTTTAAGTGAGGATATGTGTTCATTAAAAGAAGGTGTTGATAGATACTCATTTGTATTTAAAATGTATTTAGACCTAGAGAAAAAAGATGTGAAAAAAGCTGAATTATTTGAAGCTATTATAAACTCACATAAAAAATTCTCTTATGGAAGAATAGATAGAGTCTTAGATGGTTTCTTAGACCAATACTCAAAAACTGAAAAAGATATATTTGATTACCTTTTACCCTTATATGATGTAACTAAAAGCTTTAGACATCATAGATTAAAAAAAGGTTATGATTTTAGAACAAGTGAATTAAGATTAAGACTTAAAAACTTCCAAGTAGAATCAATAGAAGAAGAATTCTCAACAGCATCTCATCAATTAGTTGAAGAGTGTATGTTGTTAGCAAATATTCAAGCTTCTAAAAAAGTAAACACTATTGGAATATTTAGAATCCATGAAGAACCGCCATTTAAAGCAATATCAAAATTAGTTGATGATGTGAATATGTTAGGGGTAAAAGTAAAACTAAAAAGTGATGTGCACGATACAATTACTCATATTCAAGAAAAAGCTAGAGTTACAACAGTAGCTGATGAAATTGATGAACTTATTATTCATGCTCAAACACAAGCTAAATACTCTTCAAGAAACTTAGGACACTTTGGTTTAGGATTTAAATCTTATTCACATTTTACAAGTCCAATTAGAAGATATTCAGATTTAGTGTTACATAGAATTTTAAAATCAAAACAAACTCCTGAAAATATTGACGAAATTTGTGAACATATCTCAATTAGAGAGCGAGAAGTGGATAAACTTGTATGGGATTTTGAAGATAGAAAATATGCTAGATGGGCTTTAAAAAATATTGATAAAGATATTAAAGTTAAGATAATTGATATTGAAAGATCAAAAGCTGTTTGTTATGATGAGATGAAAGGTCTTAAAGTTACTATTGATAATTATAAGGGACAGAATCTATATACAAAAGTGAAAGTGAAAATTAAAGAAGCTAATGTTGTTACAAAACAAATTATTGCTTCTATTAAATACTAGAATAAAGAAGAGAAGTTTTTTCTCTACTTTATCTAACTAAATATTCTTTAGTTAGTTTAAAAATACTCTATTAGTCAATATCCTCTGCTGGATAGAAAGCATCAAATGTATTTTCATTTGTAATTCTATTTGTTCTAGTTTGATAAGTTCCATCACTAGAATCTAAACTTAAAAAATATTCTGAAGAGTCATTATCTTCTACTGGATAGAAAGAACTGAATACATTCTCTTTTGTTGCTTGATTGTTAGTTGTTTGATGAACTTTATCATCACCCGCATCTAGGCTTAAAATATAATCTGGAGTATCATTGTCTTCTACTGGATAAAAACCTGCGAAATTGTTTTGAGCAAATACTGAACTCCCTGCAAATAAACTTAGTGTTAAAATAATTGTTGATAGCTTTTTCATAATAAATCCTTTAAATTCTTTTGTTTGTATGAGTGTATTGTATAGGATTTGCATATACTAAACGTTAAGAGTTCATGTATTGTTTGTGTAGTGATACACTTTAATATTAGAATTAAATTAGTTTATAAAAATGTTTTATTAGAAAAATAAAGATGATAAATTTGTATGAGGTTTTAGAAAATAATAAGTGAATGATTTAAGATAGAGAATATTAATAAGGTATAGAAATAAAGAAGAGAAGTATTTTCTCTACTTTATCTAACTAAATGTACTTTAGTTAATTTATAAAATGCTTTTGTTAGTCAACATCCTCTACTGGATAGAAAGCATCAAACGTATGGTCTTCTTTTACAACTCTATTAGTTGTACTCATTGTTTTATGAACTTTATCTTGTGTATCTAAGCTTAAGAAAAAGTCTGATGAATTACCAGTTTCTTCACTTACTAGATAATCTGGAGAATCATTGTCTTCTGCTGGATAGAAACTAGCGAAGTTGTTTTGTGCAAATAATGCACTTCCTGCAAATAAACTTAGTGTTAAAATAATTGTTGATAGCTTTTTCATAATAAATCCTTTTAAATTCTTTTGTTTGTATAAGTGAATTGTATAAGATTTATGTAAAGTAAATGTTAAGGATTTATGTATTGTTTGTGTAGTGTGATCATAAAATATATGTTTATATTAAATACTTAAGATAATAGATTTGTAAATAGTCTTGGTATCTTTTCTTTTATAATATATTGACCTATAAGGTTATGTCTTTTGTTTATTATAATTGGGGCTACAAGGTTTACAATTGACTTATCAATTGGCTCTTGCAATACAACACAGAAATAGACATCAATATCACTTCTTTTTCTAATATGTAAAATATCTAATGTTTTATCATCAATACTAAAATCAAATGCTGCATGTTGTAAATAAGAGATATTTACTATGGTAAATGTAATATTATTTTTTCTATCTAGAACTAAAGTAGAAAAATAATCATCAACCTTCTCAATCTCTAAGTTTTTGATCTCTTCAAAGCCTAATAAGGGAAGGGGGATTTTGTACATTTTTATACCTTTTTTTGATAATTGAATTTTATTAAAAGTATACTTAGGATATGATATATCTTATGTATAGAAACGAATTTGATAATCACCTACGACAAAATAAAAAATTTAATGCTTATATGTTTTATGGGCAATCTGTTTTTTTAGTAGAACATTATGCCCTAAAAATCGCTAGATTACATGGACAAAATGACGAAATAGAAAAATTATATTTTGATGATTATGATTTTAAATACGCAAAAGATAAATTACTACAATCTTCACTTTTCTCATCTAACAATATCTTATTAATTAAATTAGAAAAAAAAGTACCTAAAAAAGAGGTAGAAGAATTAATAGAAGCTTGCAATATTAATCCTGATAGTACAGTTATTTTCTCTTGTTTAGGAGATAGCGATTTTAAAACAATGGGTAATTATTTTTCACCTAAAACAAATTCTGTTTCAATTAGAATGTTTTCACCTTCTAATCCAGAAGCTATTAAACTTCTTGAAAATGAAGCAAAGGGTTTAAATATCAATTATGATATTTCAGCTTTAAACCACTTATACTTTATGCATAAAAATGATTTATCATTATGTATGAATGACTTATCAAAACTAGCAATTCTAGATAAAAAAATTACATCTGATGAGGTAAATACTTATTGTTTTGGAATTGGTAATGTCTCTTTTGAAGAGTTTTTAAACAATTTAATTGAGGGCAATGATATTAGTGAAGACTTGGCTTTATTACTTGATGAGGGAGTAAATGAAATATATTTATTAACTCAAGTTACATCTTTCGTACAACAACTATTTATGATTAGCTCTTATGCTAGGGCCATAGGTGCTCCAAATCCTAAAGAAATCTTAGGTTTTATTCCTCCAAAAAATATTTGGGAAAGAAAATCAAAACTAGCTATTAATATTAAACCAGAAGTTTTTCAAAAAATGCTTGAATATCTTCTAAATATTGAGTTAGAATTCAAAACTTCAAAAATTGACAATCAAAATCTCTATTTACAAGCAACTCTTAGAAAGTTTTCAGTTTTATTTAGATAAAATCACGGACTTTACAAAAAAACATCCTTGCTGATATTAAAAAATGTAAAGATACCGGCAAACACTATAAGGAGATTATTAAATGTCAAAATTAAAACATTACGAAACAATGTTTATTGTTAAACCTACTTTAGCTGAAGAGGAAACTCAAGCTACTATTGAAAACATGAAAGCTATTATTGCAAAAAACGGTGGAGAAATCGTTGCTTGTGAAGATATGGGTTCTAGAGAATTAGCTTACGAAATTGAAAAGCAAAAAAGAGGTTACTACTTCGTTGCATATTTCAAAGGTGAGCCTGCAGGAATTGCAGAAATCGAAAGAAACTACAGAATTTCTGAAGATATCATTAGATTCATTTTCATTAAATATGAAAACAAAAAAGAAATCGCTGCATGGACTAAAATGAGCGACGAGGCAGCTAAAAAAGCTAACTAATTAAAGATATAGGAACCTAGATATGTATAATAAAGTAATAATGGTTGGAAATCTAACTAGAGATATTGAATTAAGATATTTACCATCTGGTGCTGCAATTGCTAAATCTGCTGTTGCAACGTCTTACAAGTATAAAACTGGTACAGGCGAGCAAAAAGATGAAGTTTGTTTTTTAGATTTTAATATCTTTGGTAGATCTGCTGAAGTTGCTAATCAATACTTAAGAAAAGGTTCTAAAGTTTTATTAGAGGGAAGACTTGTATTTGAACAATGGACTGCTCAAGATGGAACTAACAGAAATAGACACTCTTTACGAGTTGAAACTATGAAAATGTTAGATTCTAAGAGTGATTCAGCTAATGCTGGGGATAACCAAGGTTATAATTCATCATCTCAAGGTGGTGGGTCGTATAATCAACCAGCACAGCAAAATCAATACAATAATAACTCTTCTCAATACAATAATAACAACAACCAGAACAACTATGGTGGTATGAATAATCAAGCACAACAAATGCCTGAGCAGAAAATACCTGAAATAGATATAGACGAAGACGAAATACCGTTCTAAACCAAAAGGATTATAAAATGGCTGAAAGAAGAAAATACGGAAAAAAATATTGTAAATATACTGAAATGAAAGTTGATTTCATTGATTATAAAAACACTGAATTATTAAAGATTTCAATGTCTGAAAGAGGTAAAATTATGCCTAGAAGACTTACTGGAAACTCTAAAAATTCTCAAGAAATGGTAGAGAAAGCAATCAAGAGAGCTAGACACATGGCATTAGTTCCTTACATTGTTAACACTAAAAAAGTTACTGACGCTGCATACATCAGATAATTGTAATTTTTTGGTACTAAAAAGGGAAGAGGCTTAGGCTTCTTCCCTTTTTTTTTATAAAAATGAATGATAAATTAATTAAAGAAGCTTATAAATTACGTTATTTATATTTTAATGTCTATGAAGGCAAAGAGAATAAATGGCATGAGAAATATAAGAATAATAAACTTTACGATGTAGTTGTAAAAAGTTTTGAATATGATTTCAAGCTAATAGGTCAGAAAATGCCTGAATTATTGGAAGAAGCTTTTTAAAAGAAGGGTAACACCTTCTTTTATTCTATCATCATCACATAGGTTTTATTTAGTTTTATATCTTCTTGGGATTCTTTATAAACCCATAACTCTTTAGATAGTAATTTTACTGCAGAATCAAAATCATCACTACAATTTTGAATACTCTCTAAATCTCCAAAATATTTATTTAGTATTTCCACTTCATCAAATGAATCTAAATACACTTTTTTCTTTGTTTTGAATTTTGCTAAAACCCATAGATTTAGGAATTCAATTGAATATTTGTTAAGTACATTTTCACTAAAACTCTCAAAAGTTTTATATGAACTATTCTCATACTCTTCAATAATTATTTCCAAAATCTCTTTTAGATTTGTAAGAGGAATTGTAGTAAATACTTTTCTAGCTAGTGCTTTTCCTTCTGTATATAAACCACCTAAATATATACGCGCAGTTTTTTCTCTATTTCCTAAATAATTTGATTTTAATCCTACTAATCCAATGTCAGCATGTTCATGTTTTGCACAACCTCTTAAACATCCTGAGAATCCCACTAGTATTTTATTTTTTTGTATTTTTTCCAGAGGTAGATATTGAACTTCATCTTTAATTGTCCAGTATGCATAAGGACAATATTCACTACCTGCACAAGCAACTATTGTTCTATTTATATTGTCATGTTCTAAATCTATTTTATTCTCTTTTAGATTTAAAATATATAGTTGTTGATCTGTTCCTATTCTAGTTTCTAAATTATGTTTTTCACAATATTCTGAAATATTTAATACTTCACTTGCTTCTATTTTGGCAAATTTTGAGTGATAACAAAAACTATAAGTACCATTTTTTAATTCATTAAAATCTTCAAATTCAACTTTTTGCAATTGAATATCACCTTTAGAATTAAATTCTGATTTATAATCTTCTTGTAATAGGGCTACAAACTTCTCTATACCTATCTCTTCTAATAGGTGGTATAGTCTATTTCTTTCCCTGTCTAGTCTTAATCCATGAATATAAAACACTCTAATAATAGTTTTATAAAAATCTAGTATTTCATCTTTTTTTAAAAATATATTAGCATCTTGTGCTATTTCAGTATTTTTACCCCCAAGATATACATTAAAACCATAAGTATCATCTTTTTTTGCCAATGCAAAATAGATATCACTTGCAAAAAAAGAACTTCCATTTGCATATGAACCAGAAATTCCAATTGATAATCTTCTAGGTAATAGTCCAACATATTCTGGGTTTTTTAATATATAATCTTGCATTTGTTCAATATATGGATAAACTTCAATAATATTATGTTTTCCAATACCATCAAAAATATCAGTTGTAATATTTCTTACATTATCTCCAAAGCTTTGCCATGTATTCATATTAGCTTCTTCAACAGCTTTGTAGGCTTCATATACATTATGTGCTTCAAGGCCGTGTAATTGCATTCCTGCACGGGCAGTAAGGATTATTGTTAAGTCATATTTATTACAAATATTTGATATAGATTTTAATTGTGCACTTGTAATTCTTCCAGCTGGAAATCGTAGTCTTAGCATAAACTCTTCATCATTTAAAGAGTTATTATAAATACCAAAATCTTGTAGAAAATATCTATCTGATTCTGCTAATTGTTCATAATCTAAATCTTTGATGTGTTTATAGTAGTCAAAAGGTCTTTGAGCTTTTTTAAGCTTTTCTCTTATATTGTAGTTTTCAAAATCTTCTTTAGTATTTAATTCAACTGCTGCTAATTGCTCTGTGGACATAAAAAACCTTTTATCTTAAAAATATATAAGATATTAACATTAATTTTTTAGTTTTTCATTGATTTAAGTTAAGGGGAGAGGTAAAAAGAGTTTTGTTTAGAAAAAAGTGATTAAACTTTTTCCCAAACAGCACCGTTAGCAGTGTCCATTACAGATACACCTAAAGCAGAAATTTCATCTCTTACTTTATCAGCTGTTTCAAAATCTTTAGCTTTTTTAGCTTCAGTTCTTTTTTCAATTAGATTATTAATTTCAGAAATTGTTTTTTCATCAATTCCAAATTGGAAGTATTCATAAGCATCACTTCCAGAAACTCCTAAAGCTTCTTCAATGAATTCAATATTTGCAACTAACTCTTTTTTGAAAGCTTTATCTTTAGCGTTTGCATCTAGTTTGTCATTTGCAGTATTAATTAACTCATCAATAACAGCCAAGGCTTTAGAAGTGTTAATATCATCATTTAAAGCATTAAGTATATTAGCTTTGAAATCTTTATTTACAGTAGATTTTGCTCCACCATAAACTCTTTTTTTAACTCTATATAATTTATCTAATCTTTTTTTAGAAGAGATTAAATCTTCTTCATTAAAGTTGAAATTTGCTCTATATTGTGCAGTTAAAAGATAGAATCTTACAACTTCACCTGAGTATGATTTTAGAATATCTTTTAAGAAAAATGAGTTCCCTAAAGACTTACTCATTTTTTCACCATTAATATTCACAAAACCATTATGCATCCAATATTTAGCTAAGTGCTGTTTTGAATCACATCTAGTTTGAGCTGCTTCATTTTCATGATGAGGGAATAATAAATCAGCCCCACCACCATGAATATCGATTTGGAATTCAGAGTTTTCATATGCTAAATGTTTTTTAATCATAGCAGAACATTCAATATGCCAACCAGGACGACCTAACCCAAATTCAGCTTCAAAACTAACGTCATTTTCTTTTGCAAATTTCCATAAAGCAAAATCAGAAGAATTTCTTTTTTCACTATTAAATTCAACTCTAGATAAAGAGTTTTCATCACTAGCCATTGATGAAATATTACCATACGATTCATCTTTTGAAGTATCAAAATAAACACCATCAGAAGTTTTATATGCACAATCTTTGGAAATTAGGTTATTAATCATTTCTTTCATAACTTCTAAATTCTGTGTTGCTTTTGGCTCTAATGTATTATCTAATACATGTAGAGCTTTCATATCATTTTTATACGCTTTGATATATTCACTTGTAATATCTTCAAGTGTTCTAGACGTTTCATACATTTTTTTGATGATTTTATCATCAATATCTGTAAAGTTTTTTGTCATAGTTACATCATATTTATTAACTTTTAATACTCTATGAAGTAAATCAAATGCGATTGCAGATCTAGCATGACCTAAGTGTGAATCATCATATACAGTTGGTCCACAAACATAAATCTTTACTTTGTTATCTTCAATTGATTGAAATTCAACTTTTTGCTTTTTTACTGAATCGTATATGTATATTTTATTCATCTTATTTAAATAATGCCTCTAATGATGCTGTATCTGTTGTTCTTTCTTCTGGTGCAGAAGTACCAGTACCAGTTGGAGTTGTAGCTCCTTCAATTTCAACTAATTCAATATCATATTTAGTAAGCATTGATGCAAGTCTAATATTTAAACCAGCTTTTCCAATTGCTTTAGATTTTTGATCACTTGGAATTGTAATTGTTGCTTTACCTTTTTCATTAAACTCAGGTGCTTTATCAACTTTAACTGAAGTGATAATTGCAGGAGATAATGCTCTAGATAAGAACATCTCAGGAATTGCAGAATATTCAACACAATCAATATTCTCACCATTTAATTGAGCAGAAACAGCAGAAATTCTAACACCTTTAACACCAACAACAGAACCAATTGGGTCAATTTGAGGGTCAGTACTTAATAGTGCAATTTTTGCTCTAGATCCTGGGATTCTAGCACTTGCTTCAATAGAAACTTTTTCATCTTTTAATTCAGGTACTTCAAGAACTAATAAAGATTCTAAGAATTTAGGACTTGTTCTTGAAATCTCAATAATTAATCCATTTGTTTTATCAATATTTACAGATTTAACAACAGCTTTGATAGTATCACCAATTCTGAAAGTTTCACCCTTGATTCTACTTTTTCTTTGAAGCATACCTTTAACTTCACCAATTTCGATAAATGTATTTTCTTGTCTATCTACTCTTGTTACAGTTCCAGAAATGATTTTTCCGATTTTGTCTTTATATTTGCTTACTAAATTTTCTTCAATAAATCTTTGAATTTTATATTCAAAGTTGTTATGTAAAATTGTAGCTGCATTTCTACCCATATTTTCAAATTCTAAATCATAGTTAACTGTATCACCAACTTCTAAGTCAGCATCAATTTCTTTTGCTTCAGTTAATTCGATAAAGTTTTCAGGATTTATAGCATTTCCATACTCATCTTCCCCAAGACCTAATGTTCTGCTGTCTCCATCAGGTACAACTTCAACTTTTTGAGAAAGTTCAAGCTTTTTATTGTCTCTATCTATGTTTGCATCAAAAACTAGTGTTTCTTCTACCATTTTCTCTGCTGTTTTGATAAGTGCTTCTTTTAAAGCATTCTCAACATCTCTGATTTGTAGGCCTTTTTCGTAGGCGATCGAATCTAAAATATCTATTATTTTGTCCATTAATAACCTTTTGTGTGTTGACGTTTTTTGACATTGAAATGATTGTCTGTGATTTCCAATGTAATGTAGAGGGATATTATATCAAAAAGAGCTTTTATAGAAATAAAAGCAATTTTAAGATAAAATCTATAGTTAAACAAAAAAGAAAAGGGCTTAATTATATGGAATTATTATTTGCTAGAAACGAGTTAAATGAAAAACCAAAAAAAGTGCAATTAGATAAAATTAGAGAAGAATTAAAAGCTGAAGAAGAAAAAATCTTCTATTTTGATAGAGATAATTCACACAAAGACATGATGGCATTAGTTGATGCATTAGAAGATGATGGATACAATGTATACTTTAGAGAAGTTAAATATGGTTTAGCTGACGACGAATATATGTATGAGGTTCATGCACTTTAATCCAAAGTGATAAAAATTATGAGTTCAGACAAAAAACTATTTATTCAAACTTTAGGTTGTCAGATGAATGACACTGATAGCCAACATATTGCAGCTGAATTAGAAAAACATAAAGACTATACTCAAACTGATACTATGGAAGATGCTGATTTAATTATCATTAACACATGTTCAGTAAGAGAAAAGCCTGTACAAAAACTATTTTCTGAAATTGGTCAATTCAATAAGAAGAAAAAAGATGGAGCTAAAATTGGTGTATGTGGCTGTACAGCCTCTCACTTAGGTAAAGATATTATCAAAAGAGCTCCATATGTTGATTTTGTAGTAGGTGCTAGAAACATTTCTAAAATTAAAGATGTAATTGATGTAAAAGGTTCAGTTGAAATTTCTATTGACAATGATGAGTCAATGTATGAATTTGGACCTGCTAAAACAAACAAATACAGAGCTAGTGTAAACATCTCTGTAGGGTGTGATAAAAAATGTACTTACTGTATTGTACCAAACACAAGAGGTGAAGAGATTTCTATTCCACCAGAAATGATTGTAACTCAAGTGCAAAAAGCAGTTGATGAAGGTGCAGTTGAAATTATGCTTTTAGGGCAAAACGTAAATTCTTATGGTAGAAGATTTTCGGATAAAAGACCTAAGCATTCATTTACAAAACTTTTACAAGATATTTCAAAAATTGAAAATCTTAAAAGAATTAGATTTACTTCTCCTCATCCTTTACATATGGATGATGAATTTATTGAAGAATTTGCTAAAAATGAAAAAATTTCAAGATGTATTCATATGCCATTACAAAGTGGTTCAACTGAAATTTTAAGAGCTATGAAAAGAGGATACACAAAAGAGTGGTTCCTTAATAGAGCAAATAAAATGAGAGAACTTGTTCCTGATTTAAGAATTACAACTGATATTATTGTTGCATTCCCAGGGGAAACTGAAGAAGATTATCAAGATACTTTAGATGTTGTAAGACAAGTTAAATTTGATCAAGTATTTAACTTTAAATATTCTCCAAGACCTGAAACACCTGCTTTAGACTTAAAAGACAAAGAGATTCCTGATGCAATTGGAAGTGAAAGATTAACTGGTTTAATTGAACTTCACAAAAGACATCTTGAAGCTACAATGCCAAGTCATGTAGGTACTACAGTAAATATCTTAGTTGAGAGCCTTAAGCCTAATGGTGAGGTTACTGGATATACAGATAATTACTTACAAGTATTTGCAAAAGGTAGTGATGAATTACTAGGTAAATTTGTAGATGTTAAAATTGTAAGTGCAACAAGAACAGCTTTAAAAGGTGAAGTTCTTATATAATGAAACTTTTTTTTAAACTAAAAGTATTACCATATATTGTATATTTTTTAGTTAGATGCATATATGCTACAAATAAGAAGGTCTTTCATCATCCTAAATTGGACGATAAAGAAGCCTTTGTTTTTGTAGCATGGCATGGTGATTTATTAGGACAACCTGCTAATTATTCAAAAAATAGACCAAACGGTACTGTAAAAACAATGATTAGTAAAAATAAAGATGGCGAAATTATTGCTAAGGTTTATTCTTTATTAGGAATAGAATCTATAAGAGGTTCTTCTTCTAAAGGTGCAGCTAAAGCTTTAATTAGTACAATTAAAGAAATTAAATCTGGTAGTGATGTTGCGTTAACTCCAGATGGACCAAGAGGCCCTCGATATAGTGTGGCTGACGGTGTTATTGCCATTGCTCAAAAGAGTAATGCTAGGGTTGTTGTTTTAAATACAAAACCTAGTAAGTATTGGCAATTTAATTCATGGGATAAATTTGTTTTACCAAAACCTTTTGGAAAAATAGATTTTTATATGTCAGAACCTTATGACATTAGTGAATTAGAGTTTGATGAAGCTAAAGACTTTATCAAAGAAAAAATGATGATTCATGCATTAAATTAGAGTAAAATAGGAAGCAAATGTTTACGAAAGAGTCTTTATATATTAATGCAATTAAATATGATACTCAATTAAAACTTGACTATAAGAAGTTAAATAATGGTGAAATTGCTGATGCTTATAATTCAGTATTTCTAGTTAGTGATGACATCTTAGCTCATGATATTGCACATAAACTAAATGCCTCTCAAGAAGAAACACCTGTATCTTTTATTTCTACACTACTTATTAGTGATACTACTAAATTAATTCCAAAAAAGAGTTCTTCAAAAATTAAAGATTGTGAAATCGCACATTTTAATGAAGACTACGATATTGCAGTTTTAAAAACTACATTATTTGAAACAAAACACTATTTTGAAAAAACAGGAATAGATTATATCTACTCAGCTTTTCATATCCTAAATTTACATTTAGAACAAAATATTTGTAAAAACCAATTATTGATTTTTTTATTTAACAATAAAGCCTTTATACTTATTCTTAATGATAGTGCTTCTATAGTATTTTCTAAAACAATAGATTTACCTACATTTGAAACAGTTAAAAAAACTCATTTTTATGACGATGATGTTGTTGGACAAAAACTTTTTGATGAGATTTATTACTTAGAATTAAGTGAAATTATTCACAATAATTTAAATGAATTTTATGAGAAAGAATCAAATACATTTATTGAAAAAGTAACTATTCTTTATACTTTAAAACAATTAACTCAAGAACAAATTAATCAATTAAGTGAAGACTTATTATTAGAAATTGATTATCATCCTATTAATATAGATGAAGAGATTTTTGAATTATCAAAAGATAAACATCAAAAACAAAGTTTTGTAAAACCTAGAGCTAAAGAGAAAAAGAATAATTTAAATACTTTATATATTTTAGTATTCTTTGCTATTGTATTTTTTGGTGTTTATAAACTATTTATAAATATAGAAACTAAAAAAGAAGAAGTTGTTAAAACAGTACAAGAAGTAAAAAAATCAATTGTTCTTCCTGATCATGTGAATAAAAATGATAAAGTTCAAAAAAGAATAGAAGCTGTATTCGAAGCAATACCATACGATGTTGTATTAAAAGAACTTACAATGGATGGGGATATTTTACAGTTTAAAGGTACTTTCTTAAATGATGATACTTATATTAAATCTTTAGAGCCAGAACTTAGAAAACTATATGACACAATAGAAGTAAAAATAGAAGATGAAACAAAAAAGAATATCTTAGATGTAGTTGTAACTGCCCAAGATACAATTGAGCTTGAAAATCCTGTATATAAAAAACATACTGAAAAATATATCATAGATGAGTTTTTACCAATATCTAGAGTTACTGAGCAAATTAAGATTTTAATGCCTGAGAATTCAATTGTGAAATTTAAATCAAGTCAAAATAATGAAGTTACGAAGTTTAATTATTCTGTAAATATTTTAGTTAAATCTCCAAAAGAGTTCTTTGATTTAATAGATAATGTTAACAATGAACTTTATTCGATTAATATCTCTTATCCAATAAAAATGATAAGAGTAGAAGATGACATAGAAATTGATTTTATGTTGACTTTTAATCAACCTCAATAAGAAGTAATAAACTAAAAACTTTTACCAAGTTTTTAGTTCATTATAAATAGAATCTCTCTCAACTGGAGTAAATCCAGAGTTTTTAATTAAATCAACAAACTCTTTTAAAGCAACACCACCAGCACTAGAAGCACCAGCTGCACTTTGAATAGATTCTCTCTCAATAGTTCCATCAACATCATTTGCACCAAATTCTTGAGCAATTAAAGCTAATTTTACAGTTGAAGTAGCCCAGTAAGCTTTGATATTAGAAATGTTATCTAACATAATTCTAGCAATGGCATACGTTTTTAAAATCTCTTGACCTGTTAAAGGCTCTTTAACTTTTAGGTAATTATTTTCAGTTTGATATACAAGTGGAATAAAGGCATTAAAACCATTAGTTTCATCTTGTAAGTCTCGAAGTCTAATCATATGGTCAATTCTGTTTTCTCTTGATTCTACGTGACCAAAAAGCATAGTAGCATTACTTTGTTTTCCAGCTTTATGCCAAAGTCTGTGAATCTCTAACCATTCATCAGATTTTACTTTTCCACCACAGATTTTTTTTCGCACTTTTTCATCAAAAATCTCAGCTCCACCACCTGGCATTGAATCAATTCCATGGTCTTTCATCATGTTGATGATTTCTTGGTAAGACAGTTTATATTCAGTTGCTAAGAAGTGAATTTCAGCTGCTGTTAATGCTTTAACATGAATTGATGGGAAGTTTTCTTTTATCTTCTTGAAGACATCCATATACCATTGAAGTCCTGTGTGAGGATTATGTGCAGATACAATATGTACTTCTTTTATATCATTTTTAGAAGAATTTTTAACAATTTCCAAAATCTCTTCATGTGTCATAGTCCATTGGTCAGGATTTTTTCTACTTGCACTATAAGCACAAAATTGACATACATCTTTACACACATTTGTTGGGTTTATATGTCTATTAATATTAAAATATGTTTTTTTACCATGTTTAGTTTCTCTTATTTTATTTGCATAATGTGCAAGTGTAAAAAGATCTAAATCATAAAGAGCAACTCCGTCTTCTAACGTTAATCTTTCATTGTTTTCTAATTTTTCTATAATACTCATTTGCTTCCTATTTACAGTCAAAATCTTTTGAATACGTATTATTTCTACCTATGTGAATAAATCCTACACAAGTTTTATTAATATTGTTATCAAAAAATCTTACTTTATATACTTTACTTTTATATCTTGTTTCTTTATCTTCAACGCTTAATTTATTAATTACTTCCATGTCTTTAATATTCTTGTGACCTAAAGTAGCAATAATTTCAGCCATTTTTTGTTCTTTTAAATCTTTTAAGAATAAAAAAATAACAAGAGCAATGGCACACATTGCTCCGATTATTATAATAGTTTTTTTAGGTAATCTTCTTACTTCTGTACTCATTTTTTATCAGAACTTTCAACTAAAGGTTTAAATGAACACTCTTCTCCATCATAATACTCTAAAGTTCCATCTTCAATTCTATAGTACCAACCATGAATTTGTAAAGTACCATTTTTTACTTTTCTTTCAACATCTGGGAATGTAAGTAAGTTTTCCATTTGGTGAACTACTGAGATTCGCTCAGTTGCTCTATATAGTTTTTCTTGGTCAGTTTTATCTTGAATAGCTAATAAAGTATATTCTTTAGCTTTTTTCCCTAATTCTAACCATTTTTTTACGTGTACTAAATCAGGTGAATCCCCAATATCTTTGTATAAACTTTTACAAGCTCCACAGTGAGAATGTCCACAAATAATAATATGTTTTACACCTAATACAGAAACAGCATATTCAATAGCAGCAGAACTACCGTGGAAATCATCATCAGGACTATATGGAGGTACAAAGTTACCAACATTTCTTAAAATGAACATATCTCCAGGTTCAGTGTCAAGCATTAAATCAGGAGTAATTCTACTATCAGAACATCCTACAAATAGAACTTCTGGTTTTTGTCCATGTTCTACTAGTTCTTTAATATTTCCTTCAAATCTAGGGAAACTTACTTCTCTAAATTTTTTATTACCTTTAACTAAATCATTAATTTCCATATTACTTTCTCTCGCTTTTGATAATTTTTTGATCTTTTACAGTGATAGCTGTAATTTTTTTAATATTGTCTTTTTCTTCATCATCTTCTAATTTGTATTCAATTAAATAATCTACTTGATGACAAGAAACTAAACTTGTGAATTTTGATAATTGAATCTTTTCACAATTTTTCATATTTATATAGTTTTCATTTGCAAATGAAAAAATAGATAAAACTGTTAATAATAAAACTGTTTTCATAATTGTTCCTTTAACATAATACAAACTTCTCTTAAGTCTTTTTGACTTATATCGATTTTTGCAATTAATCTAATTATTGCATTTTTTACAGTTGGTTGCCTAATTGCACCAACTAAAAAACCTTTTTCTTTACAGTATGATTGAATATCTTTTACTTTTTTATTGTCACCTATTACTATAGGTATTATTAAACTTTTTGAATCTATATTTAATAGTTCTTTTATAATTTCTAAATTTTTATTTATGTTTTCTTTTAATGTTTTTTTATTTTCGATTATATATTTTAGTGATTCTAAACCAAGTGCAGTATCAAATAAAGAAGGTGCAGTTGAGTAAATAATAGGTTTGGCTCTATTTGTTAAAAAATCTATTACATTTTGTGAAGCTAAAATATATGCTCCATATGAACCATACGCTTTACCTAATGTTCCCATTTTTACATGATTTTTCGTAGGTTTAATTCCATAATAATCAAAAATACCAAATAGACTATCTCCTAATACACCAGAACTATGTGCTTCATCTACAAGTAGCAAAGCGTCATGTTTTAATGCTAAGTCAAAAATCTCTTTAGGGGCTAAGTCACCACCCATTGAATAAACACCCTCAATAGCAATTATTTGCCGACCTTTTCTAGAGTTTTCACATATTTTTTTTTCTAAGTCTTTGTGGTCATTATGATTAAAAACAATTACTTGCTCTTCTTTTAAAAGTTTTGTTGCTAAGATACCACTTGCATGGTACTCTTCATCAATAAACAAGGTATCATTTTTTCTACATAAAGCTTCTATCATAGAAATATTTGCTAAAAAACCAGAACCTACAGTAACTGCAGCTTCAAAGCCATTTATTTCGCATAATTTCTCTTCAAAATCTTTATGGATTTGATTATAACCATTTACTAACATAGATGCTTTAGGAGCTGTGTATTGTTCTTCCAATACTCTTTCATAAGCTTTTTGAAAAATATTTTTATTTGTAGATAGACCTAGATAGTCATTTGAAGCGAGGTCAATTAAGTTTTTATCAAATACATCTCTTGTTCTATAACGATTTGATTTTTTAATTGAATTAAGTTCTTTTGAATACAAAAAAATCTCCATTAGTGTTTATATATATTAACTTAAAATTACTAAAAAATAGTTGAATAAGAGTTGTATATAAAGTATGCTAGATTAATGCTATTTAGAGGGGTTATAATTTTATATACTAATTTTATATATACGTCCTCGTAGAAAAAAGATGAGTTTTTAATAGCCAATTAACTCATCTTCTTATAAATAAAAATCTTATAATTAAATAGCAATATTTTCCAAGACTTTTAACTTTTAATTATGTATTATGCTTTATGATTAAAAAAAATAATAGAATTTTTAAAATAGGAGAACTTCCTTATTTAGAATTGAAATATAGTGAGGCCTTTCAAGAGTGCTCACAAAAGCATTATCACAATTTAGTTTGTTTTCTTGCTTTGAAAAATGCACATGCAAAAGTTATTATTAATGATAAAGAAATAACATTAGAAAAAGACAAGTTAGTAGTTATTAATCCAAATGAAGTTCATTATTCAATTTCAGATGAGAAAACAAAAGATTATTATGTAATTTACTTAGATAGACAATGGTATAAAGAGTTGCAAAATCATATTTATGAAACAGATGATATTTTAGCTTTACCAAATGAAATAAAAAATGAAAATTTATGTAATAGATTTTTTGAATTATTTGATTTTATTTATGAACAAAATGATGTAATTGAAAAAGAATTAAATCTTTTAGAGTTTTTAAAAGAGGTGTTTTCTTCATATATTAATAAAAATGAAATAATAAAAATAGATAATACAACAACAATTGCAAAAGAATTCAAAGAGTATATTGAGAATAATATTTCTTCAAAACTTACATTAACACAAATCTCAAATGTTTTAGGTTTTAGTCCTTTTCATATTATTAGAGTTTGTAAACAAGATTTTGGTTTATCTGCAAATGCTTATATTGTAAATAAAAGAGTCCATAGGGCAAAAAAATTAATAAGTGATGGTTGGGATATTGTAGATGCTGCCAATGAAGTTGGTTTTTATGATCAAAGTCACTTAAGTAATGTATTTAAAAAAGTTTTTGCAATTACTCCAAAAGCTTATCAAAAAGATATTCAAAAAAGTTTATCAAAGGAAAGAGACAAAAATGAGATTTAATTTATTAGATAAAAATTCTAACTTCAATATTTTACTTGCTGGAATATTAGGTCTTTTTATTGGAGTTGGAGTTGCACGATTTGCTTATACTTCCTTATTACCTTCAATGTTGGAAGATAATACCTTATCCCTTACTTTTTCAGGAATTTTAGCTTCATTAAATTATGTGGGATATTTATCCGGAGCAATTTTTGCAATTTTTATTAAAGATATTAATACCAAAGTAAAATATTTTAGAATAGGGACAGTTTTATGTGTCTTAACAACTCTAGTTTTAGGAGTAACAACTAATGATATTTTATGGTTAATAAGTAGGATAATTGCAGGTTTTGGTTCAGCTATGGCTCTAGTAGTTGGAGCTGCTATTGTTATGACAAAATTAGATTTTGATGATAAAACAAAAGCAATGGGAATTTATTTCTCAGGAATTGGATGTGCATTAGCTAGTTCAGATATCATAAGTAGATACGTATTATCTTACTCTACTTGGCAAGAGTCATGGATTACTCTTACAATCTGTGGAGCTATTGTAATGTTTTATCCTATCCATATTTTATCTTTTGATAAAGAACAAAAAAGTTCAAATGAAAAACATCCTTTTGATAAAAAACTATTTTCTGCTTTTGTTGTAATACTAATTGCATCATATTTTACAGCAGGCGTTGGTTTTGTAATTCAAGGTACGTTCTTACCTGCTATTATTAAAACAATGCCAGCAGTTGAAGAATTTTCAGGAATTACATGGTTATTTGTAGGACTTGCTGGAATTCCTTCTTCTATTATTTGGATGAGATTAGCACATAAATATGGAAGTGTAAATATGATTATAATAGCTATGTCTCTGCAAGTTATAGGTATTTTAATGCCAACTCTAACAAGTAATGTATATTTGATTCTATTTTGTGGAGTAATCTATGGAGCAACATTTGTAGGACTTGTAGCATTGTTTATGAATCTTGGGGGAAAACTAGCTGGTAAAAACCCTGTAATGCTAATGGGGGCTTTAACAACAGCATATGGAATAGGACAAGTTGCAGCTCCTTTATATGCTGTAAGCCTTACTGAATGGACTGGAAATTACGATTATGCTTTATATGTAACAGCTGTAATTGTATCAAGTGGAGTTGTAATGCTTTTACTTGCAAAAAAAGCTTTAGCTATTTCTCATTAGATTCAATACTTTTATTTACAAGTAAAGAAGCTATCTCTTTATGAGCATGGATAAAACTCTTTATTTGTAAATCTTTTAGCTCTTTCTTTTCATCAACTGAGTCTATTTTCATAATAATATTCATATCTTTTTTGAATTTTAAAATAGATTCACTTATTAACCTTTTTTTATTTACATTATTTAAAGTAATGATAATACTTGAAGCTTCATCTGCTTTAAGAGATTCTAATACAGGTATTTTTTCCAAGTGACCAAAATATGCCATGTAACCTCTTTTTCTTGCAATAAGTACATGTTTTAATTCATCAGAGATTATTACAAATGGTATCTCTTTCTCTTCTAATTCATTTGCGACTCGTCTTCCTAGGTTTGAAAACCCACAAACAATAGTATGATTCTTTTTATTAATTGGTGTAATTTTGTCTGATTCATAAAACTCTTGAGCAAAAATAGATGCAATTTTATAAATATTATTTACAATAAAGGGAGTTATAATCATAGAAGATACAGTTACTAAAATAAGAAGTTTACTTAAGTTTTCATCTAATAATCCATTTGCACTAGCAAGGGCAAAAACAGCAAATGAAAACTCACCAACTTGTGATAAAGCAAGGGCAGATTTAATAGCATCACTTTTATTAGATTTTCTTCTAATTAAAAAGTATATTACAAAACCTTTAATTACTAATAGTGAAATAAATACCGAAAGAATTAAAAATATATTTTCAACTAAATATAAAAGGTCAATTTTAGTACCTACTGAGAAAAAGAAAGTACCTAATAAAAGATCTCTAAATGCTGAAATATCTGATTCTACTTTTATATGATATTTTGTTTCAGCAATAAGCATTCCTGCAATAAATGCTCCCAGTGAATAAGTAAAACCTAATTCATGGGCAAGTAAAGAAGAGCCAATTACTATTGATAAAACCGAAGCTAAGAATAACTCTTCTAGTTTTGTACTTGTTGAAAAATGCAATAACCAATCTACAATTTTCTTTCCGAAAGTGAACATAAATACTACAATAATTAATGCAGAAACTATAGTTTTAAGAATAATCTCTTCTATTTGTAAAGTGTCATTTGATAAAAAACTAATTAGTAAAAGTATAGGAATTACTGCTAAATCTTGGAATATTAATATGGCAGTTGACTTTTGTCCATAAGGTGTCTGAATATCTTTTGACTGTTTTAAGTAAGTTAATACAATTGCAGTTGAAGATAAAGAAAAAGCTAAAGATAAAATAAGTGATGAAATAAAATCAATACTAAAAATAAAACGTGAAATTAAAAAGATTATAAAAGCACTAAGAAAAACTTGAATAAAACCATTTACTAAAAGTAAATCTCTCATCTTTTTTAGTTTTCCTATGGACATTTCAAGTCCAATTGTAAACATTAAAAATACTATTCCAAACTCAGCAATAATCTCTAAGGTATTCATATCATGATTTGCTTCTAAATTAAAAATATATGCAATTATAGTACCTGTTAGAATATAACCAATTATATGTGATATAGATAATTTTTTTAATATGATATTTAAAATTGTTGATAGTGCTAGGGATAAAAATATGATTGTAAATAATGATTCCATGTATATATTTTATCTAGAAATAGTGTCAAAACTAATATTTTTTTGTATATATTATTTACAAAGTTATATTTTCAAGAAGCTCAATTTCATTATTTGTAACTATTATTGCATCAATGCAGAATGCAACATTAAGTTTTTTAATTTGTAAGTAATAGTCAATACTACGTTTTATTTTTGATAGTTTTGAAGGGGTTATATTATTAATTGCAGTTTCATAATCATCTGAGGATTTTACTTCACAGAAGTGATATGTATTATCTTTTTTTGCGATGATATCTATTTCACCTAATTTTTTGGCATAGAAATTTTGTTCAATTATTTCAAAGTTTCTGTCTTGCAGAAAAGAGATAGCTCTTTTTTCTGCAAAATCACCTTTTTGTCTACTCATGGTTTGAAATCAACCACCACCAACAAATTGTAATAATTCGATTTTGTCAGCTTCTTTTGGAACAAAATTTGACCAATCATCTTTTTTAACGATTTCCATATTAACAGCTGCTGCCATTACTTTGTCTTCAATTTTTAAATCTGTAATAATTTCTTGTAGTGAAAAACTATCATCAAAAGTTTTATTTTCACCATTTATAATTAATTCCATTTTTTACCTTTAACTTTCTTTTTCGTATTCAATCATATATCCCACACCTCGAACATTGGTAATAAAATCTTCATTTAAAGCTTTTTTTACTCTATTTACTTCGGCTCTAATTGTGGCATTATCAACTTCATCATTCCATACAAATTCTCTAAATGTATCATATTTCACAACAGAATTTTTAAACTTTGCAAGTAGTTGAATAATTTGTATCTGTCTTTTTGGTAAGGAATGAGTTTCGTTATTATACAAAAGAGTTAGATTATTTGGATTAAAAGAGTAAGATTTTGACAAAATTTTATTCTTATTTGGGAGTATTTGTGACTGCATAATTTTATTAATTCTTAATGACAACTCTTTTAAGTGGAAAGGTTTTTTTAAATAATCATAACAACCAAGCTCAAAACCTCTTGAAATATCTTCAATATCTACAAGTGCTGAGATATAAATAGTTGGAATAATTATGTTCTTACCGTGTAATATTTCTAATATTTCAAATCCACTAAAATCAGGTACATTAATATCAAAAATTAATAATTCAAAACTTTCTTGATCTAAAATTCTAAGGCAATTATTTCCATCCCTTGCAGTTCTAACTTCATGTCCAGTTGATTGTAGATATTTAGTAATTGCTCTATTTAACATTACATCATCTTCTAAAAGTAAGATTTTCATTTATTCTCCATCTTAAATAGATATCTAAATGATGTATAGTACTCATTTGAATCTATTGAAATTTCTATATTTTCTTCATTACATATTCTTTTTACTAAGCTAAGTCCTAGTCCAAACCCTTCACTTGTTGTCTCTTCCCTATAATACTCTTTAAAAATCTTTTCTGGATATTTAATGTATTGTGAACAAGAAGAGATGATTAAAGCATAAGCATTTAACTCTTTTTTTAATGTGATATAAATATTAGAATTCTCTTCTGTATATTTAATTGCATTTGTAAGGTTATTATCAATAATTCTCTGTAGTTTTGTTTCATTAAAATCAAAATGTAAAGTATCTTGATCACTAAAGAATTTAATTTGTGAACCTATTTGTTTTGCTGATTGTTCAAAGAACTCAATTCTTGACCTTGTATAATCAACTAAATCAATAGAATTCTTTGGATATTCAACTTGGTCTTTTTTTACTAGATAAGATAAGTCATCATAGATATTAAAGATATTTTTTAAAGCTACTTCAATTGTTGATAAATAATGATTTTTCCCATATTCCATTTCAAAAAGTTCAATATTACTCATAATTACAGAAATAGGAGTATTTGTTTCATGTACAGCATGTCTTAAAAATATTTTTTGTGAAGTTACTAACATTTGAGAATTGATTTTTTCAATTTCTAGGTGATTAGATTGTTCATCGTGATCTTTTGATGATTGTTCAATTAAGTGTGTTAAAGTCTGAATTGTTCTTGCTTCATTATTTGTTTTTCTTAATGTTGATTCTTGAATAAGATTGTTTTTTTCAGATTTGTCGTTTTCACTTAATGCTACAACTGTTAGAGCTTGATTTAGTAGTTTATTTTTACCTTTTTCATGGTAAAACTCCCCATAAGTAAACATTCCAGATGTATTAGTAATATTTGCATAAGCTTGATTCTCAGCTTGAATCATATCTTGAACATATCTTCTTCTTGCCATACAAGAATAGATAAAAAAAGATTCTGTATTTGAATAATCCTTTTCATTTGGAATAATAGGGTATTTTAGAATCATCTCCGCATTACCAAAACCAAATTTAACTCTATCTCCATTATTTAGGTTTCCACTGTATTTAAAAGAACCATCTTCATCAATTTTAACTAAGGCTCTTGCATAATACTCATTGTTTTTTCTAAGTAATAAAGGGAAAGATGTTGCAGACTGAGGAAGAGTATTTTGAATATCTTCTCCTAAATATTTTTTATAAAAATCAAGAACTTTTGTGCCGTTAATTTCATAAACTCTATTATCTTTAACTTCTGTAATAACATGTTCAATTCCAATATCAGACCAATTAAATCTATAATCGTTTTGAACACTAAGACAATCTGAGCTTAATGAAACAGCAACAGCTGCATTATTAAAGATTTTATCTTGACAAGAGATATAAGTATTAGTAAATTCTCCATTATCTCCAGCCATTCCACCACATACCATTACTTTATTATTTATAGCTTCAATACCTTTTAAAAACTCTTCTGCATTAGTATTTAATGAATCAGTAAAAAGTATTAAAAGTTTGGTATTACTTTTGATTAAAGTGTTAGCAATTTCACTACCTCTTTTAAAAGAAGATTCATTTTGGGAATAAGTTATTTCTACTTTTGTTTCATTGAAAACTGATATTGTTATTATTGTAGAGTTTGTTTGAACTTTATGATTATTAATTTCACCATCAGTTGTGCTTCCAATACAAATTCCTTGAGGTAATTCTTTTAGGATATTTTTTGTAATAGATTCTAATGTATTTTTGCCTTGGCCACAAAAAATTTGTATTAATACATTTTTATTATTTCTGAAAAAATCGAAGTCAATAATATTACTTATTGTTTTATCGGTAATTGTATAGTTATAGCTTTTCATACAAAATTATATCATATTTCCCTATGTTTAGGCTTTTAATAAGTAAAGTTGCGAAAAATAAAAATTAATTAGTAACATTATTCTTTTGATAAATATTACTAATTAATATAAAAATAAACTATTTTCTAACGTTTAGTATTTTAAATCTGTCACCCATACCAGTAGGTTCTAATAGTATTTTTACTTTTTGAGTCTCTCTTAAATATGTTTTTTCATCAACATTAGCTTTAAGTATTTCTAGTAATTCTAAGATACCAAACTCAACTAAAGCCTTAAGTTGTGTATTAAATTTAAGAGATTTGATTTTGTTATTATTAAATAAGTCACTTAAATAATTAAAGTGAACATCGTAAGTTATATCTGATTTTTTATATAAAGACTCTAAGTCTAAATCTTCTTCAAAAATAGGAAATACATTATGCTTTTCATATACTCTTGCAGAGAAATCATTTCTAGGATATCTATCTCCATAATCAAAAGTTAAAAACTCAAATGTTTTAAAATTCTGACATATAGTATTTACAAAATCTTTATAAGATAAAGCAACTTCACCTTTAGTAATACCATATTTTTTACAGTGATTTATAATATTATTGTCTTTGCAATCAACAAAATTAATTTTATGATTTTCTACTTTTGCATATTGCAAAGTGTTCTCACTATTTGTATATACTAAGTCACAATCAAAAGCATCAAAAATTTCATTAGCTAAGATATATGCACTATCTAGTTTTACTTCTTTAATATCATTGTAGTGTTTTAGTTTAATCACATCACCAAATGATTCGTTTATATATTTTTTTTGTTGAATTTGTAAGTTTTCAAATCTCTCCACTATTGCAAAGTTTAGAGTACTTAAAAGTTCAGGTTTTAAAGTATAAATAAATTGAATAACATCTGCTAATAAATAACCATGATGTGCACCAATTTCTAATATAGTAGTGTTTTTGTCTAAGAAACCTTCTTCAATTGAATTAACAATCTTTTTTGCAATTGTTCCTCCAAAAAAAGAGCTTGTTGAAACAGAGGTATAAAAATCCCCATCTTTTCCAATTTCTTTATAGTTTGAGTAATAACCCTCTTTTCCATAAAGCCAGTCATTAAAATATTGATTAAATCTTTTCATAAAGGCATTGTATCAAAAAGTTGATTTGAAGATGTAAAATAGTGTGTAAATAAAAAGATTGCTCTTTTTATTTACAAGTATCAATTACTGATTGTTGATTTGGGTAAAGGAAAATTTCTACTCTTCTATTTAATGCCATATTTGTTGCATCTGAATTTGGTGCAACTGGTTTATCAAAAGAACATCCTCTTGAGAAAATTTGATTTTTAGCACCTGAAGCAAAGATTGTATTTCCTACATTAGAAGCTCTTTTTTCTGATAAATTTTTATTATATGTATATGAACCTCTACTATCTGTGTGTCCTACTACTTGAACTAAAGTATTTGGATATTTTTCTAATACTGCTCCAACTTTAGCAATTTTAGCACTAGCACTTGCTGTTGGAACTGCTGAGTTTGTTTGGAACATCATGGCATCTCTAAAGATGATTTTTACGTAATTATCTGTATGTGATACAATTAAGTCTTGGCTTGGATCTAATACTGCATTTGGGTCATTATTAACAGTAGTATTTAAACTATCTGCAACCTCTTTTGCTTGTTGATCCATTTTATATCCAATATATCCACCAATAGCAGCACCTGCAACAGCACCTACTACTTTGTTTCTACTTTTACTTCCACCACCAACATTATTTCCTAGAATAATACCAGCTAAGGCTCCTACTGTTGTACCTATAATTGCTCTTTGATTATCATTTACTGTTTGATTCGTGTTTGAAGAAGCACAGCCTACAAGAAGAGTTGCTACTAAAGCAGAAGATATGATTGTTTTTAAATTTATGAATTTCATTATAAACCTTTCTTAAGTTAACTAATAATTTATTTTAACATAATAAGATTAACAAAGAGTCGTGAAATAATTGTGTTTAAAACAGTAATTAATATGTAATAAATTTGTGTTATAATAAAACTAGAAAAAAAGGAGTAACTGTGGAAAAAAGAACAAAGATTTTAGCAACTTTAGGCCCAGCAAGCCATAGCATTGAAACCATTGAAGGATTAATAAAAGCAGGTGCAAACATGTTTAGATTAAACTTTTCACATGGAAGCCATGAATATCACAGTCAAACACTAAGTAATATTAGAACTGCAATGAAAAACTTGGATAAAACTGTAGGTGTCTTACAAGATATCTCAGGACCAAAGGTGCGAGTAGGGGATTTAAAAGAGCCATTTGAACTTCATAGAGGTGATGTAATTACTTTCTTAAAAGATGAAATTGTTGGATATAAAGAAGCAGATAAAAAATATGTTGTTTCTATTAATTACCCAGGTATTCTAGATAAAGTTCAAGTTGGTGAATTTATCTATTTATATGATGGAACAATTAGAGCTAAAGTTATCGAAACAGATGATGAAGTAAAAGCAAGAATTGAAAATCATGGAATCTTATCTTCAAGAAAAGGTGTAAACTTCCCTAATACTGTAATTGACATTAATGTAATTACAAAAAAAGATGAAGAAGATATTGCTTGGGGTGTTGAGAACCAAGTAGATTATTTTGCTATTTCATTTGTTCAAAATGGAAACGATATGAAAAGAGCAAGAAAACTTCTTAATGGATATAAAGGTAAATTAATTGCAAAAATTGAGAAGTTTGATGCAGTTGAGAATATCGATGATATTGTTGAACATAGTGATGGTTTAATGGTAGCAAGGGGTGACCTTGGTATTGAAGTTCCATATTATGATGTACCAACAATTCAAAAAATGTTAATTAAAAAAGCAAATATAAAAGGTATGCCTGTAATTACAGCAACACAAATGCTTTTATCAATGACTCACAATGAAAGAGCTACAAGAGCAGAAATCTCTGATGTTGCAAATGCAGTATTAGATGGTACTGATGTTGTTATGCTTTCTGAGGAGAGTGCAGTTGGTGAAGATCCTGTAAATGTTGTAGATACAATGAGTAATATTATCTCAAGAACAGAAGATATTTATAGTTTTGATAAACAAGACAAATTAGATTATCTTGATCATTTCGATGTAATTCAAGCAACAGTAACTAGACTAGCAGATGACTTAGGAGCAAAAGGTATTTTAGCCTTAACAAGTTCTGGAAAATCAGCTATTAAAATGTCTAGATATAGACCAAGAACTCCAATTTTAGCCTTTACACATAAAAAGAAAATCTTAAGTGCTTTAACTTCAGTATGGGGTGTAACTCCAATTGGTACTATTAAAGAAGCTCAAGCCTCTAGAATGTTCCAAAAGATGTTAAAACAATTAGATGATAAAGGTGCATTAGATAAAACAGAAACTTATGTAGCAACAGTAGGTTATCCTGTAGGTATGCCAGGAAGTACAAATACAATTAAAATTTTAACTCCATCAGAGATAGAGTATTATTTAAATCTTCCAAAAAAATAGTATAAAAAGAGTTTAACTCTTTTTATCTAGAATAATATCGAAACATGCCCCTTCATACTTTTCTCCCTTATAAGTAAAAGTAGAGTTAGATACTTCAATTTTACCTTTCATATGATTTACAATAATAGTTCTTGACATATATAAACCAATTCCTGTACCTTGTGATTTAAACTTTGTAGTAAAGTAAGGTTCAAAGACTTTATGCATTATCTCAAGAGGAATCCCTCCTGCATTATCTTTAATTTCTATATGTAGTTTGTCATCTTTTAGTGATGTTGTAATAAAGATATACTTATTTTCAATCTCATTTACCAATAAGGCATCTTTAGCATTATTAATTATATTTAATAGGGCTTGCATTAATTCATTTCCTAGATTAAATATTTCATCATCTGATAAGTTTTTTACAATAGTAATTTCTTTATTTGTTAAACTAGCAGAGAGTAATAAAATTACTTTCTCTATAGTCTTATCAATTCTAAATAAACTTTTTTCTTTGTCTTTTTTAAAGAAACCTCTAAAGTCTTCAATTGTTTGAGATAAGGCTTTTGTATTAAATACAATTGCATCAAGAGAACGGTTCATCTCTTTTTCTGTTAATAGATTCATTTCATTCTGCATCTTCATTCCAGATGCTGCTGTAGAGATAGTTGACAGGGGTTGTCTCCATTGATGAGCAATATTTCCAATCATCTCTCCCATAGCTGCTAGTTTTGATTGTTGATGCAGTAACTCTTCTTTTTCACGTGTTTTTATTAATTGTTTTTTTACCTTTTCTTCTAAGCTTTCATTTAATTCTTTTAAACTTTGATTTTTATTTGCTAGTTGATATTCATAATCACGTAATTTAGATTGTAGATTTCTTGAAATAGAAGTAAGTATTATAATTAGAACCATAGTTATTACAATTGAGATAATTAAAATATCATTTGTTGTGTGAGTTAATTCTTGAGTTAGCTCTTTTTTCCTTTTTTCAAGTTCAAGTTGTAAAGTAGTTGTATATTGACCAGTTCCCACTATCCAGTCTAAACTAGGAATTGTTTTTACGAAAGATATCTTTTTTGATAGATTTTTATTTATGTTATGGCTAGTAGGTATATACTCTATAAAGTTACCTTCTTTTTTTTCTGCTTTTTTTAGAATATTATTTATGATTGTTTGTTCTATTTCTGTAAGTTTTGAAATAGGAGTATTTATAAAGTTTTTATTTATATGAGCAAGAGTTGTTCCCTTTTTATTTATAACAAATACATATTCATCTTTGTCATATTTAATAATATTAATTAATTTTAAAGCATCCATTTTGATTTTATTATCAATATCTTCTTTATATTTAGCAGTACCAATATATAAATTAAGAGGTTTAAATACTTTTATATAACCTATCTTTTCTGCTATTTTACTTGTGTTTGGTTTTTTCCAATACCAAGTATCAAAGCCTTCTCCCGTTTTGGAATTAGCAATATTTCTAAAACTTTGAATAAAGTATTTGCCTTTTTTATCTTGAAGATTTGTAACTACTTTATTTTGTTCTGACTTTTGTGGATGCATTAGAACTAAGTCATTTAAATTTAGTATAAAAAAGTATCCACTTTCATTACTGTAAAACTTTAGGTTTTTTAGTCTTTGTCTAATTATTTTAATTATTTCATCATAAGGTAGATGTTTATTTGATAGATATGTTTCTTCTATTGTTTTATAACCAATATGGATTATATTTTTGACATTTTTCTTTTCTTCATCTTTAGTAATTTGAATTTTTGTTTCAATTAGGTTTATTACTCTATTGATTCTATTTTGAATTCTTTTTTTTATATTTTGGGTAAATCTTTTTTCAAGTTTAATAGCCTCTTCTTGGGCTTCATGTTTTTCATAGGATATAAATTTATAAGTTAGTATTGATGAGGTTAATATGATGGATAGAATGGGGAGGAAGATAATCCAAAAAGTAAAATTTTTATTTCCTTGCATTACCTTCTCCTACAACTAGATATTATTTTAGTTTTACGTATAACTCCAATAATTCCATTTGTCTATCAATCTCAAATATTTTTAAATCTAAAGATTTTATTTTTTGCGAGTTTTGAAGTGTGTCTAAATCACTTTGTGTTTTTAGCTGTGCTTCTTTTTCTTCTTTAATAATAGTTAAAATAGAGTTATAAAGCCCTAAATCTTCCTTTGTAATAGCTATTCTTTCTTCTAACATGTTTACTTTTTGTACTTGATTTTTATAAAAAGTTTTTTCATCATCAATTTTATTTTTATATGATAGTTTAGATTTTAATGCTTCAATCTTTTTACTTTCAATATCATTAAAAGTTCTACTATCTAATGGTAAGGTAACAGTTAGTCCGAAATCTTGCTCATATGAGTTTTCAAGTCCCGGTTTACCATTTGTATAATGATTTTTTGAATAGTTATAAAAAGCATTTACACTTGGTAAATATTTTGCAATTGTAATAGCTTTGAAGTTTTCATCTTTGATAATATCTGCTTTAGCTTTTGCTAAATCAATATTTCTTTGTATATACTCTTTTTCATCGAAGAACTCAAATTTTGGTAATTCAAATTCCGAATAATCTTTTGATGAAATATTATTGAAATTATTAATATATTCAATTTTTTGATACTTTAATGTAATTAAAGACTGTTTTGAATCATTTAGAGTTAATAAAGCATTATCTAAAAAAGAACTATCTAAAAAGCCATTAAGTACTTGTTCTTTTTTTCTATTCACATCAATTTGTGCATTTAAAACAGAAAGTTTAGTTTTTTTAATATTTAGATTTGTTTTCTCAATTAAGTATAAAAAATTAATAGCTTCTTTTATTAACTTTTTTCTTTCTTGATTTATTTGAATAGATGATGAATCATAAGTAGAATCAGCATATTTAATAGCTTGATAAATTCCACCACTTCTAAAAATAGGTTGGTTAATACTGATTAATGATTTTTCATTTTTATAATCTTCACCAAGATATTTAGTATATTGTAGATTAATTGGGTTAATCCAATCTTTTTTTAGTTTAAGACTATCTTCTTTGATTTGTTCTTCATTTAAATCAAAAGTCTTTTTTCTTGTATCTGATAATATTTCTTCATCAAAATTGTTTGAAGCTTGTAGATTTGAGAGAAGTAAACTACCTAAAAGTAGTTTACTTAGCGATTTTAGAAAGTGCATTTTCTAACCTTTTAAATCCTTCATCAATCTCATCATTTGTAATAGTTAAAGCAGGTAACATTCTTAATGTATTTTTCCCAGCTCTTAATAATAAAACACCTTGTTCAAATGATTCTTTTAGAATTGAAGCTAATGTATCAGCATCTTTTACTCTAAGACCTTTCATTAAACCAATTCCAACTGTTGATGTAAAAATCTCTTTATTATTTTGGAATAAAGATCCAATTTTATTTTCAAAGTATGAAATAGTTTTATCTAATTCCCCTGAATCTTTAGTTCTCTCTAAAATATCTAATACTTCTAATGAAGCAGCAGTACTTAAGTAGTTACCACCAAAAGTAGAACCATGGTCACCATAAGTAAATAGATCTTTATGTGTAGTAATAACAGCTCCAATAGGAACTCCTCCACCTAAACCTTTTGCCATTGTAATAATGTCAGGTTGAATATCATAAAGGTTAGTTGCTAAGAACTCACCAGTTCTGTATGCACCTGTTTGTACTTCATCAATGATTAATAAAATATCTTTTTCTTTTAAGAATTTTGCTAAATCTTGAACCTCTTTTTTATCAAGAGGTTGAACTCCACCTTCACCTTGAACTAGTTCAATCATAACTGCTACTGTTTCATTATCTATTGATTTATAAATATTAGCAATTTCATTTTCATAAGAGAATCCATCTGGATATGGTGAGAAGTTATCTGTATGCATAGCTTCTTGACCAGTAGCTCTTACTGTTGTAATTGTTCTTCCATGGAATGAATGCTCTAATGTGATAACTTTATATCTTTTGTTATCAAATTTAGTTTCTCCATATTTTCTAGCTAATTTAATAGCTCCTTCATTTGCTTCTGCTCCTGAATTTGCGAAAAATGTGGCAACATCCATTTTTGAAAGTTTTGCTATTTTTTCCCCAAGTTTTGCTTGAGGTTCAATAGCGTATAAATTAGAAATATGAGTAATATTACTTACTTGTTCATATATCTTTTTTGCAACACTTTCATTACCATGACCTACAGATACAACTCCAATTCCTGAAGTAAAATCAATATAGTCTTTTTCATTTTCATCAAATAAAGTAGCGTTAACTCCTCTTTTGAAATTTACATAATTTCTTGGGTAAGTTTGTAGTACATATTCTTTATCTAATTGTTCAATCATATTGTGTTCCTAAAATATTTTTACTTATATATATTAAATGGGATTATATCAAAATTATTTAAACGCTATATTAACCACTATTAATTAATAGCCTCACTAATATAACGATTCAAGTCAAATATCCCATAATTTAATTTGTCTTGTTTTTTAAACTCTTTATCAAACCAATCATACTTATCCCAGAAATCTTTATTTGCTCTATTGATTGAGTATTTTAGAATTCTTTGTAAGTGATTTGGTGTATCTTGATAGTTTTTTAATAAATCAAAAAAATCACTTAAATCATCTTGTTTAACTTCAATAAATACATTTGGGTATGAACCTACAAATCCTTCAATAAAATTAAACCTATCTTTTGAACTATCTAGCCTTGATTCTTCATCGAATAACAAAGCAACATTGTTATGCCACCTATTTACTAAAACTGTATAAACTAAGTCTTGTTTATTGTTCATTTTTATTCTTAAATATCCAAGATTTGACTCTGAGTCTGTAAATTGCCTAACAAACTCTGAGCTATTAGCTAAGGTTAGTGTTTTTAGTGTTTCTTCTATCTCTTTTTTAGTTTTATACTCTTTTTTAATTGCACTTTGTTTATAGTTTTTTCCTAAAAAATTAATAGGGTCTTTTTTGATTTTTAGATAATCAAAAGCTTTATAAACAAACTCTTCTTTATAATTAGAAGAATCATATGAGATATTACTTTTTAGTTCACTTGGATTATATACACTTAAATATGAAGCTAACCAGCCTTGATACCAAGAATTAAAATACTCTTTTCTACTGCTCTTTGGTAAGAATTCTAAGAAGTTACTTTCTCCTTCAATTCTAAGTCTATCCATATGTTTTCGAACTAATAGTTGATGTGGAGTATTTCCAAATACATCAAATCCTGCAACTAATGAATAATAAATTCTTTCTAATAATGGATAATCAATTAACCATAGGGTTTTAGGAATATCACCTAATGCGCCTTTATGAACTGAGGCTGAATCAAAATGTCTATAAATTGTAAGCATTGAGTCATTTTTAGTTTTATCAAAACTATTACCTTTCCATAAAGCTTTTAGTGGCAAACCATTTGGATAATATTTTTTATAAACATCAGATTTATTTTTGTTGTACTGTTTTGCTAAATCATAATTATCTAATATTTTAAAAGTTTTTAATATATTTGGATTATCTCCTAGTTGATTTGGTACTGATAAATTTTCAATATTGTCATGTAAAAAATATCTATCAAATAATGAAGCATCATATTTTGGATCTAAAAACATAACCCAAAAATGATCTTGAATTACATTTAATGCTATCTGTCCTTTACAAACTGGACCTCTAATAAAAGTCATAATAATATAGTGAATATCATCTAATAAAAATTCATATCTAGTTTTTGCAGGAATTTGCTCAAAAACTTTCAAGGCATTTGCAACGACATTTTTATCATAAGTTGCTAAGTATGGCTGTATATCCCATTTTGGTTTTATAAATAAATCTTTATATCGTTGTAGTCTATTTCCATTCATCTTATAAACCATATGAGTTTTATGAACTATTGTAGATTTGATTTTTTGGAATCTATAATAAAAAGGTTCTTTTATTTCATCATAAGGAAATCTTGTAGGAATAACTTCTACTTTTTGCCCTCTAGGAGTTCTTGATCTTACTAACTCATAGAAGTTTTCACTATTATCATCAAAAGAGATGTGGGCTAAAAATAGATGTTCATAAATATATCTAGCACTTACTTTATACTTAATATCTTTTTTATTGAAAAAACTCTCAAATTTTGAGATTAAAAAATCTTCTTTTGTTGGCGTTTTGATCTTTTCAATATCACTGTTAGCTCCTTGTTTAAGCCATGTCATTAAAAGATTGTATTCTTCTTTTTTTAGTGCTGGAAAACCATAAGGCATCCCTTTATGGGGATTATCTTCAAAATACTCTTCTAATTCGTCTTTATCTTGTACACAAGATAATTCATCTTTTTCAGGAGAATATTTTCCAATAATCTCAGGATTTTCAATCTTTTGAAATAGATATTGCATCATTATTGATTCATTAGTATTTTCTAAATCTTGCGTAACAGAATAAAAATCTTTTTCTCTCCATTGTTTTTCATTTATCGCATCTACAAAAAGCCGAGTAGGGTCACTTGCACTTAATCTATTTGCATAAATATCTTCTTTTGAAGCACCTCTTTTTAATCCTTCATATGAAGATAGTTTTAACTGACAAGGTGAGTTGTAACAAGAATGACAAGAAACACATCTATTATCTAAAATAGGTTTGATTTGATTTACAAAAGATATTTCTTCTTTGTTTAATTCATATTGTACGGGTTCTAGGGGTTTTACAGAACAGGCTGCAAAAAACATTATAATTATAGGTAGTAGTAAAATTTGATATTTCATTTAATTATTGTCCAAAAATAAAGTTTTGTATTATACATAAAAAGTCTATATTTTAAAGAGCTTTTTGCTAAAATCCAAACTAAAATTAAAGGGAAAAAATGCAGCACTTAATTAGGACAGCAGACTTTAGTAAAGAAGAAATTTTAGAACTTTTCAACGATGCTAGAGAATTTTTGGATATGAAAACAAGAGATGTTTTAAAAGGTAAAATTATTGTTACTCTATTCTTTGAGAACTCAACTAGAACTAGAAGTGCCTTTGAAATAGCTGCAAAAAGATTAGGAGCTGAAATAGTATCTTTAGATGTAGGAACTTCATCTAGATCAAAAGGTGAAACTATTTTTGATACTGTTGCAAATATTAATGCAATGAAACCTGATGCAATTATTATGAGACATAGTGATTGTGGATTACCTGGAACATTAGTAAATCACGTTGATTGTCCAATTATCAACGCAGGTGATGGTAAACATGCGCACCCTACACAAGCTTTATTAGACTTATTTACAATTGTTGAACACTTTGATGGTCAAACTGATGGTAAAAAAGTTGCAATTGTTGGAGATGTAAGAACTTCAAGAGTTGCAGGATCAAATAGAAAACTTCTTCCAAGATTTGGTATGGAAGTTTGTTTTGTTGCACCTGAGTGTTTCCAACATGAATCAAGTGATCATAAACAACACAATAATATTTCTGAGATTATTGATGAAGTTGATGTTGTTATGAGTTTAAGAACACAACTTGAAAGACATAATGAAATTTATTTCCAATCTTTAAATGATTATGCAAAAGATTACTGTATCACAAAAGATACATTTGGAGATAGAAATATTTTATTATTACACCCAGGTCCAGTAAATAGAAATGTTGATATTTCTGATGAAATGTTAGTAGATCCAAGAAATAAAGTATTAGAGCAAGTTACAAATGGTGTTGTTGTAAGAATGGCAATACTTAAAAAATTAATTAAACAATAAAAAGAAAATATTTAATATCTTGAACAAAAAACTTATTGAAGAAAAATTAAATAATTATGGCTCGTCTAACGAGCCATTTTTCTTTATAGTATCTTACAATTTTACAAAATTTCATATTGAAAAACTATCTTCACTTCCTGAAAATATCAAATATGAAATCAATTCAAAAACTACTTCTAAAATTAAACATAAAACTACAGTTGAAAAATTTCCTATTACTTTTAGTGAGTATAAAAAGAAGTTTGATTTTTTACAAGAAGAAATTAGAAGTGGAAATACATACCTTTTAAATCTAACAGCAAAAACAAAAATCAAAACAGATTTTAGCCTTGATGAAATTTATGAAAAGGTTAATGCAAAATTCAAACTAAGATATAAAAACAATAATGATAATTTTGTTTGTTTCTCACCTGAGAGATTTGTGGAGATTAAAAAAAATAAAATATATACCTATCCTATGAAAGGTACAATCGATAGTAAAATCCCAAATGCACAAGCTAAGATTTTAGGTGATGTAAAAGAGATGGCTGAACATACTATGGTTGTAGATTTATTAAGAAACGATTTGGGTATTGTCTCTTCTAAAGTTAGAGTAGAGAAGTTTAGATATATTGATAAAATTAACGCTGGTGATAAAAAACTACTGCAAGTAAGTTCTAAAATATCTGGTCATTTAGAAGATAATTGGTTAGAGAATATAGGAACAATTATTACAAAAATGCTTCCAGCAGGTTCTATTACTGGAACTCCAAAGAAAAAAACTTGTGAATTACTACAGAAGAGTGAAAACTATGATAGAGACTTCTATACAGGAATTTTTGGAGTTTATGATGGTAAGTCTTTTGATTCTGCTGTAATGATTAGATTTATTGAAGAGAATGAAAAACAAGAACAGTATTACAAAAGTGGTGGTGGAATCACTTGTGACTCTGATGTAAATGCTGAATACCAAGAATTACTAGATAAAATCTATTTACCTTTTTAATTAATCCTTCTTTTTTCCTTCTATATATTTATATAATTTTATTAACAAAAATAAAAGGAATAAATATGGAAAATACAACTTTATTATTAATCGACTTTCAAAATGACTATTTCCCAAGTTTCAAAGATGCCAAATGGAAATTAGATAATACAGAAGATGCAGCTGATAATGCTTCACTTTTATTAAAAGAATTCAGAGAAAAAAATATGAATATTGTTCATGTAAAACATGAATTTTTATCAGATGATGCTCCTTTTTTCGCTCAAAATACAGAAGGCGCTAAGATATATAAAAACTTATTACCTCTAAATAGTGAAAAAGTGATTCTAAAACATAAAGTAAACTCTTTTATTGATACTAATTTAAAAGAAGTTTTAGATGAGATGGATACTAAGAATTTAGTAATTGTTGGAGCAATGTCACATATGTGTATTGATGCTGTTGTTAGAGCTTCTAGTGATTATGGATATAATTGTTTTGTTGCTCATGATTCTTGTGCTACTTTACCCTTAGAATTTGATGGGGTAAAAGTTCCTTCAAAAATGGTACATGCTTCATTTATGTCAGCACTACAATTTGCTTATGCAAAAGTACAGAGTACAAAGAAAATATTAGAACTTATATAAGGTTATAAAATGCAGTTAGATGATTTATTAGTTTTGTATGTAAATGAAAATAAAGAAGATATAAATAGAGTTAATATGGTTTTAGAAAAAACTGTGAATAAAGTCATTTATGCTTCAAATGCAGAAGAATCAAAAAATCAATATAAAAAATATTCACCTTGTTTAATTATCATAGATAGTGACTTTGAAGATAACTCTTTTGTTGAGTTTCTAAAAGAGATAAGATGTGAAGATATAAAAACTGCATTTATAATTCTTACTAAAAACAATGAAAATAGATATATTCTTGATTTAATGGAATTATATCTTAGTAAATATATTGTAAAACCTTTTAGTGATGAACTACTTACTACTGCTTTACAAAAAGCAATGGAAATTATAGAGAGAAGAATTTATAGTAATGTGAAACTATCAAAAGGAATCTTTTTTAATTTTGAAACTCAAAGTATTATAAAAGAAGATAAATCATATGTTTTAAATAAAAAAGAGAGTTTATTAATAAATCTTTTTATAAATAATCCACATAGAATAATTCCTTATGAAGAAATAGAATATCATATTTGGAATAATGAAGTATCAGCAGGTGCTTTTAAATCCCTTATAAGAGATTTACGTAAAAAAACTTTCAAAACTTTTATTGTTAATATTTCTGGAATTGGTTACCGTTTAAATATATAAAATAATTTTTATCATCTTCTTTAACGTAACCTTTTTGTAATCAAATAATTTTATTATTATGTTTTATTTTAACATAGGATTACGTAATGAAAACACAAAAAACGATTTTTATTATTGAGTACGCTAAGGGTAGCGACAAAGGTTTTGATGGATTTAGACCAGATTCTAAACCAATATTACGAGCAATTGAAGAAGCAACTTCTTTTAGGACTGAAATTGTATTTTTTAAACCAAATAAAAAATATCAATTATTAGAGTACTTGAAGAAAAATGCCCATGCTGTAATTTCTAGAATCAACCCAGGTAACTTGAAACAAGTTGATGAATATTTTCAATTTCTAAAAGCCTTAGGGGATACTGGAATTGAAATTCATACTCATCCTGATGTTATGATTAACTTAGATTTTAAAGATATCTTAGCCAAATTAAAAGGCACAAATTTAGGTGATGATGAATCTTACTTCTATCACAAATTCTCAGACTTTGCTTCTAAATTTCCAGATGATTTAAAAAAACATGGAATTAGAGTACTAAAAACAAATTATGGCTCAACAGGTGAGGGTGTATATTTAGTAAGGGAACAAGAAGATGGTTCTATTATTTCAACAGAAGCTGTAAATAATGAGAAGTATTTTTATGATGATATTCATGAGTTTATTTCTAAATTTGAAAAGAACTTTGAAGAAGATAGTGAATATGCTGCATATTTCCAAGGTAAAACAGGTTTTGTTGGATGTAGATATTTAGAGAGAATTAAAGAGGGTGAAATTAGAGTTTTATTAGTAAATGATAAAGCTATTTCAGTTGTTCACAAAAAACCTCAAGAAGGTGAATTCTCAGCTACACTATTTTCAGGAGCTAAATATAAGTATGAATCTCCAAAAGAGAATAAATGGAAAGATGTTGTATCTTTAACAATGGAAGGTCTACAAGATTTAAAACCATTTTTAGCAGGTCAAAATTTCCCATTATTATGGACTATGGATTATATTTTAGATTACAATGAAGATGGAAGTGATAAATATGTTTTATCTGAAATCAATTGTTCTTGTGTTGGTATTACAACTGAGCTTCAATATGCAAAAGATGTAGCACAAGTATTTGTAAAATAAGTCTAAGAGTAAAGAGATTATTTCTCTTTACTCCAAAATTTTAAGAAGTTTATAATGTCATCTTTAACATAGATATTAGTAGTAATATCGTGTTTTGTTTGAGGAAGAATTATAACCTTTGCATTTTTATGTTTCATCAAAGCTTTTGTACAATGTCCTTGTACTTCATGGTCTTCTGTGGCTTTTGCTTCATTTGCAAAATATTGGTCATGTGTTCCAATGATATTTAGAAATGGTTCATCTTTATTAGCTCCAATTTCAAAGTTTTTAGAATAGTATGAGTTTTCACATGAATAAGCTGTGATAATTCTACCTTTGAATTCTCTTCCTTTAAAAGAAGCAGCTGCAAGTCCACCTTCTGAATTACCCATTAAAAAAATATTGTTAATATCAATAAAAGAAATTTTTTGAAGTTTCTCTAAATTATAATGAATCTCTGCTTGTCTGAATTTATGAACTTTTTCATAATTTGCTAGTTTTGTTGGTGTTTCATAGGTAGGTCTATTTTTTACAATAAAAGAATTAGGTGCAAAAAATATAAATTTAGCTTCTTTTACAATCCACTCTCTATATTTAACACCTTTGTTTAGACCAGCAGAACCGTGCATAAATAGTACCGTTGGGATTTTGTTTTTTGCTTTAAAATTTGGATATAGTTTTTTGAATTTTTTAAGTGTTCCAAAGTAATCTTCTTCTAAGCCTCCAAAGCCTTTAGGAATACCAATAAAAGCTGATTTATAAGTCTTTGAAAAATCATCATATGTATCAACAATCAGCTGATATTTTTTGTTCATGAATATGCCTTAAACTAAAGTTTTGTTATTATATCTTTTATATTTAAATCATTAATAAAAGAAGTAATATTGAATAAAGAAGTTTTTTTTGAAACAATAAAATGTGATGATTATGAGGTTTATAATTTAGAATTTCATAATAAAAGAGTTGCTAATACTATAGCTATGAATCTAAACTTACAAGAGTATATATATCCTATTAATAGTGAATTATTACGATGTAAATTAGTTTATGATGATTCTGGTATTTTAGATGTGAAATACTTCCCTTATAAAAAAAAAGAAATCAAAACTTTTAAATTAATATATGACAATAATATTGATTATTCAAAAAAGTATTTTGATAGGAGTGAATTAGATGAATTATATGAAAAAAAAGAATCATGTGATGAAATCATAATTATTAAAAATGATTTATTAAGTGATACAAGTATTGCAAATATTGCAATATATTATGAAAATATGTGGATTACTCCTAAACTACCTTTATTATATGGAACTACAAGAGCTAGGTTACTTGAAGAGAGAGTAATAATAGAAAAAGATATAACAGTTGAAATGTTAAAAAAATCTACAAAATTAGCACTTATGAATGCAATGATTGATTTTGATGAAATAAAAGATTATTCGTTTTTTTCATAAACTCTTTTTAAAAGTCTATTCCATTTATCTTCTTTTCCCCAGTTGATATTAACTTTTTTAGTAAAACCTTTATTTGTTAATTTATATGAATCAATTTCATTAAAAGCAAACCTAGGTTGTAGTTTTTTTCTTATTTTTAAAGATAAAACTTTTGAGCTTAGATTATCTAAAACTAGGGGAGTTTTACTTTTGTCTTCTAGATATAATAAAACCATATGAGCTTGGCTTTGACCTTTTATATCAACTACAGAAAAATATAGTTTTTCTTTTTTAATACCTAGTTCTAATAGTGAAAAATATTTTGCAATTACATAATCTTCACAATCTCCATGACCACCTATTAAAAACTCTTTTGGTGTTGCCCAATGGTCACCTAAACCCTTACTTGGTACATCAAGTTTAGATCTTATTTTATTTAAAAATACATTCATATGTGACAGTTTTCTATATAGTTCATAATTGACTATTTTTTTCTTTAGGTATTGATATTTTTTTAGTCTATTTACTATAAAAGTTTTATCTGGAGAGTTTTTTATATAAGATATGTCTTTTTTATTTAGTTTAAATTCATAAGCATTGGTATAACTAAAAATAATAAAAATAAGCAAAATAATCTGTTTCATAAGTTATAATACCAATTAAATTTTAAAATAGGTATTAATTATTATGATTACAGATATTATTGAAAATAACAACTACAAAAACTTGATTGTAAAACAAGTACAAGAAACAATAGAGTATTTATTAGAAAATAACCATACTTTTTCAGTTACAGCAAATATTGAACCAGTTGTATTTAATCCGGAATTACCGTCAACTATTCAGGAACAATTACCAAAGTTTACACTTTTTGTTTTAGAAAACTATACGTATACAACAGTAGAAATTAAAGATGACTGTCTTCATTTTGAAGCTGGTTTTGGTAGTGAAAACTTCGGCTCAAACGTGAAAATTCCTCTTCATTCAATTTTTCAAGTTGTTGTTGATGAATCGATTTTATATCTTAATTCAGTTGCGACTGTTGATAAATTCAACAAAGATACAAAGAAAAATTCAATGAATGTTTTCAAAAGTAATCCAAATAACAAAAAATTCAAGTAATAAGTGTAACTTTTTTAGTGAAATATGAAAAAGAAATAAAACACGCATTTAAAGTTTCTATTCCCGTTATGATGGGATATGGAGTTTTAGGTTTTGCTTTTGGATTATTGTTGGTATCTTTTGAATATCCTTGGTATTTAGCTCCAATTATGAGTCTTTTTATTTATGCAGGTGCCTTGCAATTTGTTGCTATAAACTTTTTTAATGCGAAAGCTGGATTTGTAGATATTGCAATTGCAACTTGGTTTATAAATATTAGACAATCTTTTTATGGTTTATCCCTACTTAAAAGATTCAAAAAAACTGGAAAACTAAAACCATATTTAATTTTTGGTTTAACAGATGAAACATACGCACTTCTTACAACTATAAAAGATGATGAGCAATTAAAAAAAAGATGGTATTACTTCTTTTTAACAGCTTTTAATCAATCATATTGGTTCACAGGAGCAACATTAGGAGCAATTGTAGGAAGTAATATTAAGTTTAATACAGCTGGTTTAGAGTTTTCATTAACAGCACTTTTCGTAGTTTTATGTATTGAACAATATAAAAACCTACAAAATGCAGTACCTTTTATAATAGGTGGAGTTGCATCATTTTTAGCACTTTGTTTTGTACCAAGTGATAAGATGTTAATCGTATCAATTATAGGTTCACTAATACTAATGTTTACTTTTAAAAGAAGAGTTGAAAATGAGTAGTTATGAAATATATATAGCCATTGTTATTATGGCAGTAGTTAACTACTTTACGAGAGTTTTCCCATTTTTATTTTTCAGAAAAAATGACTTACCACCTTATGTGGTATTTATTGAAAGATTTTTTCCCGCAGTTATTATGACTATTCTTATAGTTTATTCTGTAAAAGATGTAGACTTCTCACTTGCTCCTTATGGATTAAAAGAAGTAGGTGGTATTGCTTTTACGGCATTACTACATATAACTTTAAAAAACTATTTGATTTCTATTTTTGCAGGAACGATTTTTTATATGGCTTTAGTACAGTATTTTTAGTACTAAATCATTAAGTTTTAGTTAAAGTCTCATATATGAAAATCTATTATATTGTAAAGAATTACTATTTATTTTATTAGTTTCCTGCTTTTCTTCATCTAATCTTGTTTCAGTTTTTACTTGTTTATAATTGTCAAATAAAGTTGAATATAATTCTTTTGTTTTCTCTAGTTGTTTTTTTATTTCAGGGTGTGTTGTAGGACTATTTAGGTGTTCTTGTGACTGATCTATTATTGATGTAAGAAGTTTTGTAAAATCTACTTGATATTCTAGATTATCACTTTTTGGTTTCTCAGTATATATATCAGTAAAGTATAATATAGATACAACCTCTCCTTTTTTAGCTTGTTTAATATTTGCATTTAATTCAAAAAATAGTGTAGAAATATCTTCAAGTGATAAGTCTTTGTATGTATTGTATAAAGCCTTATTAAAATCTAAGTCGTCACTATAGTTATATGCTGTATTTAAATGAAAAGATTTTTCACTAAGAAATATAGGAATATCTTTTGTATCAAAACTTTTAGGTAGAGTGATAAATTTATTAAAAGAGTCTAACTTTTCATATGGAATACTTTCATACTCTTCATCAGTAATTTTATTGTCCCATAAAATCTCTTTGAAAAAAGATAAATCATTAGAATTAATATCTTTAAATGAATTATGATGTTCTAAATATCTTACGAATTTACCATTATTGTTATTTTTTACTTCATTAATATCATTTTCTGAAGTATTTTTTAGGTCTTCGTCAAAAATTTTATTTGTTTCTTTCTGGGTATGAGAACCATAAATACCACTAGCTTTTGTGTTACTTGTTATTTGCATATGTAGCCTTTAAAATAAATAATAAAATAATTATATTATATAAAATATCAATTAAAGATGAATACTTATAATTCCCCCTTTTTTCCCTCGATTTATTTTTATACTTTCATCATGTCAAACAAAAAGGTTAACGATGAAAAAAGTATTAGCAGGATTATTAATTGCAGGTTCTACATTATTCGCAGGAACTTATGCCTTAGATGCAGGTCACTCAAAATTAGGTTTTAAAATCAAACACTTATCAATTACAAATGTATATGGTACTTTTGATAAATTTGATGCAAATATTGAATATGATGAAAAAACAAAACAGTTAAAAGTTTTAAAAAGTAAAGTTGATGTAAACTCTGTAAACACACAAAATGAAAAAAGAGATGCTCATTTAAAAGAATCAGATTACTTCGATGTAAAAAAATTCCCAAATATGTCTTTTGAATTAGTTGAAATCAAAGATGATATGATGATTGCAAACTTAACTATTAAAGGTATTACTAAAAAAGTTGAGTTCGATTATGAAAATAATGGAGTTGTAAAAGATCCATGGGGAAATACTAAATTAGGATTCTCATTAGAAGCTAAAATCAATAGAGTTGATTTTGGATTAAAAGCAAATAAATTATTAGATTCGGGTGGATTACTTTTAGGTGAAAAAGTAAAAATCACTGCTGATATTGAAGCAAAAAAAGTAAATTAACAAAAGCCTTGTGCTTTTGTTAATAAAAGAGTAGAAATGAAATTAGAAGATTTAACAGTATTGTACGCAGAAGATGAAAATGCAATATTACAAACAGTTACAGAAGTTTTAGAACTATATGTGAATAAAGTAATAACTGCTAATGATGGAAAAGAAGCTATAGAGTTATATGAAACATATAAGCCTTCAATTCTTTTATTAGATATTAATATGCCTCATAAAGATGGATTAAGTGCATTAAAAGAGATTAGGCAAAAAGATATAAATATTCCAGTAATTATTATGACAGCTCATACAGAAAAAGAGTATTTAATGAATGCTGTTGAATTATATATTACAAAATATCTAGTAAAACCTTTTGATAAAGATGCCTTATTAGACGCTTTGAATTCTTGTGTTGAATTATTACAAAATAAAAATGATGAAGTTTTGTATCTTAATAATGAGATAAAGTTTAACTATACTAAACAAACAATTATTAAGAGTGATGGTGAGATATCATTAAACAAAAAAGAGAGATTACTGTTAAATCTTTTAATTGAAAATAAAAATAAAGTACTAACTTACGAGAGTATAGAGTATCATGTTTGGGAAGATCCAGTAAGTATGGATGCTTTAAAGTCATTGATAAAAGATTTACGAAAAAAAACCTCCAAAGAACTTATAAGAAATGTATCCAAAATTGGGTACAAACTGGAGCTTAACAATGTTTAAATCAGGAATATGTATTAAACACAAAAGTATATACTTTATACTTTTGCTAATCTCAATTCTTCTTCTTACTTTATATTTCCAAAATAGAATATCTAATAAAAACTACCTAAATCAAATTGAAACTAATTACAAAAAGAACTTTGACAATTACAATGAATTTTTTAAAAAAGAGTTAATTAAATTTTATGAATTACAAACTATATATATTAATAAAAATGAAAATATCGCTTTAGAATTAATAAAAAATGATAAATTCCTAAAAGATATAAAAATAGTAAATTTTGAAAAAGAAAAAATATCAACAAAATATACTAGTGAAGTATTAAAAGGAAAAAGCTTTTTAGATATTGTAGTTTCACAAAATGATATTTTTTATAAAGTTATTGTTCCTGTAAAAAATAGTGCAAATATAGAATCTTATGTTGCTTATACAATTGATTCAAGATATTTCTTACAAAGTGTAAAAGACTTTGATAATAGTAATGGAATTCTTTTTACAAGAGATAAAAATAAAAATAATGATGTGTTTTTAAATAAATATAAAAATAGTGATTTTTTTAATCAAATGGCAATAAAGTGTGAAGAAGAACATGATAAACCAGTGGTTAATTTTGAAGATGGTTTTTATGTAAAAAAGATTATGAGTTTAAAAAACTTTAAAAATGAAGATATTGCTAGTGCAATTTTCTTTTTAGATATTACAAAAGATAAAAAAGCTTTTATATCTACAGTTAGAGAATCAATTATTACAAGTATAGTTTTATTTATTCTTGCTGCCATTATTGTTAATTATTTCTTCTCTTTTTTAATAAAAAAGATAAATGAAAATGAAGAAGAGTTAAAACAGATAAATAAAAACCTTGAAGAGATGGTTGAAAAAGAGATTGGACATAGATTAGAAGTTCAAAAAAATGCTTTAGAAGAGAAAGAAAAAAATGAACAACTTTTACTTCAGCAATCAAAACTTGCAATGCTTGGAGAGATGATTGGTAATATTGCACATCAATGGAGACAACCTTTGATGCAATTAAGTGCAATACTTATGTATCTTGATGCTTATAATGAAAAAGGTAAATTAACTAGTGATAAACTTCTTTGTAAAATAAAAGATGGAAATTCAATTATTGATTTTATGTCTAAAACAATTGAAGATTTTAGAAACTATTATAAACCAGAAAAACAAAAAGAAGAATTTTTAATAAAAGATAGTATCAATAGTGCTTTATTCATCGTTAATTCAGCCCTAAAGCATGCAAATATAAAAGTTAATAGAAATTACAGTGATGAAAATCTAAGCCTTATAAGCTTTAAAAATGAGTTTTCACAAGCCTTACTAAATATTATTACCAATGCAAAAGATGTATTAATTTTAAGAGCAGTAGAAAATCCTAGTATAGATATAGATGTAAGAGCTGAAAATGATTATATTGAAATATCACTTTTAGATAATGCTGGTGGAATTGATGAAGAAATCATAGGTAAAATCTTCGATCCATATTTTACTACAAAGCACCAATCTCAAGGTACGGGAATAGGTCTTTATATGACTAAAATGATTATTGAAAATAATATGAATGGAAATATAAATATTGAGAACTCAAATAATGGAGCTAAATTTATAATTAGATTAAAAGTTTAAAGATTAGATTGTTTATTTAGATTTAGAGTACGTAAATAAAAGGGTTTAAGCCCTTTTATAAACTAGTTTTTTGGAGCGAATGGGAATAAAGCTGATCCCCAAGTTAATCCACCACCAAAGGCGTCAAATAAAATTGTATCACCCTTTTTAATTTTTCCTTGCTCATAAGCATAGTTCATTGCCATTGGAATTGAAGCAGCTGAAGTGTTACCGTATTTATCAACAGTAACAACAGTTTGCTCATCATTTAATCCTAATGCTTTTCCTACAGCGCTAATAATTCTATAGTTTGCTTGATGTGGGATAAAATGGTCAATATCATCATTTGAGATATTATGTTTTTCCATCATTACTTGAACATCAGATGTTAAAGTTTTAACAGCTAGTTTGAAAGTTTCATTACCTTTCATTCTAATACAAGCCATTTTAGCATCAAGTACTTCTTGAGAACATGGATGTTTACTTCCTCCACCTGGAGTTTTAATTAAATCATCGTAGTTTCCATCACTTGAACAATTTACATCGATAATTGCTTCTGATTTATCTTCTGTTGCAGATATAATAGCTGCACCGGCACCATCACCGAAAATAAAACAAGTAGCTCTATCAGTGTAATCTAAAATAGAAGTGTACGTTTCTGCTCCAACAATTAGAACATTTTTTTTCATTCCTGATTCAATAAATGCTTTTGCTACTGATGTTGCATAAACAAAACCAGTACAAGCTGCACTAACATCAAATGCTTGAACAGGAGGTAAATCCAGTTTTGAAGCAATTAAACAAGCCGTTGAAGGCATACATAAATAGTCAGGAGTTACTGTAGCACAAATTACTAAATCAATATCTTCTTTAGCAAGTCCAGATCGCTCAATTGCTTGAGCTGCTGCTTTAGCACCTAAATCAGAAGAAGCTTCATTCTCTTCCGAGATTCTTCTTTCTTTGATTCCTGTTCTTTTTGTAATCCATTCATCACTTGTATCAATGATTTTTTCAAAATCTGCATTTGTCATAATCTTTGGAGGAACGTAAGCTCCAATAGATCTAAAAGCTGCATATGTCATTTACATATCCTTAAATATATAGCAAATAAAAAATTATTTACTATATTGAGCTAATCTCTCTTCAATATCACCGTTAAGGTTTGAACTTGCTGCTGTAATTGCTTGGAAAATCGCATTCTGAATTGCTTTAGGATTAGATTTACCATGTGCAATAATTACAGGGGCTTTAACTCCAAGTAAAGGAGCTCCACCATATTCAGCATAATCAACTCTAACTTTTAAGTTCTTAAATACTTTTCTCATAAGAACTGCACCAGCTATAGAGATTAGAGATCTTTTTAAATTTTTCTTGATGATTTGGCCAATAGTGTCTGCAACACCCTCAGCTGTTTTCAATAGGATATTTCCTACAAAACCATCACAAACAACAACATCTACTGTTCCTTTGAAGATATCACTACCTTCAACATTACCTGCGAAATTAGGAATTTTAGATATTAAGCCATAAGCTTCTTTAGTAACTTCATTACCTTTACTTTCTTCTTCACCATTAGATAATAATCCAACAATTGGATCATCTAAGTTTAATACATCTTCTGCATAAACTTGTCCCATAATAGCAAATTCGAATAGATTTTTAGCGTCACTGTCTACATTTGCTCCAACGTCTAATACTAAAGTATTTTGATTTTCGCTTGTAGGCATAAGTGTTGCAATAGCAGGTCTTGATACACCCTTAATTCTTCCGATTCTAAGTGTTGCTAAAGACATTGAAGCACCAGAGTGTCCAGCAGATACGATTGCATCAGCATTACCATCTCTTACTAATTCAATAGCTTTATAAATTGTAGATTCTTTTCTTTTAAGTGCATCTGTAGCAGAATCGCTCATACTAATTACATCATCTGTATCTAATATCTCAATTCTTGATAGAAAGTTATTTGGTATTAAAGATACTAATTCATCTTTTTTACCAACTGCAATAGCAGTGAAGTTATTGTTTTGTTTTAAAGCTGCAATAAGTCCCTCTATAATAGGTTCAGGACCGAAGTCCCCACCCATTGCATCTATTGCTATTTTATACATTAGTTCTTGTATTCACCAGTGTTTGGGTTAACCATATGAGGCATTTTCCAAGAACCATCACTATCTTTAACTGGTTTCTTTAAAGTTATTTTATAATGAGTTCTTCTTTTCGCTGCTCTTGAATGAGATACTCTTCTCTTAGGTACTGCCATAATTATTCTCCTTAAAATTCTTGTTCGTAATCATTATCTTGCGTACATTTGTCACAAAGATAGTAATCACTTTTTATTGACTCAATTTCACTTCCGATGATTTCATCAAAATCGATAATACTATTGTCTATTTCTATTACTAAATCTTCCGATTCAGTATCTTGATAAATACCATCACTTAATAAAAAGTTAGCCTTTTCATTAATAGTAATGCTATCAGTAATACCACATCTGCAACAATCAATAGTAGTATTACCATTTAATACTGCATCAATTTTTACTAACGATTGCGATATTTTACAAAAAGTACCTGAAATTTCTACTGAATCAAGCACGGAGCTGAATTCTTTGGGGCTTTGAGGTACTTTTTTAAATTCTATTTTCATTGTAAACTAGTTTAATTAACTAATTATTAACAAATTTCTCTGTCAGAGAAGAAGAATTTAATTTCGTTTGCTGCATTCTCAACAGAATCAGAACCATGTACTGCATTTGCATCAATAGATTCAGCGAAATCTGCTCTAATTGTACCAGCTTCAGCTTCTTTAGGATTAGTAGCACCCATTAAGTCTCTATTTTTAGACATTGCATTTTCACCTTCTAAAACAGTTACAACAACTGGTCCAGAAATCATGAAAGATACTAAGTCACCAAAGAATGGTCTCTCAGCGTGTACTGCATAGAATGCTTCTGCATCTGCTTTGCTTAATTGCATTTTTTTAGTTGCTGCTACTCTTAAGTCTGCTGCTTCAAATCTTGATAAGATTTGACCAACAACGTTTTTAGCTACCGCGTCAGGTTTGATGATTGAAAGTGTTTGTTCCATATTTATCCCTAATATTTTTTTAAGTCGCGGATTATACCTAATTAAATAAAAAAAGGCAAGTAGTAAAAAATACTACTTACCTTTTGAATAAATATTTGTTAAGTTTTAACTAAAAATTAGTCTTCAACAACAGGTGTATTTGGCTCACCTCTGTCATCTTTTTCAACTGATCCAGAACCAACTTCGTCCCATTGGATACATCCCTCAGTTGGACATGCTTCAGCACATGCTGGTTCGTCATTGTGTCCTACACACTCAACACATTTATCAGCGTATACGTAATAAGTATCTTCACCAGTTGGGTTATCGTCGTTATCAACAATTGCTTCTACTGGACACTCGTCTAAACATGCGTCACAGCTAATACAGATATCAGTAATTTTTACTGCCATAGTATATCTCCTATTTAAAATTTATAAAACTTTATCACAGTAAATATAAAATTTTCTTTAAAAGAGAAAATTTATCAAGTGAGAGAGCAGAAGTACGGTAAAATCGAAACAGTCACTATTTAGCATATTAAAAATGATAATGATTATTGTATTGATTTTATAGAAAACTTAAAAAAAAGAACTAGTTAAGGATAAAATTTATCTTAAGATAAAAATTATACAAATTTTAAAATTTAAGGAAACTTGTAGTTTATTTTAAAAAAATTTAGTATATAATTACGGCAACAATTTAAAAATAATCAAAGGAAATAAAATGTTAGTAACTAAAAAAGCTCCAGATTTTACAGCAACAGCTGTACTTGCAGACGGTCAAATTGTAGAAGATTTTAATTTATATGAAAATATCGGTGAAAATGGTGCAGTATTATTCTTTTATCCATTAGACTTTACTTTTGTATGTCCATCTGAAATCATTGCATTCTCAAAAAGAATTGAAGAATTTACATCTAGAGGTGTTAATGTAATTGGTGTTTCTGTTGATTCACAATTCTCACACTTCGCATGGAGAGAAACTGACGTTAATAATGGTGGAATCGGAAGAATTTCTTACCCATTAGTTGCAGATTTATCTAAGCAAATCTCTAGAGATTACGATGTATTATTTGGTGATGCAGTAGCTTTAAGAGGTTCTTTCTTAATTGACAAAGACGGAACAGTTAGACACGCAGTAATCAATGACTTACCATTAGGAAGAAACATTGACGAAATGATTAGAATGGTAGATACTATGTTATTTACTAACGAGCACGGTGAAGTTTGTCCTGCTGGTTGGAATAAAGGTGACGAAGGTATGAAAGCTTCTACTGAAGGTGTAGCTGAGTACTTAGGTAAACACGAAGGTGATTTATAATATTAGAATAGTTTAACTATACTATACTTATATAAGGTGTCAATTTTTGGCACCTTTTTTTATGCTTATTTCAATTTAATTGACAAATATCTAAATAAAGACTACAATTACGCTATTACTAATTAAAAAAACTACAAAAACTACAAATAAACTACTACATATATGATATGTAAAATCAAAAAAGGTTAACATTACTCATGGAAGAGTCAAAAACTCAGAGCAAAGCAAAAGCTACTACTGCTAGAAAAACAAGAACGCACATTCCTGTTGAGGGATACAAAATTGAACAACTTAGAGAACTACCACTTGAGCAACTTCTAGATATTGCAAAAGAATTAGATGTAGAAAACCCACAAGAACTTAAAAGACAAGATTTAATGTTCTCGATTCTTAAAAATCAAATTGATGCAGGTGGATTTATTTTATTCACTGGTATTTTAGAGATTAAAGAAGGTGGATTTGGATTCTTAAGGGCAATCGATGGTAACTTCTCAGATACATCAAATGATTCTTATGTAAGTGCTACTCAAATTAGAAAATTTGCACTAAGAACAGGAGATATCGTAACTGGACAAGTTAGACCTCCAAACAAAGAAAGTGAAAAATACAACGCTTTACTTAAAATTGAAGCAATTAACTACTTACCAATCAAAGCATCAAAAAACAGACCATTATTTGACAACTTAACTCCTTTATACTCAACTGAAAGATTTAGTTTTGAGTATGATTCTAAAAGAATGACAGGAAGAATGTTAGATTTATTTGCTCCTATGGGTAAAGGGCAAAGAGGTCTTATTGTTGCTCCTCCTAAAACTGGTAAAACCGAGTTATTAAAAGAGCTAGCTCATGGTATTAGTAAAAATCATCCTGAAGTATCTTTAATGGTACTATTAATTGATGAAAGACCTGAAGAGGTTACTGATATGCAAAGAAGTGTTAAAGGTGAAGTTTATTCATCTACTTTTGATTTACCTGCACATAATCATGTTAGAGTTGCTGAAATCGTAATTGAAAAAGCAAAAAGACTTGTAGAAATGAAAAAAGATGTAGTTATCTTATTAGATTCTATTACAAGATTAGCAAGAGCATATAATACTGTAACACCAAGTTCTGGAAAAGTACTTTCAGGTGGGGTTGATGCAAATGCTTTACATAAACCAAAAAGATTCTTTGGTGCTGCTAGAAATATTGAAGAGGGTGGTTCTTTAACTATTATCTCAACTGCATTAATTGAAACTGGTTCTAAAATGGATGAAGTTATCTTTGAAGAATTCAAAGGAACAGGAAACTCAGAAGTTGTATTATCTAGAAATGCAGCTAACAAAAGAGTTTATCCAGCACTTGATATTATTAAATCAGGTACTAGAAAAGAAGAATTACTTCTTACTCCTGAAGTGTTACAAAAAACTTGGATTCTTAGAAATGCTATTGCATCTATGGATGAAGTTGAAGCACTTAAATTCTTATATTCAAAAATGCAAAAAACTCCAAACAACGAAGCTTTCTTCGCTGGAATGAACGAATAGAAAAGAGAAGTTTTTAACTTCTCTTTTTTTATACCTAATACATAAATCCTCACATCTTTAAATAAATAATACTAGTTATTCCAAATACTATAGTAATATAGTCAATTTTATTTCCTATAAATCTTCATTAAAATTGCATAAAATTACATTTAAATGTCTTCTTTAACACATCTTTTATTCATTTTTTAATACTATTGCATCACGAATAAGGACAAAAATTGATAAATATTAAAAATCTGAATAAGCACTATGGTGACGTAAAAGTTTTAAATAATATTTCTATTGATATTAAAAAAGGTGAGATTTTTGCCATTGTTGGACACAGTGGTGCAGGAAAATCTACATTAATGAGATGTATTAATGGACTTGAAGATTATAGTGATGGTTCATTACAAGTTAACAATAAAGAGATTAAAACTCTTAAGAAAAATGAATTAAGAGAATTTAGAAAAAATATTGGAATGATATTTCAACACTTTTCATTAATTCAAAGAAAAACTGTATTTGAAAATGTTGCTTTACCAATGCAACTTTGGGGATACAGTAAAGATGAAATTTCTAAAAAAGTAAAAGATTTATTATCATTAGTTGGATTAGATGAAAAACTTCAATCATATCCTAGTGAATTAAGTGGTGGACAAAAACAAAGAGTTGCAATTGCAAGAGCTTTGACTTTGGATCCAGAAGTTTTACTTTCAGATGAAGCAACATCAGCACTTGACCCAAATACAACTACATCTATTTTAAATTTATTAAAAGAGATTAATGAAAAACTAAATATTACAATTGTTTTAGTTACACATGAAATGGAAGTTGTAAAACAAATTGCTCAAAAAGCTCTTTTATTAGAGCATGGAAATATTATTGGTTTTGATGATACTGAAGAGTTGTTTTTGAAACCTGATGAGAAAATGAAAGAATTTTTAGGTGAAACAGAAGTAGTTCCAGAGGATGGAGTAAATATTAAAATTTATTTCCCAAAAGATAATGCTTTCCAATCATTTATTACAAAAATGGCAAGAGAGTTAGATATGGACTTTAATATTGTATGGGGAAAACTTGAAGAAATTAATACTCATATTGTTGGAAATATGGTTATTAATATTAAACAAAGTGATAAAGAAAAAGTTACGAACTATATAAAAGAACATGAAATTATTTGGGAGGTATTATAATGGTTGATATTTTATTACCTGCATTAGGTGAAACTGTTTATATGTCATTAGTTTCGACATTTTTTGCTGTTGTTATTGGATTTTTCTTAGCAATTATTCTGATTTTAACATCAAAAGGTGGATTAAGAGAAAATCTAAAAGTATATTCAATATTAGATGTTGTAATTAATACTTTAAGATCTTTTCCTTTTATTATTTTAATGATTGTTCTTTTCCCTGTTACAAAGTTTTTAATTGGAAAAAGTATTGGTACAAGTGCTGCTATTATTCCTCTAACTATTGGAGCTGCTCCTTTTATTGCAAGACTTATTGAAAGTGCATTAAAAGAGGTAGATAAAGGTGTTGTTGAAGCTGCTAAGTCTTTTGGGGCTAGTGATTTTCAAATCATTTTCAAAGTGATGTTAATAGAAGCATTACCTGCAATTATTTCAGCAATTACTTTAACATTAATTACTGTTATTGGTTTCTCAGCAATGGCTGGAGCTGTTGGTGGTGGAGGTCTTGGAGATGTAGCTATTAAATATGGTTACTACAGATTCCAAACAGATACTATGATTTACACTGTATTAATCTTAATTGCATTAGTACAAGTCTGCCAAAGTTTTGGTGACTATTTATACAAAATTACAAAAAAATAAGGAGAATATATATGTTTAAAAATATTTTAAAATTAGCATTAGTTGCTGTTGTTGCATTAGCATTTACAGCTTGTACTGATTCAAAAGAATCAAAAGTAGAGAAAAAAACAGTTATTAAAGTTGGAGCTACTCCAGTTCCTCATTCAGAGATCTTAGAGATTGCACAAACTTTATTAAAAGCTAAAGGTTATGAATTACAAATCGTTGAATTTACTGATTATGTTACACCAAACATTGCTGTTGATGAAGGTGAACTTGACGCTAACTTTTTCCAACATTTACCATACTTAGAAGAGTTTAACAAAAACAAAAATACTAAATTAGTAAAAACTGTTAATGTTCACTTAGAACCAATGGGTGTTTACTCTAAGAAAATTGAAGCATTAAATGAATTAAAAGATGGTGCTACAATTGCAGTTCCTAATGATCCTACAAATGAAAGTAGAGCATTAAATATTTTAGAAGAACAAGGTTTATTAACTTTCAAAGATGTTAAATTTAAAACTGCACTTGATATTGATAAGAATCCAAGAAACTTCCAAATCAAAGAGTTAGATGCTCCTCAATTACCAAGAGTTTTAGATGAAGTAGATGCTGCTGTTATTAATACTAACTATGCTTTAGCTGCTAATTTAAATCCATTAAAAGATGCTTTAGTAATTGAATCTAAAAACTCTCCTTATGCAAACATTCTTGTTGTAAAAGAAGGTAATGAAAACAAAGATTACATCAAAGCATTAAATGAAGTATTAAACTCAAATGAGATTAGAAACTTTATTAATGACAAATACAAAGGTTCTATTGTAGAAGCTTTCTAATATAATTCTTTAGAACTTGCGATTTTTTGTATTGCAAGTTCTAAAATTCCCCTTTTCTCTATACTTCTCTTAAACTTTTTTCGCTACTATTTATCAAATTGTATTTTTTATTATATAACACCCCAAAAAAACAGTATTTAATAAGTAATTAACTTATTTTTTAAGGATATTTGAATTGAACGAACTATCGATTTCGTATAAATGTCAAAACTCAATTGGAAACAGTTTGAAGCTTGATGAGATGATTGGCGAAACCTTAGAAACTTTTATAGATGAAACAAAAGCTACTTATGCTAGTTTCTATCTTCTTGATAATAAACATAATAAAAATATCGCATCACTTGGTAAAACAATAGATTATGATGTGAATAACTTACTTCAACAAACAAATGAAAATAAAATTAATATATATAAATATGATGAAGTATTTAATCTTTTATTATACAAATTAGAAAAAGGTCTAATGGTCTGCTCTTATGAGAAAGATTCTGACTTTTCTTTTTTAGAATCGATTTATGAAAGCTTACGAAAAAAATTAAATATGAGTATTAACTCATGTATAAATATGATGAACCTAGAAAACGAAAATAAAAAACTAAGTTCTAAAGCTTCTAAATTAGAAGAAAGAATTAAAAAAGAAAAAGATTTAAACAAGAAAAAAGATAAACAAATATTTGAGCAAATGAAAATGGCTCAAATGGGCGATCTTATTGGTAATATTGCCCACCAATGGCGACAGCCCTTAAGTATTATTTCAACTGCTGCAAGTGGTATGAAAATAAAACAAGAACATGATATGTTAAGTAATGAAGACTTTAGTTCTTATGCAAATAAGATAGTAGAAAACACTCAGTTTTTATCTACAACTATTGATGAATTTAGAGACTATATTCAAGAAAGTCACAAAGAAAAAGATGTGATTATTCAAGATAGAGTGAAAATGGCTTTACAAATAATTGAGCCTAGTTTTGCTGTATCTGAGATAAAAATAATTGAAGGTAATATTGAAGAAGAATCTATATCTTTTAGACTAATATCAGGAGAATTACTTCAAGTATTAATCTCTATTTTAAATAATGCAAAAGATGCATTATGTGAAAATAAAATAGAAGATAAATGGGTAAAATATTCTGTAGGAAAAAAAGAAGATAAAATTATAATTACTATTGAAGATAATGCTGGAGGAATTCCCAAAGAGATTAAAAACAAAATTTTTAATCCATATTTCACTACAAAAGATAAAAACGTAGGTACTGGTATTGGATTATATAACTGTTTTAATATCGTTACTAAAAGCTTAAAAGGTAATCTTACTTTTGGTAATACACAACTTGGAACAAAGTTTATTATTGAACTTCCAATTTACGAAGTAACTACAAATTAAAAACTTTCTCATACTGTTCAACTCTAAAATCAAAAGTTGAATAGTTTGGGTTTTCACTCTTTTTGCTTTTATATAAAGCATTTGCCCCAATAGACCTATTAGCAGCATTTGATGGAGATGTTAAAGATATAGTTCTAATAACTCTGTTATCATATGTAAACTCATGAACTTTTGGTATTTCACTAGAAACTACCTCATATTTAATCTTCTCTTTTTTTAGTACTTGTCTCAAAAAATACTCAGGGCCATTTTTAGAATTCCCACCTGTGAAAATAAGAGTATCTATGGTTTTATATTCTTTGATATATCCTAGAATATCTCGTAATATTATATCTTTCATTCCCAAATCACTTGCATCTATTTTTTCTCTTTTACAAGAAGATACAATATCACAAACCCCAATTTTCTTAGAGATTAAAAACTCTTTTCTCATATTAACTGCTTCTTGTGAGTTATTATAAATCAGATTTAAATTATAGATTCTATCAAGGCTTTTCCATAACATTCCATCTTGTGAACCATAACAAAAAAGCACATCATTTATTTTGTATTCTTTAGTACAAAATCTAGGTGGTGGGAGAGTTCCTACTATTACTTTTTTTGTATCTTGGTGTAAAAATGGTTCGTATGGATGAAAGTGAGAAAACAAAATCTTGCCTTTGGTTTTAAAGTAGGTTAATTTTAACATATTAGTTATAACTTTTTTGATATAATCTCATAAATTAAGTATAAGGTGTCATTTGAAAGTAGGGGTTTTTGATTCTGGTCTTGGTGGTCTAACAATTGTTAGGGCTATTACAGATATTTTTAAGGGTGCAGATATATATTATGTGGCGGATACAGCCTATGCTCCTTATGGTCAAAAAACTACAAATCAAATACTAGAACGTTCCAAACAAATTACAGATTTTTTAATAGAAAATCATGATATTGATGTATTAGTAGTTGCTTGTAATACAGCAACTTCTGCATCTATTATGTATTTAAGAGAAGTTGAAAAAACTCTAATGGTTGTAGGAACAGAACCTGGTATTAAACCGGCAATTGAAACAACAAAAACTTCAAAGATTGGGGTTTTAGCGACAACTGCTACTTTGAATGGTGATAAGTACCAAGTACTTGTAGATAAGTTATCAAAACAAAAAGAAGTTACTCTTTTTGAGCAAGCATGCCCAGGTTTAGTTGAGCAGATAGAAAATGGTGATGTTTTACATGAAAAAACAAAATCAATGCTTTCTTCTTGGCTTGAACCTATGAGAGAAAATAGTGTAGATACTATTGTTTTAGGTTGTACTCATTATCCTTTGGTTTCTGATGTAATTCAAGAAGTTATGGGTTATGAAGTAAAACTAATAGAAACAGGCTCAGCCATTGCAAAGAGACTAAAAAGTCTAAGTTGTGAAAATGGACATGTGAATGAAGGTAATCTTAACATCTCTATACTACATACTGGAAGTATAAATACAAATATGATAGATATGATATTTGAAAACAGTAAACAAAATGAAAAAATTATAATTAGGAAATGTGAAATATGAGTGATATGATGGAAAAAAGAGTTTTAGCGTTAAAGTATAGACCTCATAGATTTGAAGATTTAGTAGGTCAAAGTACAGTTTCTCAAACTTTATCATTAGCGTTAGATTCAAATAGATTATCTCACGCATATTTATTCAGTGGATTAAGAGGAAGTGGTAAGACTTCTACTGCTAGAATCATGGCAAAAGCTTTATTATGTTTTGAGGGTCCTACTTCAAAACCATGTGAAGTATGTGATAATTGTAAAAGTGCAAATGCAAATAGACACTTGGATATTATAGAAATGGATGCTGCTTCAAATAGAGGTATTGATGATATCAAAGACCTGATTGAGCATACAAAATACAAACCAAGTTCTGCTAGATTTAAAGTATTTATAATCGATGAAGTTCATATGCTTACTACTCAAGCATTTAATGCTTTATTAAAAACACTAGAAGAACCTCCTGGATTTGTGAAGTTTATTCTTGCAACTACAGACCCACTTAAATTACCTGCAACAATTCTTTCAAGAACTCAGCATTTTAGATTTAATAAAATTGCATCTTCTGATGTAATTCATCATTTATCACATATTTTAAATGAAGAAAATATTGATTATGAATCATCTGCTTTAGAGATTTTAGCAAGAACTGGACAAGGAAGTTTAAGAGATACTTTAACTATGCTTGACCAAGCTATTATTTTCTCAAAAGGAAAAGTAACTACATCTGCTGTTGTTGATATGCTTGGACTTATTGACCCTGAAGTAATGGACAAAATATTTACTGTTGTATTAAATAAAGGTGACATTACTACTATTGTAAGAGAGTTAGAAAACTATGAAGTATCACAAGTATGTGATGAAATGACAATTTTCTTAAAACACAAAATGTTAGCAAAAGATACAAGATTTGATTTACTTTTATTTGATAGATTCTTTAGAATTTTAAGTGATGCAAAACAATTACTTGCTATGAATTCTGATGGTGGATTTGTACTTATTTTAACATTAATGAAAATGGTAGAAGCTGTTGATATTAAAACTATTGACGATATTATCAATCAAATTCAAAGAATTGAACCAAGTCAAGATGTTGCACCAATGGTAGTACAATCACCAGTGGCTCCTGTAGCACCTCTAGTTGAACCAACACCAGTAATACAAGAACCAACTCCTGTAAAAGAAGCTGAAGCAGTTGTTTCTGCTCCTATTGTTGAAGAAAAGATAGTTGAAGAAGTAAAAAATGAAACACCTATTGAAGAGAGATCAACAGTAGAAGAAGAGTTGAAAAATATTGTAGTTGAAGGTGTTGTTAACTCTAATCCTTTTGATGATATGCCAAGTTCAGCTCCAAGTGTTACACCAATTCCTGAGCCTATTATGATGCCAGATGATTTACCTGAAACTAAAATAGAAGAGTTAACACCAGCTGATGAAGTATTAGTAGAGTCCACTTCTTTTGTAGATTTAGGTTTAGTAGATGCTATTGAAACTGTGTCTTATCCTAATCCTTTTGATGAGGGAATGTCTGCACCTATTGAAAACCAACCAGTACCAGAGCAAACTCAAGCTATGCAAACGCCAACACCAGTAGTTGAGCAAAAACAAGAAGAGCTTATAACTCCACCTGCACCTAATGAGAGTTTAGAAACAGTAGTTGATGAAGCAGTAAAAGAAATAGTTTCTCAAGAAGTTGAAGTTCAAGCAGTTGAGCAACAAGTACCATTTAATCCAAGTGCAGATGTTGAAGTTGTACCTGTTGAAGAACCAATACCAAGTAAAAAAACTGAAGTTGTAGAGAATGTTTTATATATTAAATTAACTGAAAAAGTTTATGATAGAGATTATTCACTTGGTGAATGTTTTGAGAAAAACTTTATTTTCAGAGGTTTTACTGATAATAAACTTTCAATTGCTTCTTATGCTCAAGGTGATGATAGAAAATTCTTATATAAACACTTTGCTTTAATAAGAACATTTGCTCAAGATATCTTTGGAAACGAAGTTGAGCTAGATTTTAAAAAGGAAGAACCCCGACAAGCTTAAACCTAAAAAGGTCATTCAAGCCCCTCCTAAGGAAGCACAACAAAATATTCAAAATGAAGCGCCAATAGAGAATAATAATTCTAATGATTCTGGTTCTATGATTGAAGATGTTGAAGTGGGTTCTGGTTGTGTTGCAGATATGCATAAGACAGCTAAACCAACTCTTTCACAAAAAGAGTTACAATTAAACGATATTATTAACTCTCCTATGCTTAATAAAGCAAAAGAGTTACTTGATGTTAAGAAAATTACAGTTAAATCTAGAAGTTAAAGGAAATATTTTATGAAGATAGCTTTTAAATTATTATGTTCGTCCATTTTATGCTCAACTTTTTTATTTGCAAATGCTGATGACAATGTAATAGATTTTGAAATAAATAGATTAGAAAAGAACCCTGATATTGAAGTTCTAAGTGTAGAAATAGCTACAAAAAAAGAACTACCAGTAAAAGGTTGGAATGGGTACATCTTAGATGTAGAAGCAAAGGTTAAATCTAATAAAGTAATTAATGCAAAAGATGTACTTTTCTCTGATGGAGAGTATATTGCTCTTGATTTATTAGATGCTAAAACTGGAAAATCTTTAAAAGATATTGTAACTCCAAATTTGACAGCTAATTACTATGATGAATCTAAGTTAATTGCTGGAAATCATAAGGCAAAAGATAAACTAGTAGTTTTCTCTGATCCTTTATGTCCATTTTGTATGGATTATATCCCAGATGTAATAAAGTATGTGAATAAAAATAGTAATAAAATTGCATTATACTATTATCATTATCCTTTGTTAAAATTACATCCAGCAGCAGGTCCTTTATCAAAAATAATGGAAGTTGCTAAACATCTAAATATCAAAAATCTTGAATTAAGAGTTTATGAGATGGATTGGGATAAATACTTCAAATCTAACGAAAGAGATGAAGCAAAGATTTTAAAAGCATTTAACACTGAATTTAAAACAAATATCACACTAAAAGATATTTCAATTTATAAAGTAAAAAGTGAATTAAACTCTGATATCCAAATGGGTAAAGACGTTATGGTTAGTGGTACACCGTCAATTTTTGTTAATGGTGTAAAAGATAATACAAGATTAAAATTTGAGACATTAGGAAAATAGAAGTATGGAAAAATTAGTTATTGCAACAAGAAGAAGTCAATTAGCATTATGGCAAAGTGAATATATCAAAGCGAAATTACAAGAACATTATCCAGATATGGAAGTTGAACTTCAAGAATTCGTAACAAAAGGTGATAAAATCCTTGATGTTCCTTTAGCAAAAATTGGTGGGAAAGGTCTTTTTACTAAAGAACTTGAACTTGCTATGTTAAATGGTGATGCGCATATTGCTGTTCACTCATTAAAAGATGTACCAACTAAATTTGAAGAGGGATTAGAACTTGGAGCTGTTACAAAAAGATTTGATGCTAGAGATGCTTTATTAAGTAATAAATATGCTTCTTTTGAAGATTTACCGCAAGGTGCTGTTATTGGTACTACAAGTTTAAGAAGAAGAATGGCAATTAAACTAATCAGACCTGATATTGAACTTTTGGATTTAAGAGGAAATATTAATACTAGAATTGCTAAGTTAAATGCTGGTGAGTATGATGCAATTATTCTTGCAACTACAGGGGTTCAAAAATTAGGAATTGAAAATGAAGTAAAATACTTTACTCCTATTTCAACTGATATTATGATTCCTTCTATGGGACAAGCAACTTTAGGAATTGAAGTTACTTCTAATGAAGAGATTAAAAAAATTGTTTCTGTATTAAATGACAAAGATGCACATATTGAATCTACAATTGAGAGATCTTTTGTTGATACTCTACAAGGTGGGTGTCAAGTGCCAATAGGTGTAAAAGCTACAATCTTAGATGATAAAGAGATTAGACTTCAAGCAATCGTTGGAATGCCTGATGGAACTGAGACTATTAAAGATGATATTAAAATATCAATTGATGATTACGAGACTGCTGGAATTGAACTTGCAAAAGTTTTCATCTCAAAAGGTGCAAAAGAACTTCTAGAAAGAGCTGAAAAAGTAGCTTTTAAATAAACCACTTAGATTAAGAGGAACTTTTCCTCTTAATACTCACTGCTCAAATCTTCCAAAAAAACTCAAATTAGCAATATTTTCCAAGAAATTTATATATATTTTTTAGTATGATAGTTAGATATAAATTAAGGAGAGCAAATGAGAATTAATGTGGAAGAAACACTATTTTGTTTAGTTGATGTACAAGATAGACTTTACCCTTATATGACAAACAAAGATGAAATCGAGAAAAACTTAGTAACATTAGTAAAAGGTCTTAAGACTTTAGAAGTTCCATTTATTGTAAATGAACAATATAAAAAAGGAATTGGGGAAACAATCCCAAGTTTACGAGAATTTGTTGATCCTGATCCTCACTTTGAGAAAACTACTTTTTCTTGTTGTAAAAATGAACCAACTATGGAAGCTATTAAAAATGCAGGAAAAAAAGTAGTAATTGTTGCTGGTATTGAAACTCATGTTTGTGTTTTACAAACTTGTATTGATTTATTAGAAGCTGGATTACAACCTGTATTAGTTACAGATTGTGTAACTTCAAGAAAACAAAAAGATACAGATATGGCACTGGAGAGATTAATTCAAGCAGGAGTAATTCCTACTACTTATGAGTCAATTTTATTTGAGCTAACAGTTAACGCAAAAAATCCAGTATTTAAGCAAATATCTAGCCTAGTAAAATAAAGGCTTTATTATTAATCGTTAAGAAAATTAATTTGTTATGTTATAATAATTGGAATTTAACTTAAAAATAGGTGGCTCCCATGAAACATTACATTTTCAAATTAATTATTTTAATGTGTGCATTCAATATTTTGAATGCAGGTAATTCAGACTATTTTGCTATTGATGAGTATATAGAATTTACTAATCAAGAGAAAATAAGTAATGATTTTATTGCACAAATTCAAAAAGATGCAGTAAAAATAAAACAAGAGAATAAGAAAATTAGAATAGTTTTAGTTTACCCTGGTAAACAACTAACTGACTATTGGATGAAAAGTAAAGTTTCATTTGAGAAACGACTTAATGAACTTGGAATAAACTATGAGTTAGTTCTTCATTTCACAAAACCTCACGTTGAAACAAGAGTTCAATCAAAACTACTTTTAAAAGCTATCAAAGATAATACAGATTATTTAGTATTTGTATTAGATGCTAGTAAACACGCTAAATTCATTGAAAGAATTATGAGTAGAGAAAAACCAAAATTAATTCTTCAAAATATCACAACACCTTTACGAAAATGGCAAAAAGACCAACCTTTTTTATATGTAGGATTTGATCATATGCTAGGTAGTCAAATGTTAGCTAATTACTATATCAAAAAAACAAAAGGAAAAGGTAAATATGCCGTTTTATATACATCAAATGGTTATATTGGATATATGAGAGGTACAAAATTTATTGATTATGTATCAAAGAATTCAGACTTAAAAGTAGTACATGAATATTATACAAATACAAGTAAAGACAAAGCTAGATTAGCAACATTAGATTTACTTAAAATTGATCCAGATGTAAAATTTATTTATGCTTGCTCAACTGATATTGCCTTAGGTGTAGTAGAAGCACTTAAGGAAAAAAATTTAGTAGGAAAAGTTTTAGTAAATGGATGGGGCGGTGGAAATAGCGAATTAAAAGCTATTCAAGATGGCTTTATGGATGTAACTGTTATGAGAATGAATGATGATAATGGTGTTGCTATGGCTGAAGGTATTAAGCTTGATTTAGAAAACAGAAGAGATAAAATACCAACAATCTTTTCAGGGGATTTTGCTCTTGTTGAGAGAGGAATAAAACAAGAAGAACTAGAAAAACTTAAAAAAAGGGCATTCAGGTATACATCTGATGATGACAAATAAAAAATTATCTTTATCTTTATTAAATAGTTTACTACTTTTAGTATTTTTTATTGTATTAAGTATTGCGGTACTTTTTTCTACATATATTAATACTCAAAAAGTAGTAGACAAAAATATTGATGACTACTTCAAACAAACTTACAATATTACTAAACTAATAATTGAGAATGAACAAAATAATCTAGATAATATCGTATCAAAAATATCTAAAGAGTTTGAAAATATCAATGATCTAAATAATCCTGATTCTATTTCTTATAAAATTGAAACCTTATCTTATATAGATAGTATTGATTTACTTTTTTTTAAAAAGAACAATGAAGTTTACGATTATAGTAATTCTTTATTTGATACAGAATCTATAATAGATGAAATTAGAAAGATAAAATCGTCAATTAATCATAAAATTATTAATATAAAAGTTAATAATGAAGACATTGTTTTAATGATAAGTACAAAACAAATCATTGACAATAATACAGGTAGAGTACAAGCTGTAATTTATGCTGCAAAAATATTGAATAATAATTTTGCTTTACTTAATGATATAAAAAGTAAGTCAAAACAGGTTGATATGCATATATTTTTTGATAATAATATTATTGCTTCTACGCAAAAAAATATAGCAATTGATTTAAGTAGGTTTTATCATAATAGTGTTGATATAGGAGATAGAACAATATATTCAAGTATGTGGTATGAAATTTTTGAAAACAAATCTTTAAATATCATATATGTTACTAAAAATAATTCTTTTGATGTTTTAAAAGAATCTTTTCTTCATCAAGCATTTGTTCTTTTACTTTTCCTAATTTTTTGTTTTATACTTTTATATTATTTATCAAACAAGTTTATTATTAAGCCTTTCTCTAAACTTCTTAATTATGCATATAAAGTCAAAGATGATAAAAGTATTAGATATGAAAACACAAAAGTTTTAGAATTTGATAAATTTGCTTATGAATTAAAAGGAATTATCTCAGAACTTAGAGATGTGAAAGAACAATACTCTAGGGCTATTGATGGTGTTCAAGATGGATTATGGGATGTTGACTTAAAAAATAAGAAGATATTTTACTCTCCAAGATTTTTAACAATGTTAGGTTATTCAAGCCATGATATTAAAACTTACAAAAGTTTCTGGCAAAAAAGTATTCATAAAGATGATTATGAAAAAACAATGATTGCTTTAAAAGAACATTTATCTGGTAAAACAGAAGTATTTGAAAGTGAATATAGATTTAAATGTAAAAATGGCTCTTTTATGTGGATTAAAATAAGAGGTAAATTATTTTATGATTCAAAAAAACATCAAAGTAGGTTTACAGGATTCCATACAAATATTAATGATTTAGTTGTACTTCAAGAAGAAAATCAACAAAAAGAAAGAATGTTATATCAACAATCAAAGCTTGCTTCAATGGGAGAAATGATCGGTAATATTGCACATCAATGGAGACAACCTCTAACAGTAATTAGTGTAATCGCATCAACTATTAGTATGCAATTACAACTAAATACTTTAGATAAAAATGCAACTATTAAAGATATAGATAAATTATTAGGAACTGTAGATTATCTATCTTCAATTATTGATAAATTTAGATATTTCTTTAATCCTAATAATGAGATTGAAAACTTTTCTGTTTGTGAAGCTATTAAAGAAAATTTAGTAATTTTTGAATCATCATATAAATCAAACAATATTAATTTAATACTAAATTTAGATGATATTTATATAAGTGGTTATAAATTTGAATTAATGCAAGTTGTAATAAATATAATAAATAATTCAAAAGATGCTTTAAGTGAAAAAAGTATTATGGACAAAGAAGAGAATTATATCTTTATGAAAACAGATGTAAAAGATAAAGTCTTAACGCTAAGTATTTATGATAATGCAGGTGGAATAGATGAAGAGCTTGCAGAAAAGATATATGAACCTTATTTTACAACAAAACATCAAAGCCAAGGTACTGGTTTGGGATTATACATGTCTAATGAAATAATTAAAAAACACTTTAATGGTAAGTTATCAAATAAAACTATAGAGTATGAATATGAAGATAAAAACTTTAAAGGTGAAGAGTTTAAAATAGAGATACCTCTTTAGTATCTTTATTTTACAATTGTATTTTTTCCATTCTTTTTAGCTTGATACATTTTCTTATCTGCTATGTTTACTAAATCATTAAAATTCTCAAGCTCTTTTGTAAATTCAACTAATCCAACACTTAATGTGATTTTTCCATATTGACTATTTTCAAAGTATGTATTTGAAGTATTCATAAGTCTATTTAGATGTAAATATGTAGAATCTAAAGTTGCATTTATACTAAGAATACAAAACTCTTCTCCTCCAATTCTATAAATCTTATCAATTCCATTTCTTGTTTGATCTTTTAAGATATTAGAGAATTCAGTTAATACTTTATCTCCACCATCATGTCCAAACTTATCATTAATATTTTTAAAGTCATCAATATCTATATAAGCAAGTGTGGCTTTTATACTACATCTTTTTACTTGTTGGAATAAATCAGAACATGAATTAATAAAGTGTCGTCTATTGTAAGTATTAGTTAAGGGGTCAGTAATTGTAAGCTTTTCCAACTCTTCTCTAATCTTGTCATTTTCTATTTCAAGTTCTAATCTAAAGATTTCTCGCTCAATTTTACGTGAATAAATCAATGCTATATCTTCAAGTTCTTTTGCTAATTTTCTTTTTTCTTTTGAGAATATTGAAATATGTCCAATACATTCATTTCCATCATTATTTATTGGAACACCATAAAAGCTTTCAAAGCCTGAATTTCTTTCTTTATAAAAATCCTTATTTACATTTTCATGAATTTCTACAATTTTGTTTTGAAATACTAATTCACAAGGCGTGCCAACTAATTCAAATTCTTTTGGTATATTTTTGTTAGTTGCATATAATACTTCAACTTTTGTAGTTGGATTAAAATTAACAGCTTTAGTGATAAATACTAAATCAGCTTTATATAGTTTTTTAATTTCATCAGCAGCAGATTTTATAAAATCTTTTCCTATATGTAAGGATGTTGCTTCTAGTATTGATTTTAATGCTTCATATGGGTTAAAATCAAATGCCTTATTCATATTCTTATCCTCAATTTGTGTAATCTGTTTTATATTAGCTGTTTTTTATAAATTGTTTATAAATAAAAAAAGGCCTAGATAAAAATCTAGACCTTTTAAAGATAATTGTGAAGAAAAGGAAGGATTATTTATCCATAGTTCCTGCAGGAACATGAACATTACCATCCATGATAATTCTAGCAGATCTAGACATAGAAGCTTTTTCAACGATGTATTTACCATCTTTTTGTGAAAGTGCAGCTCCAACTTTAATAGCTCCAGAAGGATGACCAAAAGTTACAGTTTCTTTCTCTCCACCACCAGAAGCAATATTTACTAAAGTTCCTGGAATACAAGCAGCAACACCAATAGCAACAGAAGCTGTTCCCATCATTGCATGGTGTAATTGTTGCATAGATAATGCTCTTACGTGTAAGTCCATTTCATTTGCTTTAACTTCTTTCCCAGAAGAAGTAATAAAGTCTTGAGCAGGTGAAACAAATGCAATTTTAGGCGTATGTTGTTGAGTTAATGCATCACTTGCATCTTTCATAACACCCATTTTAAGAGCTCCTGCAATTCTAATTTTTTCAAATCTCTCTAATGCAGCTGTATCAGAGTTAATATCACCTTGAAGTTCAGTACCTTTGTATCCAATCTCTTGGGCATTTACAAATACAGTAGGAATACCTGCTGTAATCATAGTAGCTTTAAAAGTACCTACGCCTTCAACTTCTAAATCATCTACTAAGTTTCCAGTAGGGAATAATTCTTCACTTGGATCAACTGGCTCAACGAATTCTAATTGAATCTCTTCAGCAGGGAAGGCAACACCATCAATTTCATAATCACCCATTTCTTTTACAATACCATTTTCCATAGTCACGTAACAAAGAATAGTTTTTTTGATATTTGCTTGCCAAATTCTTACACAACAAACTCCATTTTCAGGTACATTTTCTACCATTCCTTCAGTAATTGCAAAAGGTCCAACCGCAGAAGATAAGTTTCCACAGTTTCCACTCATATCAACAAAATCTTTGTCAATTGCAACTTGGCAGAAGTAGTAATCTACATCATGATTAGGAACATCTGATTTTCCAACTAAAATAGCTTTAGAAGTAGAAGAAGAAGCTCCTCCCATACCATCCATTTGTTTTTTATAAACATCAGGAGAACCTACAATTCTTTGAAGTAATTTATCTCTTTTTGCACCATCTTCTTGTGCTTCTTTTGGTAAATCTGCAATATTAAAGAAAGTACCTTTTGAAGTACCACCTCTCATATAAGTTGCTTTTACTTTAAATTGTGGTTGATAAGCCATATTATGTTTCCTTTTTAAATGTTTGAGTTTAAAACTTATTAAAAAAATCCAATGATTTCTTTAATAAATATTGTAAAGAAGAGAAAACTCTTCTCTACATATTTATTTTAGACAAAAGTCTAAGAGATATTATTTACCTTCAGCAATAACGTCTTTAGCGAATTTTTGTAAAATACCACCATTTTTGTAAACATCTACTTCAGCAGAAGTATCTAATCTACATAATACTGTGAATTTAACAACTTCACCATTTGCTCTAGTCATAACTACTGTTAAGTCAGTTCTAGGAGTGATTTCACCTTCAATATCAAAAGTTTCAGAACCATCAATTGAATAAGTATGTCTAGTGTCGTCCGCTTGGAATTGTAATGGTAATACACCCATTCCAACTAAGTTAGTTCTGTGAATTCTTTCAATAGATTCAGCAATTAATACTTCAACACCTGCAAGTCTAACACCTTTTGCAGCCCAGTCTCTAGAAGAACCTTGACCATAGTTAGTACCAGCTACGATAATTAGTGGTTGTTTTCTTTGAGTATATGTCTCAATAGCTTCCCACATTCTAGACTCAGTACCTTCTGGCATGATTTTAGTTAATGAACCTTGTTTAGTAACACCGCTTTCATCTTTAACCATTTCATTGAATAGTTTTGGATTTGCTAATGTAGCTCTTGAAGCTGTATGGTGATCCCCTCTATGTGTTGCATAAGAGTTTAAATCTTCAACTGGAAGACCTTTAGATAAACAATACTCACCAGAAGCTGATGTTGGTAAAATTGCATTAGATGGAGATAAGTGATCTGTAGTGATATTATCAGGGAATACACCTAATGGTCTCATACCTTTAAGTTCAGGCATTTGCATATATTCAGCTTCCCAGTAAGGAGGCTTGTTAATATAAGTTGATTGAGTATTCCAGTTATAGAATGGAGAAATCTCAATATCACTTAAAGCATTTTTTGCAAACATTGGATCATAAATTGCACCAAACATTTCTGGTCTAACTGAAGCTTTTTCAACTGCGTTGATTTCTTCATCAGATGGCCATAAATCTTTTAATGTAATAGGGTTTCCATTTGCATCAGTACCTAATGAATCTTTTTCAATATCAAATCTAATAGAACCAGCTAATGCGTAAGCTACTACTAATGGAGGTGATGCTAAGAATGCTTCTTTTACGTATGGGTGAATTCTACCATCGAAGTTTCTGTTTCCAGATAATACAGCAGTAGAGTAAATATCGTTATCAGTAACTTCTTTTTGAATTACTGGATCTAAAGCACCTGACATACCATTACAAGTAGTACAAGCAAAACCAACAATACCAAATCCTAATTTTTCTAGTTCAGGAAGTAAGTTCGCGTCTTTTAAGTATTCCTCAACAATTTTAGAACCTGGTGCTAAAGATGATTTAACCCATGGTTTTCTTTTTAATCCTAATTCATTTGCTTTTTTAGCAACTAAACCAGCAGCAATAACGTTTCTTGGATTTGATGTATTAGTACATGAAGTAATAGCAGCAATTAAAATTGCACCATCTGGCATGTCAGTTTCACCAATCTCAACAGTATTATCAGTAATTCCTTCTGATTCTAAAGTAGAAGTAGGTACTAATTTATGAGGTTTTGAAGGACCAGCTAATGATCTAGTAACAGCAGTTAAATCAAATACTAATTCTCTTGCGTAAGTAGCTTTAGTTAAATCAGTTGCCCATAAACCATTTGCTTTAGCATAAGCTTCAACAAGTTTAACTTGATCTGATTCTCTACCTGTAAGTGTTAAGTAATCTAAAGTCTGCTCATCAATTCCGAACATACCAGCAGATGCACCATACTCAGGAGTCATGTTTGCAATTGTAGCTCTATCACCTAAGTTTAAGTATTCCATACCTTCACCGAAGAATTCTAAATAAGCAGAAATTACGTTGTTTTCTCTTAAGAAAGAAGTCATAGCTAATGCAATATCAGTCGCAGTGATACCTTCAGCTCTTGTTCCTACTATGTTAACACCGATAATATCTGGAACTCTCATATAAGATGGGTTACCTAACATTACGTTTTCAGCTTCTAATCCACCAACACCAATTGCTAAAACACCAAGTGCATCAACGTGAGGAGTATGAGAATCTGTACCAACTAATGTATCAGGAGAAGCAATACCATCGATATTGTGAACTACTGGTGACATTTTTTCTAAGTTTATTTGGTGCATAATACCATTCCCTGGAGGAATAACATCTACATTATCAAATGCTTCTTTAGTCCAGTTAATAAAGTGGAATCTATCTGCATTTCTTCTATCTTCAATATCTCTATTCTTTTGGAATGCATCTGGATCAAATCCACCACATTCTACTGCTAAAGAGTGATCAACGATTAATTGAGTAGGTACAACAGGGTTAACTTTTTTAGGGTCTCCACCTTCACTTGCAACTGCTTCTCTTAAACCAGCTAAATCAACTAAAGCTGTAAGTCCAAGGATATCATGAGTAACAACTCTTGATGGGTACCAAGGGAAATCTTTATCAGTTCTTTTCTCAATTAATTGAACAAGTGAATCTTTTAAATCTGCACTTGGACATTTTCTAAGTAAGTTTTCTGCTAATACTCTTGAAGTATAGTTTAATTTTTCAAAAGAACCTGGAGTAATGTCTTCTACAGCTGCTTTTACATCATAAAAGCTAGTATTAAAACCTTCAAGTTCTTTAAGATATTTTTCATTTGTCATATTTTATATCCATTTTATGTAATTTTATTTGTTTTGCTACCAATGTTATTTGTAGTTGTGTATCCACTGTAATGCAGCATTAGTAGCACATCTTTTAGCTAGCCCATTATTTTTGGGTCTAACTAAAAGTCGTATTTTTTTATGTAAGTTTTTTATGTTTTATATTTATGTTTCTTGTGTTTCCCAAAAGGGAGAGATTAAGCTCTATTATCTAAAGCTACGAAATCTCTTGGCTCTTCACCATTGTAATCAGAACTTGGTCTGATAATTTTATTATTTGCTCTTTGTTCAAATGCGTGTGCAGCCCATCCAGCAGCTCTTGACATAATGAATAATGGAGTATAATATAATCTTTCAATTTGCATATAGTGGTAAATTAATCCACCGAAGAAATCGATATTATCAGGTAAACCTTTTTCAGCTTTAACTTTATCTCTAATTGCTTTAGCAATATCGAATAATTTAGGATCAGAAGTTGGTAATTCTTTTAACTCGTCAGCTAAGTCGAATCCGATAGGAGATCTTGGATCTACTTCTCTATATACTCTGTGTCCGAATCCCATGATTTTTTCTTTTTTAGCGAATAATTCATCAACTGAAGTTAATGCGTTATCTACATCTGTGAATCCAAGTACGAATTTAATTGCAACTTCATTAGCTCCACCATGTAAGTGACCTTTTAAAGTTCCAATTCCTGTAGTCATACAAGAATAGATATCAGATAATGTAGATGCAGTAATTCTATTTGCAAAAGTAGATGCATTAAATTCATGCTCAGCGTATAAAGTTAACATTGCGTTCATAGCTTTAACTTCTACTGCTAATGGAGTTTTTTCTTTTAATCTTTCTACAATGTAACCAGCAATTGTAGTTTCATCAGAAGCTAATTCAACTTCTTTTCCGTTTACATGCCAGTGATGCCAGTAAACTAAGAATGATGGGAATGCACCTAATAATCTAGTAATCTTTTCCATTTGATCAGAGAAATCTTCTGCTTCTGGTTCCATACAACCTAAAGCTGAAGTTGCAGTTTTCATAACATCCATTGGATGTGCTGATGCTGGAATTGATTTTAAAATATCTTTTAAGTTTTGTGGTAAATCTCTACCAGCAATAATATCCGCTTGGAATTTTGCTAATTGAGTTTTATTTGGTAATTCACCAACTAATAAAAGGTATGCAACCTCTTCAAAATCAGCTTTTAAAGCTAAATCTGCGATATCATAACCTCTATAGTTAAGACCATTTCCTAATCCACATGTACAAATTGCTGAAGAACCAGCTGTAACACCTGCTAAACCACTCATATTCTCTCCTTAGTTAAATGTATGTATTCTGTTTTATTTGGTAAACGAAGTAAAATTACTTCGATTTACCTGCTGCAAATAATGAATCCATTTTTTGCTCATAATCATGGTAACCTAACATATCGTAAAGCTCCATTCTTGTTTGCATCGTATCTAATGTACTTTCTTGAGTACCTTTGTCTCTTAATTCTTGGTATACATGTAAAGCAGCTTTATTCATTGCTCTAAATGCTGATAATGGGTAAAGTACCATTTCAATACCAACTGAACCTAATTCTTCAGTAGTAAACATTGGAGTTGCACCAAACTCAGTAATGTTTGCTAATACTGGAACAGTCATTTGGTCAGTAAATTCTTTATATTCTTTTAATGTGTGTACTGCTTCTGCGAAAATTGCATCTGCACCAGCTTCAACGTATGCTTTAGCTCTTGCAACTGCAGATTCTTGACCTTCAGATGCATGTGCATCAGTTCTAGCAATAATGTAGAAATCTGGGTCTAATTGGTTTTTAGCGTCAACAGCAGCTCTAATTCTGTCACACATTTCTTCTGTAGATACTAACTCTTTATTTGGTCTGTGTCCACATCTTTTTGCAGCAACTTGATCTTCAATATGAAGTCCAGCAGCTCCAGATCTGATAAATTCTTTTACTGTTCTAGCAACATTGAATGCATGTCCCCAACCAGTATCGGCATCTACAATTACAGGAGTATCACAGATAGAAGTAACTCTTCTAATGTCAATACAAACATCTTCAATCATAGTCATACCTAAATCTGGTAAACCATATGAAGCATTTGCAATTCCTCCACCTGAAAGGTAAATTGCTTTGTATCCTACTTTAGTAGCTTGTAATGCTTGGTATGCATTGATAGTTCCTACGATTTGTAAAGGAGATTCTTCTTTTAAAGCTTCTCTAAATTTTTTTCCTGCGCTCATACACATCCTTTAATTTGAAATTACAACTATTATACATGATTAATGATTGGAGGTGGTGTATGATTTTTGTATAAGAAATTACAACTTTTTTATAGATATTGGCATTTTGTACAAAATCTGTTCTTATGCTTTAAAATGGTACAATTTTGAATAAAGTAAATTATAAGGTAGAGCATGACTTACAAAAACTCAATAGAAAAGTTTATAGAGATTTTTAAGAGATCGAACTTAAGTATATCCAAGTTTGCCTCACTAATCAATAAAGATAGAAGAACCGTAACTTCGTGGATTGATAATGTTACAGATATAGAACCTAGTAATGATATAAAAGAAAAAATTTGTCAAATATTTAGATATCCTGATTATGTTTGGGAAGAGGGTTGTACCGATGAAGAGTTCCTTAAGTCTATTACACAAATACCTCAAAAAGAGGTTAGAATTATAGATGAAGACTATTATGGACGTCTAAAATATATTATGGAAATTGAAAAAAATAGAAGATTTGTTATTCAAGCACAATTTCCTGGACCTATGTATAGAGATACTGCCGTACAAAAAGTGTACAGAACTAAGACTTCAAAAGATATAGAAGATTTAAAACAATCAAGAATTGATCAGATGTTAAGATATGATTATGATACAACTGAATGGTATTCAATTAAGTCTGTTTTATCTTTTTGTTTTGCAAGTATTGGAAACTTTTATACTAAAGAAGAGAAGATTAAAATCTTAGAACTTATATATGAACTATTCAATAATAACTACAATAAGAAACTATTTTTATTTGATTCTTTCTCAAGAAAAATATATGGAATGGAAACTACATATATATCTATTAATGTAAAACAAAAGATTCTTTTCTTTAAATCACCTATTGAGTCTGTATTTATTGAAATTAGAAATAAAAACTTAGTTGAGAGAATGCATAAGTATTATAGCTCGCCTATTGAAGCTCCATCTCATGTAAACTTTTTAGAGTCAGTTAAAATTATAAAGATTTTACAAGATGCTTTAAAATACAATAATGATATTAGACAAGCCTATGAAACAATTAATAGAACTACAGATTATGGAGAACTTTTCTATCATAACTTATCTCTTGATTTACAAAAAGAAGTAAGTGATCCAAAATCTGGGCAAAGAAGGAACTAATAATGAGTTCATCAAAAGACAAACTTTTAAAAGTCGCATTTGAAGAGATATACCAAAATGGTTATCATGCAACTTCAGTTGATAAGATATTAAAAAAAGCCTCTATGAATAAAGGAAGTATGTATCACTTCTTTAAGTCAAAAAAAGAATTGATATTAGCAATTATTGATGTTCATGTTGATGATTACATTCAAAATAAATACGGTGTTATTTTGGAAAGTGAAGAAAACATGATTGAAGCAATAATGGCTGTATTAAAAAATAAACCTTTATACAACTTTATTTATGGATGTAGATTAAATAATCTTGTTCATGAATTATCAAATCAAGATAATGATTTTAAGATTGCTCTTGAAAAATCTTATTTTAAATTTGAAGAAATATTCCAAATTGCTTTAGATAGAGCAGTTGAAATTGGTGAAATCAAAAAAGATACAGATACAAAAGCTGTAGGAATGTTCATTCTTGCAACTATTCAAGGTGGATTAACTACAAGTAAAAAATCCTCTGATTCACACTACTACGACGTTTGTATCGAACAACTTAATAACTATCTAAACCTACTAAAAACTAAATAACAAAATTTCAATTTAAAAATCTTGACTAATCAGTCAAGATTTTGCTATAGTTTAACTTGACCAAACAGTCAAGGAGATGAGATGTTACTTTCAATGAAAACTTTAGCTTTACCAATAGTATTTATATTTCTTTATGGAAGTGGTTTTGTATTTACTGCTTTTGGATTAGAAAATTCAAGTCCTATGGCTTTTTTAGCTTTGAGATTTTTTATTGCATTTTTTATTTTATTAATAATTGCAAGTGTTCTAAGAGTTCAATGGCCTAATACATTATTAGAATTTGTACATATAAGTACTGCTGGTTTATTAACAGTAGGAGTATTTTCTATTGGGGTGTTTTTATCAATATCCTTTGGAATATCGGCATCTTTATCTGCTTTGATTATTGCTTTACAACCAATAGTAGTGACTTTTTTAGCTGTTAAGTTATTGGGTGAGAAATTTAATATGAAGATTTTAATAGGTTTACTTCTAGGTATTTTAGGAGTTGCCTTTGTTGTTTCTTCAAAAGTAGGAGGTTCAAGCTCACAGATTTTAGGAATAGTTTTTTCTATTATTGCCTTATTAGGTCTTAGTTTTGGGAATATTTACCAAAAGAAATATTGTTCAAAGATGAATTTATACTCAGGCGGAGCAATACAGACCTTATCTTCTACAATATTAGTAGTACCAATACTTCTGTTTTTTGAAGATATAAATATCACTTTTAATGGGGATTTTTTAATAGCTTTAGTTTATATGAGTGTTGGGGTTAGTATTGGGGCTTTATCTTTATTGTATGTGATGATTGAAAAAGGTGAAGTATCAAAAGTATCGTCAGTATTTTATATGATGCCAGTTTGTGCTGCTTTAATATCTTACTTTCTATTTGATATAGATATAGATATTACTATGTTCATTGGAATATTTGCAGTTTTAGTAGGAATATTGTTAATTAATAAAAAATAAGGAAATGAAATGCCATATATTAATGTAAAAACAAATGTTAAAAAAAGTGATGAATTAAGAGAGAAAATAGTTGATATTATATTAGAAAATACAACAAATATTTTAAATAAAAAGCCAGAAGTAACTTCTGTTTTAGTAGAATTTGTCCCCTTTGATACTTGGAATATAAATAAAGATAATTTAAGTACTTTTAATGTTGATATTAAAATCACTAAAGGTACTAATACAAAGAATCAAAAAGCGCAATATATAAAAGAAACATATTTAAATTTAAAAGAAATATTAGGTGATATAACACCTGCAAGTTATATTATAATTGATGAAATTGAGGGAGATTCTTGGGGCTTTGAAGGCTTAACACAAGAATATAGATATATAAAAGGCTAAGGAAAAGAGATGAAAATAGTAATTTTAGATAGAAAAACATTAGGCAATGATGTAAATGTAGATATCTTTAATAAGTTTGGTGAAGTAGAAGTTTTTGATATTACAAAAGAGAATGAGACGAAAGATAGAGTAAAAGATGCAGATATTGTAATCACAAATAAAGTAATGATTTCAAAAAAAGTTATGGAAAACTCAAAACTAAAACTTATTTGTATTAGTGCAACTGGTAAAAACAATGTAGATTTAGAGTATGCAAAACAAAAAGGAATTGAAGTGAAAAATGTAGCTGGATACTCTAGTTCTTCTGTATCTCAAGTTGCATTTTCAATGATTTTTCATTTTGTTTCAAAACTAAACTATTATAAAAATTATGTAGATGAGGGTAATTGGCAAAAGTCTGAGATTTTTACTCATATTGATAAACCATTTTTTGAACTAGATAAAAAAAGAGTAGGGGTTATTGGGCTTGGAGATATTGGTTCTTCTTTTGCTAAAAGAGCTCAAGCTTTTGATTGTGAAGTAGTATATTATTCAACTTCTGGGCGAAACAATAATAGTGAATTTAAAAGAGTTGAACTTGATGAGTTACTAAGTACTTGTGATATTATCTCAATTCATTGTCCATTAAATGAGCAAACAAAAGATTTATTAAACTATGAAAATATGAAGAATATGAAAGATGGAGCGATTTTATTAAACCTTGGTCGTGGTGGAATTATAAATGAAGCTGATTTATCAAAACTAATAGATGAAAAAGAGATTTATTGTGGTATTGATGTTGTAAATGTTGAACCAATAGAAGAATCAAATCCTTTATTAAAAGTACAAAACAAAGATAGATTACTTTTAACTCCACATATTGGATGGGCAAGTGTAGAAGCTAGAACTAGACTTATTTCTATGGTTGCTGATAATATAGAAGAATATTTAGCAAAATAAATGATAAAATAACAACCTAAATAATAAAGGTTGTAAAATGAGAGATAATAAATCTTATATACTAAAAAAAGAGATTGGTATTAAAATCTTCATGACACCTCTCTCTTTTTTATTTTTGTTTATTGCTTATTATTCAGAGGATTTAATAGTAAAAGTAATGTTTTTATTAATGTTTCTAGTACTTTTCTTTTATCCTGCAGGTTTGATATATGCCCTTTTTGTAAATAGGAAATTAGACCTTCAAATTGATAATAAAACACTCTCTTGGCAAATATATGAAAATGATATTTTAGTGGAAGATATAAAAATCTATAAAAATCAAATAGAAAAAATAGATACTAAAGTTCATTTCTTCAATGGTACATATAATTATTTAAGCGTTAGGTTTTATTTAAAAGATAAAAGAATAATTATGTTAAATGATGGAATGATTTATTCGCTACTTAAAAATTATGAGGAAATAGTTTATTTACTTGAACTTTATGATTATAATGATTCTAGTTTGAATAGTTTTGAAACTGCTACAAACAACTCTTATGAAAAGAAATATAGAGAACAAAATATACTAAAAATCTTATTTAGAGGTTTTATTGATAATGTTAGGTTTTTAAATAAAAAAGTACAATTTGTAGTCTTAATTATTCTTATTCATGCTTTAATAAACTTTATAAGTGCAAAACAAAACTTATTAGATATGAGTTTTACAGATACTTCTGGTTCTCATGCAGAAAATTTGATACTTGATAATAAAAGAGAAAAAACATTTTTCTTTGAAGAATTTTATTACTCTATTTACAAAAAAAATAATGGTGAATATTTTGTGATAAAACAAAAAGAGTTCTTATTAAAACCTATTATTACTACCTTTAGAGAGAAAACAAATTACCCTTTGATTTTAGATGAGATAAAAGATGATAAAAATGCAGTGGAAATAGCAAAAAACTTATCTTATGTTACATATAAAGAATTAGAGTTATGGGAAGTTTTATTTAAGCCAATATGGTTTATAAATGATTATATTTTAAGTGCTGATCATAGAATAAAATCAATGATTGAAAAATTGGAAAAGTATGTTTTTGAAAAAGAGATAGATTCTAAATATAGTGAAGTACAAAACAGAATGAAAAAAGAAGATAAAAGAGTTCTTATATCTTTATCTACGTCAAAAAAAGATTTTGATCTTCTACAAAAGTATTTTAGAGGTGTTTATGCTGATTTACTTTTGATAAACTATCGTACAAAAAGACTAAGTAAATATCTAAAATATAAAAAAATAAATGAATCAAATGAGTTAATATATAAACTAGAACGTAAAACTAATAGTAGAAGATATATACCTCACTTATATCTTGTAAATAAAGAGGGACATTATGTAAATATCTTTCCAAAGCAGGCTATTTTAAATATAGAAGAGAAAGCAAATAAAAAATAAATATAATCATTAACTCAAAGTATGCTAATATCCCGTTATGAATACAAAACAAGAAATACTAAAAAATATATTTGGACATGATAACTTTAGATCTTTCCAAGAAGAAGTAGTTGATTCAATTCTTTCAAAACAAGATGTATTAACTATTCTTCCTACTGGTGGTGGAAAGTCACTTTGTTATCAGTTACCAACACTTCTTATGGATGGGATTACAGTAGTAATCTCTCCACTTATAGCACTTATGCAAGACCAAGTAAAAGCTCTTAATGATTTAGATATAGAAGCTTCAATGATATCTTCTTCTCAAACACCTGATGAAAATGGTTTTACTATGCAAAAACTTTTAGCAGGACAGCTGAAGTTTGTATATGTTGCACCTGAGAGATTTACATCTAATGAGTTTGTTAGTGTATTACAAAGAGTGAATATAAACTATTTTGTAATAGATGAAGCTCACTGTGTATCTGGATGGGGACATGAGTTTAGAGCTGAGTATAGAAATCTTAATAGACTTAAGCAGTTTTTCCCTGATACTTGTATTGCTGCATTTACTGCAACTGCAACTAAAAAAGTTGAAGCAGATATAGCTAATAATTTAAATCTAGTAAATGCAAAACACTTTAGAGCTAAGACTCAAAGGGATAATCTTGATATCAAAGTTGAACCAAGAATTGCAAATGGAAAGTCACAGATATTAAACTTCCTAAAATCACATAGGGGACTATGTGGAATCATATATACCTTTACAAGAAAAGAAGCAGAATCAACTGCACAATTTTTAGTAGATAATGGATATAAATCAAAAGCATATCATGCGGGATTAAGTGCTGAACGTAAAGATGAAGTATTTAATGATTTTGTATATGAAAATGTAGATATTGTAGTTGCAACTATTGCATTTGGTATGGGGATAGATAAATCAAATATTAGATTTGTAATACATACATCTTTACCTAAAACATTAGAAAACTACTATCAAGAAATAGGACGAGCTGGACGTGATGGAGCTATGTCTTATGTATATTTACTTTACTCAAAAGGTGATGAGGTAAAAAGAAAGATACAAATAGAAGACTCAATAGATGATTCATATAAACAAACTGGACTTGACAAGTTAGAGTTTATGTATAGATATTGTGTTTCAAACAATTGTAGACATAAAATAATTGCTTCATATTTTGAAGATGAGATAGATGAATGTAATACATTATGTGATAACTGCACGAAAGGTGAAATAGCTCAAGTAGATGTAAGTGTTGAGGCTCAAAAGTTCTTATCTGCTGTGTATAGAAGTGAACAGAGATTTGGAACAAATCACATTATAGATATTCTTCGAGGTTCAAAGAATCAAAAACTATTAGAGTTTGGACATGAGCAACTAAAGGTATATGGATTAGGAAAAGATAAGAGTAAAAATGAATGGGTAGCAATAGCTGATAAACTGATAGATATGCAAGCAGTAAATTTAGGTGAGTTTAGAGTACTTAAACTAAATGCTTTAGGTATGGATATATTAAAAGGGAATCAAAAACTTTTAATGGATGAAGATAAACTAGGAATTGCTATAAAACAAGAAGAATCACAAGAAGTTTTATCTTTTGATGAAGAATTATATGAGAAGTTTAGAAGCTTACGTAGACAAATGGCTAGTGAACATGAAGTACCTGCTTATGTAATTTTTGGAGATAAGAGTCTAAAAGAGTTTAGCTCGAAACTTCCAACTACAAAAGAAGAAATGTTAGAAGTAAATGGAGTGGGTCTAAAAAAGTTTGAAAAATATGGGGAAGAGTTTTTAAACCTTTGTAAAGATATAAAAGAAGAGTTCAAAGAAAAGATTGAGACAAGAGCTCCTTTAAAGAAACTAACAAAAACATATACAGATACATATGAGTTATTACAAGAAGGTAATAGTCTAGAAGATATAGCACAAAAAAGAGATTTAGGTCTTACATCTGTTTTATCTCATGTAAACTTACTAAATGAACATGAAAAAATATCAAAAGAGAAAAAAGAAGAGTTATTAAAACCTTTAGAAGTTTCAGATGAAATAAAACAATGGATAGAAAAAGGTTTAGAGTATGGTTCTATTCAAGAGTTAAGACAACACTTGTCTCTGTTTGAGTATTTATCTAAAAAATAGATAATAAAAGATAGCAAAAGCTTGCTATCTTTTATTTTGTAGTTCTTTTATTAGTTTATCCGTATTTCTTTTTCCTATAAACATAATGGATAGTAGTAATAAAAATGCAATAATTATAGAAAAAACTACAGCATTATTTGTAGAGATATGAGCATCTCCTCTACTTTTTTTCTTCTCTTTCTTTTTTTGTTCTTGAAAACCTTCTTTCGGTGGAATTCCTTCTTCTATTGTTAAGTCATCATCTCCTTCATCAAAGACAATAATATAAGCAACTTTTGGAATATTTGTTGTTAATTGATTACTTTTTGGAAGTCTTTTCTGGAAGATTATTTCTTTTGTATTTTTATCTTCTAATCTTACTAAAACTCCTACTGCACTCTCACCTGTATTTAGAAGTGCAGAAATTGTAATAGTATTATTTTTATTATCAATGACATTTACTTCTAATTCATGGGCATTAATATTTGTATAAAGGATCAATAGTAGAAATAGTATTAAATATTTTTTCACTTATTATCCTTTTGTTTTTTTAGTGTCCAAAATAACTTAGCTTCATCTCTATTTTTTGGTAGTTTCTCTGAGATGTATATTAGTATTATTCCAAGTAAAACTAAAGATATATCAACTGTGAATATACTACTTAGATTAAAAAATTCTAGTATAGGAATATTTAAAAAAATCAAATGTAACATTACTGAAATTATAAATAATAACCCCCCAATAAAGAAAAAGTTTTTAGCTACTTCATAAGAGTTTATTTTATAAAAAGACCAAAATAGAGTAAATAGCCAAATATTATAAAATATTCCTTGTTGCCATATTAATCTATCCTCTAAATCAAAAGGTAACATCCATTGAAGTACAAATAACATAGCAATTGAGGGAATAATACCAATCATGCTTGCAAGTGAAAACTTTCCTATCCAGTGATAAAAAGTGATTTTATCATCAAATTTTTTTGCCTTTTTCTCAAGAAATAACATAGTTCCAAACCCAATAGCAATAGCAGATAATATCATTAATACGGCTATTAACACCCTTGAAAAAATATCAATACCAAATAAGAAGTGTAAGAAGAATATTATTTCAGCTACAAATACCGTCCAGACTTTATCCATTACCTTTTGATTTTTTATTAGGTCTGCGTTAACAGCACTTAATATAATTGTAGGTTTATTAAAAATACCCCCATTAAAAAACGGTTTATAAGGGTTATATCCTATTATTTCAACTTGTGCATTTTTATCATTCCAGTTTACTAATTTTATTTGTTTAAAAATAAGTTGGGGATTTATCTCTTGTGCTTTTATTAATAAATTTTTTATATCTTTCATTTTTGCAGGTTTATTTGCTTTTTTACTTGCTTTATTTTGTGCAAATAGTACTGTTCCTACAACAGCATCAATACTTTTTGCTTCTCCTTTTGTAATTATTTGTGACATAGGACCTGCACTAATTAATCCCACATTCATCAAAGCTCCACTTAGTGTTATTAAAATTAAAGGAAAAAATATCCATGAAAAAATCTTTACATGAACTTTTGAAAATATTGATTGTTGGTTTTTCCCTTTATTTTTAAACTTCATTTTTATTATGAGTATAAGACCTGTAAGTATTAAAGCAAGGGTTGCAGTAGCTATAAAACCAAAGAAAATCATTCCTATGGATTTTAAAGGTCTTCCATAATGTAAATGATTTATAAAATCCGCAAGTCCAGTTTGTTCTTTAGTTTCATTGTTTATTTTCTCATTAGTTTTAGGATTAAATACTTGTTCTTTTGCAAATCGATGAGTAATTACAACAGCAGGATCTCCCATATTTCCTGGAAGATTTATTAGAATATCATCTTTTGGAAAGTCTGGGTTTTTTAAAACTTCATTTATCATACTATTGTAATCAATATTCATAATGTTGATATCCTCTATATATCTAGATGGTTTTTCCCATGTTTTTATATAAGGTAAAAATATTGTAAATACTCCAAAAAAGATTGAAATATACATAAAAGAAGAAACAAGAATACCTACTGCTGCATGTATTCTAAAAAGTCTTTGTTTAAAAAGTTTTGATTTATTTTCTTTCATTAGAAACCTCTTATATAAAATACTATGGCAATTGAAAAAATAATACTTGGAATTAGAACTTTAAGAAGTGCCGCAAGTTTTGTATATGATAAAGCTATATATACAGCAACACTTGCCCAAGCCAAAGTATTAAACATAATTGAAATAACTGCTGACTCTTGAACTTTTAGGGGAATTATTATTGCAAGTAAAGACATTCCTAAATAAGCTACTAGTAAGCCACCAAAAATGGCGCTTACTATTCTAAATGTACCTATTTTTTTAGCATTATCTTCTGGGATAATTAGGTACTTGTAAAACCTCTTTAACATTTGAATACTTTTTTATTAAAAAGCATAAGAAATAGTTGCATATACAGTTTTAGGAGTTCCTGCATATACTCTTGTACCACGTGCATTGCTTGAAAGGGCTCCATCTACATATTTCTCATCACTTAGATTTTGAATACTAAGATTTGCTTTCCAATTATTTTTTTTGTATCCAATATTTGCATTATAAACAATTGCAGAATCAAGTTCTATTTTATTTGCTTCATCAGCATATCTATTTCCTATATATCTAGCTCCTCCACCAATATGTATACTTGGCAGATTAAATGAGGCAAGATTATATGTTGTGAAAATATTCGCCGTATGTTCTGGAACATTTGTTAGTTTCAAATTGTCATTATCTTTATCTTTTGTTTTTGTATATCCATAAGATGCAATAATAGATAAGTTTGATGTTATTTCTCCACTTATATCTATTTCAAAACCTTTACTTTCTTGTTCTCCACTTGCTTTATATGATTGGTTTGTAACATCATTTGGGTCAAGCTTTGCAATATTTTCTTTGTTTATTTTGAATACTGCTGCTGTTAAGTTAAATTTGTCATCTAGTAATTTTTGTTTAATACCTAATTCAAGTCCATTTCCTGTTTCAGGATCTAATATTTTTTTGTTTATATCTTTATTACTATTTGGTTTAAATGATTCAGAGTAATTTGTATATAGTATAGTTTTAGGCGTTACATGATAAACCAATCCTAAAGATGGAGTATACGCATCTGTTTTTTGTCCTGTTTTAGGTTTTGATTCACTATATCTTAGTCCGGCATTTAATATTAAACTATCACTTAAGTTTATACTATCTTGTAAGAATGTACCCCATGATTTAACATAAGTTTTTTCAGTTGACATATCTCTAGCTGAACTATGGTCTGATAATCTTGTTAGTTCTTCATAAGAAGGATTTGAAAGATTAATACTATAAGTAGTTCCCATATCCGCATACATATCTAATTTTGAATAGGCTTTATTATAATCAGCTCCAAGGGTAATATTATGATCTAGATTTAAAATATTTAGTTTTTTATTTACTGTATATTGTAAAGCATGTTCTTGGAACTTTTGTTTTTGTTTTGCATAGATTCTAGAAAGTGTATTTGTAGTTTCATTATACATAAATGGCATATGAACATCTGCATTATCTCCAACGTAATTAATATATCTATATTTAAAGTGTGAATTCCAAGTATTAAAAGTACTATCTAAATCAAGACCTACAAGTTTTTGAGTTTTCTTGAATTTTTCATCAGGATTTGAAATAGTATTTTCTAATGAAGATACTAATTCTCCTTGTTTATTTACATATGTTCCAAAGGTAGAAGGTGAAGTCTCTTTTGTATATTCACTAACAAAAGTTAAAGTATTATTATCATTTATATCATAAGCTAAACTAGGAGCTAAGAAAATACCATTTGTATCAGTATTGTTATTTACATAACCTTTGTCTTTTTTTATAGTAGATACAAGTCTATAATATAAAGAGTCCTCTTCATTTAAACTTCCACCTAAGTCAATATTTGCTTTTTGTGCTGTATTGTCATTAAATTCAAAACCAATCTCACCTATAGATTCTTTACTAGGTTTCTTTTTAACTAGATTTACTATTCCTCCTGGACTTGATTCTCCATATTGTAATGAGTCTGGACCTTTTTGTACTTCTACTGTTTCAAAGTTATTAATATCTGGATGGGCAAGTTTATTTGTTACTTTTAGTCCATCAATCAAAATAGGAACTCCTTCAAACCCTCTCATTGAAATTTGATTAGTTCTTCCGTGACTGTCTCCTGTATAAATAGTATTTGAAGAGAATTTTATTACATCTTCAATATTTTGAAGACTTGCATCTTTGATAAAATCTTCATTAAAAATTTGAATTGATTTTGCAGTATTTTTTAGTTCTATATTACTTCTATTTGCACTCATCTTCTTATTGTAAAGATATTTTGTTTTTGTATCTTCAACTATTTCAATGCTATTAAGTTTTATATTTTCTTTTTTATCATCTGCTAACATAATTGTATTTGTAAGTATTAATGCACTTAATGTAATTGATAAGTGTCTTTGTAAATGAATATGTTTCATAAACATCTCCTTGTAAAATTTCCAACATGTTACATTAAATGATTGTGGTTATCAATATTATACTGTCACGAAAAGGAATATTTTATCTACGAAAAGGAAAATGATTTATTGTTGTTGTTTTCTATAAAGACTAGGAGAAATACCATAGTGATTATAAAAAAGTTTACTAAAATTACCAGTATGTTTGTATCCAACTTCAAAGCATGACTCTTTTACACTGAAATTATCGTTTAGTAACTCCTTTGCTATTTTTAATCTTTGTTTTTGAAGCATTTCATAAATAGTCATACCATAATATATTTTGAAATCTTTTTTTAGATAACACTCATTAATAGCAGACTTATAAGCAATCTCTTTTATACTAAGAGGTGAAGCATAGTGTTTAATAATTATCTCTTTTGCTCGCTCTAATGATTCTATTTTTTCATTTCCTAAGTGTTCATTGGAAATATTTTCTTTAACTACTTTGTTAATAGTATGATGTGTTAGATTTAAAGCTATAGATTCTGCTTGTAGATTTGATAAGGTATTATCATTAATAGGCGAGTCTTCAAAGTTTGATAACATATCAAGTTGATAAGAATCCATATATCCTCCATCAATTATATAATGGTTAGAATCTTTTACTTTTTTCATTTTTTCATCAATTTTCTCTAGTTTTTTTGCAAGTTGTAAAAAAAGCTTTTCTTTTATTCCTATAGTAATAGCTTTATATCTTGTATCTTTTTTCAAATACATTTGTGTATAAAACTCATCAGAACAAAGACCAATTAAAAAAGAATTTTTTTTAAGGGTAAATTTTTTGTTGTTTTTATAGATGTATTTAATGCTATTTGATAAATTAAAAATTAAAACAGCACCTGGAATATTTGAAGATATATGGATATTGTAATCATTGTTTAATACATAGTCACATTTAGAGTGGGCTATTCCATTACCGAAGTCATGCCATATGAAAGTGCCTTTGCCATAATTATCTTTTATATTCATAAGTACTGTTTCTCGCTCAAATGCTGGATTTAGTTTTTTATCTACTTCCATTAATTCAGTATGATCTATATTTTCCATGATTTACTATCCTTCATCTAAAATAACTATAGTAGTAAAAAATATTTAAAACGAAATTAATTAATGATACTCATTATTATAATTGAAATATATTTTAATTCTATTCTTATCAATATCTCACTTTTATTTGTATATAATACATCTTCAAAACAGAGTATACGAAGAAGGAAAGCAATTGAAACAATATTTAGATTTATTAGACCACATCTTAACTAAAGGTGTAAAAAAAGAAGATAGAACAGGTACAGGGACTACATCTGTATTTGGATACCAAATGAGATTTGACTTAAGTGAAGGCTTTCCTTTAGTTACTACTAAAAAGACTTTCTTAAAAGCAATTATTTCTGAGCTATTATGGTTTATTGAAGGTAGTACAGATGAAAGACGTTTAGCTGAATTACACTTTGGTGATAAAGCGAAAAACTTAATAGGTAAAAAAACAGTATGGACTGCAAATGCAGATGCACAAGGTAAAGACCTAGGATATGTGAATACTGATACTATTAAAGAATTAGGACCTGTATATGGAGCTCAATGGAGATCATGGATGGGTACAGATGGTAAAGCTATTGATCAGTTAGCAGAACTAATTAATCAAATCAAAACAAACCCAGATTCAAGAAGAATGATTTTATCAGCTTGGAATGTAGGTGAGTTAGAGAAGATGGCATTACCACCATGTCATACATTCTTCCAATTCTATGTAGCAGATGGGAAATTATCTTGTCAACTGTACCAAAGATCAGCAGATGTATTCTTGGGAGTTCCTTTTAATATTGCTTCTTATGCATTATTAACTATGATGATTGCACAAGTATGTGATTTAGAAGTAGGAGATTTTGTACATACATTCGGTGATGCACATATATATTCTAATCATTATGATCAAGTAAATTTACAATTATCAAGAGAACCATTCGCTATTCCTACTATGAAGATGAATCCTGATATTAAAAATATAGAAGATTTTAAAATGGAAGATTTTGAATTAGTTGGATATGAATCTCACGAATCAATTAAAGCTGTAATGGCAGTATAAGGATAAAGAATGAAAATTTCAATGATTGTAGCATACGGAAAGAATTGGGAAATAGGACTTGATAATCAAATGTTATGGCATATATCTGAGGATTTTAAAAACTTCAAAACTATAACATCAGGTCATCATATCTTAATGGGTAGAAAGACATTTGAATCTATAGGTAAACCACTTCCTAATAGAACATCTTTAGTATTAACTAGAGGTGACTTCACTCATGAGGGTGTTCATACTTTTAATGATGTGCAAGAAGCCTTTAATAAAGCAAGAGAAGCAGGAGAAGAAGAACTATTTATCATTGGTGGTGCTAATATATATGAAACACTATTTGATTACGTAGATAAGATGTATTTATCAGAAGTAGATTACGAAGGTAAAGCAGATGCATACCTAAAAGAAATTGATTTCTCTACTTGGGATTTATCTGAGGAAAAATCTTATGATGTAATTTTAGATGAACAAGGTGAAGTAAAATCTCCAGCTTGGAAATTTAAAACATGGGTTAAAAAAGACTAAACTTTAAATATAGTGGAAGAAAACCTCTTCTACTATATCTTTACAAATGATACATCATTACTTTTAATAAATTGCACATCAAAAATTCCATCTTCAACACATTCTCTTAATAAAGGAACATATTTCTTTACATGTTCTGCTTCTAAATGAATATCTAATTCTTCTTGAGATGACCATCTTTCAATTGTTAAAAAAGTATTACCATCTATATATGATTCATATTGTTCACAACCTTTTTCATTTACAGAAAAATCATATTGTAATATATTTGCTATTTCTTTTAACTCATCTTTTTTTTCTTCTATTATTCTTGCTTTTACAATGGCAATAATCATTTTGATTCCTTAAATCTAATTGTTTTATAGTTCTATGACAATCGAACTAAAAGATTTTACCCTAAGTATGATAAAATTGTAACTATGAGAAAATACAATCATCCCCCTATTGAAACAATTTCCTTAGAACAAATACTTTATGCATTAAGTGATTCAGTAAGACTTTCTTTTGTTAATAACCTTGCAAAAAATGAAAAACAATCTTGTGGAGACTTGACTATAGGTATAGCAAAGTCAACAGCTTCACACCACTTTAGAGTATTACGAGAATCAGGAATTATATATATGCAAGCGGAAGGAAAACATTATATTAATTCTTTAAGAAAAGAAGAACTTGATAAACGTTTCCCTGGTTTATTAGATGCAGTTTTATATGGGCTGAATAATAATTAAATATTAAAAAAGGTAAAAAATGAAATACGAAGATATAGATTTCAATGAACTTTATGTAAAACAAAAAGAACTTACATCTTTTAAAGCCAAAGGCAAAGAGGCTTGGGATGAAAAAGCACCTCATATGAATAAAAGAGTTCATAACTCAATTTATAATGAGCAGTTTTTATCATTACTAAATCTTGATGGTATAAAAAGCTCACTAGATGTTGGATGTGGAGTTGGAAACTTATCTTTAAAATTAGCAAATACTCTTGATGAGGTATTTTGTTTAGACTATTCAAGTGGAATGCTTGAAATATTAGAACAAAACGCTAAAGAGCAAAATCTTAATAATATAAAAACTATAAACAAATCTTGGTATGACTCATGGGAAGATGTACCAAATACAGATTTGGTTATTGCTTCACGTTCTATGGAAGTAAAAGATATGAAAGAAGCCCTTTTAAAGCTAAATGAAAAAGCAAATAAAAAAGTTGTAATTTCTTTTAAAAAGGGTGGAACTTTTGTATCTGATGAAATCTTAGATGTACTTCAAAAAGAAGTAATCAAAAAACCAGATTATATCTATGTAATAAATATTCTTTATTCACTTGGAATAAACGCAAGTGTAAACTTTGTACAAAGTGAAGGAAGATCTACAATATATACTTTAAAAGAAAAATTCGTAGAATCTATTAAATGGTCTTTGGGTGAATTATCAAATACTGATATAAAAGCTTTAGAAGATTATTATGAAAATATAGATTTATCTTCAAAACAAGAATCAGAACCTGTTGAATGGGCTGTTATCTCTTGGAATAAAAAAGGGTAATTAAATTACCCTTTTTTTATAATATATTTAATTGGTGTGCTAAATCAGCAGCAATTCTTTCGTAGTTTCTAATATCTAATAATCTTTTTTGACCATTTTCACCTACTTCAGTTACTTCATCTTTAGATAGATTAATAATATGCTCTAATTTACATCTAATTGAGTCTTTATCAAATTCACACAACCAACCACTATAGTTATCTTCAAAAATTGAAGAGTTATTTTCATTATGTGTCATTACACAAGGAATAGCACTAGAATAATAATCTAATACTTTCATTGGTGTTGAACTATTAAACAGTGCAATATCAGGTAAAGAGGCTAATCCAATATCTGCTTTTGCAATTAGTTCTAATAATTCTTGTTTTGTTTTAGCATTATATACTTCAACATTATCTTGAATATTTGGGAATTTTGAAATCATATCACTTGTATATTCTGGATCTTTTGATGAAATCATAATTTTAAATTTATCACTATGAATATCATTAAAGGCATCTAGAACTGTCTCAAATTCTCTAAGTTTATCTAATGTGCCAGCGTAGAAAAATCTTTTTTCATTACCTTCATGTTGAATATTATGTTGTAATACCTCAGGGTCAATTGCAGATGGAATTACAAATGTTCTAGTTTTAACATCTTTTAAGTAATCATCTCTCATTTGTCTTGATGTTGGTAAGAATATATCACACTCATTAATTAAGTTTGTTTCACTGTAAGTTTTGATTTTATTGTTAATCACATCTAAGAAACTTTTTTTGTGATTAGCTTCGTCAGTTTGAAGTTTTGCAATTCTTTTTGGGAAAGATAATCTAAAGGCAACTTTGTAATCATGTGTTGCTTTTTGTCTTAGTACTTCTTTTAGAATATCTGTATCATTTCTAACTGCTACAAATTCATAGTCAGCAAAATCAATACCATTTTTTTCTAATGCTTCAATTGGATTTTTTTTATCTTTCTCTGGAAGAATATAAGATTTTTCATCTTTTTCTTCAAAATTTTGTTTAGTTTTTGAGAAATATACTATTTTAATTTCGAAATGTTTATTTAAATATTTTTCAAATAAAGGACCTATAAAACTGTGATCAGTGTATTCTTCTTGATCTGTTACATATAAAAACTTTTGCACTTGCTACTCCTTTAAATTTAATATTAAATAGTAGCAAGTAAAAGTCGCATTAAAAAAGCATAAAAATTATTATTTTTTTCTTTTAAATTGTAACTCCGAAACCAAGGTTGCTACAATAATTAACGCAGCTCCAAATATTTGTATTGATGTGAGTATTTCTCCCCCAACAAAGTATCCATAAATTGATGCAGATACAGGTTCCATAGTAAAAATAATTGCAGTTTTAGTAGCAGTTGTAAATTGTTGCATATATGTCTGAATTAAAAATGCATATACAGTTGCAAAAATTGCAGTTACTAATACTGCTTTATAGAATGTATAATCATACTCTATACCAAAAGTTGTATCATCTAGTGCTAATGAAAAACCAAGTGATAAAACACTTACCGTAACTAATTGATATAAAACTAAAAGATATACATTTACTTGTTTTGAAAATTTACCTGTAAAAATAATTTGTAAAGCAAATAAAAATGCACAAATTAGTGTTAGAAACTCTCCTGTTCCTAATGTAAGTTTTCCACTCATTGTTAATAAATATAGTCCAAAAACTGCAATTAATGAAGCAATAAATACATTTCTTCTAACTTTATCTTTGAAAATAAAATAAGCTAAAAAAGGAACACAAATTACGTTTAGACCCGTTATAAACGCAACTATTGAACTTTTTGTATAAGCTAAGCCAAATGTTTGAGTTGCAAAGGCAAAAAATAAAAATAATCCTAAGATTACACCATAAAGTACGGTTTGAATATTTGTCTCTTTTAAGAATTTATAAGCAATAAAAAACATTAAAATTGAAGCAAGTGTAAATCTAAAAAATAAGAATGCATATACCGGTGTAGACTCGATTGCCTCTTGTACCATAAGAAATGTTACACCCCAAGCAATAGCAACAGTTAGTAGTAATAAATCAGCTCTATATTCATATAGTTTTGCTTTAGTCATATAACCCTCCAAAATAAAAAGCGCGATTATATCATTATTTATACAATTAATATATATAAAAAGCGGAATTTATACATATTTTATTCATTTTAATCTAATTTTAAAACATATTTCAGTAATATTTAAGCTTATGAATTTAACAAAAGAGTGTAAATGAGCAATAATATAATTTCAATGACAAAGATAAATAAATTTTTCGACGATTTTCATGTACTAAAAAATATAGATTTTAGTGTAAAAAAAGGTGAAATCGTTGTAGTTTGTGGTCCAAGTGGATCTGGAAAATCGACATTAATCAGATGTATTAATGGATTAGAAGATATTGATGATGGATCTATTATTGTAGATAATATCGATATTCATGCAAGTAAAAAGAACCTAAAAGAGATTAGAAGTGAAGTAGGAATGGTATTCCAACACTTTAATTTATTTCCTCATTTAACTATCTTAGAAAATATTACTATAGCACCAACACTAGTAAAAACTATTTCAAAAGAAGAATCAAAGAAAATTGCTATGGCATTACTTGAAAAAGTTAAATTAGACCATAAAGCAGACTCTTACCCTGGAGATTTATCTGGTGGACAAAAACAAAGAGTTGCAATTGCAAGATCACTTGCAATGAAACCAAAAGTGATTTTATTTGATGAACCAACATCAGCATTAGATCCTGAAACAATCGGTGATGTTCTTTCAGTTATGAAAGATTTAGCAAAAGAAGATTTTACTATCGTTTGTGTAACTCATGAAATGGGATTTGCAAAAGAAGTAGGGGATAGAATCGTATTTATGGATGATGGAGTTGTTGTAGAAGAGAATACTCCTGAAGAGTTTTTCAATAATCCAAAATCACCAAGAGCTAAACAATTTTTAAATGAAATTTTAGTTCACTAATTACAAAAAAAGAAAACAAAGCACAAGGAACAAAACAGAATGATTAAAAATATTTTAATTGCATTTTTACTACTAATTAACACAAGTTTATTCGCAGATGATATTAATCTATGGAAAAACTCAACACTAAACAAAATTTTAAACAAGGGTGAATTAAGAGTAGCTCTAGAACCTGGATATATGCCTTTTGAAATGAAAGATAAAAAGGGAAGAATCATAGGTTATGATGTAGACATTGCAAAAGCTATGGCAAAAGCAATGGGAGTAAAATTAAAAATCGAAGAAACTGCATTTGATGGTATTATTGCTGGTTTATTAACTAACAAATACGACATCATTATTTCTGGTATGACTATTACTCAACAAAGAAACCTAAAAATTAACTTCTCTGACCCATACATCGTTGTTGGTCAAACAATTTTATTAAATAAGAAATATGAAAATGACATCAAAAAATCTAAAGATTTAGATAATGAAAAATATACAATTACAGCAGTTTTAGGTCAAACTGGTGAAATTGCAGCTAGAAAGTTTTTCAAAAAAGCAGAAGTAATCACATTTGAAACAGAAAGTGAAGCTGTATCTGAAGTATTAAACGGAAGAGCAACTGCATTTGTAAATGACCAACCATACAATACTGTATTTATGGATGGAAAAGGAAAAGGTTCATTAGTACATATGGATAAACCTTTAACTTTTGAGCCTTTAGCATTTGCTTTCAAAAAAGGTGACCCTGATTTTGAAAATTGGTTAAATAACTTCTTAAGACAAATCAAAGAAGATAAAGTAGTAAATTTACATGAAAGACTTTACAACAAGTGGTTTGTAGAGACTAAGTGGCTTAAAAAAGTACAGTAGTTCAATTCTAAACAAGGAGAGAGAATATGAGAAATTTAGTTAAGAAAATTTTTGTTGCAGTTTTTGCTGTAAGTACTTTAGCATCTGTTAATTCATTTGCTGACGACATTAATCTATGGAAAAAATCTACGTTAAACCAGATTTTACAAAGAGGGGAATTACAAGTATGTATGGAACCTGGGTACATGCCTTTCGAGATGAAAGACAAGAAGGGTAGAATTATTGGTTATGATGTAGATATGGCTAAGAGAATGGCAAAAGAGATGGGTGTAAAATTAAAATTACTTCCAACATCTTGGGATGGTATTATTGCAGCATTAGTTACTAACAAATGTGATATTATTATGTCTGGTATGACTATTACGCAACAAAGAAATTTAAAAATTAATTTTGCAAATCCTTATGTTGTAGTTGGTCAAACTATTCTTATGAAAAAAGATTTAGATTCTAAAATCAAGACAGCTAAAGATTTAGATAAACCTGAATTTACTGTTGTTACTAAACTAGGTGTTACTGGTGAAGTTGCTACAAGAAAATTCTTTACTAAAGCAAAAATCATTACTTTCGAAACTGAAGCCGATGCAGCAGCAGAAGTATTAAACGGTAGAGCAGATGCATTTGTATATGACCAACCATATAATATTTTATTTATGTCTGATAAAGGTAAAGGTAAATTAATCCACTTAGATGCTCCATTAACTTATGAGCCATTAGGTTGGGCTATTAGAAAAGGTGACCCTGATTTCCTTAACTGGTTAAATAACTTCTTAAGACAAGTTAAAGAAGATAAAGTTGTTGACTTCCATGAAAAATTAAATAAAAAATGGTTAAGAGACACATCTTGGTTAAAAAGAGTTCAGTAGTTTATGGCTAGAAGAGAATCATGGACACAAAATAAAAACTTAGGGCATTTACTTGCTCTAGGTTTTTTCCTTGCAGTAGGTTATTTTTTCTATATGGCTGCTGCCAATATGAATTATGTTTGGAAGTGGAATTCAGTTCCTAAATACTTTGCTTATGAAGAAGTAATATCAGTTGAAGCTCCTAAAGATGGAAAACTAGTATTTGAAGATGGTAAATACTATATCAATGGTGATGAAAAAGTTGAACTTGAAGATGTAGATAGTAGTTTTTCATTTGATTACGAAGTAGGTGAAGAAGTATACGAAGGCGATTATATAGCTTCGAAATCAGAGATGAGAGCGGGACCTGTTTTAAATGGTCTTTGGATTACATTAAAGATTTCATTTTTTGCAGCTATTCTTACATTTATTGTAGGTATTGTTGTAGCACTTATGAAGTTATCATCAATGGTATTCTTAAGAGATATTGCAACTGTATATATTACAATTGTTAGAGGAACACCTCTGCTTGTACAAATTTTCTTATTCTATTTTATTGTTGCAAATATATTTGAATTTGAAAGATTTGTAGCTGGTGTATTATCACTTGGTATTTTCTTTGGTGCTTATATGGCGGAAGTTTTAAGAGGTGCTATTCAATCTATTGATAAAGGTCAGTTAGAAGCTGCTAACTCTTTAGGTATTTCTAAATTCCAAGCTATGAGATATATTATTTTACCTCAAGCATTTAAAAGAGCATTACCAACACTTGTAGGTGAAATGATTGCACTTATTAAAGATTCATCTTTAGTATCTGTTATTTCAATTACAGACCTTACAAAAGTAGGTAAAGAGATTGTTGCTAATACCTTCTCACCTTTTGAAACGTGGATTGTTATTGCATTGATTTATTTATCTATTACGTCCGTACTTAGTTATGTAGGACACAGATTAGAGAAAAAAATGGAAGCTAAAGGTGGAATGAGTTAGCAATGTCTAATTTTTTCGATTTATTCTTACAAAACTCTATTACATTTTTTGCCATTATGGATCCAATAGGAGTAAGTGCATTAGTACTTTCACTTGTTAGTGCAAATATCACAAAACAAGAAATGAATAAGGTTGCGTATAAAGCAACACTTACTATTATTATTGCTTTTATTGTTGTATTAATTACTGGGGATTTTGTACTGAAATTATTCGGTATTGATCAACACTCAATTAAAGTAATGGGTGGGGTAGTACTATTTTTAACTGCCTTACAAATGGTAAATAGTAAAACAAAAAAACAAACAAAAGAAGAAGAAAAAGAAGCCAAAGAACAAGAAGATTTATCAGTAATTCCAATTGGTATTCCAATTACTTTTGGACCGGGGTTATTTACTACTATTATTATCTTCAAACAAGAAGCACATACTGTTACAGATATTAGTGCTTTAGTTGTGGCTTTCTTAGTAAATGCACTGATTATTTATCTTGCATTTAAATACTCTTTTTATATCAAAAAATATATGGGAGTTACAGGTCAAAATATCATTACTAAACTAATGGGACTTATTGTTGGAGCTATTGCTGTACAATTTGTTGTAAGTGGTTTAGTAAATCTATCAAAGGCTTATTTAGGTGCTTGATATATATCTGAAAGGTTTCATAGTAACGTTTTCTTTAATCGTTGCAATTGGAGCTCAAAATGCGTATGTATTAAAACTAGGACTAATGAGACAATATGTTTTATTAGCTGTTAGTTTATGTATTATTTTTGATTTTCTATTAATCTCAGCTGGAGTATTAGGACTTGGTTTTTTTATAAAAGGAAATCAACTTTTAATTAATTCTATTGCCGTAATTGGAATAGTTTTTTTAGTCTTCTATTCTCTCCTATCTTTTAAAGCTGCTTTCAAAAATGAAAGTATGCAAATAGATGACCAAATAAAAACTAATCCATTAAAAAAAGTAATTACTATGTTATTGGTATTTACTTTTTTAAACCCACATACTTATCTTGATACAGTATTACTTATTGGTGGAATTGGGGCTAATATTTCGGATGATTTAAAACTATACTTTTTATTAGGAGCTATTAGTGCTTCTACTGTATGGTTTACTCTTTTAGGTTTTGGAGCTAGGGCTTTAATACCTTTATTTAAAAAACCAATAACTTGGAAAATCCTAGATATTTCTATTGGTTTTATTATGTTATTAATTGCTTACTCATTAATAGATTTAATTGTACTTTAGTTATCATAAATAAAAAGGGCTAGATATGAATAATACAAGCGTAGAAAAAATTGGTTGTTTTAATACTGTTTTAGACCCTTATAATGGAATAACAATTGAGTCAAAAGACCTTCCTAATTCTAAAGAAGAGTTTGAGATAAATCTTGATTTTTTAATAGAAGAAACACAAGATAGAAGAAATCTTATTTGGATTTATATTGATATTTCAAAATCTGACTTTATTCCAATATCTACTTCAAGAGGTTTTATTTTTCATTCATGTGATGAGGCTTATGTACTTGTAGTGAAAAGATTAATTCCTAATGCAATTATTCCAACAAGTGCCAACCATACTTTAGGTGTTGGTGCTGTTGTAATCAATGAAAATGAAGAGTTATTAGTAATCAAAGAGAAAATATCAACTATTGGATATAAACTTCCTGGTGGACATATTGATAATGGCGAGATGATATCATCTGCATTAGAGAGAGAAGTTCTTGAAGAGACTGGTATTAAAGTAGAATTCCAATCTATTATATCTTTAGGTCATTTCTATCCACACCAATTTCATAAATCAAATTTATATGTATTATGTATTGCAAAACCAAAAACGCTTGAAATAAATATCCAAGATACAAATGAAATTATAGATGCAAAATGGGTGAAAATTTCTAAATATTTAGAAGATGAAACTGTATTAGCATACTCAAAAGCAGTTGTACTAGCGGCCTTAGAATACCAAGGTTTTACCCTTGCAAATCATGAAACCTTATGTCATATCAAAAGGGATTTTGAACTATTTTTTCCTATAGAAAAATAGTATAAAACCATCTTTTATAAAAAAATTGTATAATGCCTTTTTAAAATAAAAGGGCAAAAAATGAAACAAATTATATCAACTACAAAAGCTCCAAGTGCAATTGGACCTTATAATCAAGCTACATCTTTTGAAAAATTAGTATTTTTATCTGGACAAATTCCTTTAGATGCACAAACAATGGAAATCATTGAAGGTGGAGTTCAAGAACAAACTAGAAAAGTAATGGAAAATTTAAAAGCAGTATTAGAAGAAGCAAACTCATCTTTTGATAATGTTTTAAAAACTACTTGTTACTTATCTGATATGGATAACTTTGTAGCTTTCAATGAAATTTATGCAGAATATTTTGGAGCAGAAGATGCACCAGCAAGAGCAACAGTTGCAGTAAAAACTTTACCTAAAAATGTTTTAGTTGAAGTAGATGCAATCGCTTTTAAAAACTAGAGAAATTTCTCTAGTTTTAATCTTTTATACGAACATTAATTTAGCTAATACAACTATACAAACACCCACAACTAATACAAACTTATGAAAATGTTTCATTATAGGATTTGGAGCTTTTTTCAAAAACTTACAAGATAAAGAATATACAATTCCACCTGCAATAATCATTGCAAGTACAAATTTGATTAATAGAAGAATTTGAAGTGAAGAATTAAACATTCCAGCATCAGAATTTATATATTTTGAAAACATAAATCCACCAGTTAGAATCAGTGTTAAAACTGCTAAGGGGAATATTTTTCTAGCTCTTCCAGATATTGCATTTACAACATTTTGATGTTCTTTTTCATTTAGAACTTTTTTCATAGCAGGCAATACAATAACATCTGCAAATACAAACCCAATAAAGATGATTGCACATAATAAGTGAATAATTAAAACTAAAGTATATGACATTTTTTAAATCCTTTTAAAAATATTTTATTTAAACTACAAACATAAATTTTGCGATGATTACAATTAGAATACTTAAGATTAAAGCATAAGTATGGAAGTAATGCATAAATCCAACTGGTTCAGTCTTAGTAAGTTTGCAATACATAGTATAAATCACTCCTAGAACGATTAGAAGTACGAAAAACACTTTAACCCATAGTAAGATCTGCATTGATGTAGAAAAGTATCCTAGAGTGCTGTTTATGTATTTTGAGAACATATATCCACCTGTACCCATTAGTATTAAAACTATTGGTGGATAGATTTTAAGACCTCGTCCTACAATTGCTTCTATCATATTGTCATGGAACTCTTGTCCAAATTTGTTTTTAACTGCTGGGAAGACTATTACGTCTGCGAAAATAAAACCTATGAAAATGATTGCACCTAGTAGGTGAGCGATTAGAATTAGTGTGTATTCCATTATTGAAATCCTTGGGGATGTTTTGAATTAATATGATAATTGTAATCAATATTGGATTTTATATCATTGATAGTGGTCAACGATGTTTAGTTTTATTTTGTGAATTTAATATTTGTTAGTTGTGATAGTTCTTTCTTTTCTTTTTAGTAAAGAAAAGAAGCAAAAGAAAATCGTGAGCAGATTCCAAAATAGCTAAAAAATTAAATGAAATCTTAAAATTTGAAAACTCGCTCCGCTCAGACAGTTCAAATTTTTTTACAGATTTAATTTAGTTTTTCTTAACACTATTTTGAAAATGCTCACATTTATTTTATTAATCCCCATTCTTTTTCAATTCTACTAATCATTGATGAAATTGTACTTTTTCTTGTTAGATAATCTGAGTCTTTAACAAATTGAAGACCTACTGTAACTACAATTCCTTTATTTAAAACAGTTTCTTTTTCTCTTTCTGATAAATTCTCTTTTATAAATCCCCAATACGATGAACTTCTTATTTCTTGAAAATCATTAGCTGTATCTAGCATATTCCTAATATTTTGGATTAATTCAATTTGATATTCAATTTTTCTTTTTTTATCTTCATATTTAAATTTTATCTTTGGTGTAAGGTATATTGTAATTAATGCAGATATTATTCCTGAACCCATTGTAATCAAAGCGATTATAATAGGTGATAAACTTTTTGTAGTCTCTAATAATTCTTTTTCCACTATCTACCTTTATTTTAAACTTAACCCGACTCTTTGTTTCTCCAAATCAACACTTACAACTTTTATCTTCTCTAAATTCTGATTGATACTCAAAACTTCACTTGGGTGATTGATTCTTTTCTGGCTTATTTGTGAGATATGAAGTAGGGCGTCATTTTTTAGTCCTATATCTACAAAAGCTCCGAAGTCTGTGATATTTCGTACAATTCCACTTAGGATGAATCCCTCTTTTAAGTCTTCTATTTTTGTTACATCTTGGGCAAATTTCACTTGATTAAATTCACTTCTTACGTCATATCCTGGTTTTTTTAACTCTTGGATAATATCACTTAGTTTTAGTGGAGTTGTATTTAGCTCATTTGCTATTTGCTCTATTTGATTATCTCTTATATCTTCTATATTGTATTTTTTTTGTAGGTTTTTTGTTACTGTATAATCTTCTGGGTGAATTGCTGTATTATCTAGGATTGATTTTCCATCTTTGATTCGAAGAAATCCTACAGCTTGTTCATATGCTTTTGCACCTAAACCTTTTACTTTTAGTAATTCATTTTTACTATTGAACTTTTTGATACCATCTCTATGCTCAATTATATTTTTTGCTAGTTTTTCTGAAATACCAGAGATAAAAGATAGTAGTTTATATGAAGCAGAGTTTAAATCAACTCCTACTTTATTTACTAAATCCACTGTAGTATTCTCTAGTTTTAAGCCTAACTCTTTTTGGTTTACATCATGTTGATATTGACCAATTCCTAAAGATTTTGGGTCAATCTTCACTAGTGTTGCCATTGGATCACGAAGTCGTCCTGCTATTGAGATAGCTCCTCTTATTGTTACATCTAGATTTGGATACTCGTGCGCTGCTATTTTAGAAGCTGAATATACACTTGCACCTATTTCACTTACAATTGCATAGTTTATATCTAGGTTATTATCTTTGATAAGATTTGAGGCAAACTCTGCTGTTTCTCTTGAAGCAGTTCCATTACCAATTGCAATAGAAGTTACACCATATTTTTTGATGAGAGCTAATACTGTTTTATTTGAAGCTTCTGTATTTTGTTTTGGTTTAGTTGGATAGATTACATCTGAATCTAAATAAATTCCATTTTCATCTATAACTGCCAGTTTACAACCAGATACAAATCCTGGATCCATTCCTAAAATCACTTGATTTACTAGTGGTGCTGTTTGAAGTAACTCTTTTAGGTTCTTTCCAAAAAGCTCAATTGCTTCAGAACTAGCTTTTTCTTTTAGAGTGTTTATAGCTTCTCTTTTTAGACTTGGAAGAAGCAGTCTTTTTAGCCCATCTTTATATGCATCAAAAACTATATCTTTAGATGAACTTGCCCATGATGGGATTTTGTATTTTTTTATATTTTCTAAAATATGCTTTTCATCAATATCTACTTTAATAGATAATTGTTTTTCATTTACAGCTCTTAAAATTGCTAAAGTTCTATGAGATTTAATATATTTTATTTTTTCAGTTTGGTTTGCAAAACTTGAATAAACCCCAGATTTATGAAACTCTTTTCCTTCTTTTATCTGAATCTCACCCCAGTTTGAAATCATAGATCTTAGAATCTCTTTTGATTTAAAATCATCAGCATATCTTTGAGCTATGATATCTTTTGCTCCAGTTATTGCTTCTTCATTTGATTTGATATTTTTATTTACAAATTGTTTTGCTTTTTGTTCTACTTCTTGATTTGTGTATTTTAGACATTGGATTATATTAGCTAGTGGTTCAAGACCATTTTCAATGGCACTTGAAGTTCTAGAAGATTTTTTATCTTTAAATGGAGCGTATATATCTTCTAAAGCTTGTAGAGTTTTAGCTTCATTTATACTATTTTTTACTTTATCATTTAAGAAGTTTTTTTCATCTAAAAGATTAATTATCTCTTCTTTTCTTTTTAGAAGTTTTTGTGAATAAGTGAATACTTCCTCAAAAGCTCTTAAGTCTTCATCCGTAGCATTTCCAGTAGAGTCTTTTCTATATCTCGCAATAAAAGGAATTGTACAACCCTCATCAAGTAAAGTAATAATATTTTCTATTGATTTACTTGATAGTGTAGTTTTCTCTTTTATTAGTTTTATTAAATCATTAGTCAAGAATCACTTCCTTATAGTCACTTCTAGTATTTTTTATAGGTGCATTTGATTTTGCTCTTACTGTATAAACAAAAGATATTTTTGCTTCATTACTAGCATTTTTACTTGCATGATGTAGGGTTTTACAATGGAATAATACTACATCACCTTTTTTAAGATTAGAAGATGTTCTTGATTTTATAAGTTCTTGATTTTCTTTATTTGAATCCAAGAAGTTTGAATCATCATCAAATCTATCTTTAGAGAAATCTAATTTATGAGATTTTGGAATAAACTCTAATAAACCATTTTCTAAATACTCATCTCCAAGACTTAACCATACTGATACTAAATTGTCATTTTCAAAATTCCAATATCTTCTATCTTGATGCCAAAATGTTCTAGTACTTTCATGGGCTAATTTAGTCATTATTGAGTTATGGTGTGCTAGGGTAAGTACTGGTGTATCATTTAACACTTGTTTTAAAATAGGTCTAATATCATCTGAGGTCATCCACTCTTTAAATACTTCTTCTCTATCATATACTTGTCTTAATCTTCGAACAGTTATATTCTCATCACTTACTTGCATATACTCTTGTTCACTCTCAATTGGAGCTTGTTTTCTCTCTAAGTGTGATTTTGCTTTTTCCAAAATATTATTGCAAAGTTCTTCTTTCGCAAAATCTTTGATAATCAAAAATCCATTTTCATTAAATTCATTTATTTGTGATTGTGTCAGTTCCATTGTTACTCTTATAAAAATTATTTGAGCAATTATAGTGAAAAATCTATTTTGCTTTGTTTATTTTGTATAAAAATATAATAAAAGATTTTTTATAATAAGAAAATAATATTAAATTATATATTTAATAGAATATTATCCGCAAGTATGGCGATTTCTCTTTGTGTTAGTTTGTAAGTTTTAGTTCTTAAATACTCAAAAGATAAGTTATTCTCAATTAGTAATTTAGCAGCATTACTATAATCTTTTTCAACTCTAATAAGATGAATTATTTTTATAATAATTGTGTGTATATCTGTATTCATATATTTTTAGTTTCTTTGGTTTATTACAAAATCTGCAAAACTTATTAAGTCTTGATTTTTTAATGTTTGAGTTTTTGATACTATATTTTCAAATGATATATTGTGTTGATTCATTAATTGTTTTGCACTATTAAAGTCTGTTGTTTTTATAAAATAAACAATATTATAAATTTCATTAACAATAGGGTCATCAATAACAGTCCCTCTAACATACTCATTTTTAAACTCTACAGCCAATAATTACTCCTAAAAAAGTCAATTGAAAATGTACAGAAATATGTCTTAAAAGTTAATCATATAAACTAAGTCCCATTTTATGGTTCAAGGAAGTGAATAAATTAATAAACTATTAATTTATATTAAAAATTTGCAAAATCTTAAATAATATAGTATATTAATCAACTATAGTTTACTTGAGTAATTAATAGCCTAAAAATAGGTATTTAACTTAAGTTGATAAAATTACTATGGTTTATTTTAAAGACTTTTTAAAATAAACTTGATATAATTGGAAAAAATTTATTATAAATAACTAGTATTTATACAAATGTAACTGAAAAAAGATATTATAAATATACAACCAAATAGGAGTAACACATGGCAGAAGAACTATCAGCAGTAGAGCAATTAAAAGCTTCTAGAAACCCGTTAAAGGTTATTGAAGATATATATAAAGAAGCACAAGAGGGTATTCCTTTAAGTGCAGATTATATTGGATTATTAAAATGGTATGGAATGTATCCACATATTAATGGTGAAGAGACTGAAGATAAAAAATACTTCATGAAAAGAATCAAATTAGTTGATACTAAAATGAATTTAGAGCAATTAGAAGTAATGGCTAAAATTGGACAAGATTATGCACAAGGTCTTGTAGATTTTACTGATAGACAAAATGTTCAATTTCACTTCATTCAAATCAAAGATATGCCAGCAATTTTAGATTTATTAGATTCTGTTGGATTAACTTCAAGAATGGCATCAGGTGATGGACCAAGACCTATTATGACATCAGCAATTGGTGGAGTTGATCCAGAAGAAATTATTGATGCTTCTTATTTAGTAAAAGAAGTTGATACTTATTTTGATCAAAATGATGATAGATTCTGTAACTTCCCAAGAAAATACAAGATTGGTATTTCTGGATGTGGTAGACACAGTGCAGCTCATGAGATTCAAGATGTTGCATTTACAGCATTTAATGGTGAAAATGATGAAGTATTATTTGACCTTACTTTAGCAGGTGGATTATCAAAATCAAAACAAATTGCATATAGAGCTAATAGATATGTAAAACCAGGTCAAGTAACAGAAGTAGCAGTTGTATGTGCTGAAATCTTCAGAGATCATGGAAACAGAGCTAATAGAAATAAAGCAAGAGTAAGACACTTAGTTAATGAGTGGGGATTAGAAAAATTTGTTGCTGAAATTGAAACAAGATTAGGTTACGAATTACAAGAAGGTTTAGTTGAACCAAAAATTACAGCCTTTGAAAACAGAAACCACTTTGGAATCCATCCTGCAAAACAAGAGGGTGAATCATTTATTGGATTTGCTACAAACTCAGGAAGAGTTGCTGGTGAAGACTTTAAAGCAATGAGTGATATCTGTAATAAATATAATGTTGCTGGTTTATCATTAACTGCAACTCAAAACTTTATTGTTTATGGTGTAAAAAATGAAGATGCACAAGCCTTAGCAGATGAAATTGATGCATTAGGTTACCCTTATGCTCCAACTCCATTTAGAGCAAGATTACAGTCATGTACAGGGAGAGAATTCTGTAAATTCGGAATTACTGAGACAAAAGAGTATGCAAAAAGAGTTGTTCTTGAATTAGAAGAGAAAAACCCTGATTTTACTGAAAACGTAACTATTGCAATTTCTGGCTGTGGTAATGGATGTTCTCATCCACAAATTTCTGATATTGGTTTTGTTGGAACAAAAGTAAGAGATGCTGAAGGTAACAGAGTAGAAGGTTATGATGTTATTTTAGGTGGTCAATTACAAGGTGTAGAAGGTAGTAGAATTGCACACAAATCAGGTGTAAAAGTTCAAGCTACTGAAGTTGTTGGTTTTGTTGGAGATTTAATTGCTTCATACCAAGCTGATAACTTAGGTCAAACTACATTCAAAGATTTCTTAAACGTAGTAGAGTTAAAAAAATAAGTAATTAAAAGAGAAGAGATTCTCTTTTAATACAATTTCCCGTGTCTATCCATATATACTAAATAAACTCTCAAATCAAATTCAACTTGATGATAATCATCCATCATATAAGTACATAAATCATAAAAAGCTTTATCATGTTCTTTCTCTTTAAGATGAGCTAACTCGTGAACTACAATCATTTCTAGAAATTTTTCTGGAACATTTTTAAATATAGTTGCAACTCTAATTTCATTTTTTGCTTTTAGTTTATTTCCTTGTACTCTTGAAATAAAAGTATGCATTCCTAAAGCATTATTAATAACATTTATTTTTCCATCAAATTGTATTTTTGATAGTTGAAATTTTTTGAAGTATTGATTTTTTAAATCCATAACATAGTTATATAAAGCTTTGTCAGATTTTATATTATGAGCATTTGGATATTTCTTTTTAATTGAATCGCCAAGTTTTCCATTTTCTAATTGTGATTTTATTGTATCTTGTAAGTGTTGTGGGTAATGTTGTAATTGTTTCATGGCTAGTATTATATATTAAAATTTTTGTTATAATGCTTCAATACTTGGAGTAAATATGAATATTTTAAATACAAACAGATTAATTTTACGTAAGCTTTCAAAGGATGATTTTCATACTTTATATGAAAAGATTTTTTCTGATTATGAAGTTGTTGAAAATACTTTTGGTTCTACTATGTTTTCACAAGAAGAGACTTACGAATTTTTATTAGAAAATGGAAACTTTGATTCAAAGGTTGGACTATCAGTTCTTGAAGAAAAAGAGACTAATTCTATTATTGGAATTGGTGGAGTTTTACCTTGCAGATATCTGGATGAAGATGATTATGAAATAGGTTTTATCCTAGAAAAAAAATCTTGGGGTAAAGGTTATGCAAAAGAGATTGGTTCTGCTCAGATTGAACAAATAAAAAATGATTTGAAAAAAGATAGAGCAATAGCAGTTGTAGCGCCTATTAATAAAGCCTCAATAAAATCTTTGGAAAACTTAGGTTTTATATATGAAAAAACTACTGTAATACCAAGAGGTGAGAGATTAGTTTACTCTTTATGTCTAAAATAAAGAAGAGAATTAAATCTCTTCTTTTATCTTTTCTAAATCTTTAATTTTCTCAATATATTGAGCTTGTTTAGATTTTACAAAATTAATTCTATCTTCATTTATTTCTAAATATTGTTGTTTAGAATATTTAACAACTTTGAATAAGTAGTTTCTTTTTGATGTTAAGAAATCTTCAATTTTTTCAAAAGCAAAATTTGCTTTTAATTTAGTAAGAATCTCATCTTCTCTTGGATGCTGAATTGCAAACCTTGATGGTTCTTTTTTATATAACTCTTCTGATTCTAATATTTGTTGTTCAAAATGTCCAATAGTAGCTTGTGTTGTTTGAATATAAGAATAAGATAATGCCCCATTAAAATAAGCAAACTTTTTTCTCACCGCTGAGATATTTTCTAAAATAGCTCTATGGTATGATCTTAAAACATTTTCATATACTTTAGCAGCAAAGTGTCTAGTATTTGAGAACTCTAAATCAGAAGCAATTTCTCTATGTTTTTTAATAAGCTCATATGGTTCTTGCCATTTTTCAACTTCTGTTTTTATATTTCTATATACATTTCTAAATGCTTCATCAGTATTAAGTTCAATATTTTTTAGAAGTTTGATTGATCTTTTGAACATTTTATCAATAGTTTGGTCATCATAGAAAAGGTTTTTATATACATTATCTGAATCAATCCAGAATGTTTCATAATCAAATTTTTCTATTTTTTCAGATTTTAAGAAACCACTTTTTGACTCTTCAAATCTAATATTAGTTTTTCTTTTGATATTTTTGAATGTTTCATTTGCAATTTTTTCCATAATTGTTTCTAATGAGTTATAAATAGTGAATAACTCTTTTGAATATTTTTTATGGATTTCTTCAAAGGCTTGTATTGTATCATCTTCACAAGATTTAAGAACAGATGTTAAAGCATCATAAACCCCAATGATTGTTTGGTATTCTTTGATTAAAATATCACAAACACCTTTCATATCATTTTTAATTGCATACTCTTTTGATTCTTCCGCTTTTGGTCTAATCGTGCTTTCAATAAAGTCTAAAACATCTTGAATATTAGAATCATGTAAAAGCTTCATATTTGATGCAATATCTTGATATTTAATATCTACTAACTCTTTTTGGAAAGTATCAAATTTCTCTTTGAAGAAATCTAATGACGTAGAATCAAGATTTTCATTTAAATCTTTTTTGAAATCTTTTAATATTCCATCTACCGAATTTTCAATAAGTACTGATTTTTGATGAGCTCTTGAATCAAGTGCCATTTTTGCTGAAATAGGTGTAACTTGTGCAAAATATTTACCAAATTTTTCAGATACATATTTTGTAGTAGTATCTACTTGTTCTTGTGTAAATTTATCTTTTTGATTTAACACACATAAAGATTTATCTTTGAAGTGTTCCATATATTCTTCTAGAACTTTTGCTTCTGATAATTTACCTGCATTATCAATAAGTGTAAGCCAGATAATACCACCCACATCTCTTAATACACTTCTTGTAGTATCTGTATCACTTTGTGATTGTGAATTTAGACCTGGAGTATCAACAAATGAAATATCTTTTAATATATCCATAGGAGCATATAAAGTAAGATATTTAATATCATTCATTTCATCTTGTCTTTGGTCTGTAAAATCAGCAATAGCTTCAATAGGAGCATATTCTTGAGCCCCAGAGTAGTAAGTGATTTTTAGTTTATACTCTTCTCCATAATTAATAAAGTTTACTTTAGAAGTAACAGGTGTAATACCAGTTGGTAAAATATTTCTTGAAAGTAGGGCATTTAAAAATGTAGATTTTCCAGCTGAGAATTGTCCTGTAATAGCAACTTCCATAGGATATCTAGCACGTCTAATTTGTTTATTCAGAATTCTTTCTAATTGTCTAGATGGTAAAAACTTTTCATCTAATAATTTGTCTTGAGTTTTTTTAATTTGACCTACAAGTGAGTCATCATAAACTACTTCTTTTTCTGAATATGTTTCATTAAACTCTTTTACAAAACCTCTTAATATTTTGATATTTGCATTCATTAGTTTAATCCTTTTACATTAGAAATAACTGTATCTAGTTTTTTAATCTTTTTATGAATATCAATTGACATTGAAGCTCTATTTTCATTGTTTTGCTCAAATGAACCAATTTGCTTTTGAAGTATTTCTTCATCATTTAACATTTTTTGTTCAAAGGCTTGAAGTGGTGCATTTAATGTAGCAAAGAATGATTCAATTAAAATATTTGAAACTTTATTTGCTTTTGATTTAATATCTTCTTCAATACTTTTGAATTGATCTTTAATAAAAGATTCGATTTCTCTATCTAGTTCATTTATTTTATTTGCTTTTGATTTTGATACAGCAGTTGTTACTTGATTTATTAAAACTTCATTATTACCTGTTAAGAATCCAGCTTTAAAATCATCTTGGAAGAAACCTCTTGCATCAAAGTTATCATTTTTGTGACCAATTGAGAATCCAAAGTCATGATATTTTTGCTCACACTGTTCTCCAATTGTTTGAGATTTTTTAATAAATTTATATCTATAATCTCTAATTACATCAATAATTCCATCTTTAATTGCCGTTTCAACAATTACTTTAATTCTAGAATTTTCAGGTCTTTTTTTAGTTTTTTCAAAAGAGTATCTTACATCTGAAACAACTCTTTGTTTTATTACATTTTGAAGTTCAATTAATTCACTTTCAACAAATGTTTCAAGTGATTCAATATAGTTTTTAGCATCACTTTTATAATAAATAATATCTTCTTTCATAGCAAGAAAAATTCTATCATTTACAGCTTTTTTCTTATTAAACTCTTCTAATTCAACTTCTAATTCTTCTTTAGATTTAGATAATAGTTTTAACTCATAGTTTAAAGATTGAGCTTCTTTTTCTATTGTTTTAATTACTTGAGATTTTCCAGATTGAATAATCAATTCACCTTTTTGTGAATTTGAACCAAATAAAGTTTCATTTAAATAGCTTTCAATTTCTAAAATACCAGTATCTTCAATAGTAAATCCAGCATCTAAGGCTTCTTGTTCTCTACCTGTTCTATGTAATAAAGCCATTTTCCCAGAGATAGGAATAAACTTGATAGTTTTTAGAATATAATCAAGTTGAGAATCTTTATTTTGTGCTTTTAATTGTTTTTCAATTGATGATTTAGTATATTTAATTACTTCATCTAATTGCTCTTTAGAAACTGTATCTGCTCTTGTAATTACAACTAATAGTTTTGAAATATTTTGATATAAAAGTGCATCAATAATAAACTCAACATCTTTTAATGTAGCACTTTGAGATACGTTCATTAAGTGAAGCATCATATCACAAGCTGAGATATACTCTTTTGTAATTTCTTCTCTTTGAATAACAGGGTCATCTAATCCCGGAGTATCAACTATTTCAATTCCATCTGATAAGAAATCTAAGTTTGAACCTAATTCAACATATTTAACTAAGTTACATTTTTTTCCACTAGCTTCTGCTGATGTGTATGAAGATAAATCATTAATATCAACTTCATCATATCTTGACTCAGGTTTGATGTATGAGTTTAATTCACTTCCAAAGATTTTATTAGTTTCATTAACATAATCTCTCATAGATTCTAGTTCATCTGCTGATTTTACAATTCTATCCCATTCACCTTTGTTCCAGTAAAATACTTTTGCATTTTCAGTTGGATTATGTTTTACAATTGTTAAGTTTGCAGTTTCAGGAACAACAGCTGAACCTAAAATTTCTCTTCCCATTAGGGCATTTAGCATTGTCGATTTACCAGCATTCATAACACCCGTAATACCAATTGAGAATTTTTGATTATTTAAATAGTTACTTGTTTCATCTAAGTCTTCAATAATCTTTTCATTTGAAGATTCTTCTTTTAATTCATTGATAACATCTTCTAATGTAGATTTTAATTCTTTGAATGATGACTTGTTTTCATCATCTTCAACAACTTGTGCAGGCATGTCAATTTCATCAACTAAGTTAAGTTCTTGATGATCAAATAATGAAATTAATTTATCATAGTTTTCCATATTTAATATCTTATTTTCTTTTAAATAGTCAAAAGAATCATGTAAAGTATCAACATGTGATTTTGCTTGATTTGTCTCAATACACTCAACAATATTATGTTGTAAGTGATTTAACTCAGCAATATTACTTGGTGTTTTTACATTAAGCTGTTGACAAAATGTTTTAAAAGATGTAAGCGGCAAGAATTTTTCATAATCTTTTCTAGTGGCACTTAAAACTAATGCGTAAATTGAAAATGTAGTTTCTGTGATATTTGTATCAATTGGTTCAACATCTAAATCTTGTTCAAATGTAATCCCATGATATAGTAAAAAGTAGTCGTTTGCTAAGCTCATTATATCTCCCTAAAATAAAAAAAGCTAAATACCAAAATTTGATACTTAACTTTTCATACTTAATTTAAAGGAATTACAAAGGGGTGAGCCCCTTCGTAATTATCTTAATGCTACTAGTTTTCTTCTTAAGTAAGCAATTTTGTTTTGTAATGGTAAGTGTTTTGGACAATGATCTTCACAAGCTAGTAAAGACATACAACCAAAGATACCATCATCATCACCGATTAACTCATAGAAGTCTTCAGCAGTTCTTTGATCATGAGGATCTACTTCAAATCTTGCAACTCTGTTTAATCCAACAGGTCCAACGAAGTCAGGTCTCATTAATTTTGTACCACAAGAAGCAACACAAATACCACATTCGATACATCTATCAAGTTCGAAAGTTTCATCCGCTACATCTGGATCAACTCTTTCTTCCATTTTAGTAATATCAGTTTCTTCGTTAGTTACAATCCAAGATTGAACTCTCTTAGACATATCATCCATCCATTTACCTGTATTAACAGATAAATCTTTGATTAATTCGAATGCTGGCATAGGCATTAATTGTAAAACACCTGTAGGGTAATTAGCAATTAATGTTCTACAAGCAAGTGCAGGTTTACCATTAACTACCATTCCACAAGAACCACAGATTCCAGCTCTACAAACGAAGTCAAATGATAAATCGGGATCGTACTCTTCTCTAATTTTCATTAATGCAATGAAAAGAGTCATTCCTGGAGTTTCTTCTAATTTATAATCAACGAAGTGAGGTTTAGAAACCTTACTTCTTGGATTAAACTTAAGAACCGATATCGTGATTTCTCTACCTTTTTCTAAGCTCATTATTTATCTCCTGCTCTTTCATTTTTCTCTCTATAGTTCATTGGTAAACTAAATGGCATTAATGCATCTTGAATTTCGTGTCTATCTTTACCTTCAGCTTGCATTTTTTCAGTAATTTCATCTACTTCTGCTTGTCTTACAGCTGATGTTTCATTTTCAATAATCATACCCTTAGCACCATAACCTCTAAATGCTGGAGGCATTTCCATAGTCATAATGTCAAGTTCTTCATATGTAATTGTAGGTTGAGTATCATTTTCATCTGGCCAAGAAGTTAATGTTCTGTTTAACCAGTTTGCATCATCTCTTTTAAGGTAATCTTCTCTATAGTGAGCACCTCTAGATTCAGTTCTCTCTCTACCACCCTTAGCAACACAAAGTGCAACTTTAAGCATTCTTGGAACTCTATAAGCTTCTTCTAATTCAGGGTTACCAACTCTTTCTTTAGATTTAACATTGATTTGTTTAGTTTTCTTTAATAAGTCTTCTAATTCATCAACTGCTTCAGCAAGTCCAGTTCCATCTCTAAAGATACCAACTTTGTTGTCCATTAGGTTTTGCATTTTGTTTTTAATTCTGAAGATATCTTCAGTACCGTTATATGCTAAAATTTCATCTAAATAAGCATCTTGCTTATCCATGAATTTTTGAACAGTAGCAGTAGGAATTGTAACATCATTAGTTAAACAATAATCTGCAAAGTAGTTACCAATAATCATACCAGCAACAACTGTTTCAGATACTGAGTTTCCACCAAGTCTGTTAAATCCATGCATATCCCAACAAGCGGCTTCACCACAAGCGAATAAACCGTTTAAGTTTTGAGATTCACCAGTTGGTTTAGTTCTAATTCCACCCATAGAGTAATGTTGCATAGGAAGAACTGGAGCCCAACCTTTTTTACCCTCATCAGCAGGATCAATACCATTAAAGATTTGACAAATTTCTTGTACATCTCTTAAGTTTTTCTCAATGTGTTCTCTACCTAGAATAGAAATATCTAACCAGATATGCTCACCGTATGGAGAAGGTACACCTTTACCATTTCTAATGTGCTCAATCATTCTTCTTGAAACAACGTCTCTTGAAGCAAGTTCTTTCTTTTCTGGTTCGTAATCTGGCATAAATCTATGACCATCAACATCTCTTAAGATTCCACCATCACCTCTACAACCTTCAGTTAATAAAATACCTGAAGGAACAATTGGAGTTGGGTGAAATTGTACTGCTTCCATGTTACCAAGTGTAGCAACACCAGTTTCTAAAGCGATAGCAGCACCGATACCTTCACAGATTACAGCATTAGTAGTTTGTTTAAATACTCTACCATATCCACCTGTTGCGATACATGTACCTTTAGAAACGTATGCTTCTAATTCACCAGTAATTAAATCTCTTACGATTGCACCGTAACATCTGTTATTTTCGTGAATTAAAGAAATAGCTTCTTTTCTATCTCTAATATCAACGTCTTGTCTTAAAGCTTCATTAGCAACACCGAATAACATAGTATGTCCAGTTGCATCAGCAGTATAACAAGTTCTCCATTTTTTAGTACCACCAAAGTCTCTAGACATAATTAAACCATGTCTGTCAGCATCTTCAGTAATTGTAGTTTTCTTAGCATTGATTACAGCTTCTCTTGAACCTTCTCTAACTCTAGTCCAAGGAACACCCCAACCAGCAAGTTCTCTAATAGCTTTTGGTGCAGTATGTACGAACATTCTTGCAACGTCTTGATCACATCCCCAGTCAGAACCTTTTACAGTATCAGCAAAGTGTAAATCTTCATTATCTCCATCAGACATTTTAGAGTTACCTAAAGATGCTTGCATACCACCTTGAGCAGCTGCAGAGTGAGATCTTTTAACAGGAACTAATGATAATACAATTGAGTTTAATCCCTTTTTTTGTGAAGCAACGGCAGCTCTTAACCCAGCTAGTCCTCCACCAATAACTAATGCATCACAGTAATTAATTTTCATTATGCAATTCTCCCAGAAGTTTTATTTGTCATTTTGTATTCCATTACTTTTGCAGTTGGTACATATCTTTCACCAGCTTTATCAGCGTGATCCATACCAATTTTCATGTATGCAGCTAAAGATGCAAATCCTAATGCAAGGAAGAACACAGTAAGTCCCCATTTAACTTGTTTAAGTTTTTTTCTATTTTCTCTTGGATTATCACCATCGAACCATCCCCATTTAACACTTAATCTGTAAAGACCAATTGTTCCATGTAATTCAACAGCTATTAATAATAAGATGTATAATGGCCACATCCACTCAGACCAGATTCTGTCAGCAGAAGCATATGGACCAATTGCATCAGAATTAGTTGCAATAATGTATAAGTGTACAGAACCTAAGAAGAACATAGCAAAACCAGTTCCTGCTTGTGTAAACCATAACTTAGTGTCATCGTGATTCATGTGTTTAGCATGAGCTTTCATTACTTGATATTGTTTGAAGTTACCAGGAAGTTTTCTCATTCCAAGACCAGCATGTGCTATAAAAATTACGAACACAACAACCGCAGCAATTGTTACTAATAAAGGATTTCCTCCCTCAAAAATAAAACTAGCTTCTAAAAGCTTAGTAATAGTGTACATAAAGTCATTAGAAATTAATATCGAAGATACTAATAACATATGCCCCCACATAAATAGCGCTAAAAAACCACCAGTCGCACTTTGTAGATAATCTAGTTTAGCAGGTAGCCTACTTTTCTTTCCCTCAACCGTCTTACCTAAATAACCTTCTATTAGGTCACTCATTTCCTATCCTTTCTTGTGATTTGATTATTTGAACAATAGCAATATAGTAGCCTAAAGGTACTTGACTTATGATTAGATGAGAAGTGATTTATTTATGAAATATCATACGAATGTTATACGAAAAAGCTTCATAAAGCCCATAAAATAGGCTTTATGAAAAATAAGTTTAAGTGTATCTTAAAAGAAAAAATTAATTAGACTGTGTGAATTTGTAACAGTCTATTTTATAAATAAAGATTGTACTGCTGTTTGAGCAAGTATAATAATTTGGTCAATATTTAATGCAGGGATAAAGAATACAATTGCAGATCCAACCCCACCTAAAACAGTCAAGATTGCAACAAATGCAATTGCATAAGTTGAAACTCTCTTATCATTAAATTCTACAGATATACATTCTTGTTTTGTTGGATAAAAATACATAACTGCAATTAGTTTAAAGTAGTAGTAAACTGATACAATTGTTGCAAATACAGCCAATACAGTTAATCCTGCATATCCAGCGTTAATTGCTTCAGTGAATACATAAAATTTACCAATGAATCCAATAGTTGAAGGAATCCCTGCTAATGAGAATAAGAATATTGTCATCATTGCAGCTAAGAATGGTCTCTCTTTTGCTAAACCTTTGAAATCGTCATATGTAACTCTTACATTTGTTTCTGAAATAATATGAGATGCAAGACCAAATGCTCCAAGAGCAGATAAAAGGTATGCAATTAAATAGAACATTGTTGCATAAGCAGATTCAATATTTACAATTTGTCCATCTTTGTAACTTAATGCGATGAATGCTAATAATAAGTAACCAGTGTGCACAATTGAAGAAGCTGCAAGCATTCTTTTTACAATTTTTTGTGTTACTGCTAACCATGTACCAAATACTAAAGTAAATACAATAATTACTGAAATAATTGTATCCCAGAAATCAAGAGTTAATCCGAAGTCTTGTAAAAATGCTCTAAGGAAAAATGAGAATATAGCAATTTTAAATGTTGATGCCATATACGCAGTAACAACCATAGGTGCACCTCTATATACATCAAGTACCCAAGATTGGAATGGAAATGCTGCAATTTTAAATAGGAATGTAAATAGAATTAATGTTAACCCTATGTACACTAAAATCATTTGGTCATCAGATGCAGAATTAATAAATACAGATAATTCACTTAAGTTTGTAGTAGCAGATGCTCCATAAACTAAAACAACACCTAATAAGTAAAATGCTCCAATAAATGAACCTAATACTAGATATTTAAATATTGCTTCAACTCTTTTTGAGTCTTCAGTGTTGTATCCAACCATAATATAAACTGCAAAAGAAGCAATTTCAAGAGCAATATATGCTGTTACTAATTCGTTTGAATATCCTAATACCATCATTCCAAATAGTGCAAATAATAAAATTGAGAAAAATTCACCTTTAAAGTATTCTCTATGTTGGAAGTAATGTTCACCAATTAATAGTGTTAATATTGTTCCTGCTATTAGTAAAATATTAAAGAAGTTTGAAAAAGAATCAAATATTAATACATTATTTAATAAATCATTATATGGTTGAACAGAATATGCTTCACCAATTTGTGATAATGAAAATCCAAATGCAATAAATAAGAAAATACAAGAAACAACAATAAAGTTTTTAACTGTAAAACTTTCGTACATACTCATAAACATAAGTACTAATGCACCTGTTAATACAGTTAATGCTGGAATTAAATATATAAATTCACTCATTTTGATGCTCCAATATGTAAAATGTCATTTAAGTAATGTGTAACTGTTGGTTCAAACTTATTAATAAAAATTTCTGGATATAGTCCCATTAAGAATACTAAAATTACCCATGGTGCTAAACCAATCATTTCTTTAATTTTTAAGTCTCTCATTTTTAGAACGGGGCTTCCCTCTGGTCTATCTTGTAAAATAGCTCTTTGAAACATCCATAACATATATGAAGCTCCAATAACAACTGTAGTAGCTGAGATATATCCAAGGGTATGATTAAACTCATAAATACCAAATATGATTAATAACTCTGAAACAAATCCATTAGTTCCTGGTAATCCAACATTTGCAAATAACATAATTGCAAATATAAAAGTTAATACAGGAGCTTGCTTTGCTATTCCACCTAAGTCTTTAATAGTTTTAAATCCAGTTTCTTCGTGAATTAATCCTATAAGTAAGAATAATGCACCTGTTGCAATAGCATGAGCTATAATTAAATATAAAGCTCCATTGATACCATATTCATTTAGTGAGAAAATACCAGCTGCAATGAAACTTAAATGTGATGCTGATGAGTAAGCAAACATTCTTTTTATATCATCTTGCATAAGTGCTGCAATTCCAAAATAAACTAAACCAAATAAACCAATAGCCACAAAATAAACTGAGAATTCAATATAAATTTCTGGGAAAATAGGAATCATAAATCTTACAATTGCATAAACTCCAAGTTTAGCCATTATTGAAGATAATAAGAAAACTGCACCAGTAGGAGCATTTTTATATGTTTCCATAATCCATGTATGAAGAGGGAAAATAGGAATTTTAATTGCAAATGCTGCTAAGAATCCAAGGAACAACCATACTTTAGTATTGTAATCAATTGTAGTTATTTTCATTAGCTCATTATAAGCAAATGACCATGTACCAAATTCTGCATGATAAGCAACACCTAAGTATAAAATAGCAATGAACATTAATAATGAACCAACCATTGTATAAACTGTTACTTTAATAGTTGTATATACCTTTTCACCAAAACCGTATGAACCAATCATTAAGAAAACTGGTAATAACATTACTTCCCAGAAGAAATAGAATAATACAACATCAAGTGATAATAATGTACCAGTTACCCCTGTTTGAACTAATAACATATTAATCCAGTAACCTTTAGTTCTACCTTCCCATAATAATAAATAAGAAGTTGGTATTAAGATGGCAATCATCATTAAAATAGTTAAAGAAAATCCATCTAAACCTACATAATAATTAATACCATAAGTTTCAATCCAAGGTACATTTGTTACAAACTGCATTCCTTCACCAGGAATGAACTCTATATAAATCTTTAGTACAAGTGCTAAAATAACTGTAGTAGTCAAAAATGCAATATTTCTGATTGTATTAACATCCCTAGTTGTAAGCATTAAACCAAATGCAACAATTGCAGGTAAAAATATAATAAACGAAAGTATATCTGAACTCATACTATAATCCTAAAGTAGTTAATAAATAGATAAACACACAAGTCATTCCTAATAACATGAATAGTGCGTAAAATCTTACATTTGCATTTTGAATCATTGCAACTTTTTTACCTAAGTTAACAAAACCTTTTGATGAACTCATAATAAATCCATCAATAATTTTGTCATCTAAAACTTTATCAATAAATACTGATAGTTTTTTTGAAGTTTTAACAAAAATTGCATCATAAATTTCATCAACATAGAATTTATTTCCAATTAATCCCACTTCTTCTTCTGGTTTAGTAACATCAAAGTTTGCATACTTTTTATATGAAACGTAAATACCAGCAGATGCAACTGCAACTGAAGTGATCACTAATATCCATTCTGTTAAGTGACTCATATGAATTGTCTTAGAATTTAATTGTCCTAACCAAGTATCAACTAAATGTTCTCCACCAAATATTGTTGGTAAGTTTAAGAACCCAGCCCCAATTGCTCCAATTGCTAATATTAGTAATGGAATTGTAATTGTTTTAGATGTGTATGTATATTGTGATCTATGTTTTGTTGGTGCAACAAATATAATAAAATACATTCTAAACATGTAAAATGCTGTTAAAAATGCTGTTCCTAATGCAATTGCCCAAATTAAATATTCACCTTCTTGGAATGCTGCTGCTAAGATTGCATCTTTTGAGAAGAAACCAGAGAATGGTGGAATACCTGAAATTGCTATAACTCCAACTAAGAACGTTGCTCCAATTATAGGAAGTTGAGCTCTATGTTGTGCAATCTTAAAGATATTTTGTTCATGGTGAAGTGCTATAATAATACCACCAGCACCCATGAATAACATGGCTTTAAAGAATGCATGTGTAAATACATGGAATAGTCCAGTTGAATAAAACCCAAGACCAACTGCAATAAACATATACCCTAATTGACTCATTGTTGAGTAAGCAAGAATTTTTTTGATGTCTGTTTGTCTTGTTGCAATTACTGCTGCAAATAGTGCAGATATTGCTCCAATGTATGCAATAAATAATCCAATCTCTTCAATACCTGAATATAAGAAGTGGAATCTTGCAACCATATAAACACCAGCTGTTACCATAGTAGCAGCATGAATTAATGCCGAAATTGGAGTTGGTCCTGCCATTGCATCTGGAAGCCATACATATAATGGAACCTGTGCTGATTTTCCCATAGCTCCTACAAATAACAAGAATCCAGAAAGGATTAATAATTCATTTGAAGCATTTGAAATATTTGATTCTATTGAAGCAAATGATAAATCAACTTCTCCTAGTGCAAAGAATAAAGTTACAACTCCAAGTAAGAAACCAAAATCTCCAACTCTATTTGCAATAAATGCTTTATTTGCTGCGATAATATTTTCTGATTTTCCATAATAGAATTTAATTAGTAAATATGAACAAACTCCAACACCTTCCCATCCAATGAAAAGAATAATTGGGTTATCTGCTAATACTAAAATTAACATTGAAGCTAAGAATAAATTGAAATAAGCAAAGAACTTACCAAAACCATTATCACCTCTCATATAACCAATTGCATAAATGTGAATTAACCATCCAACAAATGTTACAAACATAGTCATAAAAATTGATAAGTTATCGCCAAGTAATGCCATATCGATATTTAGTTTATCAATATTAATCCATGTGAATAATTGCTGTTTAAAAATAATACCTTCATCATTCATTCTTAAGAATAAAGATAAAGTTATTAAAAATGATATCAAAGGAGTAATACATCCAATTAGTGAAAAAGTTAATTCAGAAACTTTTTCTTTTTTAATATGATATAAATATAAACCACCTAATAAAATAGCACCTAATAAAGGAGCTAAAATTATCCATACAAGTAGTGATGTACTCATGATTTTTCTCCTTGTGTAAGAGTTGTAAAGATATCAGTATCAAGAGATTTTCTTGATCGATATAATAGAATAATTACTGATAAGAAAATAGCAGCTTCCGCAGCAGCAATTGCAATTACCATAACTGTTACAACTTGAGGGTCCATACTAAAATGGTATCTAGCAAATGTTACTAGGAATAAGTTAATACCATTTAACATCATTTCAATAGACATATAAATTACAAATACATTTCTTCTTGCAATTACACCTATTACCCCAATAGAAAATAGAGCCATTGATACAAAGGCATAAGATGTTAATGATATCATGCTTCATCTCCTGTGTTTGTGATTTTTGATGATCTTTTCTTTGCTAATACAACAGATCCAATTAATGCAACTAACAATAGAATTGAGATTAACTCAAATGCTAATAACCAATTATTATAAAGTTGAATACCAATTGGTTTAATATCTCCAAAATCACTGTTTGTAATATTAAAATCTTTTGCAGGAAGTTTAGCTACAGCTTTTAATATTAAGATATTTAAAGGAATCATAACAACAGCACCTAATGCTATTAATGTATATTTCTTTGGTTCTTTTGGTAAATCTTCTTCTTTAATATTTAAGAACATTAAGATGAATAAAATCAAAGTCATAATAGCACCTGCATAAACAATGATTTGAACTAAGAAAAGGAAAGTGGCATTAAGTAAAGCAAACATTCCTGCAACACTTAACATTGAGATTAAAACCCCAAGAGCACTGTACATTGGATTTGCATATACAATCATAGCAATTGCACCAGATATTGCTGAAAAAGCTAATGCAATAAAAATTAAATCAATCATTATCTAAATCCTTTGATCTTTCGTTTGCCATTAAAGCTTTTTTATCTAATACAAACTCTTCTCTTGTTCCTGCTGTAAATGAAAAGATACCTGTATCCATTCTAATTGCATCACAAGGACAAGCTTCAACACAATAACCACAGAATACACACTCTAATAAATCAATTTTGAATTCTTTAGGTCGTTTTTCATCGTGATCATCAAATCTCTCTTCTGCTTCAATAAAAATACAATCAGCAGGACATGCTGTTGCACACATATAACAAGCAACACATTTTTCAGTTTCATCTTCCCATTTTGTAAGTCTATGAACCCCTCTGTATCTTTCATTAAGATCATCAGGTTGAACCTCTGGGTATTGCATTGTTTTTAGGTTATCTACATCTTTTAAGTTTTTTACAAAGTGTTTAAAAGTTGTTTTCATTCCCCCTGCAATTGCAGGTAGATATAATTTGTCTTTAAATGATTTACCGTGTCTTGGTACTACTTTAATTCCCATATTAACTTCCTACTACAATAAATGTTGCAGTTACAACAATATTTAAAAGTGCCAATGGTAATAACACTTTCCACCCTAACATTTGTAATTGGTCATATCTGAATCTAAGAACAGTCCATCTAACCCAAATATAAACAAATGCCATCATAAAAAATTTAACTAAGAATGTTCCAACTTGAAGAACAGCAGTTACAATATTAATCCCATTAGTTCCTAATCCTGTGATTAAGAATATAGCTAGAAGCCCAACAATTCCAACACATATAGCCCAGAATGCTGTAGTTAAAATCTTTGTTTCTTTTTCTCTTCTTAAATCCCCATCACCTTTTGTTTTATTATTCTTTTTCATCCATCTTGTAAAAATAAAGATTTTGATTGGTAATAAAATCATAATAGCAACGATTACATAGTTTATATTACTTTGAATTGTTTGTGTATCTAACCAAGGAATTTGATATCCACCAAAGAATAAAGTAACAATAATAGCCGATGATGCAGACATAGCAGCGTATTCACCAACTTGGAAAAGACCAAATCTCATTGCTGAATATTCAGTATGATAACCCGCAACAATTTCTGATTCACCCTCTGCAATATCAAAAGGTGCTCTATTTGTTTCTGCAAAAGCACAAACAATAAAAATTACAGCTGCTAGTGGTTGAATAAAGATTCCCCACATTGGAACAACACCCCAGAATACTCCTGCTTGTGCATTTACCATATCTGTTAAGTGAATTGAACCATAAGATAAAAGCATTGAGATAATTGCTAACGCCATTGCTGCTTCATATGAAATTACTTGAGCTGATGCTCTAATTGAACCTAATAATCCATATTTATTTTGAGATGAATAACCACCTAAAATAATTCCATAGATTGCAAGTCCAGCAAAAGCTAGGAACCACATGATTCCTAATTCATTTGGAACAGCTTGCATAATAAATGATTTTCCATCAATTACTAAATTATCAGCAAAAGGAATTGTTGCAAATGTTAAAAATGAACATAAGAAAACAATTGCAGGTGCAATAGTAAAGAAAAACTTATATTTAATATGTGAAGGTGTGAAGTCTTCTTTAAAAACAAGTTTTAACATATCTGCAAAACTTTGAATTAATCCACCTAATCTCAAAGGACCAATATTACATCGGTTAGGACCAGTTCTATCTTGCATAAAAGCAGATATTCTTCTTTCCCACCAAACAAAAAGTGGTGTTAACCCAACTGCTAATACAACAGCTAGTAATATATTTACAGCAATTATTATTCCCGTACTCATAGAGTTCCTTTACCAATCATTTCTTTTAGATGTTCTATTACAGAGGTAATAGTTTCCATTGGATTATTTTTATTCATTTGAGAAATCACTCTTTGTTTTATACCATCACAGTTGATATATGTTCCTGATTTCTCATAGAATGATGCAATAGGTATTGCAATATTTGATTTACTTAAAGTTAAGCAGTTATGACTAAATAGTGAAATAACTGTTTTACCTTCTAATAATTGCGAGTTTTCTTCAAAGAATGAAGAATCAACAATTATTACTAATTGTGCTTTTTCTAATGAGTCTTTGAAATAAGACTCTTCTTCATTAACTTTTAGTTCTTTAAATGATGCTCTATTAGCAGTTTTGTCACTTTTTCTTAAGTAATCATCACCAAATGATTCATCAAAAGTATCTGGTGAATATCCACTAATTTTTGCATTTAATTTTTCTGCTAAATTTTTAAGATTTGACATTTCTTCATAAGAAAGATTTGGACTTAATACAAATAAGATATCTTTTTTTGTTGATAACTCTTTAAACATATTTGTTATTGTATTACTAAGATTTGTTGTTTCTTTATTTAATAAAGGAGTTTCAAATCTATTTTGATTTTCATTTTCGTAAGATAATCTACCCTCATCACACATAAACCAACCGTTAACTTCTTTATTAGCACGTGGTCTAAATCTATGAATTTGGTCATCTTTATATTTTTCTTTTCTATGATCAACACTTATGTTACATCCTTTTGAACAGCCATTACATATAGCATCAAATGTTTCTAAGAACCAAACTCTTTGTTTGAATCTAAAATCTTTTGAAGTTAATGCTCCAACTGGACATAAATCAACAACATTCATAGCATAAGGATTATATAGGGGACGTCCTGGAAAAATTCCAATAGTAGAGTGATCTGTTCTATCAATTACACCAAGTTCACTTGTTTTTGTAATATCTTTACAGAATCTTACACATCTTGTACAAAGTACACATCTTTCTTCATCTAGCATTACATTAGCGCCTAAATCGACTCTTTTACGATGCGTAGTTTTATTATTTACATTTACTCTTGATTCATAAAAACCAGATTCCATGTAGTAATCTTGTAGTTTACATTCACCAGCTTGATCACATGTAGGACAATCAATAGGATGGTTAATAAGTTGTAGTTCTAAAATATCTCGTCTTACTTTCTCGATATTTTCGCCCTTAGTTCTTACTACCATTCCATCTTTAATAGGTGTATCACATGCAATTTGAGGTCTTTTTTGACCTTCAATTGCTACCATACACATTCTACAGTTACCATCTTTACCTAGTGCTTGGTGATAACAAAAATGAGGAATATGGATATTCTCATCCAATAATTTATCAATTAACAAGCTTCCTTTGGAAGCTTGCATTTGTGCGCCATTGACTGTGATTTCTACCATTTCACTCATAAATTCTATCCCCTTACACTTGTTTTATTTTTTCTTAGTTACCTGTATATAATTGTCTTGGTCTAGCAATTTTATGCTTAGGATCTTGTTTTAATTCAGACCATTGTGTAATCCAACCTGGAGTTCTTCCGATTACGAAAATTGGAGTAAACATTTCAACTGGAATTTTAAGCGCAGTTAAGATAACACCAGAATAGAAGTCAATATTTGGATATAAACCTCTTTCTTTGAAGTAATCATCATTTAATGCAGCTTCTTCAACAGCAGCAGCAATATCTAATAATTTAGAGTCAAGATTTAATTCTTCTCTTAATTGATCTTGTAATCCTTTTAAACATTCAGCTCTTGGATCTCTATTTTTATATACTCTGTGTCCGAATCCCATAAGTCTGAATGGATCGTTTCTATCTTTTGCTTTAGCAATATAAGTAGGAACATTTTTAATATCACCAATCATTTTTAATTGATCCATTACTTTTTCATTTGCACCACCATGAGCAGATCCCCATAATGCAGCAATACCAGAAGAAATAGCAACGTAAGGGTGAGCTTCTGTTGAACCAACAGCTCTTACAGTAGTAGTAGAAGCATTTTGTTCGTGATCAGCATGTAATGTAAAGATTGCATCCATTGCATCAACTTCAATTTGTTTAATCTCTTCATTTGAACCATCTGCTAATCTTTTCATAGAACCACCTGGATATGCTCTTAACATATATAAGAAGTTTTCAGTAAAGTATCTATTTACATCTGGGTAAATTAAAGGTGTTCCAATTGATTTTCTATAAGCCATTGCAGCAATTGTTGGCATTTTAGCAACAATTCTTCTTCTCATAGTTTTGAATTCAGCTTCATCTTCTAAGTTTAAGTGATCTTTATAGAATGTTGAAAGCGCCATAGTTGCAGCTCCCATAGTTGCCATTGGATGTGCTCCATCTGGGAATGCATCAAAGATTTTAATTAAACCTTCGTTTAAGAATGATCTATGTCTAATTTCTAAATCGAAGTTTTTAGAAGCTTCAGGAGTAGGTAATTTACCTCTCATTAATAAGTAACATACGTCTAAGTAAGAGTGTTTACCAGCTAAATCAGCAATATCGTAACCTCTATATCTTAACTCTGAATTCTCACCATCAATAAACGTAATTTTTGATTCACAAGATGCTGTTGAAGTATAACCTGGGTCATAAGTAAACATACCTGAATCTCTGTAGAATGAACTAATATCAACTACACTTGGACCTCTTGTCCCATCTATAATATTGTATTCATAAGCTTTACCATTTCTATTGTCAGTTAGTGTCATAGTATTTTTTGCCATTAATTTCTCCTTTAGTAAATTTAATTTAATTTTTTTGTTTATTTGTTTTCTTTTTTGAAATATGTTTCAAATTCATGTGCATATTTCTCTACAATACTTTGAATAATGTCTTTAACAGCTGGTGCAAAAACACAAACTGTTTTTCCGTTCATTGTGCCACATACATCAAGTATTGTATTTAAATCTTCACTGGAACCTTTTCCTTCAAGAATTTTATGAATAATTGTATCAATCCATCCACAACCCTCACGGCAAGGTGTACATTGACCACACGATTCATGATGATAAAATTCAATTAAGTTTTTAGCAACTTCAACCATTGATACACCTTCAGGAATAATCATCATTCCACCTGTCCCTAAAGTTGAACCAATATCCCACATAGATTCATAATCTAAGTAAGCTTTTTCAACTTCTTCAGCAGTTAATATAGGACATGAAGCACCACCTGGGATTACAGCTTTAAGCTTTAATCCATTTTTCATACCACCACCAATTTTTTCGATAACATCAGTCATTTTATTACCGTAGGCTAGTTCGTATACACCAGGGTTGTTAACTGGACCACTCATTGCAAATAGCATAGTGCCAGGTGCTTTCTCTGTACCGTATTTTGTATATGATTCATAACCATTTAATACAATATTAGGAACTGAAGCAATTGTTTCAACATTATTTACAGTTGCAGGATCTCCAAAGAACCATTCACACTCTTTACCATGTGGTTTAAGTCTTGGATGTCCTCTTTTACCTTCAATAGATTCAATAAGTGCTGATTTTTCACCACAAATATATGCTCCACCACCTCTGTGAACTGTAATATTCATTCTATAATCATATTTGTTCATGATTTTATCACCAATAATACCAGCTTCGTAAGCTTCTTCAATTGCAGCATTTAATCTATCAATAAAGAATTTATATTCTCCTCTAATGTAGATAAAACAATCATGTGCTCCAATTGCATAAGAAGAACAGATAATCCCCTCAATTAAAAGATGTGGATCGTATTCAAAAATTTGTCTATCTTTAAAAGTTCCTGGTTCTGATTCATCCCCGTTAGCTATTAAATATCTAGGTCTTTCATCAACTGGTGGCATTAATTTCCATTTAGGTCCACAAGCAGCTCCACCACCACCTTTTCCTCTAAGTCCACTTTTACAAACTTCTTCAGTTACATCTTCAGGTGTCATTGAAAAAAGTTTATCAATTGATTCATATCTTCCGTTTTTTAAAGCAACATCTAGTTTATGTGAATCTGGAATGTCAAAGTTTTTACTTACAATTTTTACAATCATGTCGTTTGAACTCATTGTCTACACCCCTTAATAATATTTTCTAATTTTTCAATAGTCATATTTTCATGGTATGTATTATTTAGTGCAATCATTGGTGCACCTCCACAAGCCCCTTGGCATTCAACTTCTGAAAAATGAAATTTTCCATCTTCTGAAGTTTGTCCTGGTTCAATATTTAAAGTCTCTTTAATGAATTTTTTAAGTTCAGGTGCACCCATCACCATGCATGATAATGTTTTACATAATTCAATATGATATGTACCAATTGGTTTTAGATTGAACATTGTGTAAAATGTTGCAAAAGAGTGTACTTCAATTGGAGATTTGTTTAATCTGTTAGCCATAAAAATCATAGCTTCAGGTGAAACCCATCCTTCTTGTTCTTGTACTAACCAAAGTCCTGGAAGCATCATTGCATCAGAATTTGGATATTTTTTTAGAATTCTTTGAAACTCTTTTTCATTTTCTTCTGTATATGTAAATGTTTTCATTATCTATCAAACTCCCCAGCAATAAAGTTCATACTTGCCATTGTAACAACGGCATCAGCAAGCATTCCACCTTCTACAATATTGGCATATGCACCAAGTGAATAAAAACAAGGTGGTCTACATTTTACTTTGTATGGTGTACCTGTTCCATCACTAGTAATAAAGAATCCTAATTCTCCATTTCCAGCTTCTGTAGATGAATAATATTCACCTTTTGGTACTTTTATACCTTCAAAAGTAAGTTTAAATTGATTCATTAAACCTTCAATATTTCCATAAACATCTTTTTTAGATGGAAGTAAAATACCAGGTGCATCAACATTAATTGCTCCATCTGGTAATTCTTTCATAGCTTGTCTAATGATTTTTACAGATTGTCTCATTTCTTCAAATCTACACATTACTCTGTCATATACATCACCATGTGATCCAACAACGATATCAAAATCGAAGTTTTCATATCCGTAATATGGTTTGTCCTTTCTAAGGTCATGTGGAATACCAGTTGATCTTAAGTTTGGTCCAGAAATTCCTGCATTAAGAGCAAAATCAGACTTAATAACACCTACATCTTGTGTTCTATCATGGAAAATTTTATTTCTAGCAACTAGACTTAATGCATCATCAATAGCAATTTCAACATCTTTTAGTACTTCTGCCATATCTTCATCAAAACCATCATATAAATCGAATTCTAATCCACCGATTCTCGTATATGTATTTGTAAGTCTAGCACCTGTTAATTTTGATAATAAATCATATGCTTTATCTCTTGGAGCAAATAAATACCAGAAGTTTGTAAGTCCACCTAAATCTACCATATTTGCAGCATTACATACTAAGTGATCAATAATTCTTGATAACTCACCAATAATAATTCTAATAAATTTAGCTCTTTGTGTAATATCGATATTTAACATCTCTTCAACAGCTTTTGAATAACCAATGTTATTTAAAATAGCAGAACAGTAGTTTAATCTATCTGTATAGGGAATTACTTGTGAATAAGTATGATTCTCACAAGATTTTTCAAAACCTCTATGTAAGTAACCAATTTCAGTAACACAAGCAGTGATTGTTTCACCTTCCATAGCTACGAAGTTTCTAATAGTACCATGAGAAGCAGGGTGTGAAGGACCAACATTTAATAACATTAAATCATTGATTTCTTCTTGAGAGTAACCTTTTGAATCTAAAAGAGGCAACATCTCATCCATTAAATCTTCTGTTTCAGTACAGATTTGACCTTTTGTAATTGGATAATCTTTTCTTAAAGGATAACCAAAAAATTGGTGATGGTTTAAAAGTCTTTTTAGATTTTTGTGACCTTTGAATTTTATACCATATTGGTCATAAGCTTCTCTTTCACCCCAATCAGCAGCTTTATATAAATCAGAAATAGTATCAACTTCTAATGTTGCATCATCAATATATGCTTTAACTGAAGTTTGATTTTTAAAACTTCCATCTCTTAGAATATATATTACAGCGAATCTAGAAGGAGTTACATCTGGATATTTAGAGTAATCAACAACTGTAACATCAAGTAAGATTGAATAGTTGTCTTCATTTTTTAGTTTTGAAATCGTAGATTTGATTTCACTTGAATCAATTAACATATCACATTTAAGCATCTAAGAATCCTTTGTAGTCTTTAACTCTATCTTTGATAATTGATTCATCATTAGCTTTTTCTTGAATTCTCATAATTGCATCAAGTACAGCTTCAGGCCTTGGAGGACAACCTGCTACATATTCATCTACGGGAATGATTTCATCAATTCCTTGTAATGTTGTGTAGTTATCGTAAAATCCACCTGAACAAGCACATGCACCCATAGAGATAACCCATTTAGGTTCACACATTTGCTCATATATTTTTTTTAGAATTGGTGCTTGCTTATAAGAAATAGTTCCAGCAACAATAAGTAAATCAGCTTGTCTAGGAGAAAATCTTACAACTTCTGCTCCAAATCTAGATAAATCGTATTTAGCACCGGCAACTGACATGAATTCAATACCACAACAAGCAGTACCAAATACCATTGGCCATAACGAATAAGATCTACCCCAGTTAACTGCGTGATCAAGTTTTGTAGTAACTATTGAATCACCAAGTTTTGATTCTGCGCCTAATCCCATGATAGTGCCTTTTTCTTATATATATAAATTAAGCCTGAAAATAAAAGTCCCATAAACATGAACATTTCAAATAGTCCAAGATATCCTAGTTCTTTAATATTTACAGCCCACGGAAACATAAATATGATTTCCACATCAAACAGAACAAATAAAATTGCAACTAAATAAAATTTAATTGAAAATCTAATATTTGTATTACCAACTGGGTTAGATACACCACTTTCATATACTGTATTTTTCATTTCCGCATGTTCATTTTTAGGACCAATAAATCTAGTTAAAGTGAATACTCCAACTAAGATAAGTCCGATTGCGACAAAAATAACAGATGCAAGAATTAATTCTGTTGACATTTCATATCCTATTTATTTTAATATCATTTGAAGATTGTACACAAATCAATGACTATTTTGAAGTTTTTCACTCATTTATAAAACGTTTATTCTCATTATGAGAAAAAAGGTAATACTTTATTGCCTATATTTAATTAAAATGCCTTTGATAATTTTCTCAAAGCCTCATGTAATCGCTCTTTGTTAAGTGCTGTGTTCAATCTAAAGTAAGAATAACCATTGCTACCAAAAGAAACACCATCGTTTAATGCTAGTTTAGATTCAGTCAATAACTTCTCTTTTATTACTTTGTGAGACAGCTGTGTATTTTTGAAACACAACCAAATTAAATATGTAGCTTCAGGCTCGTAAAATTCGATAGGTAAGTTATTTATTTTTAAATAATTTTTTGTTAATTCTATATTATTTTGGATGTATTTTTTCAGTTGTGAAACGAATTCTGCACCATTTTCGTACGCAGCTTGTGTTGCAATATAACCAAAGAAATTTATAGAATTTATTTGTCTTTTTTGTGAAACTTTCTTAAATGTTTCAAGTAATTCAGGATTGTGTGAAATTGCATAAGATGTATTTAGTCCAGCAATGTTAAATGTCTTTCCTGCAGAATTTAGTGTAATAGTAATATCTGCAATTTCTTTAGAAATTGATGCAAGTGGAATGAACTTTTTAAATGTAATATCAGAGTGTATTTCATCAGAGACTATTACAATATTATTCTCTTTACATATGTGTGCTAAATCTTCTAATTCTTTTTTATTCCAAACTCTTCCTACTGGATTATGAGGTGAGCATAAAGCTAGGACTTTAGTATTTTTTGTAATCTTAGCTTTTAAGTCTTCTAAATCCATAGTATAATAACCATCTACTTCTTTTAATTCATTTATGATTAATTTTCTATTATTTGATTGTACACATTTAAATAGTGGAGGATAAATTGGAGTTTGAACGATTACTTCATCATTCTCATTTGGACAAAAAGCTTCAATACAAGCGGAATAAGCGGGAACTACACCATTTACCATATAGATTTCATCTTTTTTTACATTCCAATTATGTTGATTCTTTTGCCAATTTATTATTGAATTAAATAAATCATCACTTTGCAAGCTATATCCATAAGTTGAGTTTTTCGCTGCCTCAAGAATTTTGTCATTAATAAATGCAGGAGTTTTAAAATCCATATCTGCAACCCATAAAGCTTGCAAATCTTCATAACCAAAATATTTTTCTAAAGCATCGTGTTTTTCACAGTTTGTATTTTTTCTATTGTTTTCTTCGTCAAAATTGTAATTCATATTTATACCTAATAATTGTTTTAAGTAAATTTTATACAAATAATCTTAATTTTGCTTATTTTTATGAATATTGAAATTAGTATCTTTTTATAAATCATACATAAAACCTCTATTATAAACTATTTTTTATTGATAAAATGATATAAGTTTTATACTAATACAAACTATCATGGGGATTAAATGAAAGAAGCAATTGAACTATTAAAAAAACATGATTTACTTAGAGTTATTGACGATGAATTAGATATTTATTTAGAGATACCTCATATTGCATATATTGAAGTAAAAAAAGAGGATTCAAAAGCCCTTTTATTTACAAATGTTGTTGATAAAAAGAATGACAAAAAATATGATATGCCAATTCTTATGAATGTATTCTGTAATGAAAAAGCAGTTAAATTATTCATAGGTGATGGAGATAAAATTGGTGCTGAGATTGAGTCTTTACTAAAGATGAAACCACCTACTACTTTTAGTGAAAAACTTTCTACTTTTGGAAAGTTATTTGCATTAAAAAATACAATTCCTAAAAAGAACAAAGGAAAAGGTGAGTGTCAGCAAGTAATAAAACTAGGCTCTGATGCAAAACTTTCTGATTTACCTGTTCTTACTACTTGGGAGCAAGATGGTGGACCATTTATTACTATGGGGCAAGTATATACTACTTCTTTAAATGGTGAGATGAAAAACTTAGGTATGTATAGACTTCAAGTATATGAAGACAATACTCTAGGAATGCACTGGCAAATCCACAAAGATTCAAATCACTTTTTCCATGAATACAAAAAAGCTGGTAAAAAAATGCCTGTATCTATTGGTATTGGTGGAGACCCTATGTATATTTGGTGTGGACAAGCTCCATTACCAATTGGGATTTTTGAATTAATGTTATATGGTTTTGTAAAGAATAAAAATGCTCAACTTGTAAAATCAATTACAAATGATATTTGGGTTCCAAAAGATAATGATTTTATTATTGAAGGATTTGTTGACCCATCTAAACTAAGAATTGAAGGACCATTTGGAGATCATACTGGATATTATACTCTTGAAGAAGAATATCCATTTATGGAAGTAACTGCTATTACTTCAAAAGCAAAACCAACATACCTTGCAACTGTAGTTGGTAAGCCACCATTAGAAGATAAGTATATGGGACATGCAACAGAGAGAATTTTCTTACCCTTACTTAAAACTACAGCACCTGATTTAATAGATTATTATATGCCAGAAAATGGTGTGTTCCATAATCTTATTTTAGCAAAAATCAAAACTTTATATCCAGGTCACGCACAACAAATGATGCATGCATTCTGGGGAGTAGGGCAAATGTCTTTTGTTAAACATGCAATCTTTGTAAATGAAGATGCTCCAGATTTAACAGACCATGATGCTATAGTAGAGCATATATTAAATAGACTTAACATAGATGATATTATGATTTCAAAAGGTGTAGTTGATGCACTTGATCACTCTTCTCCTAAGTTTGCATTAGGTGGAAAACTAGGACTTGATTGTACAGGTGAAGAGATTGAAGAATTAGGTATCACTCAGATTGAAGATGATGAGTTATTATTCAAAATGAAATCTTTAACTAATGAAGTTGTAGATTTAAAACAATATTATACTAATACAAAGAATCCAGTTACAATTATTACAGTAAATAAAACTAGAAGTCAAAAACATCTGTTTGAAGACTTAAAGCCATTATATGAAAATATGAAGGTAGTTATTATGATTGATGCTGCAAATCAAAATGATGTTAATAATCCATACATGTTAGTTTGGAGAGTTGTTAATAATATGGATTCAAATAGAGATGTTTATATTGAATCAAATACAATTTGTATTGATAGTACAAATAAAAATTCATTTGATAATTTCAAAAGAAGATGGCCAGATGATGTAGATTGTACACCTGAGGTTTTAGATTCTTTACAAGAAAGAGGAATTATTGATATAAGTGATGAATTCAAAAAAGAATTCCAACTATAAAGATAAGAGATTTCTCTTATCTTTATAAAACTTTTATATCATTCTTTCCATTTTCTTTTACAAAATACATAGCTTTATCAGCTCTTTTTATAATATCTGCTTTAGTATCATTATTTTTATATTCTGTAACTCCAAAACTAGAAGTTAATGTTTTTCCTATTTTTAAATCTTTATTTATAATAAGCTCTTTTAAAAACTGTGCAACTTTCACAGCTTCATCTTTATTCGTATTAGGAAGTATCACAATAAACTCTTCTCCTCCCCATCTACCAATATAATCAGTACTTCTTATGTGTTTTGAGACAAGCTTACTAATAGATACTAAAACATGATCTCCTTTGATATGTCCTTGCGTATCATTGATTGCTTTAAAGTCATCAATATCAAGAAATATAATTGAAAAAATTGAATCACTATTTTTTGCTTTTTTTATCTCACTAGTCATGATCTTTTCAATTTTTCTTCTATTAAATACTTTTGTTAAACTATCTTTGTTTGCATAATCAATAAGAGCTTTTTCTGCTATTTTACGCTTCTTAATCTCTTTTCTCATTTTTGTATTTATTATCAATATAACAATTATGATAATAAATAAAGGAGCAATATATTTATAAACCCATGAGTAATCATTAATTTCTTGATATAAAACTAATTGATATTTATGTTCAATCATATCTTTTTCATCTTGAGTGAATTGATCAATAATTTTATTTAGAATATCAATAGCAATTTGATTCTCTTTTTTTGTACTTAATCTTATTTCCATTGTATAAGGTAAAGTACCAGATATTTTAATATGATTGTTTTTTTTCTTTATAATATTATATGAAAGACTAAATATATTATGAATAACTCCAAATATTTTCTTATCTTCAAGCATTGAAAATGCTTTGTTTAAAGTATCAACTTGTATAAACTCAATATCAGGATAATTCTTTTTTAGAGAATAAAAAATAGATGTTTTCTCAAGTAATGCGATTTTTTTATTTTTTATTAAAGATAAGTCTGTAATAAGGTTAGTATTATTATCTGTAGCAATAGCCATTGATATATTTGTTAGAGGTTTACTAAGGCTAGTTTTTTGTAAATCTACACTATTCTTATTATAGTTAACTCTAAACATCCTATCATTTGTTTGTATTGCACTCAAGATCTTTTCACTTGGTGGATACTCAATAATATTAAAATTCTTATTTAATTTATTTTCTAGTAATCTCCAGTAATCAAGTTCAATTCCATCTAATTGATTATTGATTTTATATGAATATGGCATATTTTTGCTATTTGATATTAGAGTGAAGTTTTTACTTTTAAGAAATTTTCTCTCAGTTGCATTTAAAAAGAAATCTTTTTTATTATATATAAAATCTTCAATTTCAAAATCGACATTCTTTTTAAATCCTAATACTAAATATAAACGTTTCATCTCAAGTATTTTTTTCTTGTCAATTTGTCCTAGGATTCCTTCATTATATTTGGATAATTTTTTAAGTACCTTAGCTTCATATATTAATGACTTCAAAGATTTATTTTGAGTATTGTATTTGTTATATATCAGTTTTGCTGTTTCTTCTATATTCTCAAAAGCGTAAGCCCAACCTTTTAATGTGGCTTCCGTAAACTTTTTTACTCTTATTGGGTTATTTTTTAATTCTTTTTGGGATGTGAATAAAATACCTCCATAGAAATCAAAGCCATAATCTTTAGGATTAAAAATATCATATTCAATACCCTTATTTTTTAGAATATATGGTTCATTAGATAAATATGAACCCATTAAATCCGTTTTCCCTGAGATTAAATCATCTAATTTAAAAGAGTGAGGAATAAAATCTATTTCATTTGTTTTAATACCTTCAGATTTAATCATTGAATTGATACTGGCAGCTGATCTTGCATCGCTTGTTAGCATTATTTTTTTTGATTTAAAATCATTTATAGATTTAATATTTGATTTTTTTAGACTTAATAAAACCATAGGAGAATTTTGATAAATTGCATTAAGTAATACAACTTTATGACCTTGTAAACGGTCAATAATTAGTGATGACTTTCCAACACTATAAGTATTGTCATTTTCAAGTACATTTTCTAGTAAATTAAGATTATAATTAAATTCTTTAATATTTACATCTAGATTATTATCAGAATAATAACCTTTTTCTTTTGCTATATAATAACCTGCAAATTGGAATTGATGTAACCAATCTAATTGTAGATTAATTCTATCTTGGCTATTTGCACTAGCATTTAATAGTAGTATAATAAATAATGTAAGAATATTTTTAAATAACATTCAAACATTATACATAATTAAATTAAATTATTAATTTAAAATTAAGAATTATTTAAAAATTATTTTTATTTCACTCTTTTTAATTTCTAAATAAAGATTATTCTCTTCTTTTAATGTATCAAATTCTTTTTGATGAATTATAAAATTTGGGTTTTCTGGGAAGTTTTTTAATTTTGCTACAATTTCATAATATTCACCACAGAATGATGAATCTATTATCTCAACTTCAAAATTATTTTTTTCATTTGTAAGTAAACATTTATTAATAGAAATTACTGCTATTTGTTTTTCATTTATTTCTAAATTCATACTTTTTGTTACTTCACTTGAAAGTACATTTATCTCTGATAAGAAGTTTGCAATATAATAGTTTGCTGGATTATTATAAATCTCATTTGTTGTATCAAATTGTAATAATTTTTTATCATGGATAATACCAATTTTATCCGATATTGTTAAGGCTTCTTTTTTATCATGAGTTACAAGAATAGCACTAAGATTATATTTTTTGATTAGGTTTTTTAACCAAATTTTTGTTTTATATCTTAGTTGTGAATCAAGATTTGCAAAAGGCTCATCTAGTAATAATATTTTTGGATTATTTGCCATTGCTCTAGCAATTGCAACTCTTTGTTGTTGTCCACCTGAAAGCTGATGAATTTGTTTTTTTCTATGATCTGTAATATCAAATTGTTCTAATAGTTGAAGAACTCTTTTTTCTTTTTCTTTTTTAGATAATTTGTCTAAAGCAAAAGCAATATTATCTTCTACATTTAAATGTGGAAATAGGGCATAATCTTGAAAAATATATCCAACTTCTCTATTTTTTTCATATATTTCTTTAGAAGATACACATGTATCACCTATACAGATATTCCCACCATGTTCTCTTTGTAGTCCTGCAATAGATCTTAAAATTGTTGTTTTACCACATCCACTTTGACCTAATAAAGTAACAATCTCTCCTGATTGTACATCGAAAGTAATATCTTCTAATATTGAAGTTGTATCAAATTTAATTGAAAAGTTATTTACACTTACCATAAGTTTTATGCCTTATTCATATTTTTTGCTAATAGTGTCACCGATATTATTCCAATTACAATAATAAACATTGATGGTACAGATGATTCTATAATTTGTGCTTGTTGTGTTAATTCTAATGCTCTTACAGCTAAAGTATCATAGTTAAATGGTCTTAATATCATAGTTAAAGGAAGTTCTTTAATTACTTCAATAAATATAACAATAAATGCAGCAAATGCTGAATTTTTTAGTAAAGGTAAGAATATTTTTACAAATGTTTTATTTTGACCTATATTAAATGTTTTAGCCGCATCATCATATGTAGTTGGAATTCTAGTAAATCCTGATTCGAAGTTATTAATAGCAATTGCTAAGAATCTTACACAATAACCAAATACAACGGCAATAACTGTTCCTGAGATTATATATGTTGATGAAAATAAATCAATTACATATCTATCTAAAATAGCAAAGAATGATAATATACCAACAGCTACTACTGCTCCTGGAATTGAATATCCCATTTTTACAACTTGTGTTAGTATTGATGAACTTTTGTCTTGATTAACTCTTACATTGTATACAAATAGTAAAGCCAATGCTGTAATTAAAGCTGCTGAACCTAAGGCTAATGTTAATGTTTGATATAGTAAAGTCATAAAGTCTTCATCAATTATTTCTTCATAAGAAATAGCAAACCAAAAACATAATTGAATGAATGGTAATAAGAAACCTAAGAAAAATGGAACAAAACATGTAATTACTGCTAAGACATTTTTAAAACCAGTTAATTTAACTTTATCTATTGGTTTAAAATCTTTTCCAGAACTTTTATATACTTTATTTCTTCTTTGAAGTCTTTCTAAAACAATTAGTAAAAATACAAAAGTCATTAAAATACTAGCTAGTTTTGCGGCGTCTTCTACAGAACCCATTCCAAACCAAGCCCTAAAAATCCCAGTTACAAAAGTACTTACTCCAAAATAATCCATAACTCCAAAATCAGCAACTGCTTCCATAACTGCAAGTGTAACTCCTGCAACAATAGCAGGTCTAGATATTGGTAAAATTACTTTCTTTAAAATCTGCCAAGAAGATAAATTGAATGTTTTAGCGGCATCAATAATTGATGCAGATTCAAACGAAAGATATGTTTTACAAATTAAATATACATATGGATATAAAACTAAAGACATAATTATAATAGCACCTTCAATTGACATAATATCAAAGAAGATAACTTCATCTAAAGTTTTCCCTAAAGTATCTAGAATAAATGTAGTAACTGAACCTGTAATATCGAACATACCACCATAAATAAATGCCATAATATATGTAGGAATAGCAAAGGGTAGGATTAGTCCATAATGAAAAAATTTAGAAAAAGAAAAGGTATATAAAGATGTAAGATATGCTGTGGTAAAACCAATTAAGGCAGTTAGTACTGCAACACCAATCATAATATATAGCGAATTAAATACATATTCAAAAAGAAGAGTTTCTTTTAAGTGTTCCCAGTTTTCACTAGATCCTATAAATAGATATAAAAATATTATTATTGCTGGTGCAGATATAAGTAGTGTTAAAAAAACACTACTTATTTTTAATTTCGAAAAATTGTTTATCAATTATTATTACTTCCAACCTGCTTGATCAAATACTTTAACAGCAGCTTTATTGTTTTCACCTAATGTGTTAATCGAGATTGTATCATCTTTAAACTGACCCCAAGATGAAACTAATTCAGAAGATTTAACACCTGCTAATACTGGGTATTCATAGTTAGCTTGCGCGAATAATTCTTGTGCTTCTTTAGATGCTAAGAATTCAACAAATTTAATTGCGTTGTCTTTATTTGGAGCGTATTTTGCAACACCTGCACCAGATACGTTAATGTGAGTTCCACCATTTTCAAATTTAGGGAAGAAAATTTTAACTTTTTTTACAGATTCTCTTTGAGAAGCGTCTTTGTTATGAACCATTTTACCAATGTAGTAAGTATTTGCAATTGCAACAGAACCAATTCCATTTGCTACAGCTTTAACTTGGTATCTATCATTACCTTTTGGAGCTTTAGCCATGTTGGCAACAACACCTTTTGCCCAGTTTAATGCATATTCTTTACCATGGTGAGCAATCATTGCTGCCATTAAAGATTGGTTATAGATATTATTTGATGATCTAACCATAATTTGACCCTTGAATTTAGGATCAGCTAAACCTTCATAAGTAGATAATTTTGAGTCCATTCCTGAACCAATTCTATATACTGCAACTCTTGATCTTTTTGTTAAGGCAAACCATTTGTTGTCTTTATCTCTTAATGTAGCAGGGATATTTGTAGTTAAGTAGTTAGAGTTAATTGATTGTAATAAATCTTTACTTTTTGCTTGATATAATCTTCCAGCATCAACCGTGATTAAAACGTCAGCAGGCGATTTAGCACCTTCAGATTCCATTCTTTTAATTAAAGCAGAAGCTTTTGCTTTAACAACATTAACTTTAATTCCTGTTTTTTCTTCAAACATTTTGAAAAGTTTCTTGTCTGTATCATAATGTCTATGAGAGTAAACATTTACTTCACTACTTGCGTATAACGAACTTGCTAATACTATTGCACTTAATGCTAATTTTTTAATCATTGATTGTCCTTATTTTAAATCATACTGATAATTGTTATCGCAATTATAGAGTTTATTAACTTTAATTAATCTTAATAGTAAGAATGATTATCATGTAAGTTATTTTATGCTTTTAAAAAATTTGTTTAAACCTAAAACTAATTTTTTATTGTTATAATATATTTTTATTTTAAGGAAAATACTTATGAGCGTAATTTTTGAATCAAGAATCAAATGTAATAAAACTGGTGGCGTATATATTGAACTAAAAGATTTAGTAGATGGTAGAGTTGAAATCTGTAAAGATATTGAAGAATATTCAACAAAAATTGAAAAATTAGGTGAAGATTATGGTGGACAGATTGATGAAGTAAAATGGTTCGTTGACGAAGGTGTACCTCAAGAAGAACTTAATCAAATTAGAATGGACATGGATAAAATCAAAGAAGACATGGATAAAGCCAAAGAGGGTATGGATAAGTAATGATTTTAATGATAGATAACTATGATTCTTTTACATACAATATAGTTCAATATTGTTTAGAATTAGGAGCAGATCTTAAAGTAATCAGAAATGATGAATTATCAGTTGAAGAGATTGAGAAACTAAATCCTGAAAAGATAATTATATCTCCAGGACCTGCAACACCAAATGATGCTGGTATATGTTTAGATGTTATTAAGCATTTTGCAGATAAAAAACCAATATTTGGCATTTGTTTAGGTCATCAAAGTATTGCACAAGTTTTTGGAGCTGAAGTTATCAGAGCTGAAAATATGATGCATGGAAAAACATCTAAAATTAAAGTAATCAATGATACTAATATTTTTAAGAATATTCCAAAAGAGTTTACTCAAACTAGATATCATTCATTAACAGTAAAACAAGATAATTTACCATCTTGTATTATTCCAACATCAATGAGTTTAGATGACAATGAAATTATGTCTTTAGAAATTAAAGATAAACAAATTTATGGAGTACAATTTCATCCAGAATCTATAATGAGTGAATATGGATATGAGATGATAGATAATTTTCTAAAATTATGATTAATTCAAAGAGTTACAACTACTTATTCTATTTTTTATTATCAATATTAGTAGTAGTTCTGCTCTTTGTATCAAATACATTAAGTATATCTTATAAAGAAGCTTTAAATGTATTTGAAAATACTTCTGTTTTAACTTACATAACAAAAACCTCAATATATATATTTGGACAAAATGATATAGCCCTTAGATTACCCTTTATAGTTTTTTATATTTTGAGTGTTCTATTAATGTACAAAAGTACAGAAAAATATTTTAAATACGATAGAGATAGATTTCTATCTATTATTATATTTATGGTTTTACCTGGAGTTTTAAGTGCATCATTACTAGTTAATAGTGCAATAATGGTCACTTTTTTCACTTTACTGTATCTTTACTTTTTTCATAAAGAGAAAAAACATTCTTATATACTTTTATTTTTATACTTATTAATAGATAATTCCTTTGCAATTTTATATTTTGCAATTTTTTTATTTAGTTTAAAAAGTAAAGATAAAAAAATACTAATTACTTCACTTGTTTTATTCTCATTATCTATGTATATTTATGGTTTTGAATCAGCTGGTAAACCCAAAGGTTATTTTTTAGATACTTTTGCAATTTATTCAACAATTTTTTCTCCTTTGCTTTTTGTATATTTTGTATATACAATTTATAGAGCAGGAATTAAAAATGAGAAAACTTTAACATGGTATATTTCAGCAACAGCTTTACTTTTATCTTTAATTTTTTCACTTAGACAAAGAATTTATATAGAAGACTATGCACCTTATGTCGTAATTTCATTACCTTATATGTTAAAAACATTCTATCATTCATACAGAGTCAGATTAAAACAGTTTAGAAAGAAACACTATATCTCTGCAATTTTAGTTTTTATTATGCTATTTCTAAATGTAATACTAACAATTATAAATAAACCTTTGTATTTAGTAATTCCAAATGAAAGAAAACATTTTGCTTATAAATACCATTTTATAAAAGAAATTGCTCAAGAGCTAAAAAAGCGTAATATTGATTCAGTGTATACAACTGATGAGCGATTGCAATTAAGATTAAAATATTATGGTATAAAAAAAGGCTATAACTATTTTATTACATTTAATAAAGCTACCATATATACAAGCTCTATTACTGTCAATTATTATGGAAGAGATTTAAAAACTTTATATATTAAAAAAGTTAAATGAAAAAATCATTTACAATACTTGAATTAATTATTGTACTACTTCTTTTATCTCTATTATATACATCATTTATTCCCAAAACAAATACAAATAATATTTATGAATTAAAAAATAGATTAATCCTTCAATTAAAGTATCTTAGATACAAAGCATTAACTGACAACAAATATGATGAATCAGATTCAAAATGGCATAAAGAGAGATGGTCTTTTAAAATATTTAACTGTGATAAAAACAAAGATGGTGTTTACTATACTATGTATTCAGATTTAAATAATACTGGTCAAGTTGCTGCAGATGAAGCATTAGATGATCCCCTTTCTAACAAAAATATTTTTACTGGGAAACAATGTATACCAAATAATTCAAATAGTAAATATGTACTTTTAACTGATAATTTTAATATAAGAGAAATATATGCTACCTGTAATAGTACTAAGGCTATTGTTCAAATCTCATTTGGTTTTGATGGTAATGTATATTCAAAATTATCTAAAGATGAAAATGACAGTTTTAATTATAAATTAGAAGAAAAATGTATCATAAATATTGTTGATAAAGATTCAAATAAAATATTTATTACAGTTGAAAATAAAACAGGATTTATATATTAAAAGATAAATTTTATAATTTAAACCCAAATTAAGAAAACTCCCTTGACAAAGGGGATTAATTTGTCTATAATTCCCGTCCAATTTCAGAGGAACGACACAAAGTTCTGAAGAGATATGATCTTTAAAAACAGATGGTTTAAAAAGAAGTAATCTTTATAAACCGAATATAGAATAAACAATAAAACAAAACAAGAACAAGTTTCTTGTCTATTTAAGCTTTTTACATTAAGTAAAAACATTTGAGTGATAATTTTGTAATTAATACAAAAATTGTCAGTTTCAAACATTCATTTATGGAGAGTTTGATCCTGGCTCAGAGTGAACGCTGGCGGCGTGCTTAACACATGCAAGTCGAACGAGAACGGGTTATAGTTTACTATAACTGTCAGCTAAGTGGCGCACGGGTGAGTAATATATAGGTAACGTGCCCTAGAGAGGGGGATAACATTTGGAAACGAATGCTAATACCCCATATGCCTTTAAGTCTTAAGACTGCAAGGGAAATATTTATAGCTCTAGGATCGGCCTGTACGGTATCAGTTTGTTGGTGAGGTAATGGCTCACCAAGACTATGACGCCTAACTGGTTTGAGAGGATGATCAGTCACACTGGAACTGAGACACGGTCCAGACTCCTACGGGAGGCAGCAGTGGGGAATATTGCACAATGGACGAAAGTCTGATGCAGCAACGCCGCGTGGAGGATGACACATTTCGGTGCGTAAACTCCTTTTATATAGGAAGATAATGACGGTACTATATGAATAAGCACCGGCTAACTCCGTGCCAGCAGCCGCGGTAATACGGAGGGTGCAAGCGTTACTCGGAATCACTGGGCGTAAAGAGCGTGTAGGCGGGTTTGTAAGTTTGAAGTGAAATCCAATGGCTCAACCATTGAACTGCTTTGAAAACTGCTTACCTAGAATATGGGAGAGGTAGATGGAATTTCTGGTGTAGGGGTAAAATCCGTAGAGATCAGAAGGAATACCGATTGCGAAGGCGATCTACTGGAACATTATTGACGCTGAGACGCGAAAGCGTGGGGAGCAAACAGGATTAGATACCCTGGTAGTCCACGCCCTAAACGATGTACACTAGTTGTTGTGAGGCTAGACCTTGCAGTAATGCAGTTAACACATTAAGTGTACCGCCTGGGGAGTACGGTCGCAAGATTAAAACTCAAAGGAATAGACGGGGACCCGCACAAGCGGTGGAGCATGTGGTTTAATTCGACGATACGCGAAGAACCTTACCTGGACTTGACATAGAAAGAATAACGCAGAGATGTGATAGTGCTAGCTTGCTAGAACTTTCATACAGGTGCTGCACGGCTGTCGTCAGCTCGTGTCGTGAGATGTTGGGTTAAGTCCCGCAACGAGCGCAACCCTCGTCGTTAGTTGCTAACAGTTCGGCTGAGAACTCTAACGAGACTGCCTGGGTAACCAGGAGGAAGGTGAGGACGACGTCAAGTCATCATGGCCCTTACGTCCAGGGCTACACACGTGCTACAATGGGGCATACAAAGAGCAGCGATACCGCGAGGTGGAGCAAATCTCAAAAATGCCTCCCAGTTCGGATAGTAGTCTGCAACTCGACTACTTGAAGTTGGAATCGCTAGTAATCGTAGATCAGCAATGCTACGGTGAATACGTTCCCGGGTCTTGTACTCACCGCCCGTCACACCATGGGAGTTGAACTCATTCGAAGCGGGGATGCTAAAGTAGCTACCCTCCACAGTGGATTCAGCGACTGGGGTGAAGTCGTAACAAGGTAACCGTAGGAGAACCTGCGGTTGGATCACCTCCTTTCAGAGAAAGAGTTTAGATTCGTTTCTAAACTCAAAACTAAAAAGGTTTATTGAACCTTTTCTATATTCGGTTTATAAAGATTATTTGTGAATATAAAAATGGGCCTATAGCTCAGCTGGCTAGAGCGCTCGACTGATAATCGTGAGGTCCCAGGTTCAAGTCCTGGTAGGCCCACCATTTTTTATAAATAATCTTAACCTAACTAAAATAAGTTAACACAGATGGGGAATTAGCTCAGCTGGGAGAGCGCCTGCCTTGCACGCAGGAGGTCAGCGGTTCGATCCCGCTATTCTCCACCATCTAAAACCAATCCTGATTTACAAAACTAAATATAAGTACTTAAAAGAAGTATTTATATTTGATTTTATAATCAAAATGATATTTAAAAACATAATGTTAAAGTCTTTAATTTTTTCGTTAATAAAATCTTTCGTATGAAGAATTTATTAAAAATAAAAAATTTTATATCTAAAAAAACTTATTTAAATGAAAGTTTAAATAAAAAGTATAGATAGACACAACTAACTTATTAAATGTAAATTTAATAAGATAGTAGCCAAGGAATAATTATTCAAAAAAGCGGTTGATACTTGTATCAACTAAATTATAATAAGCTATTAAGGGCTAATGGTGGATGCCTAGACTGTAAGAGGCGATGAAGGACGTACTAGACTGCGATAAGTCTTGGGGAGCTGTCAAGAAGCTTTGATCCAGGAATTTCCGAATGGGACAACCCAGCATATGGAGACATATGTTACTCGAAAGAGAGCTAACCCGGTGAAGTGAAACATCTCAGTAACCGGAGGAAGAGAAATCAAATGAGATTCCCATAGTAGCGGCGAGCGAACTGGGATTAGGACAAACCCTATGCTTGCATAGGGGGTTGTAGGACCAAGATGTGAGATCAAAGAAGATAGATGAAATAGTTGGAAAGCTATAGTATAAAGGGTGATACTCCCGTAATCGAAATCTTCAATGACTCTATTGGTATCCTGAGTAGGACGGAACACGTGATATTTTGTCTGAATCTGGGGGGACCACCCTCCAATCCTAAATACTACTTACAGATCGATAGTGAACAAGTACCGTGAGGGAAAGGTGAAAAGTACTCCAGCGAGGAGAGTGAAATAGAACCTGAAACCATTAGCTTACAATCATTCGGAGCCCTATGTTTTTAACAGGGTGACGGACTGCCTTTTGCATAATGAGCCTGCGAGTTGTGGTGTCTGGCAAGGTTAAGCCAAGTGCGAAGCCGTAGCGAAAGCGAGTCTTAATAGGGCGACTTAGTCAGATGCTGCAGACCCGAAACGAAGTGATCTATCCATGAGCAGGTTGAAGCTGGTGTAAGAGCCAGTGGAGGACCGAACCGGTGTGCGTTGAAAAGTGCTCGGATGACTTGTGGATAGGGGTGAAAGGCCAATCAAACTTCGTGATAGCTGGTTCTCTCCGAAATATATTTAGGTATAGCCTTGCGTAGTAGCATATAGGGGTAGAGCACTGAATGGGCTAGGGCTGCTTACCGCGGTACCAAACCCTATCAAACTATGAATACTATATGTGTAATCGCAGGAGTCAGGCGTAGGGTGATAAAATCCTATGTCGAGAGGGGAACAACCCAGACTAACAGCTAAGGTCCCTAAGTCACATCTAAGTGGAAAACGATGTGGAGTTACTGTGACAACCAGGAGGTTGGCTTAGAAGCAGCCATCCTTTAAAGAAAGCGTAACAGCTCACTGGTCTAGTGATTCTGCGCGGAAAATATAACGGGGCTAAGATGTGCACCGAAGCTTTAGACTTGGATTTATCCAAGTGGTAGGAGAGCGTTCTATTCAGCGTTGAAGATGTACCGGTAAGGAGCGTTGGAGCGGATAGAAGTGAGCATGCAGGCATGAGTAGCGATAATTGAGGTGAGAATCCTCAACGCCGAAAACCCAAGGTTTCCTACGCGATGCTCGTCATCGTAGGGTTAGTCGGGACCTAAGTCGAGTCCGAAAGGGGTAGACGATGGCAAATTGATTAATATTTCAATACCAACAAATAAGCGCGATGTGGGGACGCATAGAGTTAATCGAGCTCACTGATGGAATAGTGGGTCGAAGGACGTAGGTCGTATCTTAGGCAAATCCGGGATACACGAGACCGAGATCTTACAGGCTCTTGACACTCTTCGGAGAAGATAGAGAATCGATGATACTGTCGTGCCAAGAAAAGCCACTAAGTATATTATTTGTTGCCCGTACCGTAAACCGACACAGGTGGGTGGGATGAGTATTCTAAGGCGCGTGGAAGAACCCTGGTTAAGGAACTCTGCAAACTAGCACCGTATCTTCGGTATAAGGTGTGCCTACTTTGGTATAGAGATTTACTCTCAAAAGCTAAAGAGGTTGCAACAAAGAGTCCCTCCCGACTGTTTACCAAAAACACAGCACTTTGCTAACACGTAAGTGGATGTATAAGGTGTGACGCCTGCCCGGTGCTCGAAGGTTAATTGATGATGTCAGCGTAAGCGAAGCATTTGATCGAAGCCCGAGTAAACGGCGGCCGTAACTATAACGGTCCTAAGGTAGCGAAATTCCTTGTCGGTTAAATACCGACCTGCATGAATGGCGTAACGAGATGGGAGCTGTCTCAACCAGGGATCCAGTGAAATTGTAGTGGAGGTGAAAATTCCTCCTACCCGCGGAAAGACGGAAAGACCCCGTGCACCTTTACTACAGCTTGACACTGTAGCTTGGATATTCTTGTGCAGGATAGGTGGGAGGCTTTGATTCATAGACGCCAGTTTATGATGAGCCATCCTTGAGATACCACCCTTGAATATTTGAGTTACTAACTTGGTACGGTTATCCCGTATGAGGACAATGTCTGGTGGGTAGTTTGACTGGGGCGGTCGCCTCCTAAAAAGTAACGGAGGCTTACAAAGGTTAGTTCATGGCGGATGGAAATCGCCAGTTGAGTATAATGGCATAAACTAGCTTGACTGTGAGACATACAAGTCGAACAGAGACGAAAGTCGGTCATAGTGATCCGGTGGTTCTGTGTGGAAGGGCCATCGCTCAAAGGATAAAAGGTACGCCGGGGATAACAGGCTGATCTCCCCCAAGAGCTCACATCGACGGGGAGGTTTGGCACCTCGATGTCGGCTCATCGCATCCTGGGGCTGGAGCAGGTCCCAAGGGTATGGCTGTTCGCCATTTAAAGCGGTACGCGAGCTGGGTTCAGAACGTCGTGAGACAGTTCGGTCCCTATCTTCCGTGGGCGTAGGAAAGTTGAAGAGATTTGTCCCTAGTACGAGAGGACCGGGATGAACGTACCACTAGTGTACCAATTGTTCTGCCAAGAGCATCGTTGGGTAGCTACGTACGGATGAGATAAGCGCTGAAAGCATCTAAGCACGAAGCCAACTCTAAGATGAACTTTCCCTGAAGATCCCAGCAAGACTAGCTGGTTGATAGGCTAGATGTGTAAGCGTTGTAAGACGTTTAGCTGACTAGTACTAATAGATCGTTTGGCTTATTTTTATAACTTGGTTTACTATCTTATTAAGTGTATACTTAATAATTAAGTGTCAACAAAGACGTTAGAAATAACGCAAAGACTTTAACATTACTTTTTATAACTCACTTAATGTGAGTAATGAATATATTTTTTATAATATGTTGATTACTCATATTGCTGGTGGTAATAGAGAAGTGGCAATACCCAGTCCCATTCCGAACCTGGAAGTCAAGCACTTCATCGCTGATAATACTGCAGGGTCCCCTTGTGGAAACGTAGGCCGCTGCCAGCTCTTGAGTTTTTCAAAGCTTAGTTCAAAACATTTAGGTGTTTTTAACTAAGCTTTTTTTTTAGCCCTTTTTTTATGATTTAATCATGTTTTTTTACTTATTAATAGAAAATCCTAATTTAGTTAATACTTCTTCTTTATATATATTCTTTTTATTTAATATTACTATAGATCTGCTACAAGCACTTTTTTACTTTATATGAGTATTTATATTGAATGGTTTGTTTTATTTGTTATATTGTAGATATGGAGTTTTATAATGCGGTTCTTTTATATTTTAAAGCCAAGGTTCTTTTCTTGACTTCTTAATATGAATTTTATTAGTTTTTTTAAATAAAATATTGAGAGATATTCATTGCGTACCAAATAATTGAAAAGTTAAAAAGGAAAATAATCATTGAAGTCAATCTTGACAGGATTTTTTCTTTAAAGCTTCTTTCTCTTCCATGGGCTTTTAATGAGATATACATATGTAATGCAGTTGCAAGAACTACAAGTAATACAATAGAAAGTTTTCTATATAGTAATTCACCAAATCTACTATCTACAAATTCATTTGTAAACATAAGAGAATATAGATCATGTTGATTTAAAAGCAAAGCACCCGTAATTATTAATAATGTAATCCAAATTAATTGAAAATATCCATAAAATGGACCAATATGAGAGTAGATTGTTTTTTGTACTTCCGGGTCTTTAAAGTAAATACCCATTCCAAAAAGTAATAATCCGCCGCCAACCCATGTGGCAGCTGAGATTATATGTATAAATAGAATAATATTAGTTATCATCTTTATTTTCTAAAATTTCAATAGAAACAATTTTATCACCTTGGTGAATATTATCTAAAGAAGAGAAACTATCTGAATCAGTATTTTCAATCTCTCCAAATACAGTATGTCTACCATCTAAGTGAGGACAAGGTACAAAACAAATAAAGAATTGGCTACCACCTGTATTAGGACCGGCATGAGCCATTGAAAGACTACCTTTATTATGTACTTGCTTTTCAGCTTGAGTTTCACATTCAATTGCCCACTCAGGACCACCTGTACCAGAACCTTCTGGACATCCACCTTGTGCCATAAATCCATCTATTACTCTGTGGAAATTCAAGTTATTATAAAAACCTTCATTTGCTAATGTAGCAAAGTTTGAAACAGTATTTGGCGTTTCTTGGTTAAATAATTTGATCCAAATAATTCCATTATCTGTAGTTATTTTAGCAAAATTGAATTTTGATAATTCTTCTTGTGAATAATTGTATTCTTTTAGTTCTTTTTTAAAACCGAACATTTATATCCTTTTAATTTAATTCTTGAATTATATCTTTTTTAGGTGTAAGGTAGTTTAATTTTATTAGGTTCTTTGTGATTTCTCTGAATACTGGTACTGCTGACCACGATGCATAATGATAATACCAATACTTACCTGTTGATATTGGATTGATAACTGTAACACCAATTGTATAAGAATTTTCTCCATCATTAACAAAACCAAAGAATGAAGAAATATATTTTTTTAAATACTTTCCTCTTCTTGCTATTTGTGCTGTACCCGTTTTCCCACCAACTTCAAGTCCTTCAATTCTAGCTGCTTTTCCTGTACCTTGATCAACAGTTTTTACTAATAATCTTTTAATTTCATTTGCTGTTTTTGAAGAAATAATTTTTTCTGCTTTATCATCATATGGTTTATAGTTATTTCCATCATGAATTAAATTAGAAACAATTTTTGGTGTTGTCATATAACCATTATTATTAAATACTGTATAGGATTTAAGTACTTGCATGAATGTGGATGTCATACCTTGCCCATAAGATACGGTAGCTTTAAATACGTTATCTTTCTTTTCTTTATCACCTGCTGCAAATTGCCAAACCTTTGGCATTACACCTTTTTTTTCATAAGGTAAATCAATACCCGTTTTTCTTGTAAATCCAAATCGTTTAAGACCTTCATAAAATTCAGGACCACTTAGTCTTTGAGCTAACTGCAATGTTCCAATATTTGATGAAAAGATTACAATATCATCTAATGTCAAATAATGTTTTTTAAATTGGTGATCATCTTTAATTGTATATCGTCCTAGTTTATATTGTCCTTTTGGATATTCACCTTTTTTATTTGCTTTTCCTTTTGTATTATATGCAAATAATAATTCATCTTTTTTAATTCTATTTTTATCCATAACTAATGCAATAGAAATAGGTTTAATAACTGAACCTGGCTCAAACTGATATTCAATAGCATTCACATTTAGTGATGGAATATCTGATTGTTTTATCTTTTCTGGATTAAACCTATTTGAAGAAGCTAATGTAAGTATTTTCCCTGTTTTACTATCCATAATAGAAACAATGATTTCGTCTGCACCTAATTTTTCTTTGTACATATCAAGAGTTAGTTCATTGTTTTTTTGTAGTTTTAGTGGAATATTTAAATTTAATGTAGCACCATCAACTCTTTTTCTAATTATTGAGTCTTTATCAAATGAGATATATGACAATACATCTCTATTTCCTTTTAGTATTCCATCTTTAGATTCATTTAGAACTTTGTTATAACTTTTTTCTAAACCTTTAATACCTTTAACTTTTGTTTTACCATCTTTTGTTTCAAATTTCGAAATATAACCAACTACTGGTGTTAGAGTATCTTCATATGAAAATAGTCTTTTTTCACCACTTTCACTAATACTTAAGCCTCTTAGGATTTTTCCACCTTTTACTTTTCTAGGAATAAATACTTTTAATTTTCGTAATTTAAATGCTAATTCTTTTAAGTTTTTTGCTGTTCTTGAATCAATATTATATGATAATACTAAGTTTCCAGGTTTTTTAATTTTCTTTAATTTATTTTTTAATTTTTGATAAGGAATGTCACTATAAATTGAAAAAAGATTTAAAAATAATTCAATTTTGTCTTCTGATAAGTGTCTAGTGTCTATTGCAGCTTTATATAATTTTTTTGAAGAGGCTATTTTAAAATTATCTGCACTTACTACATCTCCACGAACTGATAGTTCTTTTTTTGTACTTTGAAGTGTTGGAAGCCTTCTATAATCAGAGATTGTCTTAAATATAGAAATAACTAATATTGATAAGAATAAAAAAATTATTAAAAATAGTATAACAATTTTCTTAGTTTTGTTTATTTTTGTTGTATTGTTTGAAGACATCTTTATCCATAATATTATATAATAAGAGAATGTATTCTAACAAAAATAAGATTAAATCAATAGAAAAAAATCATATTAATAGTAATCCCGATTATCCTTTATTTATATTGGTGTCATTATTAGTAGTATCAAGCATAATATTTTCATATTCTCTTTCAATTTATACAGTTGAGTATTATGGTTATAATCAATTTCATTTTTTCATGAGACAGTGTTTCGTGGGTATAATAGCAATTTTTATAATGTGGGGCTGTTCACAAATTGACCCTGATAAATTAGTTGGAAAAGTTGGTATGACTCTTTTTGGAACCTTCTTTTTACTTATGGCTATTATGCCTATCCTTCCTTCTTCAATGGTGACAGCTGCTGGTGGTGCAAATCGTTGGATTAGATTGCCTGGTTTTTCTTTATCTCCTGTAGAATTTTTTAAAATAGGTTTTATTTATTTTTTATCATGGTCTTTTCATCGTAAAGTAATGGATCAACCAAGAAAAATTGGATTAAAAGATGAAGCATTATTATTAGCTCCATATTTTCTTACCTTTTTTATTGTTGTTTTTATTGTAGCTTTTTTACAAAAGGATTTAGGGCAGGTTGTATTACTAGGAGTAATTTTAGTTGTATTATTGATCTTTGCTAATAGATCTTTTAAAATATTTTTAGTTTTAGGTGGAGTTGCGTTAGTTGGACTTATTGGATTAATTCTTGCTGCTCCTCACAGAATAAAAAGAATTCATTCTTGGTGGGCAATGGTACAAGATGGAATATTATCAATTCTTCCTTCTTGGGCTGAAGGTTATTTACGTATTGATGAATTACCTGAACCTTATCAGGTATCACATTCCTTAAATGCTATGCATAATGGTGGCTTTTTAGGTCAAGGAATTTCTAACGGTGATTTAAAAGTAGGTTTTCTATCTGAAGTTCATACTGACTTTGTATTAGCTGGAATTACAGAAGAGGTTGGTCTACTTGGATTAATTGTTCTAATAAGTATTATTTTTACAATTATTTGGAGAATTTTTAAAATTAGTAGAAGAGTTGAAAATCCTATTTATCATCTATTTACTTTAGGTGTTGCATTAATGATTATAATTGCATTTTTAATTAATTCTTATGGTATTTCGGGAATGATTCCAATCAAAGGTATTGCAGTTCCTTTTTTATCTTATGGTGGATCATCCATGCTCGCAATGTCTTTAGCTATTGGTTTAGTTTTGTCCATTAGTAGAGTTGTAGATAAAAAAAATATTAAAACAAAAAAGGTCTAATTCATATGAATAATACTGTTGTAATTACTGGTGGTGGAACTGGTGGTCATCTGAAAGTTGCTGATGCTTTTATTGATGAATTCATAAAAAGAGATATTGATGTTATTTTTATTGGTTCATCTAATGGTCAAGATAAATCTTGGTTTGAAAATGATAATAGATTAAAAGAGACTTTTTTCTTAGACACTAGAGGTGTTGTTAATAAAAATAAAATAGGAAAAGTTTTATCTTTAAGTAATATCTTTTTGAAAATGATTAAATGTTTATCTATTTATGCTAAATATAAAATTGATACTGTAATTTCTGTAGGTGGATTTTCGGCTGCTGCAGGAACTTTTGCTGCAATTGCTAAACCTGGATGTGAATTGTATATTCACGAACAAAATTCAAAAATGGGGAAACTGAATGAATTAACGGCAAAATTTGCTACTGAAGTTTTTTCATCATTTATTGAAGATTCAAAAATTAAAGATTACCCAGTATCTCAAGAGTTTTTTGATCTAGGGAGAATTAGAAAAGAGATTAAAACTGTAGCCTTTTTTGGTGGTTCTCAAGGTGCTGTTGCTATTAATAATTTTGCTTTAAAAGTTGCTCCTAGATTAAAAGAAGATGGTTATAGAATTATTCATCAAACAGGTAAAAATGACTTTGATAGAGTAAGTGCTGAATATGATAAATTAAAAATGAATGTTGATGTTTTTGGTTTTTCAAAAGAATTACCTAATAAAATGAAAGAAGCAGATTTTGCTGTTAGTCGTGCTGGGGCTTCAACTTTATGGGAAATGTGTGCTACTGGATTACCTTCTTTATTTGTACCATATAAATTCGCAGCAGGTGATCATCAGTACTATAATGCAAAAGATTTAGTAGATAAAAATATTGCTTTTATGTCAAGAGAAAAAGATTTAAATGAAGAGATGTTTTTTAAAGCACTAGATTGTGATGTGGAAAACATTAGTATAAGATTACAGAATTCAATCTCATCTAATGCCACATCTTTAATGGTTGATTATATTTTAGATAAAAGCTAGTAGTAGTAAACCAAAGATTATTCTATATATTCCAAAGGCAATAAAAGTAAAGTTCTCTAGGAATTTTAAGAATAGTTTTATTGCTCCGTAAGCTACAATAAATGATACAACAAAACCTACAGCTAGATTTAAGAAGTTTGCATCTGATAATAACTCTTCATGATGTTTTAATAAATCATAAGCTGTAGTTGCACACATAACAGGGAATGCAAGTAAAAATGAAAATTCAGCACTTGCTTTTCTATTAAGGCCTACTAACATTGCTCCAATAATAGATGAACCTGCTCTTGATGTTCCTGGAATTAAAGCAAAGATTTGAGCAAAACCAATCCATCCAGCTTGTTTATATGTAATATCTTCAACATCTAAGGTATGTGTTTGTTTCTCATCATAAAATTTCTCTACTATTAAAAAGACTATTCCACCAATAATGAACATCCATGCAACTATCTCTATTGAAAACATTGCTTTTACTTGAGATGAAAATAAAAAACCAATTGCCGCTATTGGTAAAAATGCAATAAAAACTTTTGTCCATAAGCTAATATGTGAAAAAGTAAACTTAGATGGATAGTTTAAAATTACAGCTAAAATTGCTGCAAACTGTATAATTACTTCAAATGCTTTATTTACACTTGTTTGTTCTATATTCAAAAATTCACTTGCAACAATTAAATGTCCCGTTGATGAAATAGGTAAAAATTCTGTAATACCTTCAATTACTCCAAGTATTACCGTATCAAGTAGTTCCATTATAAGCCTTTTTCTTTTGTTAATTTTAAGAAGAGTTTTAATGCTCTTTTTTCTTTTATTCCTAAATCATAATCTATTTTTTTTAGATAGTCTAAAATATTTTGTTTTGAAATCCCAGTTCTTTTTGAATATTGTTCTAAAATATATTGTGGAATTTTAATATGTCTTTTATTAAATTTTCTTGTATATTTATCAAGTAGCATTTTATTTGATGAGTAACATAATACTGCAAATACAAAAGGCAAATTGTATTTATCATTCCAAGCTTGAGCTAAATCTATAAAATCTGAGTTTTTATTTGCATGATAATATTTCAATGCCTTATCACCAATTAATACTTGACCTTTGTATCCTAAAACCTTTGCTAAAGCATTTGATGTTTCACTTTGAAAATCATCTTGTTCGTTTCCTGGAATTACTAAAACTGATAAAACATCTTTTTGTGCAATTATTCCAAAATCTAAATTTTTTTCATTTCTTGAAGCTATGGAAGATATAAAAGCACTATCAACTTTTCTTTTTTTATATTTCTTATTTATATTTGATGGATATGATTTTTTATACTCAATTATCGATTTCATCTGACTTGAGGGTATATTCTTTTTTATATATATGTGAAAGGGTAGTAAATTAATAAAGTCTATTTTTGCAAAGATCATTTATAAGTAGTCCTTAAAACTTAAAATTGTTTTGGTATAATAGTAAAAAAATGGTAAAAAGGGCTTAAAATGGTAAAAGTAGAATTTCTTGGACCAATTAATAAAGACTCATTAGAATTAGATATTTCAAATTTATCGCAATTAAGTGAAGTTTTAAAGGGTGATGCTGACGTATCAAATTGGTTAGAAACTTGTGCAGTGGCTATCAATGATACATTAACTACTACAAAAGATGTAAAATTAGAAGATGGAGATAAAGTTTCATTATTACCTCCTGTTTGTGGTGGATGATCACTGTGGAAAATTTAGAATTATTTGAAGGTTCATTACCAGTTGAACAAATTACAAATGATTGGTACAATAAATTTAGAAACTCGAATTATGGTGCTATTATTACATTTGTTGGAGTTGTAAGAGATGAAAATAAAATTGATGGATTATCTTTTGATATTTATGAGCCAATTTTAAATAATTGGTTTAATGCATGGCAAGAAAAAGCTAATAAAAACAATGCAATTGTTTTAATGGCTCATTCAAAAGGTGATGTTTTAAATCATGAAAGTTCGTATATCGCAGCTGTATGTTCTCCTAAAAGAAGAGTTGCATTGGAAATGATTGATGAATTTGTTGAGGACTTTAAAGCTCAAGCACCAATTTGGAAATATGATATTATTAATGGAAAAAGAGAATATGCATTAGATAGAAGTACTGCTATTACTGGTGCTGGTATTCTAAACTAAGATTTAATCTAATCTTACTTACTTTAATTTGGAAATATCATTTTGGTATTTCCAAGTTTTAACTTATAAAAAATCAAAAAAAAGTAGTTATTATGAGAGTCGATTTACACAATCATACTATATTATGTAATCATGCAGAAGGTACTGTAAAAGAGTATATAGAAAAAGCAATATCTTTAGGTATTGATGTTTATGGTTTTACAGATCATGCTCCAATGGATTATGATCCAAAATATAGAATGGATATTATACATAAAGAGTTTTATGAGAATAATGTTTTATATTTAAAAGAATTATATAAAAATGATATAGAAATATTATTAGGATATGAAGTTGACTTTATGCAAAATATTCCAATGTTAAAAGAAGTATTAAATGCTAAAGTTGATTATCTTATTGGATCTATTCATTTTCTTGAACCAAAGATAAAAACAAGTAATGATAATGAACCATGGGGATTTGATAATCCTGAATTTATTGGTAAATACAAAAAGCAAAATATAGATGATATCTGGATAGATTATTTTGATGTTGTAAAAGCAATGGCAGACTCAAATCATTTTGATGTTGTTGGCCATTTAGATTTAATAAAAGTATTTAAATTCTTACCAAATAAAGATATTAAAATTATTGCAACAGATGCACTAAAAGCAATTAAAAAAGCAAATATGGTTATAGAGATTAATTCTGCAGGTTTACGAAAACCTATTGCTGAACAATATCCTTCAAAAGATTTACTTGAATTAGCATATGAAATGGATATTCCTATTACCTTTTCTTCTGATGCTCATAGTGTTGATCAAATTGGATTTTCTTATGATAAGGTTACCTCTCTTGCTAAAGAGATAGGTTATACTAAATGTGCTACTTTTAAAGCTAAGGATAGACAACTAGTTACTTTTTAAACAAAAAACGTATAAAAAAATATACTATTTTTCAATTATTGTATATTTTTTATACAGTTCTTTTATCTTATTCTTTTTTATTTTTGATACAATATTTACATTAATTATTACAAGGAGCAAAACCTATGGGTAAATTTGTTAACAATACTGAAGAGTTTTTTAAATATTGTGAAGAGAATGAAGTAAAATTCGTTGATTTTAGATTTACAGATATGAAGGGTATGTGGCACCATATCTCATATATGATGAGTGCTGTTACTGCAGAACAATTAGAGTTTGGTATGCCTTTTGATGGTTCATCTGTTGATGCATGGCAACCAATTAATAAATCAGATATGATTTTAAAGCCAGATGTTGGGACTACTTTTATAGATCCTTTTACTGCTGATTCTACAGTTATTATGATCTGTGACGTTTATGACATTTACAAGGGTGAAATGTATGAAAAATGTCCAAGATCTATTGCTAAAAAAGCATTAACACACCTTTCTGAGTCTGGTGTTGGTGATGTTGCATATTTCGGACCTGAAAATGAATTCTTTATTTTTGATGATGTAAAAATCATTGATTCTGTAAATGAGTCATATTATAAAGTTGATTCTGAAGAGGGTGAATGGTCTGATGCAACTGATTTCGAATTAGGAAACATGGGTCATAGACCAAGAACTAAAGGTGGTTACTTCCCAGTACAACCAACAGATTCAATGGTAGATTTAAGAGCTGAAATGATGCAAGTTCTTGAGCAAGTTGGATTAGAAGTTATTTTAGGACACCACGAAGTTGCACAAGCTCAAGGTGAAATTGGTATTGTTTTTGATGGATTAATCGAAGCTGCTGATAATGTTCAAAAATATAAATATGTTTGTAAAATGGTTGCACACTTAAATGGTAAATCTTGTACATTTATGCCTAAACCATTATTTGGTGATAACGGTAATGGTATGCACGTTCACCAATCAATCTGGAAAGATGGAAGAAACTTATTCTATACAGAAGGTGAGTACGGTAACCTTTCTGAAATGGCTAGACATTATGTAGGTGGAATTTTCAAACACGCTAGAGCAGTTGCTGCATTTACAAACCCATCAACTAACTCTTACAAAAGATTAATTCCAGGATTCGAAGCTCCTTCAATCTTAACTTACTCTTCTCAAAATAGATCTGCTTCTTGTAGAGTTCCTTATGGAGCTGGTGAAAAAGCAACAAGAATTGAAATGAGATTCCCAGATTCAACTGCTTGTCCTTATTTAGCATTTGCTGCTATGTTAATGGCTGGACTTGATGGTATTGCTAATAAAACTGAACCTATTGGTCCAATGGATGAAGATTTATTCGAAATGCCTTTAGATGAAATTAGAGAGAGAAATATCCCTCAAATGCCTCACACATTAAGAGGTTCATTAGAAGCTTTAATTAGAGATAATGATTTCTTACAACCAGTATTTACTAAAGATATGGTAGATACATACCAACACTATAAATTTGAAACTCAGGTTCACCCTGACGAAGCTAGACCAACAGCATTCGAATTCAAAACTACTTATTCTTGTTAATAAGTTATTAGTAAATAAAAAAGGCAAGTTCATTATGAACTTGCCTTTTTTTATGTCTATTAATTTAATAAGTAAATAAATACTTAGCTAGGAATTAAAATTCCATAGCTTCTTCATCTGGATTTTCTGGTTGAATTTCTATTTCTATTTCTGGTAGAGGAGATGTTTCTGTATAATATTCAGTTCTACCTTTAATTTTTGATTCATAAACATTTTGGGGTTTAACAAATTCTCTTTGTATTTCAGGGTGAAGCTCTAAATACTTTTTATAGTAATAGGCAAAAGCAGGTGCTGCTATTCCTCCACCAGTTTCACTTTTTCTCATTGGTTTATTATTATCGTTTCCAAACCATACAATTGTTTGAATTGAAGGTGAATAACCACAGAACCATGCATCAACATTGTTGTTTGTTGTTCCTGTTTTTCCAGCAAGTGCTAAGCCTTTAACTCTTGCTTTTCTTCCCGTTCCTCTATTTACAGTATCATTTAATATTGATGTAATTAAGTAACTTTGTTCAGGAGTATTAATTACTTTTGTTTGAGGTTCAAAGGTTACACTTTCACCTTCTGTATTTGTAATTTGCTCTACTAAATACGGTTTAACTTGTATTCCATTATTTGCAAAGGGACTATAGTATTCACTTAATTCTAAAGGAGAAGCTGACATTGAACCAAGAGTTATTGATAAATCATGTGGCATATCTTTGAAGCCATAAGATTCTAAACCTTGATACATAACTGAAATACCCGTATCTGTTACTAAGTTTACAGTTGATAAGTTTCTAGATTGAATAAGAGAGTTTCTTAAACTAATAAAACCTTTAAAGTTTCCACCATAGTTTCTTGGTTGCCATTTTTTCTCTTCCCCTTCATTATCTTTATAATCATAAGTTCTTGAAATATCAACTAAAGTAGATGCTGGATTTAATCCTTCATTTAAAGCTGTTTGATATAAAAACGGTTTAATAGAAGATCCAGGTTGTCTTTTTGATTGAACTGCTCTATTAAACATTGATTTCGTGTAATCAATTCCACCAACTAAAGCTAAGATTTTTCCCGTTTTACTATCTATTGAAACTAACGCTCCATTTAACTCTTTGATAAATGAATCATCATCTGGTGTTTTTAATAAACCTCTAAAGTATAAATCACGTTTTAGTGCTGCTTCATATGAACTTTTTAAAGCTTCTTTAGCAATATTTTGTGCATCTAAATCAATAGTTAATTTAATTTTGTATCCACCATATGTAATATCTGGAATATCTTTCTTTAATAATTTAATTGCATAATCAATAATAAATGGAGCTTTATTTTTTGTAAGTGTTTGGTTATATATCGTAGGAATGTCTTTTATTGCATTATTATATTGATCTTTGCTAATCCATCCCAATGTATTTAGTCTTGTTACAACTTGATTTGCTCTTGCTAATGAAATTTTTAGATTTTTAGTTGGGTCATAAAAACTAGGAGCTCTAGGAAGTCCAACTAATATTGCCATTTCTTTTAATGATAATTCATATAAATCTTTATTAAAATATCCTCTAGCCGCTGTTCTAATACCATAATAACCATGACCAAAATACACATGATTTAAATATCTCTCAAGAATTTCTTCTTTTGTAAGAATAGTTTCTAGTCTAATTGCAAGTAGGGCTTCTTTAACTTTTCTGATTAATTTTTTTTCTCTTGTTAATACAATCATTTTAACCAATTGTTGAGTTAAAGTACTAGCACCCTCCACAAAACCACCAGCTTTTATATCTTTTATAATAGCTCTTGATATGGCATCTGGATTTATTCCATGATGCTCAAAATACTGCGTATCTTCAATGGCAACTAAACCTTCAATGATTTTTGCTGGAATATCATCATATTTTACATACTCTCTATTTTCACCCTTGAATGTATTAGCAATTAATCTGCCTTTATTATCAAAAAATTGAGTACTTTGCTTTGGATTATAGTTTACAATTTTATCAACATCATGTTTAATACCATCATATAAATTGTAAAGCCATCCAAGTGCAGATAGTCCAAGTATTACAAAGAAAGCAAAAATGTATTTAATCATTTATTAAGTCCTGAAAGTTTTATTTTTAAAAGTAGAATTTATTAATGTTTTTGTGTAAGTATGTTTTGGGTTATTTAAAATATCTTCAGTTTTTCCCATTTCAACTATACTACCATCTTTAATAATGATAATTTCTTCACATAATGTTTTAATAGATTCTATGTCATGTGTAACAAAAAGAATTAAAATATTTAATTTTTTTATTAATTGATCAATCAACCCTATAATATTATTTCTATTTTGAATATCTAAAGCAGTTGTTGGCTCATCAAGTAATAAGAATTTGATGTCTTTACTTAGAGCAATTGCAATAATAACTCTTTGTATTTGTCCTCCACTTAATTGATTTGGGAATTTATTTAATACCCAAGTATCTAAATCAACAAGTTTTAATACTTCTTCTTTTCTTTTATCATCACAAAAAAATTGTTTATCTATTTTTGTCATTGGTGAGAGAGAAGTAAAAGGATTTTGTGGAATAAAACCTATAGATTCAGAATTTAAAGTAAAACTTGAATCTATTTGTTTATTTGCATCTAGTGTATTAGGGAGAAGATTTAGTAAAGCCTTTAATGTTAAAGACTTTCCACTTCCACTCTCCCCAATTAATGCTGTAGAGTTTGATATATTAAATGATAAATTAACTAATGTATTACCATTATGTTTAATTTCAAGTTTTTTTATATCAATTTTATTCATATGAATGCTTTATATAAGACTAGAATCCATTTCACTTGGAACTTCTAATCCCATTAATTCTAAAACAGTTGGCGCAATATTATTTAAACTTCCTGCTTTAACTTGTGAAACATTTTCAGACATTACAAAACAGTAAACATCTCCTACTGTATGATTAGTTAATTTATTACCATTTTCATCTCTCATCATTTCACAGTTACCATGATCAGATGTTAAAATTAGATTGTAACCCTTTTCTTTTGCTTTTTCAATAATTTGTCTAAGCTCATAATCAACAGCTTCAACAGCTTTAATACCTGCTTCATAAACACCAGTATGTCCAACCATATCACCATTTGCAAAGTTTACAACTATAAAGTCAGTTTCTTCATCCATTGATGTTCTAACTGCAGTTCCAACTTCAGGTGCTGACATTTGAGGTTGTAAGTCATATGTTGCTACATCAGGTGAAGGAATTAAAACTCTAGATTCATTTAACATAGGCTCTTCAACCCCACCATTAAAGAAAAATGTTACATGCGCGTATTTTTCTGTTTCAGCAGTATGTAATTGAGATAATCCCGCATTTGATATTACTTCCGCTAGAGTATTTTTAGGTGTGTCTTTTGGGAATAACACAGGTAATGGTAAGTTTTTATCATATTGAGTCATAGTAGCAATATTTAATTTACCAGCAAATCTTGGGAAATGTGAAAAGTTTGAATTCGCAAAAGCTGAAGAGATTTCTCTCATTCTATCTGATCTAAAGTTACAGAAAATAATTCCATCATTCTCTTTTAATCCGTTGTAACCATTAAAAGCACATGGAACAATAAATTCATCAAAAATATCTTCTTTATATGAATCTGCAATATAATCTAATTCAGATTTATTTGACATAGGTAATCCAATACTAATTGCATCATGTCCTTTTTGAACTCTATCCCATCTTGAATCCCTATCCATTGTATAGTATCTTCCAGATAATGTTGCAATCTTAATATCTTCATCACAAATTGAAAGAATTTCTTCTATATATTTAGATGCACAATCAGGAGCCACATCTCGTCCATCTGTAATCATATGTAAAAATACTTTTTTACCATTTTCTTTTGCAAGTTTTGCTGTTGCAATAATATGATTTATATGTGAGTGAACACCTCCATCACTTAATAGTCCAACTAAGTGAATATCATTTGATGAATTAATTGTCTCATTTAATAGTGTATTGTCTTTTAATGTATCTTCTTTAATTGCAATATTGATTTTTACTAAATCTTGATAAAGCGTTCTACCACATCCAATTGTCATATGTCCTACTTCTGAATTACCCATTTGCCCATCAGGTAAGCCTACATGTTCACCATAAGTATGAATTAGTGAGTAAGGAACATTTTTAAATAAATTATCGTACGTTGGAGTGTTTGCATTATTAAATGCATTGTATTTATTTGAATCATTATGTCCAATTCCATCTGTAATTACTAGAATTGTTTTGTTTGCCATTGTTTAACCCTTTTAAAAACTATAATATAATATAATCGCAGGAATTATATCAAAACGAAGGTTTAAGTTTGTTTTATTGGTTTTATAGACATTTAGATATCAATATTTTTCAATATATTTCAATTAGAGCAGGGATTAGTTTTTTTGTTGCATTTTTATTAACTATGTATTTACTTCCAAAGTTTATATCATGGGCTAAATCAAAAAAAGCATCACAACCAATCTATGAACATGCTCCTGATTCTCATAAAGAAAAAGCAGGAACTCCAACAATGGGTGGAGTAGTTTTCATATTTGCTACATTAATAGCTACATTATTAACAGCAAAGTTAAATAACTTTTATATCTGTGGGGGATTGCTAACTATTGCATTATTCTCTCTAATAGGTATTCAAGATGATTATTCAAAGATTTCAAATAACAAAAATGATGCAGGATTAAGTGCAAGAGCAAAACTTGCATTACAATTCTTAGCAGCACTTGCAGTGATAGTTGTACTTTTTGTTTATAATCATACAACTACATTATATACACCATTTTATAAATTACCTATATTTGATATGGGATTATTTGCAATTGTATTTTGGATGTTGGTTATAGTTGCAGCTTCTAATGCTGTTAACTTAACTGATGGTTTAGATGGATTAGCTACAGTTCCTTCTATTATGGCATTTTTTACACTGTCAGTATTAGTTTATATTACGGGCCATGCAGTAATTGCTGGATACCTTTTATTGCCTAATATTCAAATAGCAGGTGAATTAGCAATTATGGGTGCTGCAATTTCAGGCTCATTAATTGCTTTTCTTTGGTTCAATTCTCATCCAGCACAGGTATTTATGGGAGATTCTGGATCACTGCCAATTGGAGCTTTTTTAGGTTATATGGCAATTGTTGCTAAGTCTGAAATTTTATTAGTAGTAATTGGTTTTATTTTTGTACTTGAAACTGTATCTGTAATACTTCAAGTTGGTTCTTATAAATTAAGACAAAAAAGAGTTTTCCTTATGGCTCCTATACACCATCATTTTGAACAAAAAGGTTGGAAAGAAAATAAAATTATCGTAAGATTTTGGATAATATCTTTTATGACAAACTTATTTGCTCTAATGAGTCTAAAAATTAGGTAGATAATGAAAGTTAATAATAAAGCAATTAGAGTATTAGGTAAAGGTTTAACAGCACAAGCTATTAAAGATGTTTATCCTAATGCTTTATTATATGATGATAGTGATTTCTCATCATATGATACAAACTCAAATGAAATTACTGTTGTAAGCCCTGGAATCCCACCTCATAATCAAATGGTTTTAAACTCAAAGAATGTGCAAAGTGATTATGACTTATATAGTGATGATATGCCTTTCTCAATTTGGATATCTGGAACTAATGGTAAAACTACAACAACTCAAATGTGTCAACATATATTAGAAGTTTATAATAGTGTATATGGTGGTAATATTGGAACACCTCTAAGTAAACTAGATGAGAATTCATCTATATGGATTCTAGAAACATCATCTTTTACTTTACATTATACGAATAAGGCAAAACCTAATTTATATATTTTATTACCAATTAGTGAAGATCACATTACTTGGCATGGAAATTATGAAGAGTACAAAGCCTCTAAAATAAAACCAGTGCTAACAATGAATGAAAATGAAATTGCTATAGTTCCTGATGAGTTTAAAGATATTAAAACTAATGCAAAACTTATTACTTATAAAAATAGTGATGATCTATGTGAATACTTTAATATAGATAGAACAAAAATTAAATTTAAAGAACCATTTCTTTTAGATGCTCTTTTAGCATTAGCAAGTAAAAAGATTTTATTTGATGAAATTGATTATGAAAGAATTAATACCTTTACTATTGATGAACATAAAGTAGAAGAGTTTAATGATTCACAGAAAAGATTGTGGATAAATGACTCAAAAGCTACTAATGTTGATGCAACAATTAATGCTCTTTATTCATATAAAGAGATGGAAATTCACTTGATTTTAGGTGGAGATGACAAGGGTGCAAATTTATTACCATTATTTGATTATATAAAAGACTTGGATATCCATGTGTATGCGATTGGCTCGAATACAGAAAAAATAAAAAATTATTGTAATAATTATAAAATTAACGTGAACAAATGTGAAATTTTAAAGAATGCAGTAGAAATTATTGATACAAAATTAGACCTAAAAGGTGTTGGAATACTGTCTCCTTCGGCAGCTTCACTAGATCAATACACTTCATATTCAGCTCGTGGAAAAGAATTCAAGAATTTAGTAAATAATTTAAGTAAACTTTAATATACATCTGTATATAATTTCACTCCAATTTAGGTAGTGGCGCGATAGCTCAGTCGGTAGAGCAATGGATTGAAAATCCATGTGTCGACAGTTCGATTCTGTCTCGAGCCACCATTTTTAAATTGTACGGATGCTGGTGTAGCTCAGCTTGGCTAGAGCAGCTGATTTGTAATCAGCAGGTCGGGGGTTCAAGTCCCTTCACCAGCTCCATTTTTTTATGTCCTGCGTAGTCCTTGAGACCAGCGCTTGACCAGAACAATAAATTTTCAACGGTGAGGTTGGAGAGTGGTCAAATCCTGCGGATTGTAAATCCGCCGCCTTAGGCTTCGAAGGTTCAAATCCTTCTCTCACCACCATATAATGAGCGCGGGAATAGCTCAGTTGGCTAGAGCCTCTGCCTTCCAAGCAGATTGTCGCGAGTTCGAGTCTCGTTTCCCGCTCCATTTATTTTATTGATTACTGGGAGCTGAGTTATAAGCGCATATTTTTTATAACTCTACAATTATTTACTCCCTTTAAAGTCTTTTTTAGTATTAATTAAATATAATACACGTCACAAAAGTATATTTGTAGAAAATATACAAAATAATAATAACAAATCCCCTCTGAATAGAGAAGCTAATGGGCTTATCTACTCAGAGGGCAATAATCACAATTTAGAAGGGGAATTTCTATGGCAAAAGAAAAATTCGAACGAAGCAAACCGCACGTTAACATTGGAACAATTGGTCACGTTGACCACGGTAAAACTACATTAACAGCAGCTATCACTATGTGTTTAGGGCTTAAAAATGGTCAAGCTACTATGGATTACGATCAAATTGATAACGCTCCAGAAGAAAGAGAAAGAGGAATTACTATTGCTACTTCTCACGTTGAGTACGAAACTGAAACTAGACACTACGCTCACGTAGATTGTCCAGGTCACGCCGATTACGTTAAAAACATGATTACTGGTGCTGCACAAATGGATGGAGCTATTTTAGTAATTGCTTCAACTGATGGTCCTATGGCACAAACAAGAGAGCATATCTTATTATCTAAGCAAGTAGGTGTACCTTACATTGTTGTATTCTTAAACAAAGAAGATCAATTAGATGACGAAGATAAAGAAGAAATGTTAGAATTAGTTGAAATGGAAGTAAGAGAATTACTTTCTGAGTATGACTTCCCAGGTGACGATACTCCAATCGTAGCTGGATCTGCATTCCAAGCATTAGAAGAAGCTAAAGCTGGTACAGCTGGTGAATGGTCTGAAAAGATTTATAACCTAATGAACGAAGTTGATGCTTATATCCCAACTCCACAAAGAGATACTGATAAAGATTTCTTAATGCCTGTTGAAGATGTATTCTCTATCTCTGGAAGAGGAACAGTTGTAACTGGTGCTATTTCTAAAGGTACAATTAAATTAGGTGAATCTATTGAAATCGTTGGATTAAAAGATACTCAAACTACTACAGTTACTGGTATTGAAATGTTCAGAAAAGAAATGGAATACGCTGAAGCTGGTGATAACGCTGGTATCTTAATTAGAGGTATTAAAAAAGAAGAAGTTCAAAGAGGACAAGTTCTTATTAAGCCAGGTACAATTACTCCACACACTGAATTCAGATGTGAAGTATATATCCTTTCTAAAGAGGAAGGTGGTAGACACACTCCATTCTTCTCAGGATACAGACCGCAATTCTATGTAAGAACTACTGATGTTACTGGTTCTTGTACTTTACCAGAGGGAACTGAAATGGTTATGCCTGGTGATAACGTTGAAATGACTGTTAAACTTGTTGCTCCAATCGCTCTTGAAAAGGGAACTCAGTTCGCTATTAGAGAAGGTGGTAGAACAGTAGGTGCAGGTGTTGTTGCTGAAATCCTTGTGTAAGGAATTTTAGATGGCAAACGGTAATAGAATTAAAATCGGATTAAAATGTCAAGAGTGTGGTGATATTAACTACACTACGACTAAAAACCCTAAGACTCATACTGAAAAGTTTGAGACTAAGAAATATAGTCCTAGATTAAAAAAACATACTTCTCATAAAGAAGTAAAATTAAAGTCGTAAGACTTTAATTTAAAGGTCTGCATCTAGCAGGCCTTCTTTTCAAGCAGGTCAGTAGCTCCAATGGTAGAGCGCCGGATTCCAAATCCGACGGCTGTGGGTTCGAGTCCCTCCTGGCCTGCCACTATAAATTTTTTTAAAAGTAGTATAGACTGTTTTTAAAAGAATTTACAAGCTTATTTTCATTTATACTTGGAGTCAATTGTGAACAAATTAAAAACTTATTATAAAAATGCTAAAGAAGAGTTATTTAAAGTAATTTTTCCTATAAAAGAACAAATTAGATCTGCATATTTATCTGTATTTATCGTAGTGACTGTAATATCACTATTCTTAGCACTGATTGACGCAGTTATGTCTTTAAGCTTATCTTCTGTAATGAACTAAGGATAATATATAATGGCACAAAATTGGTATGCAATTCAAACTTACTCTGGGAGTGAGTTGTCTGTTAAAAGAGCTCTTCTTCAACTAGCAGAAGAAATGGCTGATGGTAAAATTTCAGAAGTATTAGTTCCAACTGAAGATTTAATTGAGATTAAAAAAGGTAAAAAGTCAATCGTAGAGAGACCTTTATACCCAGCTTACGCATTTGCTAAGATTGATCTAGATACTGCATTATGGCATAGAATTCAATCAATGCCAAGAGTTGGTAGATTCATTGGTGAATCTAAAAAACCTACTCCATTATCTGACAGAGATATTAAAGCTATTTTAGACAAAGTTGAAAATAGAGCTGCTGCTAAACCAAAAGTTTCATTTGATGAAGGTGAAATGGTTAGAATAAACGAAGGTCCATTTGCAAACTTTAATGGTGTTGTGGAAGACTTCGATATGGCTTCAGGAATATTAAAATTAAATGTTTCTATTTTCGGTAGAAATACACCAGTTGAAATTTCATACTCTCAAGTAGAAAGAGTAGTATAAATTTCACTTTCTAGGCATTAGGCAAAAAAACTTGCTTCTTCATTATAGTTTTCTTGCCTAATGCCTAAATCATTAACAAATTAAAAAATAAAAGGATAATTAGCATGGCTAAAAAAGTAACTGGAATACTTAAATTACAAATCCCTGCTGGTGCTGCAAACCCATCACCACCTGTTGGACCTGCATTAGGTCAAAGAGGTATCAATATCATGGAATTCTGTAAAGCATTCAATGAAAAAACTAAAGATAAAAGTGGATTTAACATCCCTGTAGAAATTACTGTTTATTCAGACAAAAGTTTTACATTTGTTTTAAAACAACCACCAATGACTGACTTAATTAAGAAGGCTGCTGGAATCAAAAAAGGTTCTGATAATCCTTTAAAAAATAAAATTGCTTCTTTAACTAAAGAGCAAGTTTTAGAAATCGTTGAAATGAAAATCGCTGATTTAAATACAAACGATAAAGAACAAGCTGCAAAAATTGTTGCTGGTTCAGCTAGATCAATGGGAATTACTACAGAATTATAATATTCTAATTAGTAAAATAGGTCTTACCGCCAGACTTGAAATGGCGGTAGCAAAAAAATAATTCATTGCGGAGAACAAAATGGCAAAAATTTCAAAAAGATATAAAGCTTTATCAGAAAAAATTGAAGAAAGAGATTACTCTTTCGCTGAAGCTTGTAGTTTAGTTAAAAACTTAGCATCTGCTAAATTCGACGAGTCAGTTGAAGTTTCTTTAAACTTAAACGTTGACCCAAGACATGCAGATCAAATGATTAGAGGTGCAGTTGTACTTCCAAACGGAACTGGTAAAACTGTAAGAGTTGCAGTTTTCGCTAAAGGTGCTAAAGTTGATGAAGCTAAAGCAGCTGGTGCAGATATCGTTGGAAATGATGATTTAGTTGAAGCTGTTCAAGGTGGAGAAATCAACTTTGACGTATTAATTGCAACTCCTGATTGTATGGGATTAGTTGGTAAACTAGGTAGAATCTTAGGACCAAAAGGTTTAATGCCTAACCCTAAAACTGGTACTGTAACTATGGACGTAACTAAAGCTGTTAATGATGCTAAAGGTGGTCAAGTTGCATATAGAGTTGATAAAAAAGGTAACATGCAAGCTGCAGTTGGTAAAGTGTCATTCTCTGAAGAAGCGATTAAAGAAAATATAGAATCTTTCATTGCTGCTATTAATAAAGCGAAGCCTTCATCTGCTAAAGGTAGATATATCGCTAACGCTGCATTCTCATTAACTATGTCACCATCTGTTAATGTTGATACATCAGAATTAATGGACATTAAATAAGCTTATAGCCTATTTAACATTCAATAGTGAAGATATTTTTATATCTTCACGTTTGAGTGTTCAAAGCACTACATTAAAAACTGAAGATAGCCGGTAAAATACATACTCCTGTATTTTGTAAGACCTGCTGAAGTTGGATGTTTTGGAAGGAGATATATAAATGACTAAACAACAAAAATCTGAAGTAGTTGATTTTTTAACAGGTGAATTCAAAGAGTCTCAAGCTATCGTAGTTTGTGATTATAAAGGACTTACTCATAAAGAATTAGAAACTTTAAGAAACGATGCTAGAGAAAATGGTGCCAAAGTTCAAGTTGCTAAAAACACATTAGTTACAGTTGCTGTAAGAAATGCTGAATTAGGTGATATTGAATTATCTGGAACTAATATTTTCTTATGGTCTGATGATCAAATTTCTGCTTGTAAAGTTGCTGATAAATTCGCAATGGCAAACAAAGATAAATTTGAAATCAAATCAGGTATCATCGAAGGTGAAATTTCTGATATTGCTAGAGTTAATGCGTTCGCTAAATTACCATCTAGAGAAGAACTTCTTGGTATGCTTGCTGCTACATGGATGGCTCCAGTTCAAAACTTTACAATTGGACTTGATGCACTTAGCAAGAAAAAAGAAGAAGAGGCAGCTTAATACATATTAAGCAGTTAACAAATAATTAAAATAAAATAATAAAAATTAAGGAAAAATGAAATGGCAATTTCTAAAGAAGACGTATTAGAATACATCTCTAACTTATCTGTATTAGAGCTTTCTGAATTAGTAAAAGAATTCGAAGAAAAATTTGGAGTATCTGCACAGCCTGTTGCTGTAGCTGGTGCTGCTGGTGGAGCTGTTGAAGCTGCTGAAGAGCAAACAGAATTCAACGTAGTATTAAAAGATGCTGGTGCTAAGAAAATTAACGTAATTAAAGTAATTAGAGCGTTAACAGGTCTTGGATTAAAAGAAGCTAAAGGTATGGCTGAAGAAGCTGGAGCTGTTGTTAAAGAAGGAATTTCTAAAGACGACGCTGAAGCTGCAAAAGCTGACTTAGAAGGTGCTGGAGCAACTGTAGAATTAGTATAATTCTCCCATCTCACTTTTAAACGTACACAAGGCGACGGCCTTGTGTAAAGATTAGCATCTTTGAAGGCTAAGGTTAGAATTTACCCAAAATTTTAACCCTATCCTTTAGGGATGCTTTTGTGCTTTATAATAAAAGCTAAAAAACTAAACCAAATTTTATAACAAGGCCGATAATGTTAAACTCATTAAAATCTGGTAATAGACTTAGAGTTGATTTTGCTAAAAATCCACAACAAATTGAAATTCCAAACTTATTACAACTTCAACAAAATTCTTATGATACATTCTTAATGATTGGACAAGAAGAAAGACATACAGCTGGAATCGAAAAAGTATTTAAATCTATTTTCCCTATTCACGACGCTCAAAACAGAATTACATTAGACTATTTAGGTTCTGATGTTGGTAAACCAAAATATGACGTTAGAGAGTCTATGGTTAGAGGTCTTACATACTCTATTCCTTTAAAAATTAATATTAGATTAACTTTATGGGATTTAGACGAGAAGACTGGTGAAAAAATTGGTGTTAAAGATATGAAAGAACAATCTTTATTCATCAGAGAAATTCCTTTAATGACTGATAGAACTTCATTTATTGTTAACGGTGTAGAAAGAGTAGTTGTAAACCAATTACACAGATCTCCAGGTGTTATCTTTAAAGAAGAAGAATCAAATACTGCTGACAATAAACTTATCTATACTGGTCAAATTATTCCAGATAGAGGTTCTTGGTTATACTTCGAATATGATGCAAAAGATGTATTATATGTAAGAATTAACAAAAGAAGAAAAGTTCCAGTTACTATTTTATTCAGAGCATTAGGTTACTCTAAAGAAGATATTATCAAATTATTCTACCCAATTTTAAATATTAAAGTTAAAAACAACAAATTCTTAACAGAATTTAATCCAGAAGATTTTACTGGAAGAGTTGAATTTGATATTAAAGATGAAAAAGGTAATTTAGTTTTAGCTGCTGGGAAAAGACTTACAGCTAGAAAAGCTAATGCTTTAGCTGAGGGTGGTTTAAAATTAGTTGAGTATCCAATTGAATTATTAATGGATAGATCAACAGCTAACACTATTTTTGATCCTGAATCAGGAGAAGTATTATTTGATGCTTTAACTAATCTTGATGAAATCAAACTTAAAAAATTACTTGACTTAGGTTTCGATAATTTTGATATTGCAAATGATTTAGCAACAGGTGTTGATAATTCTATTATTAATGCATTTAAACAAGATGCTGAATCTTTAAAATTATTAAAACAAACTGAGCAAATTGATGATGAAAATGATTTATCAGCAATCAGAATTTATAAAGTAATGAGACCAGGTGAGCCTGTAACTAAAGAAGCTGCTAAAGAATTTGTTAAGAAATTATTCTTCGATCCAGAAAGATATGACTTAACTAAAGTTGGTAGAATGAAAATGAATCACAAGTTAGGTGTAAATGTACCTGAGTACGTTACTACATTAACTTATGAAGATGTTATTAAAACTGTTCAATACTTAGTTAAAGTTAAGTCTGGTCACGGTCATATTGATGATAGAGATCACTTAGGTAACAGAAGAATTAGAGCAATTGGTGAATTATTAGCTAATGAATTACATTCTGGTTTAATCAAAATGCAAAAAGCTATTAGAGATAAAATGACTACATTATCTGGTACATTAGAAGATATTATGCCACATGATTTAGTAAACTCTAAAATGATTACGTCAACTATTACTGAATTCTTTACATCTGGGCAGTTATCACAATTTATGGATCAAACTAACCCATTATCAGAAGTTACTCATAAAAGAAGACTTTCTGCACTTGGTGAAGGTGGTCTTGTTAAAGAAAGAGCCGGATTCGAAGTAAGAGATGTTCATGCAACTCACTATGGTAGAATTTGTCCAGTTGAAACTCCAGAGGGTCAAAATATTGGTCTTATTAATACATTATCTACTTTCTCTAAAGTAAATGATTTAGGATTTATTGAAGCTCCTTACAAAACTGTTAAAGATGGTATTGTAACTGATGAAATTAAATACTATACAGCTACTCAAGAAGAGGGTTTAATTATTGCTCCTGGTTCAACTAAAGTTGACGATAATGGTAAAATTATTGAAAATCTAATTGAAGCTAGACAAGATGGTGAAATTTATTTAGTTGAAAAAGCTAAAGTTGATTTAATTGATATCTCTTCTCAAATGGTTATGGGTGTTGCTGCATCTTTAATTCCATTCTTAGAGCATGATGATGCCAACAGAGCCCTAATGGGATCAAATATGATGAGACAAGCTGTTCCATTATTAAAGCCTAATGCTCCTGTAGTTGGAACTGGTTTAGAAAAAACAGTTGCAAGAGATGCATGGGAAGCTATTAAAGCTAAAAGAGGCGGAGTTATTGAAAAAGCTGATGCTAAAAATATCTACGTTAGAGGTGAAGATGAAGACGGTGCTTTCATTGATCACTATACAGTTAATAAAAACGTAAGAACAAATAATAATACTTCATTTGGTCAAAGAATTGGTACTAAAGAAGGTGCAATCGTTGAAGCTGGTCAGGTAATTGCTGATGGTCCATCTATGGATAATGGTGAATTAGCTGTTGGTGTTAATGCTTGTGTTGCCTTCATGCCATGGAATGGATATAACTATGAAGATGCTATCGTTCTTTCTGAAAGATTAATTGAAGAAGACGCATTTACGTCTATTCATATTTATGAAAAAGAAGTTGAATGTAGAGAGTTAAAACATGGTAATGAAGAGATTACTAGAGATTTACCAGGTGTTAAAGAAGAGTCTATTACTCATCTTGATAGTTCAGGTATTATCAAAGTAGGAACTTACATTAAACCAGGAATGATTCTTGTTGGAAAAGTTACACCAAAAGGTGAAATTAAACCAACTCCTGAAGAAAGACTTTTAAGAGCAATCTTCGGTGAAAAAGCTGGTCACGTTATTAATAAATCATTAGTAACTCCTACTTCTATGGAAGGTACAGTTGTTGACGTTAAAGTATTCACTAAAAAAGGATACGAAAAAGACGAAAGAGCTGTTGCTGAAATTGAAGCAGAAAAAGCTGAACTTGATGTAAAACATCACGATAAATTACTAATGTTAGATAGAGAAGAAATCTTAAAAATTAATGATTTATTATCTAAATCTCCATTAGCTAAAGATGTTGAAGTAGAAGAAGTGACTTACAAAAGCGGTGAAAATATTCCTGTTGATGTATTAGCAAGTGTTAATAGATTTGCTATGAAAAAAGTTGTAGCTTCATTTGATAAAGAAATTGAGAAAAAATATAATGAAATTAAAGAATATTTCATTAAACAAAAAGCTCAATTAAGAGATGATCATGAAGAAAAACTTCAAGTATTAGAACACGATGATATCTTACCTTCTGGTGTAATTAAACAAGTTAAAGTTTATGTTGCAACTAAAAGAAAGATTAAAGTTGGGGATAAAATGGCAGGACGTCACGGAAACAAAGGTATTGTTTCTAACATCGTACCTCAAGTTGATATGCCTTACTTAGAAGATGGTTCAACAGTTGACGTTATTCTTAACCCACTAGGGGTACCATCAAGAATGAATATCGGTCAGATTCTAGAAGTTCACTTAGGTCTAGTTGGTAAAAAACTTGGAGCTCAAATTCAAGATTTATTTGAAGCTAAGAAAAGTGACTTTATCAAAGAATTAAGAGCTAAAATGAGTGAAATTGCATCTGTTGCTAAATTAATGGGTGGAAAAGAATTCATGGATTCTTTATCTGATGAAGATTTAATTGCTTATGGTCAAGATTGGACTAAAGGTGTTAGATTTGCAACTCAAGTATTCGATGGTGTTAAAGAAGATGAATTCGTTAAATTATTTGAATTAGCTAAAATTGATTCAGATGGTAAAACTCAACTTACTGATGGTAAGACGGGTGAAAAAATGAAGGAAAGAGTAAATGTAGGTTACATGTATATGCTTAAACTTCATCACTTAGTTGATGAAAAAGTGCATGCTAGATCTACTGGACCTTACTCACTTGTAACACAACAGCCAGTTGGTGGTAAAGCATTATTTGGTGGACAAAGATTTGGGGAAATGGAAGTATGGGCTCTTGAAGCTTATGGTGCTACTAATGTTCTTAAAGAAATGTTAACAACTAAATCTGATGACGTTGAAGGTAGAACTAGAGCTTATAGAGCTATCGCAAACGGTGAAAATGTGCCAAGTTCAGGTGTTCCTGAAACATTCTTCGTATTAACAAAAGAGCTTAAAGCTCTTGGACTAGACGTAGAGATTTTTGAAGAGGTAGAAAACAATGAGTAATAATGAAAAAATATTAGAACCAATTGAAATTAAAGAATTAGAAAGACCGACAGATTTCTCGGCCTTTCAATTAAGACTTGCAAGTCCTGAAAAAATTCTATCTTGGTCATCTGGGGAAGTAAAAAAACCAGAGACTATTAACTATAGAACACTTAAGCCTGAAAGAGATGGTTTATTTTGTGCTAAGATTTTTGGACCAGTAAAAGATTACGAATGTCTTTGTGGTAAATACAAAAAGATGAGATACAAAGGTGTTGTATGTGAAAAATGTGGTGTTGAAGTAACTTCTTCAAAAGTTAGAAGACACAGAATGGGACATATTGATTTAGTATCTCCTGTTGCACACATTTGGATGGTATCATCTTTACCAACTAGAATTGGTACTTTATTAGGTGTTAAATTAAAAGACCTTGAGAGAGTATTATATTACGAAGCATACATTGTTTCTGAAGCTGGTGAAGCATTCTATGATAACGAAAAAACTAAAAAAGTTTCAAAATTCGATATCTTAAATGAAGAACAATACAGAACAATCTCTGATTTATTTGAACATACTGGTTTTGAAGCTGATATGGGTGGACAAGTTGTAAGAGATTTATTAGAAACTTTAGACTTATTTGAATTATTAACTAAGTTAAAAGAAGAAATGGCTGGAACTAAATCAGAAGCTAAAAGAAAAACTATTATCAAAAGATTAAAAGTTGTTGAAAACTTTATTAACTCTGGAAATAGACCTGAATGGATGATGTTAACTCAGTTACCAGTTCTTCCACCAGATTTAAGACCATTAGTATCTTTAGATGGTGGTAAATTTGCTGTTTCTGATGTTAATGACCTTTATAGAAGAGTAATTAACAGAAATAACAGACTTAAGAGATTAACAGAACTTGATGCACCTGAAATCATTATTAGAAATGAAAAAAGAATGCTTCAAGAGGCAGTTGATGCTTTATTTGATAATGGTAAAACAGCTAACGCAGTTAAGGGTGCTAATAAAAGACCTTTAAAATCTTTATCTGAAATTATTAAAGGTAAACAAGGAAGATTTAGACAAAACTTACTTGGAAAAAGAGTTGACTTCTCTGGTAGATCTGTAATTGTTGTTGGACCTACTTTAAATATGGACCAATGTGGTATTCCTAAGAAAATGGCTCTTGAGTTATTTAAACCACATTTAATGGCTAAACTTGAAGAAAAAGGTTATGCAACTACATTAAAATCTGCAAAGAGATTAATTGAGTCTGAAACTAATGAAGTTTGGGAATGTTTAAATGAAATCGTTGATGAATATCCAGTATTACTGAATAGAGCGCCAACTCTTCATAAACTTTCTATTCAAGCGTTCCACCCAGTTTTAATTGATGGGAAAGCTATTAGATTACATCCACTAGTTTGTGCTGCCTTCAATGCCGATTTCGATGGGGATCAAATGGCCGTTCACGTTCCATTATCACAAGAAGCTGTAGCTGAAGCTAAGATTCTTATGATGTCTTCTATGAATATTCTTTTACCTGCATCAGGTCGTGCAATTGCCGTACCTTCTCAGGATATGATTTTAGGTATTTACTACCTATCATTAGAAAAAGATGGTGTAAAAGGTGAACATAAATTATTCACTGGTGTAAATGAAGCTAGAATTGCTCTTGAAATGGGTCAAGTTGATTTACATGCAAAAATTAGAACTAAGATTGACAACAAAGTTATTCATACAACTGTTGGTAGATTAATTGTTCATGAAATTTTACCTGAGTTTGTACCTTTAAACTTATGGAACAAGATTTTAAAGAAAAAAGATATCGGTATTTTAGTTGATTATATCTACAAACATGGTGGATATGAAGTAACTCCAAAATTCTTAGATAACTTAAAGAACTTAGGTTTCAGATATGCAACTGATGCTGGTATTTCTGTATCAATTGATGATATTAGAGTTCCTGAATCAAAAGTTGGACATATTGCTTCTTCTAAAAAAGAAGTAATCGAAGTTCAAAAACAATTTGGTCAAGGTTTATTAACTGAGCAAGAAAGATATAATAAGATTATTGATATCTGGACTGAAGTTAACAACAAGCTTGGTTCTGAAATGATGAACTTAGTTGAGCAAGATAAAAATGGATTCAACTCTATTTATATGATGGCTGATTCTGGGGCTAGAGGTTCTGCTGCACAGATTAGACAGTTATCAGGTATGAGGGGTCTTATGGCAAAGCCAGATGGGACTATTATTGAAACTCCAATTATTTCAAACTTCCGAGAAGGTCTAAATGTACTTGAGTACTTTATTTCTACTCACGGTGCTAGAAAAGGTCTTGCGGATACAGCTCTTAAAACAGCCAATGCAGGGTACTTAACAAGAAAACTAATTGATGTATCTCAAAACGTTAGAATTACAATTGAAGATTGTGGTACTCACGAAGGTATTGAAATTACTGATATTTCTTCTGGTAATGAATTAATTGAAGCATTAGAAGAGAGAATCACAGGTAGAGTTATTGCTGAAGATATCATTGATCCTATTTCAAATGAGATTCTTTTCACTGAGGGTACTTTAATTACTGAGGAAGATGCAAAAGTTGTTGCTGATGCTGAAGTAAAAGCTGTTACTATTAGAACACCATTAACTTGTAAAGTTGAACATGGTTTATGTTCTAAATGTTATGGTCTTAACTTAGGTGAGCAAAGAAAAGCAACTCCTGGTGAAGCAGTTGGTGTTGTTGCCGCTCAATCTATTGGTGAGCCAGGAACACAGCTTACACTTAGAACTTTCCACGTTGGTGGTACTGCAAGTGCTACTCAAACTGAGAGAGAATTAAGAGCTGATAAAGAAGGTTTCATTAGATACTACAACATTAAAACTTATATTGACAGAGATGGAAAATCTATCGTTGCTAATAGAAGAAATGCTGGTATCTTATTAGTTGAGCCTAAAATTAATGCACCATTTAAAGGTAATGTTACAGTAGAAACTCTTCACGAAGAGATTATTTTAACTTTAGCTAATGGTAAAGATGAGAAAAAATACTACTTAAGAAAGAATGACGTTGCTAAAGCTAATGAGCTTGCAGGTGTATCTGGAAAAATTGAAGGTAAATTATACTTACCTTATAGAGATGGTATTGAAGTAGAAGAAAATGAATCAATCGTTGAGATGATCAAAGATGGTTGGAATGTTCCAAACAGAATTCCTTTCGCTTCTGAATTAAGAGTTGCTGATGGAGCTCCTATTACTTCTAAAATCACTTCTGGTGCTAAAGGTACAGTTAAATATTACAAATTAACTGGCGATTACTTAGAGAGAAAAGAAGATATTAAAGCTGGTTATACAGTTGTTGAAAAAGGTTTATTTGCTGTTGTTGTTGATGGTGAAGGTAGAGAAGCTTTAAGACACTATATTGCTAGAGGTTCTAAAGTTGAGTTAGATGATAACGTAAACGTTGAAAAAGAATCTATGATTGCTGTTCCTGAAACTACAGAACAAGTAGTTATTGCAGAATGGGATCCGTACTCGAATCCTTCAATTGCAGAACAAGAAGGTATTATCTCATTTGAAGATATTATTCCTGGTGTTACTGTTTCTGAGCAATTCGATGAATTAACTGGTACTTCTAAATTAGTACTTAATGAATATATCCCAAGTGGTTATAAGCCTACAGTTCTTTTAGCAACTGAAGATAAAGATATTATTAGATATTCATTAGACCCTAAAACATCATTAAATGTTGCAGAAGGTCAAAAAGTACAAGTTGCAGATGTTATTGGTAAAACACCAAAAGCAACTCAAAAATCGAAAGATATTACTGGGGGTCTTCCAAGAGTATCTGAGTTATTTGAAGCAAGAAGACCTAAGTCAATTGCTGTATTAGCATCATTTGACGGAATGGTTTCATTTGGTAAACCATTAAGAAATAAATCTAGAATTATCATTACTGATGAACATGGTAAGAAGGGTGAATTCTTAGTAGAAAAATCTAAGCAAATTTTAGTACACGAAGGTGAGTTCGTTCATGCTGGTGAGGCATTAACTGATGGTCAAACATCTCCTCATGATGTATTAAGAATCTTAGGTGAAAAAGCATTACATTACTTCATTGTATCTGAAGTACAGCAAGTATATAGATCTCAAGGGGTAAATATTGCTGATAAACATATTGAGGTTATTACATCTCAAATGTTAAGACAAGTTTCTATCTTAGATGGTGGAGACACTAAATTTATTATTGGAGATATGATCTCTAAGAAAAGATTTAAAATTGAGAATGAAAGAATTATTAAATTAGGTGGAGAACCTGCAATTGCTGAACCATTATTACTTGGTATTACAAGAGCGGCTGTTACATCTGATTCTATTATTTCTGCTGCATCATTCCAAGAGACTACTAAAGTATTAACAGAGGCTGCAATTTCAGCTAAAATGGATATGTTAGAAGACTTAAAAGAAAACGTTGTTATTGGTAGAACAATTCCTGTTGGAACTGGTCTATACAAAGATAAGAAAATTAAATTTTCTTATCCAGATGAGCAATAAGGGTTAACCCCCTTATTGTTTATTTTTTAAACTACATGGATTTAATTTCCCTACTAATTATTTTTATACTTGTTGAATTCCTAGAATCATATTGGCAAAAGTCTGATACTTTACATGGTTTATTAACAAATAACTTTTATATGTACTCAAAAAATATCTTTTTATATTTTACTTTGCATCTTTCATTTTTTTATACTATTTTTATTTCATATTATTTAAGTAATTTTTCTTTTTGGATGAGTTCTATTATCATTATTAAATTTATTGATATTGCATTTAAATTAACTATGATGAAAAAATTATCTTTAGGTTCTGAACTTTATGATGTAATGCCTATTAATGTTAAAATGACGCCAATATTTAGATATATGAATGTACTTATATACCCACTTAGTTACATATTCGCAGTTGGATTAATATAGTACTAATTCTAATATTCATTATCAATTAATATTAAGTTTATTTTGTTACTATTCTTCTATGACTAGTAAAGAATTTAAACAATTAATTATAGAATCAAAATATTATACAAAGTATGAACCTATTTTAGAGAAAAATAGTTTGGCTATTTTTGCTTATGAAGCTTTATCAAAATTTGATATTAACAATGACACTATAAGTACAGAAGAAATCTTCAGAAAACTACACCATAATAATAAACTTTTTTTTGAATTAGAAAAAAGAAATAAACAACTACAAATTGAAAATTATGATTTTAGACATAAATTATTTGTTAACTTTGATGCAGATATTGTTGTAACTGATGACCAAAAAAAATATTGGGAAAAGTTTCTGATTGAATATAAAGATAAACTTGTTGTTGAAATAACGGAAAATGGTAGTGATGACGAAACTTCTGCCACAATTATGAAAGACTTTTCTACTTGGTTGGTTGATAAGAATATTGATGCTGCATTAGATGATTTTGCACAAGATGGTTCAATGTTTTCTTTTTTTATAATGAATAAATGTAAATATATAAAAATAGATAAATCATTCATTCAACAAATTCGTAAAAATAAAAACTATTTACCATATTTAGAAGGTATATTAAGAACTATACGCCTAAATAAACAAAAATCAATAATAGAGGGTATTGAGACAAAAGAAGACCTAGAATTAGTTCAGAATCTAAATTGTGATTATATTCAAGGCTATTACTTTAATGATTATGTTCGAATTGTATAATTTTAATTTTCTCACACAATTATTTTGTTAAAATGTTAGAATCAAAATAAAAAGGAAGTTTATGCAATATTTAGTAATCGCTTATGATAATGATAATGCTTTAGATAAAAGAATGGAAGCTAGACCAGCACATGTTGAAGGTACTCAAAAATTAATGGCTGAGGGTAAAATTATCAGTGCTTGTGCAATGATTGAAGAAGATCAAATGGTTGGTTCATCAGTAGTTACAAATTTTGATAACGATGAAGATTTTAAGACATGGTTAGAAAATGAAGCATATGTAAAAGCAGGTGTTTGGAATATGGATGAAATTCAAATTGTTCCTGTTAAGGTTATGCCAAAAGCTTAAGAAGATTTCTTCTTAAGTTTATACTTGAAATCTCTCTTTTTTTACTCATTAGTACTCTATAAAAAGATTAAAAAATAATTTATATATTATCAAAAACTCCTATATTTATACATCATTTCAATATTATAATTTAGAAATTTATATAATAATTTTATATAACACCATTTAAAATTATTAAAAATATCTTGAAAAATAGCACAAAGATAGCATTTTATGGGACTTTTTAAAAAAATGCCAAAAGATGGAAATAACAGACTTAAAACACTTAAAATAACGCATTAGCTTAAGAACAGATTAATATTATTTATGCAAATATTTAATACTAAATATTAAGGAGAGCAGATGAGCAGATTAATTAAATTGGGAGCAGCATTATTATTAGGTGGTACAACTTACGCTTTTGCATTAACAGCAGACGAAGTTAAATCACATGTAGAAAAAGGTGCGACTTATTGTAAAGAAGTTGGTGTTTCTAAATGTATTGAAGAAATGGGTAAAAAAGATGGAATGTTTGATAAGGGCGATCTATACATTTTTGCTACAGATTTTGATGGAGTAATTACTGCTCATCCTAAAAAACCAATTGCTGGTAAAAACTTATATAGATACAAAGATAAAGCTGGTAATCAATTATTCAAAAACTTTATTGATAAAGTAAAAGCTGATGGTTCTGGTTGGGTTGATTATGTATGGGCACATCCTACTACAAAAAAACAAACACCTAAATCTTCATATGTAATTGGAGTTGGTGAAAATCAACTAATTGGTGCTGGTTATTATAAACAATAGCATCAAATAAATAATCCCTTTGGGGTTATTTATAGAAAAAATAAGAATACAAAAAGGTATTTTTATTTTTTTTATAATTCTTGGAAATCTAAATTAGGAAAGCAGATGTTTTTAAACAATATAAAAATAGGAAGTAAACTTATAATCGCCCCTGCGGTAGCAGTTATATTTTTATTTATTTTAGCAATCTTTTCAAACAATGCTTTGAAATCAGATAAAGCTGCGTTAAAAGAGATAGTTGAAGTTAAATTTGAACTTTATAAATCAAGTAGTAAATTACTTATTGATGTTGATTTATACAACTCTGTTTTATATAAGGTATTTAGTTATGCTGCTGGGGGTTATGAGCAGTCTCAAATTGATGAGCAATTGGAGATTTTAGCCAAAATTGGTATACAAATGAATAAAGATATGAAAGCATTAGAAACTGCTACATATTTAGATGCTAAAACAAAAAAAATGATTAAAGTTGTTTCTAAAAATTTAAAAGAATACAACTTAACAGTTGCAGATGCTATTGATATGTTAAGTGTTGATGTTGGTATGGCAACACCTATGTTATCTGTAACGGATGAAGTATTTCTTCTATTAAATGAAGATTTAACAAAAATTGATGAAATGGCTGTTGATGAAAATAATATTGCTTATGAAAAAGCATTAGAAGAAATCGATGAAACTTTATATACTTTATATACTCTAATTATAGTTGGTTTCATTTTATCTTTAGTAATTATTCTTTCTGTAATTAGCTCAATAAAAAAACCTTTAGATGAGTTCCAATCAGGTTTATTAAACTTCTTTAAATATTTAAATAAAGAAACTTCTGATGTTAAACTTATTGAAATTAATTCAAAAGATGAACTAGGAGAAATGGCTATTGCTGTTAATAATGGTATTTCAACTATTAAAGAAGGAATAGAACAAGATAGAGTTTTAGTTGATAGTACAATTTCTTGTGCAACACAGGCTCAAAAAGGTCTATTAAATGCAAGAATCGAAGGAAGCTCAAGTAATCCATCTTTAAATGAATTAAAAGATGTAATTAATGATATGTTATGTTCTATTGAAGATAACATCAAAAATGCAATGGATGTATTATCTACATACACACAATATGACTATAGATCAAAAATTGATACATCTACTATGGATGGAGATTTAAAAGCATTATGTGAAGATGTGAACAGTTTAGGGACAGCTATTACTTCTATGTTAATTGAAAATAAAAAGATTGGATTAACATTATCTAATAACTCTGAAAACTTATCTAATAATGTTGAGAGTTTAACTGAGTCTGCTAACAATCAAGCGGCTTCATTGGAAGAGACAGCAGCAGCTATTGAAGAGATTACTTCTAATATGCAAAATAGTTCACAAAATATTGCAAAGATGACTTCTTTTGCAAATGAAGTATCTAGTTCTGTATCTATTGGTCAAGATTTAGCATCTAAAACTGCATCATCTATGGATGAGATTAATGAACAAACACAAGCAATTGCAGATTCAATTACTGTTATTGATCAAATTGCTTTCCAAACAAATATTTTATCACTAAATGCAGCAGTTGAAGCAGCAACAGCAGGAGAAGCGGGTAAAGGATTTGCAGTAGTAGCTCAAGAGGTTAGAAACCTAGCTTCAAGAAGTGCAGAAGCAGCTAAAGAGATTAAAGAGCTTGTTGAGAGTGCTACAGAGAAAGCAAATGGTGGAAAAGCTATTTCAAATAATATGATTGAAGGTTATGAAAAACTAAATAGTAATATTCATAATACATTAGAGTTAATTAATGACGTATCAGGATCATCAAAAGAACAATTTGATGCAATGGCACAAATTAATGATACTGTTAATAACTTAGATAGAGTGACACAGCAAAATGCATTATCAGCTGGTGAAGCAAATAAAGTTGCAAGAGAAGTTAATTCAATTGCAGTTAAAGTTGTAGAACATACTGATGAAAAAGAGTTTGAGGGTAAATAACCCAGACGTAACCAATTTATAGTATAATATTTTCTTTAGGAGTTATCCATGGGAAATATTATCTATCACTATTGTAATGTAGAAGCTTTCCGAGCAATAATCCAAAACAAAACACTTTGGTTAAGTTCAGTGTATAATCTAAATGATTATAAAGAAATACATTGGATAAAAGACAAAGTTCTTAAAAAGATTGAAGAAGTAAGAACTAAAGATAATTTCTTAATATATGAAGCTTTTGAAAAACTATACAATAACGAACTTCCAAATGTATATATAGCATCTTTTTCACAAGGTAATGATCTATTAAGTCAATGGCGTGCTTATGCTAATGATGGATATGGTGTTGCTATTGGGTTTAATAAAGACTATTTTATTACAAATGACTTAGTTCATACAACTGAGGTTTTATATGATGAAACACAACAAGAAAAAGAGATTGATACAATACTCAAACCATTAGAAAAAATGAATAATGATATTCAAATATATTCAAATGATTTTAATACTTTATGTAAAGATATAATTACTAATATAAATAACCTATCAGCTAAATCAAAAAATGAACTATTTAAAGAAGAACAAGAAGTTAGACTTATTCATAATCCAATAATTATTGATGATAAAGAGAATGAAAAGTTTATTTTTAAAAAGAATTTATCTGATATGAAATTTCGTTCTGTTTGTGGAAATCTTATTCCATATTTTGAATTGAAGTTTGATAAAGAAAAGAAAGATATTCCTGCAATTTTAGAGATTGTTACAGGACCTAAAAATAAGTTTATTAATCAAGAAGTTAAAATCTTTTTATCTAATAATGGTTTTTATTCTGTTGATATAAAAAACTCTAAATCTTCTTATAGATAGCTTATTAATAAACCTATCTATTTTTTTGTTTTCCATTTAACTTTCTGTAGAATATGTTCTACTTTAGCTTTACTTTTAACAGTTAAATCAACATGACTTTTATCAATGTTATCTCCGTAATCAATATTTAACATATCTGATTTACTCATTTGTAATATTTGTGATTGGAAGACACTTCTATGTCCCGTAATTAAGAAAGTAATTACAGCAGATATAGCTGCATAATGAGCAATCTCAACTCCAAATAATTCAACGGCCATAATAGTTGCTGCAATTGGTGAATTTGTAGTACCAGCTAAAACACTTGTTAAGCCTAAAGCTGCAAATAATGCCCAGTTATCACCAAATAAAGTTCCTAAGAAATGTCCACTAGTTGCACCTACATAAAATATAGGAGTAATAACACCACCACTACCACCAGCTCCTAAAGTAACTGATGTATATATAGTTTTAGCAATAAATGAGTACCAAGGTATATCAGCAGAGATATTAGGATCACTATAAAACAGACTCGAAATTGTATCTAGTCCTAATCCAAAGTATTGATCTCCAATAAAGAAAGATAATATTACTAGAAAAGAACCTGCTAAAAATGCCTTAAGATATATATTTAATTTTATGGCAGATATTTTATTTTCTGTTTCCTTAAGTACTTTAATTAAGAAGTAAGAAATTAAACCAAAAAATAAACCACCTAATATAACTTGCATAACTAATATAATATCAAAAGGTAAAGCATTTGAGAATTGCATATGGTAATAAGTATAATTAACACCTAATAGCTTAGCTGTTGTATATGCTGCAAATCCTGCAATAAATGAAGGTAATAATACATCATACATTATAATACCAACAATCAGTACTTCAACTCCAAATATGGCACCTGAGATAGGCGTTCCAAATACAGAAGCAAATCCTGCACTAATACCACATATAACTACTTTTTTTCTATCTTTTGCTGAAAACTTAAATATTTGAGCAATAAAAGAAGCAGCTCCTGCACCTATTTGTGCTCCTGGACCTTCTTTTCCAACTGAACCACCTGTAAAGATCGTAACTACAGTTGCGAATAATTTAATTGGCATTACTTTAACATCTATCCAACCATCTTTTTTATGCACAGCTTCAATAACTTTTTCAGTTCCATGTCCTGTAGCATCTGGCGCGAATTTTTTAACTAAAAAAATTGTAATCATTAATCCAAAAGGTAATAAGTAATATGACTCAAAAGGTAGGAATTGTTTTGCACTATTTGCACTGTGAATGGTATTTAGAAAGAATGTAACAATAGCCCCAATAATCACACCAATTGTTGATGATAATAGAACCCATTTTGTAACACTTAAAAAAATAATTGATTGTTCAATAAGATGTTTTTTCATAGCCAGTTCTTTAGAAAGAATTTATAATATAATTGTAACAGAAAAAATTAAGATAAAATTAAAATAACTGATAAAATAGCCTAAATATGGAATGTTTTTGTAAAAGATTTTTTACTAATAAAACAAAAGGTATAAATTTTAGATATACTTGCAAAAAAAATTAAGGCAATTTAGAATGAATTTTAATCATTTAGATTCACAAACAAAAAAAGAGTTACATGAAGAAGTATTAGAAAATGCTAATAGTCTTGGTGGAATGAACTTCTTTTTACAATTAATAGAAGATATTAAAAAAGCTAAAGGTCACCCTTTATTAAATAAAAGTAATGCTTTTCATTATGGTAAAGGAAAAGTTTCTTGGAATAAAGATATCTACAAAGATACATTAGTTTTATTACATGACACAATCAAAAAATCTGAAAAAGATGAAAACTATTTTGATGAATTAAAACCAAAACATCAAAAGATTACAACTAATATGATGAAAGCTTTAAAGCCTATTTATATTCAAGTAGCTCCAAAAGATTCAAATGAAGGTGAAGGTTTTGAGTTAAATATCATAGATGCAAGTAATCCTGATGATATTAAAATTTCAATGATGTATAGAATTATCTTTTTCTATAATACTGATTTTGCTAAAGATGCAATGACTTACAAGTCTGAAGATTAGGATTTATAATGATTAGAGATCATAGAGAAAGAGATGATATTACTATAGGTTTAGCTGTTAAAGTTGTACTTAAAAAAGATCAAAGATCTGGTAAATTGACTTTAGGTAAGGTTAAAAAACTTTTAACAAACTCTGCTTATCATCCAAGAGGAATAAAAGTTATGCTTGAAGACGGACAAGTTGGACGAGTTCAAGAAATGGCATAATTTAAGATCCTACATAAAGTAGTGGTTTTTTATCTTCTAATAATAGCACTGGTTCAATAAACGGTGCTAGATTTAGAATAAAGTTTATTATTGAGATTATAGGTGTTGCATAAAAGAATTTTACTCTATTATTGTAATGCCATAATCTATCTGCATATTGATACATTTTATATGATGTATCTCCAATATTATTCCCATCTGTATCAAACCCTGCATATTTATCCCAATAGTTATTCTCAACAATATTTTTAGAAGTAGTATTACCTCTTACACTTTTTACAACGTCTTCAATATTTCCATTAATTGTATTGTTTTTTATAAGATTTTGTTTTATTGCCCCATGGAAATGAAATGCTTCATTATTATATGAAATATCATTATTAGTAAAAAACCTTTTTATTTCTGTCTCGTTATGTTTTGCATCTATATAAAAAGCTTTATTGTTATACTTTAATGTATTATCTTTAAATCTAAAATCTGATACACCTTTTACTAATACTGCAATTCCTGCTTTCCCATTTGAGTTTGTAATGATATTATTTTGAACTGTAGTTTTTTTTGCTCCTGCAAAGATAAGTCCTACAGAGTTTGCAATAATATGATTATCTTCTATTGTATTTGTATGGGATTTTTTAATATGTAAAGCAAACCTTGATCTTTCAATATGATTTTGAGAAAATAGGTTTTTATGTGAATAAGCAAATGTTGTATCTCTACTATTATAAATCTCATTATTTCTGATTTTATTATTGTTACTATAATAAAGTTTTAGAGCATCACCTTTAAGTGAAATATCTACATCTTTAGATGAAATTTTATTATTCTCTATAATAGAGTTAGTAACCATAGCAAGCTCAATACCATATAAAGTATTTTTAATGGTACAATTTGAGATTACAGAATTAGAAGAATTTGAGATTTTTATTCCTGCATCTATTTTATCCATTCTATTTCCACTATTTATAATTGTCAAGTTTTTTAGAATTATATTTGATGAGGTGATTTGTATAACTGTATCTTTATTCAGACCATCAATAATTACATTATCACTTTTTCCAATAATAGTAAGAGCTTTATTTATCGTGATATTTCCTTGATAAATTCCTGAATCTAGTTTTATTGTTGAACCAGCTTTTGCCTTATTTATCGCATCTTGGAGAATATTTGCATTTAGTGATATACAAGTGATGAAAGTTAAAATAAAAAATTTAAACATTATTTATCCATGTGATTTTTATTGATTTTAGCGTAAAAGAAAATAAAAAAAATTGTTTTATATTAAGAAAATGGAAAACTTTCTTAATCTTATTTTTTGTATACTCACAAAAAAGGAGAGTTATGACACTTTTTATTGACGGGGATGCTTTTCCTAACTTATTAAAACCAATAATTTTACGTGCAATTGAGAGAGCTGGACTTGAAACTTATGTAATTGCGAATAAAAAAATAAATGTTGGAAAATCCTCTTTTATAACATATATGATTGTTGAAGCAGGTGCGGATGAAGCTGATAATAAAATAGTTGAATTATTAAAAGAAAATGATTTAGTAATAACAGCAGATATTCCATTAGCAGATAGAGTTATAACGAAGAATGCACATGCTATTGATCATAGAGGTGAGTTGTATACAGAAGACAATATTAAAAATTATCTAGCAATGAGAAATTTAATGCAAGAAATTAGAGATAGTGGAGAAGTAACTAAAGGACCAAAAGCTTTCAATCAAAAAGATTGTCAAACTTTTGCTAACTCACTTAATAAGTTCCTTCAAGGAATTAAGAAGTAATCAAGTGTTTTGTTACAAAAAGAGGAGTAAATCCTCTTTTTACAAATTAAAGGCTTAGCGAGAAGAATGTAATTGCTATTCCGCTAAACATTAGCCAAACAAATAGTATTGTGGCTAAATAAATAGGTTTCATACCTACATTTTTAAATTTATTATAATGTGTTTCCATTCCTAATGCTGACATTGCCATTGTTAGGAAAAATGTATCTATTTCATTTATTACTGTCACTGTTTGCGTTGAGAATATATCAAAAGAATTAAATATTGCTACACCTATGAACATAAATGCAAACCAAGGTATCACAATTTTTGCTTTTTCACTTTGACTCTTTGATGATTTAGCAACTCTAGTTATATAAAAAGATATTATGATAAGAAATGGAGCTAAGAACATTACTCTTAACATTTTTTCAATAACTGAAAAGTTTGCAACTTCTTCACTGATACTATTTCCTGCTGCAACAACATGGGCAACTTCATGTAATGTTGCTCCTAAATATATACCAAACTCTTGTTCATTAAAAGAATAAAATCCTAGTTTATATAAATAAGGATATAAAAACATACTAATAGTTCCAAAAAGTACTACTGTTCCTACAGCTATTGCACTTTTGTGTGCTGGAGCTTTTATTACTGATTCAGTTGCAAGAACTGCTGCTGCACCACAAATAGAACTTCCTGCTGAGGTTAATATTGTAGTTTCTTTATCAAGTTTTAGGATTTTTGTTCCTACAAACATTCCTACTATAAAAGTTAAAGTAACAATTAAGAAGCTACTTACAACACCAGCTATTCCGATATCTGTTATATCTTGAAAAGTTAATCTAAAACCATAAAAAACTATTGCTATTCTTAATAATGTTTTAGTTGAAAATATTATTCCTTCTTTCCATTCTTCTGGTAGTTTACTTCTAAAGGTATGAGAAAATAATATTCCCAAAATGATACCTATAATTAAAGGGCTAATATGATAGGCTTTAAATATCTCTATTTTTGATATCATTACTGATATAAATGCAAATAGACCTACAAATAGTAGTCCATTTATTAAACCTGAATTCTTGATTATCTTATCCATTAAAATCCTTATGTAATGTAATAACTAGTTATATTATTTAAGTAAATATGATGATTTAATATTTATGATTGATTTTTTATAACTAATTGATTCTACTAGTAAAAATAGTAGTTTATTTTTTATTTATACTAGACAAGTTAAGTAACTTATCTAGTACATAATTTTTTATTTTTTAAAAGCTATCGCATCTACTTCAACTAAAACATTTTTAGGTAAAGTTTTAACTGCAACAGTTGCTCTTGATGGAGCATTCTCATTATCAAAGAACTCACTATAAACTTCATTGAATTGTACAAAATCATCAATATTTGCTAAATAGCAAGTTGTTTTAACAACATTATCTAATGATGATCCAGCTTCTTCAAGTACAGTTTTTAAATGTTCAAGTACTAATCTTGATTGTTCTTTTATTCCACCTTCAATAATTTCCATGGTACTTGGAACTAAAGGGATTTGACCTGATGTAAAGACTAAATTTTCATAAGTTGTTGCTTGATTATATGGTCCAATTGCACTTGGAGCTTTATTTGTTGATATAATTGTTTTCAATTTATTATTCCTTTATTTACTTATTTCAAAAAATCTATGAGAATTTTATTAAATAATTCTGTTTTTTCTAAATGAGGGCTATGCCCACAAGCAGGTAATACACATAACTGACTATTGGCAATGTTATCTTTTAAAAATAAGATATCATTCATTCCATAAGTTTTATCACTGTCTCCATATATTATTAGAGTTTTATTTTTTATATTTGATATTCTTTTCTTTGCTGAAAAGCTCTTCATTACATCTAATGAATTCAAGGCTGATTCAATTGAAATGCCTTTACCTGAATCAAATGATAGATTAAAATATTTATCATGCTCTCCTGTATAAAACCATTTTGCATGAGCCATTTTTTTAAAACTTGGGTAATCATTTTTTACTCTGTTTTTACTCTCTTCAATTGTTTCAAATCTATTTTCAAAATTTCCACTTGCTGCTGTGCCATAACAAATAAGTTTGTCTATTTGATTACTTATTGTTACTGCAATTTCTATTGCTAACATTCCACCCATTGAATGTCCTAATAAAGAAAAGTTCTCAAGTTTTAAAAAATTTATTGTTTTAATCATTTCTTGAGCAAAACTTCCCATATCTGACAATAGTATTTCTTTATTTAATCCATGTCCTGGCATATCAATGCAATAGACACAGAAATCATTTTTTATTAGTTCTTCAATTTGGAATTTAAAATGTTCATGTGAACTTAAATATCCATGGATTAAAACTATTGCTTTATTTTTTTCATTTCCATATGTTTTAACTTCTAACATACTAATCTCTTGTTAGGAACATTGCGATTTCAGGCTCAAACATTAAAAGAGCTATCATTAATACTAAAGCTATTAAAAATGGTATTACGCCAATAATCACATCAAGAATGGTTATATCTTTATTTGCAATTCCTTGAATAACAAATAGGTTTAAACCAACCGGTGGTGTTAATACTGCTATTTCCATTAAAATTGTATATACGATTCCAAACCAAATAGCTTCAAACCCTGCGTATTCAATCAAAGGGAAAAGTGTTGGTAAGGTAATAAATGTCATAGAAACAGGTTCTAAAAACATACCAATTACAAAATAAAAGATCATAATCATAAATAGTATTTCATATTTTGATAATTCCATTTGGGCAATATGTTTAGTAATTTCTTCTGGAATTCCATAATACTCAACAACAAAACCAAAAAGTGCAGATCCTGCTAATAATATTCCTAGAAAACCCATCGTTTTCATGGTAGCAAGTATAGAATCCTTAAATTTTGTCCATGTTAATCCACCTAAAAAGTATGAAAAGAATATTGTTACTACTACTCCTATTGCTGCAGCTTCTGTTGGTGTTGCAATTCCAAAGTAAATTGATGAAATTATTATTGCTCCAACAACTACAATTGGTAAAAAAGCAAAGAATACAAATCTGAAATTCACTTTTTCTATATTCTCTTTTCTTGGCACTGCCTTATCATCAAGTTTCTTCCAAATTAATATAATAGAGAAAAACATTACTGTTAGTATAATCCCAGGTATAATTCCCGCTATAAATAATTTTCCAATTGAAGTATCTGTTACAATTCCAAAGAATAATAAAATTAAAGAGGGTGGTATTAAAACACTTAATGTTCCACCAGCTGCAAGAATACCTGCACTTAGTCTTTTATCATATCCCAATCTTAACATTTGTTTTAAAGCAACTCCACCAATAGTTAATGAACCAACCATACTAGAACCACAAACTGCACCAAATCCAGCACAAGCTCCAATACTTCCGTATGCAGCAGCTCCTCTTACTGATGTACCTCTATAAAATGCTTCATAAAGTTTTTCACCTAAGTTTGATTTGGCTATTAATTCACCTAAGAAGACAAATAATGGTACGGATAATAATATATAGTCAATCCATGTTCTCCATAATTGAAGTTGATTTGACATTAAAGACGTACTAAAATCTTGAATTGTCCATAAAAAAGGTAAAGAAGCACCAACTAATGCAAAAGGTATTGGTACACCTATACTAATGAATAAAAGTAATAAACCTAAAAGACCTATTGCAACATAATACCATTCCATTAAGACTCCTTAATTACTGTTATGATTTTAAAAAAACTGAATATATTAAAAAATATCATTGACAATAATGTAGGAAATGCTACATAGGTTCTAGGTATTTCTAATATCTCACTACTTGCACCACTCATATAAGCCAATGTGAAAGCTTTATATAGTGTTAATGTAAAAAATATTCCAATTAAAAATATTAATATGTATCTTATATAAATTAAATATTTAGCAATTTTTGTAGGCAATTTATCCCGAAAAATTGTTACTTCCGGATAACCATTAACTTTTAGAGAATAACTCATACCTAAAAAAGCTAATGGTAATAGCATTAATGCCGTTGTTTCAGTAACATAAGGATCTGGATAACCCATTTTCCTAAATATTACTGAAGCACTAATCCAAATACTTTGGATTAGAATAATACCTCCTCCAATATAAGCTAAATACTTAGTTATATTATCTAGGGTTTTCATTGCGAAACTAATTCTTTAATTTTAGATGCCAGTTCATTTCCACATTCTTTTTGAACTGTTTTATCCCAAACGGCTTGAATATTTTTAACAATTTCTAATCTTTCTTCTTTATTCAGAGATTTGGCGCTTCCACCACCTTCCATAACGGCTTTTCCTACTCTTTCATTTACCCAAGCTTCATATCTAGGTTTTAACCAAATTTCAGTCTCTTTAGCAGATTCTAAAAGAATCTTTTGATTAGCTGGACTTAAGTTTTCAAAAACACCTTTATTAATTACATACTGAGAGTTACCATAAAATAAACTAGCATTAATCATATGAGGCATTACACTCCATAATTTCCATGAACTATATGTTGCAACTCCCATACTAACACCATCAACTACTCCTCTCTCAGCTGATTGGAATACTTCTTTTGGTGAAATAAACACAGGATTCCCACCCCATTGTCTAATCATTTCACTAATTAAAGGATAAGGACTTCTTACTTGTTTACCATTTAATTTTGTTAGTTCTTTTGTTGGCTCTTTAAACCACCATTCTTGGTCATAAGAATAGTTAGAGTTAAATAATACTTTTAAATTTCTTTTTGATAATTCTGGTTCTAACAGTTTTGTATATGCTGCATCAACTTCAACTTGTTTATCAAAATCAACTACTGCTGGATATAATGCTGTTACTCTTTGACATTTTAATCTCTTGTCAGATGGTAACCATGAAATATCAGTTACTCCTCCTAGAACAGAATCAACACCTTCACTCCAACCATGTAATGTAGAAGAACCGTAGATTTTAATTTTTAAATCACCGTTAGTTTTTTGTTCTACTAATTTAGCTAAATGTTCAAACCCTTTGTATCTAATATCTACTTGATTTACGTATGTCGATAATCTTAAAGTTTTAGCATTTACTGCTACAACACCAACTGTTCCAACTAAACCAACTACTAATAATTTCTTAAACATTTCTAATCCTTAAAATATTTTAAATATTCAAATAAAGCTATAGACCCACCAGTATGTAAAAATAATACATTTGAACCATCTTTAAAGTAGTCATTTTTGACTAAATCTAAAAATCCATCTGCTACTTTTCCTGTATATACAGGATCAAGTAAAATACTCTCTTCTCTTGCAAATAGTTCAACTGCATTTTTCATACCATCAGTCTTTAAAGAATAACCTTCTCCAACATAATTATCTAGGCAAATTAAATCATCTTTTTTTAATATATCTTTATCAAGTCCAAGTACCTCAATATGTTCTTGAGCTACTTTAAACACTACATCTTTTTGTATGTCCGTAGGTCTTGAAACATTAATACCTACTAATTTTATTTTACTATTTAATGCTTTTAATGCAACTGCCATTCCCGCATGTGTTCCAGAACTTCCTGACGGCACTACAATTGTATCAATATCTAAAGACTCTTTTGATAATTGTTCCATTATTTCAAGAGCACAAGATGAATAACCTAATGCACCAATTCCATTTGAACCGCCACCTGGAACTATATAAGGTTTTTTACCTTGTTTTTTTAGTTCTTCAGCTTTCTTTTCCATTAAAGCCATCATGTCGCTTTTTCCTGGATGCATTTGAATAGACTTCGCACCCATTAGGTGGAATAAGAAGTTATTTCCACTTGCATTTTCACTATATGAGCCTTTAACTCTCTCTTCAATAAGCAAGTGACAATCTAATTTCTCAAGATTTGCCCAAGCTAGTGTAATTCTACAATGATTTGATTGCACGGCACCACAAGTAATAAGTGTATCGCAACCTTTTTCTATGGCATCTGCAATTAAATAATCTAGTTTTCTAGTTTTATTTCCGCCACTTTCTAACATGTCATCTCTTTTAACATAAAGAGAAATATTTTTATCCATAACCTTCGTTAAGTTTTTAAGTGGTTCTATATATGTTGGTCTTTTTACATATCCTCTTTTTTTAAATCTATTTAAATCCATTTTCTCTCCTAGTATAATGTGTTATATTTTTGCTGTGTTTGAAGTTTAACTGAAAATGATATTTATAAAAAATAAATAAATTTTATGTTTTAGATAAAAAAAATTTATCATTTAAATAACGAAAGATAAATTAATTTTATTAAAGTCTAAGAGTAGGGGGTATTATAAGTTAGTTATTGAGGGTTGATTTATATTTTCTAAGATATATTTTCTGAAAGATTCAAATACCGCATTTTTAAATTTATTCTTATGATAAACCATATAACAATTTCTTTCAAATTTCATATTGATAATATCAATTTTATAAAGTAGATTATTTTTAAGTTCATCTTCTACACTTTTAGCAGGTAAAATAGAAATAGTGTCTTTATGTTGTTTTAGTATTTGTTTTATAGCCAAAGCATGTTCTAATGCTAAAGTAATATTAAGTTGACTTTTTAACTCACCTAAGTAATCAAAAAATACTTTCATTACTCCTGAGCTTTCTTCTCTAATTATCCATTCTTTATTAAATAGTTGATCAATATAAAAACTTTTTTTTGTAAGTTCTTTATCTGAACTAACAACTATTAGTTCATCTTTATATAATAGTTCTTTAATAATATTTTTATCTTTTATTTCACTTTCTACAAACCCTACATCTATTTGCCCCATATTAATTAAAGAGATAATTGAGTTATAGTCTTTATAAAAGTGGGTGATTTTAACATCATTATAAGTTTTATTATAATCATAAAGGATAAAAGGTAATACATATACTCCAATTGTATTTGTTGCTGCAACTTTTATATTTCCAAGGAGTTTATGCTTTGAGAATTTGTTTTGAAATTCTTTTAGACTACTTAGTATTGGAAGAATTTCTTCATATAGTATTCGTCCTCTTTCATTTATTACTAGTTTTTTCCCAATTCTATCAAACATTTTTTCATTAAATTCTTTTTCAATAGTTTTAATAGTTATAGAGATACTAGGTTGTGTCAATTTCATATTAACTGATACTTCTGTTAGATTAGTTGATTCAGCAACACTAACAAATATATCCATTTCTCTGATTGTCATATAAATCCTTTTATCTATTTACTTCTGATATGTTAACATTAATAGTTAATAAAAAAATAAATATTGCCAAAGTCTTACTAACTTACTAAAGTTTACGTTTTAATTAAATACTGGTCTAAAAAAACTTCTTTCATAAGAAATAATACAATCAGTCTCTTCTGCATACTTAAATGCATCTATACACTCATTGTCATTAAATGAATCATTTCTATAGTTCTCATATTCTGCTAAAGATGGAAATGTAAAAAGAGCTAAAGCAATATTATTAGCACCTTCACTTGGCATAAAATATCCATGATGAGTTCCACCGAATTTATTAACTAATGGAATCCATAGTTTTGCATAATGTTCAAATTCCTTAATTTTCTTTGGGTCAATTTTGTAGTTTAAATAACATGTAATCATTTCTTTCCTTTATATAAAAATATATTCTATTGTTTTTTATTCATTTTTTATATTAAAAGAATGCTAATAATTGTTATTTATAAAATTATGTATTTCTTTATCCCTTCGCATAAACCCTAAACAAAACTAACCTAAACTCTAATTAAGGTTACTTTCAGTATAATTCGCAACTTTTTTAGTAAACTCAACAGTTTCCTAGGATTGAGTATCGTCCCAACAAAAGTAGGGAGTAAGCGAGAAGCTTGAACAGAGCTTATCTGTTCAACCAATTTTAATAAAGGAAAGAAATGCCTACAATCAATCAGCTTGTAAGAAAAGAGCGAAAAAGAGTGATTAAGAAATCAAAATCACCAGCTTTAGAGAAATGTCCACAAAGAAGAGGAGTATGTACAAGAGTATATACTACTACACCAAAGAAACCTAACTCGGCTTTAAGAAAAGTTGCAAAAGTTAGATTAACTACTGGTTTTGAAGTAATTTCATACATTGGTGGAGAAGGTCATAACCTTCAAGAGCACTCGATTGTTCTAGTAAGAGGGGGTAGAGTTAAAGATTTACCTGGTGTTAAGTATCACGTTGTAAGAGGTGCCTTAGATACTGCTGGTGTTGCAAACAGAACTGTTGCAAGATCTAAGTACGGTACTAAGAAACCAAAGAAATAAGTAGAAGGATAATAAAATGAGAAGAAGAAAAGCTCCAGTTAGAGAAATTATGGCTGATCCTATCTACAATAGTAAAGTGATCACTAAATTTATTAACACAGTAATGTTAGACGGTAGAAAATCTACTGCACAAAAAATCATGTATGGTGCAATTGCAAACTTAGATGCAAGAGGTGAAGAAGCTGGAATCGAATTATTCGAAAAAGCTATTGAGAACATCAAACCACTTTTAGAAGTTAAATCTAGAAGAGTTGGTGGAGCTACTTACCAAGTACCAGTTGAAGTTAGACCTGTAAGAAGACAAACTTTAGCATTAAGATGGTTAGTTGACGCAGCTAGAAAAAGAAACGAAAGAACTATGGTTGAGAGATTAGCTAATGAGTTATTCGAATCTGCAAATGAAAGAGGATCATCTTTCAAGAAAAAAGAAGATATGCATAAAATGGCTGAAGCCAACAAAGCATTCGCTCACTACAGATGGTAATCGTACTGTAATTAATTACATACATACAATTAAAAGGGTGTTTCACACCCTTTTTTTTTATCGTTTTTAAGATATAATCACGACAATATATAAAACTAAAAGGAAAACTTAAGATGGCAAGAAAAACTCCTCTTAATAGACTTAGAAATATCGGTATTGCGGCTCATATTGATGCAGGTAAAACTACAACTACTGAAAGAATTTTATTCTACACAGGTGTTGAGCATAAAATCGGTGAGGTTCATGATGGTGCTGCTACTATGGACTGGATGGAACAAGAGCAAGAAAGAGGTATTACAATTACTTCTGCAGCTACAACTTGTAACTGGACTCACCCTAAAACTAATGAAGAATTAATGATTAACATTATTGATACTCCAGGTCACGTTGACTTCACTATTGAAGTTGAGAGATCTATGAGAGTTCTTGATGGTGCTGTTGCTGTATTCTGTTCAGTTGGTGGAGTTCAACCTCAATCTGAAACTGTTTGGAGACAAGCAAACAAATATAGAGTACCAAGAATGATTTTCGTTAATAAAATGGATAGAACTGGTGCTGATTTCTTCAACGTTGAAGAGCAAGTATCTACAAGATTAAAAGCTAATCCTGTTCCAATTCAAATTCCTATCGGAGCTGAAGAAAACTTCCAAGGTGTTGTTGATTTAGTTGAGATGAAAGCAATCGTTTGGGATCAAGATGCTGCAATGGGTTCTAACTACCATGTTGAAGATATTCCTGCTGAATTACAAGATTTAGCTGACGAATATAGAGAAAAAATGGTTGAATCTGCTGCTGAGCAAGATGAAGAGTTAATGGAAAAATACCTTGAAGGTGAAGAATTAACTAATGAAGAAATTGTTGGAGCTCTTAAAAAGGGTTGTTTAGCAATGGAAATTACTCCAATGACTTGTGGTACTGCATTCAAAAACAAAGGTGTTCAAACTTTACTTGACGCTGTTGCTATGTATATGCCTTCTCCATTAGAAGTTGAAGACATCAAAGGTGAAACTCAAGATGGTGAACCTGTTGTTGTTGAATCTACTGATAGCGGTGAAGTTGCAGGTCTTGCATTCAAGATTATGACAGATCCATTTGTTGGACAATTAACTTTCACAAGAATCTATAGAGGTGTTCTTAAGTCTGGTACTTACGTAATGAACTCTACTAAGATGAAAAAAGAAAGAATCGGAAGACTTCTTAAGATGCATGCTATCAAAAGAGAAGAAGTTACTGAATTATATGCTGGAGAAATCGGTGCAGTTGTTGGTTTAAAATCTACAATCACTGGTGATACTTTAGCTTCTGATACAGATCCAGTAATCTTAGAGAGAATGGATTTCCCAGAACCAGTTATTTCTGTTGCAGTTGAGCCAAAAACTAAAGCTGACCAAGAAAAAATGGGTATTGCTTTAGGAAAATTAGCTCAAGAAGATCCATCATTCAGAGTTGCTACAGACGAAGAATCTGGTCAAACTATTATTTCAGGAATGGGTGAATTACACCTTGAAATTCTTGTTGATAGAATGAAAAGAGAATTCTCAGTAGAAGCTGAAGTTGGTGCTCCTCAAGTTGCATATAGAGAAACTATCAAAAATGCAGTTAAACAAGAGTACAAATACGCTAAGCAATCTGGTGGTAAAGGTCAATACGGTCACGTATACTTAACAATTACTCCATTACCTGCTGATTCTGAAGATAATTACTTATTTACAACATCTATTAAGGGTGGATCTGTTCCAAAAGAATATGTTCCTGCTGTTGATAAAGGTTGTCAAGAAGCTATGGCTGGTGGTATCCTTGCTGGTTACCCATTAGTTAACATTGCAGTTGATTTATATGATGGTTCTTACCATGATGTTGATTCATCTGAAATGGCATTCAAACTTGCTGCTTCTATGGGATTCAAACAAGGTTGTAGAAGTGCTGCTGCTCAACCTGTAATTCTTGAACCAATTATGAAAGTTGAAATTGAAACTCCTGAAGATTATATGGGAGATGTTATCGGTGACGTTAACAAAAGAAGAGGACAAGTTCAATCTATGGATGATAGAGCTGGTGTTAAACTAGTTGTAGCAATGATTCCATTAGCTGAAATGTTCGGTTACTCTACAGACTTAAGATCTATGTCTCAAGGTAGAGCAACTTACTCTATGATTTTCGATAACTACATGGACGTTCCTAAGAATGTTTCTGACGAAATCATTAAAAAGAGAAATGGTTAATAACTAAATTTAGTTTCTAACTATTACTTATAAAAAGCCCCGACTTATGTTGGGGCTTTTTTTTACTTCAAAAAACCCTTTTAATAGAAAAAATATTACAAATTGTAATTATAAACCTCTTCATAATATAATTATGTTAAAATCTGCCAATATTAAATAAGGGAATAACAGTTTGAGAATAAACGAAAAAACTGAATTATTAAACAATCCTACAAAAGCAGGAATTATATTAAAGCCTTCAAGCCCAGAATTAAAAGAATCATATTTTAAAATTAAAGATATGTTTTATAGTGTTGGGATTGATGTTATTTTAGAAAGTAATTCTGCCACTATGATAAAAGAGAAAGGTATTTCTTTAAATAAGCTTTGTAATGAAGTTGATTTTTTAGTATCTGTGGGTGGTGATGGAACATTATTATCAGTAGTAAGAAAATCTTTTAATTATGAGAAACCAGTATTAGGAATTAATCTTGGAACTTTAGGTTTCTTGACTGATATTAATATGGATGAATTAGAAAAATTCCTTAGTGATTTTAAATCTGGGGTTTATAGAATTGATAATAGAATGATGGTTGAAGGGGCACTAAACCTTAATAGTTTTGTAGCTTTTAATGATATTGTTATTTCAAGAAAATCAATCTCATCTATGATTTCAATAGATGCAAAAATAGATGGAAAACCTTTTAATTCATATTATGGAGATGGGGTTATAGTTTCAACTCCTAGTGGATCTACTGCTTATAATTTATCTGTAGGTGGACCTTTAGTTTATCCTTTAACTGAAGCTTTTATTATTACACCTGTTGCTCCACACTCATTAACACAAAGACCTTTAGTAATGCCTGCTGATTTTGAAATAGAATTTACAATTTCAGATAATCAAGGTGCGGTTGTTATTGTAGATGGACAAGACATTTATGAAGTTGAACAAAATGAATCAATTAAAATTAGAATTGCAAGTAAAAAAGCAAAAATGATTCATAGAATAGAGAGAAACTATTTTGATGTACTAAACGAAAAGTTAAGATGGGGTAATTAAAAATGATTAATAGGATTTATTTAAAAGATTGTCTTTCTTTCAAGGAAGTAGATTTAGAGTTTAAAGAAGGACTTAATGTTTTCACAGGACCAAGTGGAGCTGGTAAATCCATATTAATGCAAGCTATTTTATCTCTTTTTTCACTCTCTGATGTTAAATCATCATTAGGAGAAGTATCACTTATTGATTCGAAAATTAAAGATGAAGCTTATGATATTGAAATTGATGATGAAATTATTATCAAAACAATAAAAAAAGAAAAAGTGAGATTTTTTCTAAATAATCAGAGTATTTCAAAAAAGAATCTAAACTCTTTTTCTTCAACTCTAATCAAACATCTAAATCTAAAAGATACATCTGATTTCCAAAGTACAAAACTAATTAAATTTCTTGATAGTCTAGCTTTGAAAAGAGATAAGAAATTCTCATCTTTAAAAGAAGAGTTTGATTCTAAATATGAAGATTTAGCTAAATCTAGAAAAGCTTTAAAAAAGATATTGGAAGACGAATCAAAACTTGAAGATTTAAAAGAGTTTGCTAAATTTGAGATTGACAAAATTGAAGCTATTAATCCTCAAATAGAAGAGTATGAAGAGTTAAATCTAATAAAAAGAAAACTTGCTAAAAAAGATAAAATTGAAGATGCAATTAAAAATGCTAATGGAGTATTAAATTTTAATTCACAAGTTTCAACTGCATTAGAATTAATGGAAGAAGATTCATCTTTTTTTGATGAGGCTATTAATGAGTTAAACAATATCTTTGAAAAGTTTAGTGATTCTTTATATGAATTAGAAGATGTTAATATCGAAGAAGTTTTAGACAGAATAGAAAAACTATCATCTTTACAAAAAAGATTTGGTTCAATTGCTGAAGCTATTGAATATAAAGAAACTAAGAAAAAAGAGTTAGAATCTTATGAAAATATCTCATTTGAGAAACACCAACTAGAAAAGAAAGTTTCAAAATATAGTGAAGAAGTGATTTTATTAGCACAAAAGATTTCGTCTTTTAGATTAGAATCAGCAGCTATTTTAGAGAAAAAAATAAACTATTATTTAAAGTTTTTATATTTATCAAATGCAAAGATTATCATTAACAATAAAGAATTAGATTCTAATGGTATTGACTTTATTAATTTTGAATTAAATGGTGTAAACCTTGATACTATATCATCTGGAGAATTTAATAGGCTTAGGCTAGCACTACTTACTTCTATGAGCGAATTTGACATTGTAGATAATGGTGTTTTATTCTTAGATGAAATTGATGCTAACTTAAGTGGAAAAGAGAGTGATGCAATTTCTAAGGTTTTAACAAAGCTATCAAAATCCTATCAAATATTTGCAATATCTCATCAACCACAACTAACATCTACTTCAGAACAGCACTTTTTAGTTGATAAACATGCTGGTATATCTTCTGTAAAATTATTGACTGATAAGCAACGAATATCAGAAATAGCACGTATGATCTCAGGTGAAAAAATAACAGATCAAGCTGTTGATTTTGCTAAAGATTTATTAAATAAATAAGTACTAAAAACTTATTTATTTCCTTTTTATACTAGATTAATTTAGGAATAAATAAAATAATATTTTTTAATATTTAATCTAATTTATATTTATTTCTTGATATAAGTCAAAAAATAAATCCTAAAATGTTACTATAATATACAAAATAAATAAGAAAATTCAAAAAAACAAAAAAAAGTTAATTTTAACGTAAGATTAAATTTAATTATCTTTAATATAACTTTTACTTCTCATTATCAAAATCAACCCAATTTTTTGCTACCTTCGTGCTATTTACTCAAATATAATAAGTAGTCTTTATAATATATATACATAAAATTTATAATAAAATTTCCACCTCTTATAATAAGAAAAATTAATACTTCACCATTTAGTTTTTATTAAGATATTAAAACTATAATTAATCTGTTTTACAAGGTATTTTTTACAATACTAATATAATAAGGAGGGGAAATGACAAAAGTTAGCGAGATTCAAGAAAAAGAATTATCAACTACTTCAGAGCCAAAACTAAGTAGAAGAAATTTTTTCAAGAAGACTGCAATCTATTCCGCCGGAGCTGTAGCAGCTGCTAGTTCTGTAGCACCTATTAAAGCAAAAGCTGATGATGAGAATATTACTCATCATGTTGAATGGGGAACAAAATTAGGGGATAAGGTAGATAAATATCCTTATGGTGTACCTTCACCTTATGAGCATAATAACGTTAGAAGAGTAAATGATCTTTTATCTTCTGGTGATAGATATGCTACTGTTTCAATGTCACCACTACATCAACAAGAAGGAATCATTACTCCAAATGGTTTATTCTTTACTAGAAACCATGGTGGTACTGCACATATTGATCCAAATAAATTTAGATTAATGATTCATGGTTTAGTTGAAAAACCAATTGTTTTAACTTTAGAACAATTAAAAAGATATCCATCTGAAAGTCGAATCCATTTTATTGAATGTCCTGCAAATGGTTCAACTGGATGGAGAGGACCACAATTTAACAACCTTCAATTTGTAAAAGGAATGATGAGTTCTGCTGAATGGACAGGTGTTAAATTAAGTGTTCTTCTTGAAGATTTAGGTATTAAACCTGAAGCTCAATGGATGTTAGCAGAAGGAAGTGATAACTCTGAAATGGGAAGAACTATTCCAATTGAAAAAGTTCTTGATGATGCAATGCTTGTATGGGGACAAAATGGGGAACCATTAAGACCTGAGCAAGGATATCCAGTTAGATTATTAGTTCCAGGTTGGGAAGGTAATTTAAATGTTAAATGGTTAAAAAGATTAGAATTTTCTGATAAACCATGGCATGCAAAAGAAGAAACTTCTAAATATACTATGTTACAACCAAATGGAAAAGCTATTAATTTCTTCTGGCCAATGGAAGTTAACTCTATTATTACTTCTCCCTGTCCTGAGCTTCCATGGACTGATCTTAAAAAAGGTGATATGGTTGAAATTTCTGGTATTGCTTGGTCTGGAAGAGGAAAAATTAAAACTGTTGATATTTCACTTGATGGTGGTAATAACTGGGTTCAAGCTGAACTTAAAGGTTTAGTACTTCCAAAATCTTGGACTAGATTCTCTTTCATTACTAGATGGGATGGAAAGAAAAAAGTTTTACTAAGTCGAGCTATTGATGATAGTGGACATATTCAACCTTCAATTGATAAATTAGTTGATACTGTTGGTGTTGAAGGTATTTATCATAGAAACCCAATCGTTGGATGGGAAGTAACATCTAAAGGAGTTGTAAATAATGTTCATGTTAGAAGCTAAAAAATTATTTATAGGTGCAAGTGTTGTAACTTCAGTTTTATTAACTGGATGTCTAGCAGCAAGTACTCCTTCAGGAAGTGAATCAGAATTAAAAAAGAATATTGACGGTGCAGTTATTTATCCTATAACAAATGGTAAATATGATGCATATGCCGTTAGTAAACAAGAAACAAAAGGTTTTAGTTCATATGGTCGTACTCCAACGACAAAAGAAGTAAAAGCTTGGGATACAGATGTAATGCCTGATGGGTCTGGTTTACCAGAAGGTAAAGGTTCTGTTGAAATGGGTGATGAATTATATCACGAACAATGTTCTATGTGTCATGGTGACTTTGGTACTGGTGGAAAAGGTTATCCACCATTAGAAGGTGGTCATGGAACTCTTAAAAATCAATTAGGTTTAGAAGGTACTGAAGGTCCTAGAAAAACTATTGGTTCATATTGGCCATATGCTAGTACACTATTTTGGTATATCAAAACAGCAATGCCATTCCCTAATCCTAAAAGTCTAAGTGATGATGAAGTTTATGCAATCACTGCTTATTTATTATCAGTAAATGGTATTCAAGTAGCTGGTGAAGAAATGGAAGATGAGTTCGTACTTGGCAAACATAACTTTATGGATGTTAAGATGAACAATGAAGATGGATTCTATCCAGTTCATCCAGATAGAAAAGATTTAAAAGAGATGAGAAAACCTTTGGCACAAGGTGAACGATGTATGGTAAACTGTAATCAGCCAAAAGCTGTTTCGATTAAATCTGAATTAGGTGGTTTTGATCCGGCAATTTCTACTGAGAAATCTTGGCCAAAAGATAATAACTCTGAGGCTTCTACTTCTGTAGCAGCAGGTTCTTATGAAGCATCTTGTAGTGCTTGTCATTCTAATGCAGCAATTGGTGCGCCAGTTGTTGGAGATAAAGAGACATGGGCTGAAGTAGTTTCAAAAGGTATTGATACTGTATACGCTAATGGTATTAATGGGATTAATGCAATGCCACCGAAGGGTGGTAATATGGATTTATCAGATGCACAATTTAAAGAAATTGTTGATTATATGATCAACTCTAGTAAATAAAAGGGGAAGCAATGAAATTAATTAAGAATTTACTAATAGCTGGTGCTATTAGTAGTTTCGCGTTTACTGGTGCACTAGCAAGTGATATGTCTTTAGTTAAAAAAGGTGAAAAAATCTTTATGACTAAAAAACTTGGTAACTGTCTAGCTTGTCATGCAATTGAAGGTAAAGAAGTAAATGGACCTGGTAGTTTAGGACCAAAACTTCAAGCTTTACAATATTGGCCAGATGAAGCTTTATATCAAAAAATTTATGACCCATATACAACTAATCCAATCTCAGCAATGCCTGCATTTGGAAAAAATGGTTGGTTAAGTGATGGTGAAATTAAAGCACTAGTTGCATATTTAAAGACAATTAAATAATTAAAAGGAAGAGAAAAATGAATAGAAGAAATTTTTTAGGACTAGGTCTAGGTGCATTAGCTGTATCAATGGCTCCATCTACATTAAGTGCTGTTAACTTTAGAGAAACTAAACCAAAAGCATGGACTGCAACAAAAGTTGATGAAGGAATGAAAGAAATTTTCGGAACTACATCTACTACAAACGGAAAAGTAAAATTAAAAGCTCCAGATATTGCTGAAAATGGTGCGGTTATTCCTTTAACTGTATCTTCTAAATTAGCTGGTTCAAAAGTGGCAATTTTCCAAGATGCAAATCCAGAAGCTACAGTTGCTGTATTTACAGTTCCTGCAGGTGGAATTATTGATTACTCTGTAAGAATCAAAATGGCAAAAACTGGTACAGTTACTGCTGTAGTAGAAGAGGGTGGAAAATTATATTCTGCTTCTAAACTTGTAAAAGTAACTATCGGTGGATGTGGTGGTTGATTTAATTCCAACTACTTTAAAATAAATTAATAAACAAAATATAAAAGAATAAGAAAAAGGAATTAAAATGGCTAAAAAGACTAGAATTAAAGCAAAATTAAAAAAAGGTATTGTAACTGTAAAAGCATTAGCTAACCATGCAATGTTAAGTTACCAAGAAGCAGAAAAAGCGAAAAAAGAAGTTAACTTCATCACTAGTATGGTTGCAAAAGTTAATGGAAAGATTGTATACGAAGTATCAACAAGTCAATTCTTATCAAAAAATCCTTATGTTAAATTCAAATTTAAGGGTGCAGAAAAAGGTGATAAAGTTGAATTCACTTGGACTGATTTAAAAGGTAATACACAAACTGATTCTAAGAAAATTAAATAATTAATTTATCAGAACACAAATAACTTAACTAAGGAGAGATGTATGTTATTAAAATTCGCGAAGACAACTGCATTACTTGCATTAACTGTATGCTCTTTAAATGCAGCTGATTTTAATGCTCAAGCTGAAAAAGATAGAATTGCTTTAATCAAATATTTTGAAGCAAAGTTTGAAGATCCTGAAAAAAATAGAAATACATTCTTCCCGTATTCTACGGATAATGAATTGAAAAATTCTATTGCTAAAGGTTTAAAACACCAAGATTTCGCAAAAGGTAATTATGCCTTTAATATTGATGGTAAAGCACAATATGAAGAAATTAAAGAGATGCCACCTTATGAAGACGCTATTGAAGCTGGTGAAGCTTTATATGGTAAAACATTTAAAAATGGTAAATCATTTGCTTCTTGTTTCCCTGATCCAACAATTGGTGGAAACTATCCATATTTTGATGAAAAGAATAAAGAGGTTGTAACATTAGGGGTTGCAATTAATGAATGTCTTACATCAAATGGTGAAAAAGCTTGGAAGATGAAAAAAGGAAATATGGCTACATTACAAGCTTATTTCGCTTATGAATCAATGGAAGCTGAAAAAGAAATTGCAATTAAAATTGGTAGTGCAGATGCACAAGAAGCATATGAAAATGGTAAAAAATATTACTACTCTCAAAGAGGATATTTAAAACTTTCTTGTGCAACTTGTCATATTCAAGGTGCTGGTCAAAGAGTTAGAAATGAAAAATTATCTCAACTTCTTGGTCAAACTACTCACTTCCCAGTTCATAGACTTAAATGGGACGGCTTAGGAACATTAGAGAGAAGAATGGCTGGATGTGTTAAAGATGAAGGTCAAGTACCACCAAAAGCTGATAGTAAAGAGATGAGAGAATTATTATACTTTATGGCATATATGTCAAATGGTATGAAAATTGACGGTCCAGATATTAGAAAATAAATAGGGGATGATTATGAAAAAAATATTAAAAGTAACATTAGCGGCTACTGTAGCATTTTCATTATCTAGTTTTCTTAATGCATCTGAAGTGTCAAAACTTGATGTTAAAAAAACTTGTGATGTAAAAGCAAATGGAATTAAAAATGTAATTGCTACTGCTGATAAATACAATGCAATGGCTAAGAAGCAAGGTCTTGAGTTTATGAGATTAGGTATGAAAACTTCTCAATATATTTCAGGAGTTAATTCTGCTTTAAAAACAGGTTCAAAAACAGTTGATATCTTAAATAAAAAGAAGAAAAAAACTGGAACAGTTACTGTTGATTATGCTGCATGGAGAGCTTGTTCTTTCGCAATTAGAGCATTACAACAAAATGAAGAAGCAAAAACAGCATGGAGCTTGGCAGTTCCGGGTGATGGGTATAAATACTAATCATTTTTAAATGTTGTAAATAAAAGTCAAGATTCACATCTTGGCTTTTTTTATCATAGTTGTTTATTTTAAATAATAAATATTATTGTCAAATTATTAAATTAGGGGAGAAAATGAAAGTATTAAAGAAAATATTAGTTGCTTCTGCAATTACAGCATTATGTTCATCTGGAAGTTTAGCAAATGAAGGTTCTTCAAAATTTGTTCCAATTTCTAAGGGTGTTAAATCTATTGATATGAATTTAAATGGTGAGAAATTTACTCTTATGAGAAACCAATCAAATACAAGTAAAATATCTCCTTTATATGAGACAACTTTTAGAGGAGCACCACAACCTATTAAATTAAGAAACGATGTTGATACGGTTGGGGAATTAGAATTTATTGATTACATGAAAAAAGCTCAAAATGATGAAACAATTGCAATTGTTGATTCACGAAAGCCAGGATGGTATGCAAAACTTAGAATTCCTGGTGCTATAAATGTTCCTTTTACTGGATTTAAATCTAAAGAAGGTGCTATTGAAGCAATGGAAGATGATTTAGGTGTTGTTGAAAAAACTGATGGAACACTAGATTTTTCTAAAGCCAAAACAATTGTTGCTTATTGTAATGGTTATTGGTGTGGACAAACTCCAGCTATGGTAATAAATGCAAAATACTCTTTATTAAATATGGGTTACCCTGCATCAAAAATTAAATACTACAGAGGTGGTATGCAAGCATGGACTTCTTTAGGTTTCACTGTTGTTGGTGAAGCTAACTAAGTTTAGAATATTTTAAAGGTTATAAACTAATGAGTAAATTAAGTAGAAGAGAATTTGTATACATGATGGCAGTACTTGGTGCTGCTCCTGTATTTGCTAATTCTCATACAAGAATGACTAATTCAGGTAAATTAGAAGATTACTACAAATTAAAGAATTTTGGTAATGCAAGATTTTTACACATGACAGATTCTCATGCACAGTTAATGCCTGTGTATTTTAGAGAACCAAGTGTAAACTTAGGTTTCCACGGTAACTATGGTAAGCCACCACATATTGTTGGTGAAAAACTATTAGATTATTATGGTATCAAAGGTGATAAAAGATTAGAGTATGCATATTCTTGTGTAAACTTTGAAAAACACGCAAAAGCTATGGGAAGAGTTGGTGGATTCGCACAAATTAAGACTGTAGTTGACTACTTAAGAAATAACTTTGGAAAAGATAAAACTCTACTTCTTGATGGTGGAGATACTTGGCAAGGAAGTGCAACTGCTCTTTACACTAGAGGTAAAGATATGGTTGGAGCTATGAATAAGTTAGGTGTTGATATTGCTGTTGGTCACTGGGAATTTACATATAAAGCTGAAGAAATTCTAGCTAATGTAAAAGAACTTGATGCAGAATTCTTAGCACAAAATGTATTTGTTAAAGAAGATGCTTTAATGGAAGGTGCTGAAGCCTTTGATGAAGATTCAGGATTAGCATTTAAACCATATACAATTAAGAAAATGGGTAATGCTAGAGTTGCTGTTATTGGTCAAGCTTTCCCTTATACTACTATTGCAAATCCTCAAAGATTTATTCCAGATTGGACTTTTGGAATTAAAGAAGAAGAGATGCAAGAGTTAGTTGATACTATCAAAGAAGAAGAAAAACCTGATGCAATTATTGTTTTATCTCATAATGGTTACGATGTAGATAAAAAAATGGCTGAGGTTGTTACTGGTATTGACTTCTTTATGGGTGGACATACTCATGATGGTGTTCCAGAAGCTTATCCTGTTAAAAATGCTGGTGGTACAACTTATGTTTGTAATGCTGGATCAAACGGTAAGTTCTTAAATGTTCTTGATTTAGATATTCAAAATGGAAAAATCAAAGACTTTAAATTTACACTTCTTCCAATCTTCTCAGATTTAATTCCTGAAGATAAAGAGATGAAAAAATATATCGAAGATGTAAGAGCTCCTTATATTAAAGATTTAATGAGACCAATTGCTACAACTGATGAAACTTTATTCAGAAGAGGTAACTTTAATGGTTCTTGGGATCAGATTATTTGTGATGCTTTAGTTGATGTAAAAGATGCTGAAATTTCACTTTCTCCTGGATTTAGATGGGGAACTTCTGTAATGCCTGGACAAGATATTACTTTTGATGATTTAATGACTCAAACAGCAATGACTTATCCTGAAACATATATGAGAGAAATCTCAGGACAAGGAATCAAAGATATCTTAGAAGATGTTGCTGATAACTTATTCAATGAAGATCCATTCTACCAACAAGGTGGAGATATGGTAAGAACAGGTGGTATTTCATACAAAATTAATCCAACTGCTCAAATGGGTAAAAGAATTTCTGATATTCAGTTAACTAGAAATGGTGCTAAATTAGAAGCTTCTAAAAACTATAAAGTAGCTGGGTGGTCAACTGTTGGCTCACAATCGCCAGGTGAACCTGTATGGGAAACTGTTGAAACTTATTTACAATCAGTAAAACATGTTAAAAATTTAAAAATCGATTCTCCTGATATTATCGGAGTAAAAGGTAACCCTGGAATCGTTTAGATTTCAGATGAGAAGAGGGTAATCTAATTACTCTCTCTCTCAGTTTAATAGTTCTTTTAATAAAAAAGAATTCTTAAGTTGAGAATAAAGGATTAAAATGTTTAAAAAGGGATTATTACTTACTCTTTTATTATTTCTAACACATATAAACGCATCTTATTTAGAAGGCAAGAAAATATTTGAAAACAAATGTTCTTCATGTCATGGAAAATATATTTCAATAAAAAATTTAAAAATTAATTTCTTTGAACAAGATAATAAAATATACAAATTAACAGTACCAACTGTAAATATGTTGGCTTATGCAATTGTTGATGGACCAAAAAGAATTGGAGATCCAGAAGATAAAGAGATGCAAGAAATAGAAATTGAAGAGTATCTAAAAGATTATTTAGAAGAACCAGATATTTCTAATACTATATGTGATCCAATAATAATTAAGTATTATGAAAAAAAAGAAGCTATTAAAATTGCAGATGATGAGACTTTAAATCTAACACATTTTTTTATGGAATATAAAAAGAATAGATTATCTAAGAGTAAACCTAAGATCACAGAATTAAATAAATTTTATGATGAAAATAAGATTTTAGATGAAGCTAAAAAATCTAATAAAAAACTTATTGTATATGCTACCTCTAAGAGTTGTTATTTCTGTAAGAAGATGGAAAGAGATGTATTGAGTTTAAAAGAGATTCAAAAAAGAATGAATAAAGATTTTATATTTTTAAAAGTGGATGTTGATGAAATAAACTTACCTTTTAATTTAAAAAAGCATTTCAAAGGAATGACTCCTACTTTCTTTTTTGTCTCTAAGAATAAAGAACTTGAGAATATATACCCAGGAGCTTGGTTAAAAGATGATTTTATAACTATTTTACAGGAGAATATCGATGAAAAGTAATATAGGAAAAACAATAGAAATATTTAGTGCAAAAAAAGGTCAAAGTGGATTACCAAGACCAATAGTTAGTGAACTAAATGTTATTAATGGATTTGGTATAGAGTTTGATAAGTTTGCTGGAAAAGATGATGAAAAAGCAGTAATGCTTGTTGGAAAAATTGCTTATGATATTGCATTAGAAAATGGGGTAGAGTTAGAACTTGGAAGTTTAGGTGAAAATATACTATTGGATATTAATCCACATAATTATGAAATAGGTTCAATTATCAAAATAGGTAGTGTTGTTTTAGAAATAACACAAAAATGTACTATTTGTAATCACTTAGCTGTATTCTCAAAAGATTTACCTACTTTAGTTAAAGATTGCAGAGGTTTATATTGTAAAATTATAGAAGGTGGTTCTATTCTAAAAGATATGGAAATAGAAATTCTAAAAGAATGGAAAGATAATAAAAAATACGCTTCATAAAGGATATAGTTTGAAAAAAATAGTTTTATTTTTATTAATTGCAGTTTTTAGTTATGCAGAGTCGACATTTAGTGATCCTCAACCAACTTTTGATAATCCAAGAAAGTTAGTGATTCAATTATATGATTCAGAAGTTACAAAAGTAAATCATAACTTAAGTTCAATATACAATATTTTAAAGGAGTATCCAAGTGAGTCTTTAAAAGTAGTAGTTATTGCTTATGGTAATGGAATGCGAGCATTAAAAAATGATTATGATGCAAAAACATTAACAAGAATACAGTCTTTAATGGAATATGATGTTGAGTTTGTTGGATGTAGAAATACAATGGAAACTATGAAATGGAGTGAGTCTGATTTTATAGATGATATTGAATATGTACAAGCTGGAATTGTTGAGATTATTGAGAGACAAGTTTCTGGTTATGTTGGAATAATTGCTTATTAAGGATAAGATGTGAAAAAACTATTTGTATTAATTTCATTACTATTTACTTTTAATGTAATGGCTTCAAGTGTTACAAAAGAGATGTGTATAAATAAAGGTGAAGATTTTATTTATGTAGTATCGGAGTGTATAGAGTATAGATATTTTGAAGGTGAAGATAATGAAGCTTTAAATATTATCGTTCATGGAACTTGGGATGAGGGTACTAATACTTTAGGAAGATATGAACCTTTTGCTGAAACAGTAAACCTAGAAACAGATATTGCAACAATAGCCATTGCTTTACCTGGATATTCTAACTCTTCTTCAAATAAGTTTTTATCATTAGGTAATAAAAAAGCTAAAAACTTAGCAGCTAAAAAAGAGTATGTTATTTTTGTAGCCGAAGTTTTAAGTGCATTAAAGAAAGAGTACAATGCTAAAATTTTAAATTACATAGGACATTCAGCTGGTGCTATGATTGGTGCTACTATAACTGGATTAAAACCAGAATTAATAAATAATATAGTTTTAGCTGGTGGAAGATATGATATTCACCAAGTAAGTGATGAAAAAAACTTAATATCAATAGTTGATGTTTTAAACAATGTAAACACAGATATTAACTTTTTATTTATATATGGAGAAAAAGATAAAATTTCTAAACCCGAAGTTACAATATCTTTTGAAAACAAAATGAAAAAACTAGGCTTTAATACAAGATTAGTTGAGGTTAAAAATGCACCTCATATTGATTTAGATATGAGTGATAAATCTCTAGAAGCAATTAGCGAACTTCTTTCAAACTAAGAGTTAAACCTTAATGGTTTAACTCTTCTTATCTTCTTACACAACTTTTAGGAATAACAATGAACAAGAAAAAACAAATGGTATTTAATCTTAACAATTTTTTATTGGCTACTTCAAATGTACTTGATTTTCAAGAAAAAGAATTTTTTGATACAAACTTATCACATTCAAAAAAGATTGCGTATATAGCTTTGAGAATTGCAAAACATTTTAAGCTTTCACCTGAGGAGTTATCAGATTTATGTTCATACTGTTTACTTCATAATATATCTATGTTTACTACGCAAAAGAAGTCAAAAGATTATTGTGAACAATCATCTAAAATAGCAGAGCAATTACCTTTTTTATTAAAGAGAAATGAGGTATTAAAATACCAATGTGAATTTTATGATGGATCAGGATTATTTGCAAAAAAAGAGAATGAAACAGATATCTTTTCTCAAATAATTTCTTTTGTTGATTTCCTTGATACGAAGTTTGATTTTTCAAAAGATGATATTAAAAATAGAGAGTTAATAAATAGATTTATTAAAACAAATGAAAATAAACTATTTTCAAAAGCAATTGTTGATGCATATTTACTTGAGAGTTCATATATATCATTTTGGTTAGATATAAAAAATGAAAATGATATTTTAAACTATATATTCAGTAATTTACATGATTTCTCAATGGTTTTAGATTTTGAAGAGGTTTTAAAAATTACATCTATTTTTACAAAAATAGTAAATGGAAATACTGATTTATTAAACTTATGTGAACAAGCTTGTGATTATTATAAGTTCGAGCATAAAGATAAACAAACTTTTTTAATTGCTGCTTCACTAAAAGATATAGGTAAGTTAGCTATTAATAGTAAAATACTTAATAAAAATGAAAAATTAAATACTTTTGAATATGAAGATATAAAATCGTATATGTATTACACACAAAAAGTTCTAAATAATATTATGGGATTTAATGATATTTCAGCATGGGCAAGTAAAGCTCAAGAAACATTAGATGCGAATGGTTATCCAAATAGAGTAATGGCTAAGGATTTATCTTTTAAAGATAGACTATTATCTGTTATATGTGTATACTCTGCATTAGTAACAAAAAAAACATATAGGGCTGCCTATACTCATGAAAAAGCAATAGAGATTATGAGTACATTTGAAAATAAATTGGATAAGGCTATTATTGCGGATATTAATAAAATTCTTAAATTTATCGAAAATTAGATATAATCACGGATTTTAAAGAATATATATAAATGATAAAGATTATAGAAGGAAAATTATGAGCGAAAAAGTAGAGCTACTTTCCCCCGCGGGAAACCTAGAAAAATTAAAAATTGCAATCAATTATGGTGCAGATGCTGTATACGCTGGAGTTAGTCACTTCAGTTTAAGAATTAGAGCTGGTAAAGAGTTTACATTTGAAACATTTAAAGAAGGTATTGACTATGCTCACGCCAGAGGAAAAAAAGTTTATGCAACAATAAACGGATTCCCATTTAATTCACAAATTGATTTATTAAAAAAACACATTGAGAAAATGGCAGAAGTAAAACCAGATGGTTTTATTGTAGCAGCTCCTGGTGTTGTAAAGTTATGTAGAGAAATTGCTCCTGATATTGATGTTCATTTATCAACTCAAGCAAATGTTCTTAATTATTTAGATGCTCAAGTATTTTGGGATTTAGGTGTAAGAAGAATTGTTGTTGCCAGAGAGATTTCATTAAAAGATGTACAACAAATTAAAAAGCATTTACCAGAGATGGAAATTGAAATTTTTGTGCATGGTTCTATGTGTTTTGCATATTCAGGAAGATGTTTAGTATCAGCAGTACAAAGTGGAAGAGTTCCTAATAGAGGGTCTTGTGCAAATGACTGTAGATTTGAATATACTTTATATGCTGAGAGTGAAAACCAAAATACATTATTTAGATTAGAAGAAGAACCTGGTGTTGGTACTTATATCTTCAACTCTAAAGATATGAACTTAGCTTCACATATTCAAGAAATCTTAGACTCAGGTGCTGTAGATTCTCTTAAAATTGAAGGAAGAACAAAATCTCCTTATTATGCAGCAGTTACTGCTAATGCATATAGAGAAGCTATTGATGATTATTATGGTGACACTTTTGATGCTGCTAAGTATCAAAGAGAATTACATACAACAAAAAACAGAGGGTTTACTGATGCTTATTTAGTACATAGACCATTTGAAAAATTAGATTCTCAAAACCATGAATATGCATTATCAAAAGGTTCATACGAAGTTACTGGACTTGTAACAGAAGATGAAGATCACTTTATGTGTAAATACAAAGTTTATCCACAAGATGAAATTGAAATTTTTGCTCCAAGAGATGTTGAGATTGAAGAGTGTGATAATGAACTTGGGAAAATTTATAAAAAAGAAGATGGTATTTATTATATTAGCTTCAATAAGATTTTAACTGAAACTAATAAAGAATTAGAATCAGTTCATAGTGGTAATACAAATAAGATTCAATTACCAGGGAAATTACCATATTTAACTATGTTAAGAGTAGAGACAAGTGATGAAGGTCAACCTATAAAATAAGTATGATATTTTTTAGAGTTACTAATAGCATAAATATTAAAACAACAGATGGGACTTTAGTTAAGTATCTTAAATTTAAAGAACCATCTAATCTTAATAATGAAACTGCATATATCACTACAACAGACGATTTTGAAGACTTAAAACAAGTCTTCAGAAACGTTGATAAAATTAAATATTCAGCAAGATTACTTAAAGAATCTAAAGTAAGAGATGTTGAAGATTTTCCAATTGAATTAGGAATATCTAATGCCAATGAATATACAAATCAAGTAAACTATGAGAAGAGAATACAAGAGAATTTTATTAATGATGAAGATGAGGTGAATTCTTTTTTATTTTCTAACCAAAAAGCTGATATTTATAAACAACTAACACTTAAAAAAGACAGAATCAATCTTGCAGTAATTGGAAGTGTTGGAAGAAGTATTGGAGAAATGGTTGCTGGATCTACTGCTCTTAGAATTTTATATACTAAATTAAAAGAAGTGTATAAAGAAGTTGTTTTAGATCTTTATATAAATGCATCTAATAATACTTTTTATTCAAGAGATAAAGAGATTTATAATAAACAAACATTTATAAACAAAGTATACCCTTTAAGCATAGATACTAAAAAGTTTTGTTCTTATGACTATTTTATTGATAATAGTTCAGTTGATATAAAATCAATGTATTTCAAAGAATTAAATATGATTGATGCTTGGTTATATAAATTTGGAATTGATTATTTTAAAATTCCTGATAATATGAAATATAATCAATTGAATATGAATTTATTTGAACCTAGTGATGAATTAAAAGAAAAAATTCAAAATGCAAAATTAAAAGGTAAACTTTTATTATTTCATCCTTATTCTGCAAAACTAGATAATTCAATACCTCAAGAAATTGCAATTTCTATTTTAAAGAAACTTATAAAAAAAGCTAGTGATTATACAATAGTTACAACTTTAAATTTAGATAGTAGAAATAAAGATTCTGATGTAATTGATTTTTCAAAAGAGTCAAAATCATTTAACGATTTTTCCTATATTATTTCAAATATGGATGGTATTATTACTTCTGAAACATCAACTTTTCACATAGCAGATGCCTTTTTGATTCCAAGTGTTGTGATATTTACAAACCCTGATTATGAAAGAAAAATCAAATATTATAATTATGTAAAAGCAGTGGAAATAATTGATGAATCTAAGAGTTTTTCGCAGTTTGTTTTTGAGAATAATAGCCTTACTTTTTACAGATTTGATTCATGGCAAAAACTTAAAGTTTCACGGATTATAAAACTATTAGAAACTTTTTGATATAATCGCTACTTTTAAAGAAAAAATTAAGGATTGATAAATGAATTTTGTATCTATTATTATGGGTAGTAAATCTGACTACGAGATTATGAAACACTGTGCTGACACTTTTGAGAAGTTCAACGTAAAATATGAAATTGTTATTTCATCAGCTCATAGATCTCCTGATAGAACTAAGACTTATATTAAAGAATCAGAAGAAAAGGGTGCTGTAGCATTTATTGCTGCTGCTGGTATGGCTGCTCACTTAGCTGGTGCATTAGCAGCAGGAACTACTAAACCTGTAATTGGTGTACCTATGAAAGGTGGAGCAATGGATGGTATGGATGCTATGCTTTCAACTGTTCAAATGCCAGCTGGTATGCCTGTTGGAACTGTTGCACTTGGAAGATCTGGTGCAGTTAATGCAGCTTATTTTGCAATGCAAATTCTTGCAATTTCTGATAATGAATTAGCTATTAAATTAAAAGAAGACAGAATCGTTCAAGCTAAAAAAGTTGAAAGTGATTCAAAAGAAATTGAAATAATTTTATAATAAGACTTAGCACTAGAAATAGTGCTAATCTTATTTCTTTATGAAAACCAGATACACGTGTATCGAAAACAATGTATTAAATTTTATCAAATATAGATTCAAGTTTTTCCTATTTTTGTATAGGTAATACTTGAATTTATATATTGATTGAGAAGAAATTAAAAACTAGGAATTAAATAGATGGTTACATTTTCACAAATTCTATTAAAACTACAAGAATTTTGGGCTAAACAAGGATGTAATATTGTACAACCTTATGATATTCCAGCTGGTGCTGGGACATTTCACCCTGCAACACTTCTTAGAAGTTTAGATTCAACTCCTTGGGCAACTGCTTATGTTGCACCAAGTAGAAGACCAACTGATGGAAGATATGGTGAGAACCCTAATAGATTAGGTGCTTATTACCAATTTCAAACTTTAATTAAACCAAGTCCAGACAATATTCAAGATTTATATTTACAATCTTTAGAATATTTAGGATTAGATTTATCTAAACATGACATTAGATTCGTTGAAGATAACTGGGAATCGCCAACTCTTGGAGCTTGGGGACTTGGTTGGGAAGTTTGGTTAGATGGTATGGAAGTTACTCAATTTACATACTTCCAACAAGTAGGTGGTTTACCTTGTGATCCTGTTGCAGTTGAAATTACTTATGGTACTGAAAGACTTGCAATGTATTTACAAGGTGTTGATTCTGTATTTGATATTGTATGGAATGAAAATGACTTTGGAACAACTACTTATGCAGATGTTCATAAAGAAGGTGAATTTGAATTTTCTAAATATAGTTTTGAAGTAGCTGATACTGAAATGTTATTTAGACATTTTGATGATGCTTTTAATGAGTGTAAATCTTGTTTAGATGCAGGATTACCTTTACCAGCTTATGATCAGTGTATGATTGCTTCTCATGCTTTTAATACTTTAGATGCTAGAAAAGCTATTTCTGTAACTGAGAGACAAAATTATATTCTTAAAGTTAGAGAGTTATCACAAGGTTGTGCAGTTTTATATAAAAAGCAAGAACCTCAAAGATTAGAAAGAGTTAATACTAAGTCTTCTCTTGAAGCTTTAGAAAAACTAAAAATAAATAATCCTGAATTATTTGTATAGGATTTAATTTGAAAGTTTTTGATATATATAATATTTTAGATAAATTATCTCCCTTTTCATTACAAGAAAAATGGGATAATGCTGGACTTCTTGTAGGTTCAATGGATGATGAAATAAAAAGTGTATATATTAGTATTGATTTAGATGAGGCTTTAGTTGATGAGATGGAAGAAAACTCATTAGTTATAACTCATCATCCATTAATTTTTTCAGGACTAAAAAGAGTTAATTATGACTCTTATAGTACAAAACTATTAAAAAAATTAATTAAAAAAGATATATCTTTAATTTCAATGCATACAAATATTGACAAAACACATTTAAATAAATATGTTGCTCAAGACATATTAGGTTTAGAAGTTTTAAATAGTGAAGAGTTTGTTTCTTATGCTAATGTTAATATGAGTTTCGATGATTTAGTAAAAGATATTTCAAAAAAATTAAATTTAAAAACGACAAAAGCAGTTAGATGTAAAGATTACATCAATACTGTTGCAATTGTCACAGGGGCAGGAATGTCATTATTAAATGAAGTTCAAGCTGATTGTTTCTTAACGGGTGATATAAAATATCATGATGCTATGGAAGCAAAAGCTAGAGGAATTTCATTAATTGATATAAGACATTATGAGAGTGAAAGATACTTCAGTACCTTAATAGAGGGACTTCTTTCAGAACATTTGAAAAAAAATGAATTAAAAGCTATAATAACAGCTTCACAAAATCCATTTGAGTTTTTTATAGAAGGAGAAACTATTGAATAAGTATTTACAGGATCTAATCAAATTATCTAAATTTGACACATCAATTAGTATGTTTGAACCAAAGATTGAAAATGAAAAAGCTAAACTTGCTACATTTATTGAAACAGCAGAAGCTATTAAAACTTCAATCAACAACATCTATTTAGAAGTTGATGAAATCAAGTCTAAAAGAACAAAAAACAATATTCACTTAGCTGAGTTAAAATCTAAATTAGAAGATATCGCTAAAAAGAATAAAGATATTCAAACAGAAAAAGAATTAAAAGCTTTACAATTAGAAGAAGAAATTGCTAAAGAACAAATTGCTTTTGCTAATGAAGAAATTAATAGATTAGATACTCTTGCTAGTTCAAAAGAAGAAGAATTAAAAGAGTTACAAGTTAATTTAACTGAAGAAGAAGAATCGATTAAAGAAATTCAAGTTGCTGTTGATAGTACAATTGAAGAAATCAATAAAGAAAGAAACGTTGTATATCAAGAAAGAAGTGAATTATTAGAGAAATTTGATAATAAAATTTTAACTTTCTATGAAAAAATTAAAAGATGGGCTAAAGATTCAGCTGTTGTTCCTGTAAAAAAACAAGCTTGTTATGGTTGTTACATGAAAATTAATGACAAAACTTATGCTGAAGTAATCAAATCTGAAGAGATTATAAACTGTCCACACTGTGGAAGAATTCTTTACAAAGAAGATGAAACTGAAGAGGCTTAATTTTGAGCCTTTTTAGTATATTTTATTACATACTCGCTTTTGTAGTATATGTACTAGCTATTCCTTATCTGCTATTTAAATCAAGAAGTTCAAAATATAAAGTTGCTATCCCTTCCAAATTTTTTTTAAAGAATAATCCAAAATTTGAAAAATCAGGTGTATGGTTTCATTCATGTTCAATGGGAGAAACTAAAGCTATAAAACCATTAATAGAAGAGTATATTAATGAGGCTAATGTATCTGTTATTACTAATACAGGATTTGAAGAAGCAAACAAGATAACGAAGAATAGCCGTTATTTACCTTTTGAAATATTTTTACCTTTTTGGGTAAACAAACAAAAAGTACTAGTTGTTATGGAAGCTGAACTTTGGTATATGCTTTTTTTATGTGCTAAATCAAAAGGAACTAAGACTTTTTTGATTAATGCTAGGATTTCAGATAAATCTTTTGCATCATATAAAAGATTTTCATTTTTTTATAAGAAAATATTCAAGCATATAGATAAAGTATTTGCACAAAGTGATATAGATAAAAAAAGATTAGAAGAGTTAGGTGCACTAAACGTTGAAGTTATTGGTAATATTAAATTAGCACAACTTCCTAAAGTAAAAAATGATTTTGTAAAACCTGATACATGTGTTATAACAGCAGGTAGTACACATGAGAAAGAAGAAGAATTGATTTTAAATGCTTATAAAAAAGAGCATGGAAAATTAATCATTGTTCCAAGACATCCTGAAAGATTTGATAAAGTTGATTCTTTAATAAAAGAATTTATTAAAGATAAAAACATTAGCTATCAAAAATATTCAAAGAAAGAAGATTTTGAATCTGATATAATACTTGTTGATAAAATGGGTATTTTAAATGATATTTTTTCAATATCTGATGTTGTGATTCTTGGAGGAGCATTTGAAAAAATTGGTGGGCATAATCCTATTGAACCTGCTTTTTTTGGATGTAAAATTATAAGTGGTAAAAACATCTTTAATCAGAAACCACTTTTTGAATGCGTAAGTAATTATTATTTAATTGATAATGAAAACTTAGGTGATTACCTAGATAAAATAGATAATTTAGAAAAACCAGTTTTAACAAAAGCTGGTTCATTAGAACCTATAATAAAGGAAATAAATGGCTGGATATGATAAAGCATATAAAGTATTAGCAAAACAAGAAAATATTTCAAACTCAAAAGCAAAAGATTTAATTGACAAAGGTTTAGTTAAATCTGGTGGGAAAAAAGTTCTTATTGCTAGAGGTGAAATTAGCACTAACGCTCAATTTACAGTAAAAGAAGTTGCACCAATTAAGATGATCTTCCAAGATGATGATATTTTAGTTGTTGATAAACCTGCATTTTTAACAGCAGATGAAGTAGCAAGAAAATTCCCTGATGCAATCTTACTTAACAGACTTGATAAAGAAACATCTGGTGTTATGATGTTTGCTAAAAATGAAGAGTTTAGAATTAAAGCTATTAAAGAATTCGCAGCAAATAGAGTATATAAAGAATATGTTGCAATTGTTGATGGAAAAGTAATTGATGAAATGGAAATTGATAAACCAATTTTAACTACAAAAGATAGAGGTCAAGCTAAATCAAAAGTAGATGCTAAAAAAGGTAAACCTGCTAAATCAACTGTTTACCCTATGTTAGTTGAAGGTAGACATTCAAAAGTTAAAATTGTAATTGAATCTGGAAGAACTCACCAAATTAGAGTTCATTTAAATTCAGTTGGTTTCCCAATCATTGGTGATACAATTTATGGTAAACCAGCAACTAATATTAATAGAGTTCTGTTACATTCAAAAATTACTAAAATTTTTGATTATGAATTCGAATCTAAAGAACCAAGAGAATTTAGAGTATACGAATTTAATTAAAAATTAAGTTTATAAATAACTTCAAAATAATAACAATTCCCAAAGTATGGGGATTGTTAAACTCCACAAAAAACTAATAAAATTAAATTTAACTTAATATAACCACTATTTAACCTTACTCAAAGCAAATGAAAAGTATAATCCACAAAATTTAAAATCTTGGAGTACAGTTTTGTTCGATTCAATAACCGGTTCAATACGAAGTGCAGTAAATAAAATAAGACATAAAGACGATGTAGCATCTTTAAAAAAAGCAATTACAGAGTTAAAAAAATCTTTATTAAAAGCTGACGTTCATCATAAAACGACTAAAGAGTTAGTTACTGCTGTTGAAATAGAAACTAAAAACAATGGAATAGGGCAAGATTCATTTTTAAATGCATTAAAAGATGAATTAACTAAATTACTTACTACTGAAGGTAATCAAGGCTTCGTATTCTCAAATACACCTCCTACAACGATTTTAATGACAGGTTTACAAGGTTCTGGTAAAACTACAACTACAGGTAAACTTGCAAACTATTTAAAACTAAGAAAGAAAAAAGTATTAGTAGCAGCTGCGGATTTACAAAGACTAGCAGCAGTTGAACAATTAAAACAAATTGCAGCTCAAATTGAAGTTGACGTTTATTTTGATGATAATGAAACTAATCCTATTAAAATAGCACGTGCAGCACAAGAAAAAGCAAGAGCTGAACACTATGATGTATTATTAATAGATACAGCTGGTCGATTAGCAATTGATGAAGAATTAATGACTCAATTAGAAGATGTAAGAGATTCAGTTAAGCCTGATGAAATCTTCTATGTAGCTGATTCTTTAACTGGTCACGATGCAACTAAAACTGCAACATCATTCAAAGAAAAAATTGGTATTGATGGTGTGATTCTTTCTAAATATGATGGTGATACTAAAGGTGGAGTTGCTCTATCTATTGCTAATCAAGTTGGAGTTCCATTAAGATTTATTGGTACTGGTGAAAAAATGCCAGATCTTGAAGTATTCATTCCTGATAGAATTGTATCTAGATTAATGGGTGCAGGAGATATTGAAGGTTTAGCTGAAAAGACTTCTGCAATTATTGATGAGAAAAAAGCTAAAGAAGTAACTAAAAAAATCAAAAAAGGTGAATTCAACTTTAATGACTTTTTAGATCAATTAGCAATGATGAGCAAATTAGGTTCAATGAAATCTATTATTGGAATGATTCCAGGTCTTTCACAAATGGCTGGTCCTTTAAAAGATATGGATTTTGAAAACTCTGACGAGATTAAAAGAATTAAAGCTCTTATAGGTTCAATGACTCCAAAAGAGAGAGAACAACCAAGTCTTATGAATCCTTCTAGAAAAAGAAGAATTTCAAAAGGTTCTGGATTATCAGAAATGCAAATTAATAAAATTTTAAAGCAATTTAAAAATGCTTCTAAAATGGCGAAGAAATTATCATCTAAAGGTGGTATGAAAGGTCTTCAAAATATGATGTCTCAAATGGGACCTGGTGGGATGCCTAAAATCCCTAGATAGTTTACTCTATCACTAATAAATAGTGTTGAGTTGTGAACTTATTTCTTAATGGAGTTCAGAATTCAATACTATAATAAAAACAAAATTTAAAGGAAAAGAATATGACTACTATTAGATTAACAAGAATGGGTAGAAACAAGAAACCATTTTACAGAATCGTTGTTACAGACTCAAGAAAAAGAAGAGATTCAGGTTGGATTGAATCAATTGGTTACTTTAACCCAGTTGCAGAGCCAAAAGTATTAAAAATTGATGAAGAAAGATATAACTACTGGTTAAGCGTTGGTGCTAAACCATCTGAAAAAGTTGCTAAATTAGCTGCTAAGTAATTAGAGCTTTCTTATGATTATCAAATTTATAGAAAACTATGCAAAGCTTATAGTTAGTGTACCAGCTGATGTTGAAGTTACAAAAGAAGTTATCGACGATACTTTCGCTGAAATTACAATTGTGGCAAATAGTGTTGATATTGGTAAATTAATTGGAAAAAATGGAAATATGATTAATGCTTTGAAAACTATGGCAAATGGTTGCAAAGCAAAAGATGGTATTTCATATAAAATACAAGTGGTAGCAAGATAGTGTCTATGAATAAAGATAATGTATATGTAGCAAAATTAGGGAAGACAGTAGGTCTAAAAGGTCATGTAAAACTTTTTATTGACTCTGACTTCCCAGAGCAGTTTAAAAACGGTTCATCTTTTTTAACTAACAGAAATCTAAATCTTGTAATTAAAGATTATAGTGCAACAAGAGAAATTGTACAATTTGAAAATTATGATGATGTAGATCTTGCAAAGAAACTTACTAATCAAGAACTTTTTTCTACTCCAGAACAAACTAGAAATAATTGCCAATTAGCTGAAAATGAATTTTTTTGGTTTGATTTAATAGATTGTGATGTGTATGAAGAGGATTTAAAATTAGGAAAAGTAGTTGATGTTCATAGATATCCAACTAGTGACTATTTAGAAATTACTACAGATAGTACTCTTGTAGAAAAAGAATTACCTAAAACTTTTTTATTACCTCATATCTTTAATCAATATGTTTTAGAGGTTAATGTAGATGAGAAAAAAATTACAGTAAAAGACGCTTACGATATTTTAGAAAACTCATAAAGTTTTCTAAATTAGTAATTACATCTTTTATTAAACTCTTCTTTCGTTAATTCCACTTCAAAAGCATTATCAAAATTATTTTCGATTAACTTATCAAATAAAGCTTTTCTAGACATTTTATCTTCAAATGGGCCATAATATACTTCTATATTATTAACGTCATCTCTACATAGTTTAACATCACTTGAAATACTTGTTATTGAATCTAAATAATCTTTATATAAATTACCTTTTACACTTGCTACATTAATCAATAATAAAAAAGTATTATTATTCATTTCTTCTTTCATTATTGTAGGCGTATTCTCAGCTTTTATTTCTTCATCTTTTTTTACTAGTTCTTCTTGTTTCTGAAGAATTTCTTCTTCTTTATTTTTCTCTTCTAATGATAATTTTGTATTTTCTAAATTTATTTGATTTAAAATAAGTTTTTCTTTTTCTTCTTCAAGCATAAATTTCTCTTGAATCATCTGCTCTTTTAATAATAAAGCTTCTTTTTTTAGAGTTTCAAGTTCTTCTTTTTGTTTTTCAAGTTCTTCTTTTTTACTTTCAAGTTTCATTTTTTCTTCTGATAAAACTTCTTCAGCATCAGCTAGAGCTTTTTGTTGTCTCTCTTTTTCTTTTTCTAGAATTGCTTTTTCTTCTTCAAGCTTTTCAAGACGTTCACTCTCTTTATTTTCTTTTATACTTTTATTAGTAAGTTGTGCTAATTGTTTATTTAGTTTTGAAGTATTTATTTCTTTTAGATCAAATTTATAGTCATCTTTTTCTTTTACTTCAACTTTTTGTATTTTTTCCATTTTTGGTTTTTCTTCTACAGGTGCATCAAAAACTCCAAGGAAATACATAACAATACCAGATAGTAATACAAGACCTAGTAGCCCAATTAATCCAAATAAAGCAAGTTTTAGAATATTCTTTTTTTTCTTTTTCCCAAACTCTTGTTCATTATTGTTTTCTGTTGATTCTTTATTCTCATCACTGTTTTGACTAGAAGAATCATTAGTTGATGATTCATCATTATTATCTTTTTGAGGAGTGTCTTCAATTAATTCTAAACTATCTTCAATGTTTTCTTCTGCCATTATTTACTCTTTATTGTGAACTTTTTCTTTTTTCTTTTTGTTTAGCTAATATTTTTTCTTTATTTTTTTTATAATATTCTCTTCTATACTCTCTTAGTTCTTCTTTTTTCTTTTCCCTATACTCTTTATCGTATTCTAATCTTTTTTCTTTATTTTCTTCATAATACTCTTTTTTCTTATCTTTATACTCATTTATTTTAGCAATTATAAGTTCTTTTCTATCATCAACATGAGCTTTTTGTGCTTTTGCAATTTCTTTTATTTTATTTGCAAATCCACCATCTGCTAATTCTTTCTCATAGTCAATAACTTTTTTAGGAGTTTTCTTCTTTGCTTTATTTTTTAAATAATATTCTCTTTTTTTCTTTTTATGAGATAAAAAATTTTCTTCACGAAGTTTCTTTAGTTCATCTAAATCCATACTTTATTTAACTAACCTATCTTTTTAATCTATTAACCGTATCCAACATACTATCCGTAGTTGTAATAGCTTTTGAATTTGCTTCATAAGCTCTTTGTGCAGTAATCAAATCTACCATCTCATTTACTAGTTTTACATTTGACAGTTCAATCATACCTTGTCTTGTATTACCAAATTGTGCAGTTGATGGATTACCTGTAATTGCAGCTCCTGATGCTTCAGTTTCTTTGTATAATGATTCTCCCATAGGAGCAAGTCCCGCAGGATTAATAAAGTCAGCAATTTCAATTTGACCTAGATTTACAACTGCCTCAGTTTGAGGGTCTGTTGCAGTCATTGTTCCATCTTTTCCTACTGTAATTTTTACAACATTGTTTGGAACAACAATTTGAGGACTTAAAGGATATCCATTTCCATTTACTATTGTACCTTCATCATTTAATTTGAATGTACCATTTCTTGAATATGCTGTTTCACCATTAGGTAGAGTAATTTGAAAAAATCCTTTTCCTTCAATGGCCATATCTAAAGGGTTTGATGTAAGTTTTAAGTCACCTTCTGTAAAGTTTTTTTGAATTCCTGAAATTCTAACCCCCAAACCAACATCGATTCCTGTTGGATTTGTAGTAGTTTGAGAAGTTTGACCTGCTGCATAGTTCAATGTTTCATACATAAGATCTTGGAATTCAGCTCTATCTTGCTTGAATCCTGTAGAGTTTACATTGGCAATATTGTTTGATGTTACATCAATTTGATGCTGCATTGAGTTCATTCCTGTTGCAGCTGTATATAGTCCTCTAAGCATATACTTTTCCTTTAGATTATTAGATATTCAATTATTATATTTTAAGAACAATTAAAATTAGATAAATCTATATAATTATTTTATTACAATATTAAGTATAAATTTAAAACAAATTATATATAATGATAGTTATTTGAAAGAAATACTACAAAAAGGGTTAAATGATGAGAATTCTAATAGTTGATGATAGTTCGACAATGAGAAGAATTATCGGAAATGTTGTAATGCAATTAGGATTTGCAAAAGATGATTTCGATGAAGCGGAAGATGGTGTTAAAGCATGGAAACTTCTTTGTGAGTCTCATTATGATGTGATTTTAACAGACTGGAATATGCCAAATATGAACGGTCTTGATTTAGTTAAGAAAACAAGAGGTGAGGGTGCACATCAAAAGACTCCAATTATTATGATTACAACAGAAGGTGGAAAGGGCGAGGTTATTACAGCTTTAAAAGCAGGTGTTAATAACTATATTGTTAAACCTTTTAATGCAGAAATATTAAAAGAAAAGCTTGATGGGGTATTAAAAAAATAATAAGATAAGGTATTGTTATGAGTATGAGTCAGGAAGAAATTGAAGCACTAATGAATGGTTTAGATATAGCAGATGATGCTAGTGAACCCGAAGAAACTGCTTCAGAAGAGGCTAATTTAAGCAGTAATGAAATTGATGAACTTATTTCTTCTACAAGTGATGTTGTAGAACCTGAAGTTACTGCGTCTATTGATCTTGATAATGTTATAGAAGAAGTTAGTTCTCCTGAAAATTTAGATATTTCAGAAATGGCAGTTAACGAAACAGTTAACAATAGTGATATTGATGATTTATTAAAAGATTTAGAAGAACCTACTTCTGTAGTTGAACCAACACCTGTTGTTGAAGAAGAATCTTTAGATTTAGAAAACTTTGATGATATTTTATCTGGAATTGATGGTGTTATTGATAATGAACCTGAAGTTAAAGAGGAAGTTGTCTCAGTACCTAAGCAAAAAGAAACATTTAGTGATAAAGATAAAGACGAGATTGTTAGAGATTGGACAGACTCAAAAATTAATGAAGGTATATTTCCTTTACCTGCTGAAAAAGATACAAAAGTTGTATCACAGTTAAATCAAGTTGCAAATGATTCGGAAGAAAAAGTTGGACAAATTTTTGACGTTTTAAGTCTTGGATTAGATAATAACAATGAATGTAGAAGTAAAATTACTGAAGTTGAGTCTTTTCTTAGCTCACAAACGAATCTTCTTAACTCATTGCACAGTAAATTTCCTAATATTCAAGTTTTTGAACAACACTTAGGTGAAATTCAAAATGTTAATGAAAGTTTAACTGGATTAAAAAATGCTATGAATGATGAAGATATGAAAATCTTTGAAGCCATGGAATTAATGCAGTTTAATGATATTAATAGACAGAAAATTGAAAGAGTTATGGCAGTTATTAAAAAGCTATCTTCTTATTTAAATAATTTATTTGAAGATGAAGATGATTCTAAAGATATTGTTGTAGCTAGACATATTCACGGTGATGATAATAATGATTTAATTGGCGAAGATTTAGACAAGCTAATCGCTGAATTTGGAAACTAAAGGTAAATTATGAATCAAGGTACATATCCTCTTGCTGGATCAATGGTTAATCAAATTAACCGATTAGATCAAATTAGTAATAATTTAGCAAATATTAATACTAATGGTTTTAAGCAAGAAGGGTTAACTGAGACAACTTTTAATTATTATTTAGAACGAATGCAAAATGAAGGTAAAACGCCTACTAAAGCAAATATAGTTATGAATAATGTTCCAAAGATTGATAGTAAATTTATTAATAGTGAAATGGGACCAATTGCTCCAACTGGTAATGCATTAGATTTTGCATTACAACAAGGTGATACTTTTTTTAAAGTGCAAAATGCTAATGGTGATATTGTATATACACGTGATGGTGCATTTAAAATTCAAGATGGGTTTTTAGTTGATTCGAATGGGAATAATGTTTTAAATCCTGATAATGAACCAATTGTTGCTGAAGATGGATTTGAACAAAATATTGGAGTTATTCAAACTCCTTATTCTAATTTAAATAAAATCGGTGATAATACATATCAAATGGTAAATGCAAATGATAGAATAATATTTGAAAATACTGATGGTTTATTAGTTCAAGGTTCAATAGAAAAATCAAATGTTAATTCAGTTACTTCAATGGTTCAATTAATTGATGCACATAGACGGTTTGAACAATCTCAGAAAGCTATGAGTAGTATTGATGAAATTAATTCAAAAATAATAGATAAAATAGGGAATAATACTAGATAATGGAAGCAAGTAATGTAACAAGTACACTTTTTTCTCAATTAGACTTTCGTAGTGAAAGACAAAAAGTTATTACAAGTAATATAGCTAATATTAATACACCTAACTATAAAACAAAGGATTTAGTTTTTGATCATGAACTTGATAAAGCTACATCTAAAAATACGCCAGTATTACAAATGGCAAAAACTTCATCTACTCATTTCTCAAATGTAAATGCTGTAAATAATATTCAAAATCCTAAACTAATTGAAGTTCAAGGATTAGAAGAACAAAATGATGGTAATAATGTGAGTCTAGATACTCAAATGGGTGAAATGTCAAAAAACAAAATGCTTTTTGATGCACTTCAATCATCAATCAAAAAAGATTCAAGACTATTTAGATCAGTTATTGAATCATCTGCTAAAAATTAATTAGGGTAGCTAATAAATGGATCAACTTTTAAAATTTATAAATAATTTAAACGCTGCTCAAAGAGCCGTTATTATTGGAGGTTTCTCTCTTTTATTTATTCTTTTAATAGGACTACTTGTTTACTCAAATATTAAAGCTGAAGATAAAAAGTTAAATTATACAATTGCTTCAAATTTAACAAAATCACAAGTAATGCTTGCAAGTGATGAATTAGAAGCTTCAGGAATTGCATTTTCCGTAATTGGAACAGGTAATAATCTTACCTTAAAAACTTCAAAACAATTTATTAATATTGCAAAAATTAAATTAGTAACTAGTGAAGCATCTACAAGTAAACATGTTGGATGGGAGATTTTTGAAAAATCTTCATTAGGTACTACAAATTTTGAAAATAAAGTAAAATACCTAAGAGCTCTAGAAGGAGAACTATCTCGTTCTTTAGAATCATTAACAGGTGTTTTAAGAGCAAGTGTTAAAATTGCAATTCCTAAAGATTCTATCTTTACTGAAAGAAAAACTATGCCAACAGCTTCTGCTGTTTTATCTTTAAAACCTGGTATATTTTTGACTCAAAAACAAGTTGATGGTATTAAAAATTTTATTGCCTCTGCAGTTTCTGATTTAAAAGAAGATAATATCCAGTTAATTGATCAAGATGGTAGTTTGTTAGAGCAATCAAAAGATGATATGGCAAATGAAAAATCATATTCTCAAAATAAATATAAACAAAAGCTTGAAGATGATTACGAAAAAAAGATCATTGAAGTTTTAGAGCCTTTTGTAGGTCCTGGTAGAGTAGTTGCAAGAGTTACTGTTGGTTTAGATTTCATTATGCAAGATATTGAAGAAGAAATTTATGATCCAGAAGGAACAATAAGAGCACAGCAAGTTATTGAAAATGTTTCTTCTTCTCAAGGAACTGGTTCAAGTGCTGGGGGAGTTGCTGGAGTTGACAATAATATTCAAACTCCAAGTGGTGCTGGCGGAAATTCTAATTCATCATCTAATAGTGAAGGTACAAATACTGTTACTAATTATGAAATTTCTAAAAAAATCATTAAACAAAAAGATAATAATTACTCTAGAATCAAAAGAATTACAGCTGGAGTTTCTTTTGATTCTTCAATATTAAAAGATATTGAAAATAAAGAAGACTTTTTAAAATCAATTCAATCTATAGTTCAAGATACGATTGGTTATGATCCAAAACGTGGAGATAATGTTACTGTTAAAGACTTTAAATTTTTAGGTATGCAACCTTTGGGGACTATGACTGCTAAAGTTGATGCTGATGGGAATCCACTTGTTAGTGAATCTAGTGGTTCAATGGATACCTTTGCTATGATTAAATCTTTATTAAAAGAGTTTGGTGAATATATTCAATATTTAATTGCTGCGATATTATTATTTGTTTTCTATAAGAAATTTATTGTAAATCATGAAGTTGTAATATTAGGTGATAAAAAAGCAAATGCTGAAGATGGGGATTTGGAATCTGCTGATGGCATGTTAAATAGTTATGAAGATGAATTTGATCATGATTCCGCACAAGGTAGATTAAAAACAAAAGTAAAAAGTCAAATTCTTAATAATATTGAAGGTCTTGATGAAGAATCAGCTGCTAAGTATGAAGTATTAATTGAAGAGTTAGATAAAGAAATAAATAATAACCCTAATGAAGTAGCCAATATGATTGAATTGTTACTTTCTGAGGGTGATGAAAAATTTAAGTAGGTAAATAAATATGGCAGAAGATAATTTACATGATGTATTAAAGGGAATGTCAATGATGGACAAAGTCGCAAGATTTTTTGTTCTTATTGGAGAAGAATCTACTGTAAAGATTTTTCAGCATTTACCTAAAAATGTAGTTGAGGATATTTCCACAGCAATTACACAAATTGCATCTATTGATAAAGACACTTCATTAGCAATTTTAGAAGAGTTTCATCTATATACAAGATCTAAAACATTTATTAGTTCTGGTGGATATGATTTTGCTAGAGATATTTTATATAAATCTTTAGGAAAAGGAGAAGCAGACGAAGTACTTGCAAAATTATCAAGACTTAAATTAGCATCTCAATCTTTCTCTTACTTAGATGCAATTAATCCAAAACAATTATCAGACTTTATTAAGGATGAATCTCCTCATACTATTGCTGTAATTTTGTCACATATGGAAGCTCCTAAATCAGCAGAAGTTTTAATGCAACTAGATGAAGAGGTTAGAGTTAAAGTAACAATGCAAATGGCAACAATCAAGGATGTTTCTCCTGATGTTGTTAGAACTATTTCTGAGGTTTTAGAGAAAAAACTGGAATCTCTATTATCATCTATTGTTGATGTTGGCGGGGTAAAAGTTGTTGCAGATATGTTAAATAGATTAGGTCCTAAATCACAGGACATTCTTAAAAATATTAATGGTGTCGATACTTCACTTGCTACTAAGATTAAAGAGAATATGTTCGTATTCGAAGATTTATTAAATTTAGAAACTGAATATGTAATGAAAATCTTACAAAATGTTGATACTGGTGATGTCGCAGTTGCCATGAAAAATGCAACAGAAGAAGACATGGAAAAAGTTACAAGTGCTATGTCTCAAAGAGCTAGAGATAGATTTAAAGAAGAATTTGAAATGTTAAATAAAGTTAAAATTAAAGATATTGAATCGTCTCAAAGAAAAATGCTAGATGTTGCACAAAAGATGATTGAAGATGGTGTGATTGATAGAGAAATGGAAGAATAATGGCTACTAATAACGTACACTCAAATGCAAAAGTATTAAATAATAATGATTCAGTTCAAAAATATGAATTGGGAAATTTTATTAATAATCAAGCAGCTGCTGAAGTTGCTCCTACAACTCAGCCTGTTTTAGATACAAGAGAGATTAACGGTAATACTGATCCTTTATTGAGTGAAGTAAGAAATCTGAGCTCTCAGATTAGTCAAATATCAAGTAGAATTTCAAATATAGAAAATGGTGGAGTTCAAAGTAGAGATATTGATGCACAAGTTGTTCAAGCAATTAAAGACTTAAAGCATTATGCTGCATTCTTTGAACAAGCTACTTTTCAAATGGAATCAAAACTTTTAAAAACATCAGTTTCTATTGCTCAAAAAATAATTAGTATTGAAATTGGTGAAAACTCTTCAAAAATTGCTAAACAAACAATTACTCACTTATTAGATAAGATTAAAACTGCTTCACGAATACAAATTCACTTAAATCCTAAAGATTATGAAATCTTAAAAAATGATTTATCTTTAGAACCTTTTATTGAATTACGACAAGATGCGAATGTTTCAGCTGGTGGAGTAGTTATTGCAAGTGACCTTGGAAACTTTGATGGAAACATTGAATCTAAAGTTGCTTCTATGTTAGAAACACTAGATACTGTTATTTAGTTAATACCCCAAAACCTACTAGAATATTAAAACTTTATGATATAATATATCAAAATTGTATATATTAAAAAAAAGTTTAGACATGGAAATTAGCGAAAGAGATTATGACATACTAGTTGATGCAGAAATTACTGTAGATGTAATGCTTGGTAATTCAGACATTACAATAGCAGAATTTCTTAAATTAAGTGATGGAGATATAATCTCATTAAATAAAATTGCTGGTTCTGGTGGTGATATTTATGTGAATTCAAGAATTGTAGGTACTGGTGATATTATTGTAATCGACGATAAATTAGCAGTAAGAGTACAAGATGCAATGGATTCAGATAATGTTGTAAGATACTTCTTTGAAGAAAACTTAAGATAGGAGTTTAAAATGGCAAGTGATGGTGTAACAGTAAATACAAATACAGGTGTTGATGGTAATTCATATACTAGTTCTATTGCTAATGATGAATTAACTAATAATGACTTCTTAAAATTAATGATTCAAGAACTTAAACTTCAAGATCCTACAAAACCTATGGATTCTAAACAAATGCTTCAAACACAAATGCAGATGTCAACAATCAATACTAATCAAGAATTAGCAGCTTCTATGAAGACATTGCAAACTTCTTTTACTCAATCTGCTTTATCAAATGCGGCAAGTGTAATTGGTCGTAATGTTGAAGATGGTAATATTGGTGAAAATGGTATTAATAAAGCTTATACAGTAAGATCTATTGAAAATGTTGCTGGAGATGTTCAAGTAAAAGCTCAGCAAATTTTATTTTTTGAAAATAGAGTTAAATTAACTGATGCTGATGATGATACAAAAAGTACATTAGTTAATTATAATGCTAGTGGTGAAATTATCGGTGCTGATGGTGAAAAAACTGGAAATAAAATTGCTTTACAAGAGCCAGGTGTTCCTTTAGTTAAAGATGGAAAACTTGTTATTCTTGATAGTAATAATAAAGAAATTTCAGACCATAAATATGATTTAGTTGGTGATAGTGTTCCTGTGTATTCAGATGAACTAACATCTATTCCTTTTTCTCAAGTAACAAAAATATTCTAAGGTCTTATTATGATTGGTGGATTATGGAATGGATTCTCGGGAATTAATACTTTTGAAAAAGCAATAAGTACTGAGTCTAATAACTCAACAAATACTAATACTCCTGGTTATAAAGCTAGTGATATTAGATTTGAAGATTTAATGTATAAAGGTGATGGTAGAGGTACAGGTACTCAAATTGAAACTGTATTTAAAAGATTTGAACAAGGTGACATAAAACCTACAGGTCATGCTTATGATGTTGGTATTGAAGGAAAAGGTTATTTTATGTTAACTGAACCTTCTTCAAATGAAAGATTTTATACTAGAGCTGGTAACTTTCAAATGGGTGCTGATGGATTACTTCAAACTCCAGATGGATTACATGTTCAAGGTTTGACTCCTCCTCCAGCAACAGTTATTTCAAGTGATCCAACAATTACTCAAATTAGTAGTATTCATACTACTTTTATTGCTAGTGAAAATATAGCAAATGAAAACTTCTTGCAAACTGTAAATTCTAGAGTTAGCGATTATACTAAATCTGCAAAAGATAGTGGTGTTAGTGGTGATGGATACAAATCTGCTTCATCTAAAATTAATGATATTGAAGCACTGGTTTCAGATTATAAAGATAAACTTAGTTTATATAAAACTACTTCAACTGAAACAGCTAGTGAATCAAAAAAACAAATTACAAGTTTAGATTTTTCTAGTTATATTTCTGAATTAGATAATAAAAATGATTTCATAAAAATAAATATTAATAATCAAGAAGTAAGACAACAATTTGATACTGATGTTGATACAACAATGCGATTATTTGCAGATAAGATATCTAAAATACAAGGAATGAAAGGTACTGTTGATACTACTGTTGGAAAAGTAACTGTAGAGTCATTAGTTCCTGCAAAAGAAATCTCTATATATGATGCTGCTGTTAATGATAAAGCTGCTGCAATTAATCAAGTACAGAATCAAAGTCTTGGTACAGGTTATGGAGTAGTTCTTAGTTCAAGACAAGCATTACAAGATGCAATTGAACTTGCTGATGCAAAATTCATCGATATAACAAGTACAATTTCTTTAGCTAATCAAGCTTCTTTACAAGTTAATAATATAAATATGAAATTAGCTGATTTAAATATCTCTGAATACACTTTTGGAGAGGTTTCAATCGAAGAAGGAATTTTATATTTAGCTGATGGTGATAACAAGTTTTTAGTTGGAAAATTACAAACAGCATTTTTTAGAAATGAACAAGGCTTAGATCCTCAAGGTAATAACTTGTTTAAAGATACTTTACCAGCAGGTGATCCTCAGTTTGCGGGTAATATTAATACTTTACATAGCAAATCTTTGGAAGTAAGTAATACTGATAATGGGGAAAGTTTAACTAACTTATTAGTTTATCAAAAAGCATTCGAAGCGAATTCAAAATCAATTACTACATCAGATGAATTATTAAAAATAGCTATTAATTTAAGAAAATAGCTATTTTTTGTTTAGATATTAGTACTTATTAATTAGTATTAATATGTGAACATATATGTTCACCATTTTTTATATAAAAGGATAAATCATGATTGGGGCACTATGGACAGGAATCTCAGGATTATCGTCACAACAACAAGCATTAGACAATGAGTCAAATAACATTGCCAATGTAAATACAATCGGATTTAAGTCATCTAGAATATCATTTGCAGATCAAATGTATCAAGATAGAATCGGTAAAGGTTCTAAAATTTTAGATGCTGAAAAACTTTATACTCAGGGTAACCTAAAACTTACAGGTGTATCTTATGATATGGCTTTAAGTGGTGAAGGTTTCTTCACTGTTGCAAATACAAGGGCAACAGGTACAACTGAGAACTTCTATACAAGAGCCGGAAACTTCAGAATGGGTGACAATGGTACTCTTCAAGATTCAGCTGGAAATGAAGTTCAAGGTTGGATGATGACAACTATTGATACAGCTAAAGATGTTGTTAGCACTAATCCCAACGTAGGTACTTTCACAAATGATTATAATAAGTTATTATCGTCAAGAATTATTAAACACAGTACATATGTAGAAACAATTACTGCTAAAGCTACTGATTATACTCAAACTGCAAAAAATGATTCAGAAACTGTATTTAATGGTGCTGGTATGAAGACAAAAGGTGCAAAAGTAACTGATATTGAAGAAGCTATTAAAGATTATGCAACTTGGTTACAGAGATTATCAGAAGAACCAGATGGTACTTCTGCAACATCAACAGCACAAATTACAAATATCAACTTTAAATCGGCTCCTACTGATACTAACCTTTCAAAAGAAGGTGATCAAATTTATGTAGTAATAAATGGTGTCAAAAGATCTCAAAATTATGTATCAACAACTGCTTCTGATCAATTAAAAACAGATTTATATGCTGATACAAATATTAGAGCTACTTATGGATTAGCCGACCCTACTGGGGTTTTAACATCTGCACAAGAAGAAGATTATAATAAACTTGCAAGTAGAATTGCGACTTATAAGGGACTAGCAAATGAAGTGTCTCAAAAAGAAGCAGGTTTAGTTGCATATGTAGCAGAAGAGAATAATGCTGTTGGTGGTATTAATGATGTATTAGAAAATACAGATACTTTAGCACAAAATACAGTTGACTTAGAGCAAATGTTAAAAGGTATTATTCAGATTAAATCATTAATTCCAGGGAAAGCATTTACTATTTCAGAAGTTGGAGAAATTTCAGGTGGTAGTTCATCTTCAATTCAAGGTAACTTTTTAACTCAAGTAGAAGCTCAATCAGGATCTGGTATTGGTGGATTAGAATCATCTAAAGAAGCATTAGCTAGATTAGTAACTGGTAAACAAAGAGATGTATATACTAAATCTGATTTAGGTTTAGCAGAAGATGGAAGTGTTCAACAGGATTTTACTTATGGACTTACAATTTATGATAAAGATTTAAAGCAAAATATTCCTATTCCAAATGATGGAGCAAATCCTCCTCAGCCTTTAAACATCTTCTTAGATAGTGCTACTAGTATTGATGATATTGTTGCTGCAATTAATAATACTTCTGGACGAACTTATAATTCTACAGGTGCTCAACATGCATCAGTACTAAATAATCTATCTGATTATGTAGTTGCAAAAAATGTTAATGGTAACTTAGTAATTGAAAACTTAGATAAAAACTATGAAGTTGATTTTACTGGTATTATGAAAAAAGCAAATGTTGAAACTACAATTGAAGCAGCTGCTCCTGCAGCTATTGGTACAGCATTTACTCCAATTGATAAAAATAACAACTTCTCTGGAAGAGCCGGTGCTGGCGCAGAGTTTATTGAAATTATTAATAAAGTAGATCAAACTGCAACTAAAGGTTCATTACAATTAAGACTTGATACTTTAGGAATTTCTGATTCTGCATTTGGTGAGTTTTCTGTAGATAGTACAGGTCTTATCATGATGAAACAAGATGGTGCAGATTTTGCTATTGGACAAGTTGCAATTGCACTATTTAATAATAATAGAGGTTTATCACCTTCAGGTGACAACTTATTAGCAAAAACAAATGAATCTGGGGAACCGATTTTTAACCTTAATAATGATAAAACTGCGAAAGTTGAAACTAAAACTTTAGAATTAAGTACAGCAGATTTATCTGAGAGTTTAGTTAATCTTATGGTATTCCAAAGAGCCTTTGAAGCAAATGCTAAATCTATTACAACTTCAGATCAGCTATTAAACACACTAATCAACTTAAAAAGATAAATAATAAATAAAGTAAGAATTCTCTTACTTTATTTACTAACACTAGGATAATTTTGGAAAATTTTTTATTAATCGGTATTATAGGTATATTATTACTTTATTTTTTCTCAAGTACTAACGTACATAAATCTTTATATAGAAAAGTAAATGAAGAAAAAAACTTATTAGAAGATGAAATAGCAAAACTACAAAAAATAATTGACAGGTATGATAGACAATCAAAAGTTAGTTCAAATACTTTAAAAAATAGTCATGATAATTTACAAGTTGCAAGGGATGATCTTCAAACTTTAAGATTAGAAAATATGGATTTAAAACATAGAGTTGAAGAGTTAGAAAGTAGAAATGAAGAGTTATATGCCCAAGTTAACACTATGGTTTAGGATGGATTTTGAAAAAGAATTTAGTATATAAAATATTATTAATAACATTTATAAGTAGTTCTTTATATGCTAAAAAAGAATTAATAGAATCGCAGCCAGAGATTATTTTTCAATATGATAAGTTAAAAAAATCCCAAGCTAATTTAGCATTGCAGGTTGAATTTAATAAAGCTGTTTTACTTTTAGAAAAAGAGAAATACAATGAATCTATTGAAATACTTAAGAAAACTGCTTTAGCTATAGAAGTGCCTTCATATTTAAATATTGGAATTGCTTATTATAAATTAAATTCAATTGATAATGCAATTGTTTATTTAAATAAAATATATCAAAATAAAAAAAATGCCACAAATAATACATACTCTTATATGGCAGCTTGTTATTACTTATACCAAATTTCAAAAGATAATAAATACTTAGATCGAATTATTAAAGTTTCTAAAAAATTTAAAAGTTTATCAGAACATTCAAAAAGAATGTTAGCCGATACTTATATAATTTTAAAAGAGTATAGACGAGCTTTAAAAGTTTTAAAATCTATGGATTACGCTTTGCCATTAAAAAAAGCTTTATTACATTTGAAATTGAGAAATTATGAAAAAGCAAATATTCTTTTATCTCAAGCACAAGAGAGTACTATTAATCCTAATACTCTAGATAAGATTGTTTGGTTTAGAGTTTTTACTGATTTAAAAGCTAATAATATTGATAGACTTAGAGACAATTTGGATTTGGTAAAGAAAAGAAAATCTCTTTTTAAAACAAATCAAGAATTACCTTTAGAAATATATTTTAATCAAAATAAATACACACCAAAACAATATTTAGATTTTGTATTAAAGTTTGATGCTAATCGTAAAGCAGATTTTATTTATTATTTTGCACCATTTATTTTCTCTGATTCTGAAGAAATAATTTATGATAGTTCAAAAGGTTTTATATTTAATTCTTCTAATAATTTAGAAAATTTAGAAGAAATGGTTGAGTACAATGCTAAGTTTTTAAAAATTGTTAAACTTGATCCTATTATTAGAGTGGTTGAATTAAAAAAACTAATTGTGAAAGATACAAAATCTTATATTTATTATAATTTAGCTCTATCTTATGCTCAAATTAGTGATTTTCATAATGCATTAAAATATTTTGAGAAGGCTTATAAGTTAAACCCTGGGAATAAATTATATGCTTCAATGACATTAATAACTGCAAATAGAGTAAAAGTGAAATTAAAAGATAAAGATTATATTGATGCAGTTGTGCGATCAAAAGATGGAATGTATAACTATTTTGGTAAAGAAATCTATAAATTATTTATTAATCAAGAGTATAAAACTGAAGTTAAAGCACTTGCTTATAAAAAAACAATTTTTTATAAAGCTCTTGATTATTTAAACTTAATGAATGAAGGCAAAGCTACAGTAAATCATGAACTTTTATCTAAATACTATAAGGATCCATTAACATATTTAATGAGATTGGTATATAGAAAAAAAGGTGAAAATATATATGCTTATTATGCAAGATTACAAGATACTATACCTTTATCATTAAATAACAATTTTTTAGAAGGTCCTTTAATAATTACACAATATTATGTTGATATTTTAAAAGCATTAGGATTATTTAAAAAAGCAGATTTAAATATTGCAGGTAAAATGTCACCTTCTTATCTTAGAACAAAAGCTTTAAAAGATTTACATTTTAATAAACCTGATGAGTCAATTAAAACTTTAGAATATTTACAAAATGAATTTGCATTAGAAGACAAATATTCTATGTATTTAATGGTTGCAGCCTTATTAGAAGCTGGAAGATACAACGATGCTTCTATTCAAATTTCTTTAATTAAAGCAATATTAAAAGATAAAGATGCAGACTTTTTAACTGCTATTCAACTTATTCAAGATCTAAAAATAACTAGTGCAAAGCAATTTATAAAAGAAGCATATAAAGATTCCTTAATTGACTTTAGATTAGTTGGTTTTGATGAATATTTAGAATCACTTTAATATTATAAAGGAAAATGAAAACCATTCTTAAATAATTTATTTTATTTGTGCTATAATATCTGAAAATAGTAACTATCAAAAGGAGGATATTATGGAGCTTGGAAGAATAGCGGAAATTGACAATGCAAAACTTAACAATGTCGAAAAAGTACAAAAAGTTAATGAAACCAGTGAAAATGATAGAGTTATCCAAGATGATGAATATAAAAAGGTACTTGGAAATAGAGAAATTATAGATAAAAATGAGGTTATCTTAGATAATGTCATGTTTGGATATAACAAAAGTTCTAAAGACTTTTTTGTAAAAGTTACAAAGGGTGAAGCTGAATATAAGTATCCTACTGAGGATATGATGAAAGTAAAAGCTTATCTTTTACAAGAATTAGAATCACAAAAATAAAAATTAAGGTTTATATAATTGGCATCTGACTTATCAAATATATTTAAAGAAGAACTTTCTAATACGTTAGAGCAGTTATTATCAAATAGTTCTCAAGTAGATACTGTAAATAGTTTATCTCTTGATAATTATGAATCATCTCAATTTATTGAAGGTGAAGTAAAATTTGAGTTTAAAGATATTTCTTCAACATGGTTTTTTTATATACCAACTATAAGTGCAACTAAATTTGAGTACTTAATGCTTGGTGGTATGGGTGATTTAAAAGAACATATTGATGATGAAATTACAGATGCAGTTAATGAAATAGTTTCTAATATTTGTGGAAGTTTTTGTACATCAGTTAATGCACAAGGTTTTGCTGATGTTAGCTCTATTAAATCAGAAGTAGTAGGTTCAAAAATTGTTGAGAGTGATATTTTATCTTCAAAAAATAACTCTTTTGAATTTATTGTATCTTTAGGGGATGAAAAGTTACCAGTTATTCTGTCTTTTGATGAAATAATTTTACCTTTCTTTTCAACAATAACAGGAGCACAAGATAGTACTCCTTCTGCACCAAGTGCTGCAGCTGCTGCACCAATGCCAGAAACACCAACATTAAACCCAACTTCAAGTATTCAAACACCAAAGAATCTTGAATTATTATACGATGTAAAATTGAAACTAAGTGTTAGACTTGGAACAAAAATTGTTTTATTAAAAGATATTTTAAAATGGGATGTTGGAGAAATAATTGAGTTAGAACAAATGGTTAACGAACCTTTAGAAGTTTTAATTAATGGTATTAAAATAGGCGAGGGTGAAGCCGTTATTGTTGAAGGCAAGTTTGGATTAAAAATCAAAAAAATTGGTAATGAAGATTTAAGATTAAGTCAAATAGGATTGTAATTTATGGATAAAAGTACCTTAGCAGGATTAGGTGGTGGATGGGGACTAGTTGCCCTAGCTATTATTCTTGGTGGAGTTGGATTTGGGCCTTATATAGATGTCCCTTCTGTTGTAATTGTTATTGGTGGTACTATTGCTGTTACTGCTGGACAATTTGAAGCTTCAGATTTAAAAAGAGTATCTCCTGCACTAAAAGTTGCTTTCAATGAAGTAAAAGTTGAGCCTTTACCTGAATTAGTTGAAAAAATTATATTCTATGCCACTGAGATTAAAAAGCATGGTGTTATGCAGATTGAACAAAAGGTAATGGAAGAAGCTAATCCTTTCTTTAAAGAAGGGTTTCAATTATTAGTTGATGGAACAAAACCTGAAGTTTTAGAACCTTTACTTGAATATAAACTTGAACATATGGAAAAAAGACACAATACTATGATTGGTCTTTTTGGTAATATTGGTGGAACAGCAGGAGCTATGGGTATGATTGGTACACTAGTTGGTCTTGTTGCAATGCTTGCAAACCTTTCTGATCCAGCTGCAGTTGGTCCAGCAATGGCAGTTGCCTTACTTACTACAATGTATGGTGCTTTAGTTGGTACACTATTTGCTGGTATTATTGAGAGTAAACTTGCACAAAAGAATGCAAAAGAAGTTGTTGCTTGTGAAGTTATTATAAAAGGTGCTTCAATGATTGCAGCTGAAGAATCAATTGGTAATATAAAAATGCAGTTAAATGCTATTTTAACTGAAGTTGAAGATTAGAAGTAAATTATGGCTAAAGATAAGTGTCCTGAATGTGAAAAATGTTTACCAGGTTGGTTAGTTCAATTTGGTGACTTAATGTCATTGCTTTTAACATTCTTCATTCTTTTATTATCTATGGCAGTTATGGATAAGAAAAAAGTTGAAGAGTATTTTGAAGTAATGAAAAAAGCTATGGGCTTTATTGACCAAAATACATCTGTAGAAACTCAGACAGAAAAGAATGATGTCTCTAAAAGTACATCTGAAGATGATGACAGTGATGGTTCTAGTGAAAATCCAGCTGAAGAAGCAGCTGAAGAAGTATCTGAAATTATTGAAGATATAAATTCTAATTCTAGTAGTGAACTTGAAGAAATACAAATTGAAAAAGGGAAAAATGAATTTACTTTAGATATTCCTTCTACAATTATGTTTGAAGAGGGAGAATATAATCTAAGTAACCCTGCAGCTAAAAGATTTATTACTAAAATTGCAAGAGTAATTAGAACTATGCCTCAAAGCTTTAATATTGAGATTATAGGACATACTGATACAAATAGGAATAAAAGTGCTTCAATTCCCAGAGATGCTTGGGATATATCGGCTTTAAGATCTATTGCAGTTGTAAAAGAATTAATTAAAAATAGAATAGATCCATCAATTTTAAAAGTATCAGCATATGCTTCATATCATCCAAAAAGTGAAGTTTCAGCAGATAATAGAAGAGTGGAAATGAGATTTTTTGCTCAAGAGAGTCAAAATGATATTTTAAGTGAAGAAAGTTTCTTCGATAGGTTGGAATAATGGAACTTAATAGTAATAACTTAGTAAATATGTCAGCAATAAATAATGCAAAAGATTTTGATAAAGTTAAAACTGACAATTTAGAAGAGAAACAACTTAAAGAAGTAAGTGATGAATTTGAAGCTTATTTTCTAAAAGAGATTATGGATATATCTTTAAAATCTACTAGTGTAGCTGGAAAAGGTGCTGGATCAGATATTATTAAAGGTATGTATACACAAGCTATTTCAGATAATTCTGCTGGTTCTATGGGAATTAGTAGTATGTTATATGAATTTTTATCGAGAAATAATAAATAATAGGGGTATTTATGATTGAAGAAATTATAGAAAAAATGTCTAAACTTGTAACAGATTTGCAAGAGTCAATAAAACATGATATTGAAGATATTAAAAATGCCAAACATGAAGGTTTATTAGATCGTAATGATGAAAAACATATTATGATAAATGAAATTGCTGATTTGAAATCTCAATTAAACCAAGCTCTTGTTGCAAAAATGCAAGAAGGTGTTGATGTTAATATTTATAGAGATAAAGTTAATTCTTTAGAAGATGATTTAAGAGAACTATATGAATTAAATAAAAGATTAGCTGGTATTGTACTTCCTGTAAAACAAATGTACAAAGATTTAGTTGACGATATTACTGCCGCTAATGGAGGGCAAATCTTTGATGTTAAGGCTTAGTGTTCTTATTGCCTTATTGACGATTAATTCTTATGCTTTAACTGTTGTTGTTGCAAAAGATGCATTTCAATTTGAAGAAAAAGTTTCAATAAAAAAATTACGTTTAGTTAATGTCTCAAGAATAAAAAAAGCTTGTGTTCCATTAACTTTACAAGATATACAAAATAATGAATACACTACTACTCACTATATTAATAGAAACTCAATAATTTGTAAAAAAGATGTTATCAAATATAGAAATGAAGCAGTAACTTTTAAGTTCGGTTCTTTAGAAATTGAAAAAAAAGGTAAGATCATTTTTGAAAATGATCAATTTATAAGAATTAAAAAAGCAGATGGAAAAATTGAAAAAATATACAAAGATGGAAGATTAAAATGAATATGCTTTCGTTCTTAGGGGAAACACCAACTGCCGCTTTACGTCTTGCACAAGAAGAGTGTGGAGAAGAAGCAATTGTTATTTCTACAAAAAAAGTATCAAATGCTAGTGACAACGGAAAAAATATGTATGAAGTTGTTGTTGCTCTAGAAGAGGAAGATAATAAAAAAAATTTAGCTTATACTAAACCTGCTGTAGTTAAATCTACTACAAGTACTTCTAATCCAAATCCTAAACCAATACAAACTCAAGTTTATGATTTTAGAGAAGAAATTCTAAAAATGCAGGATAAATTAGAACAAGTACAAAAATCAATATGGAATCCTAAAAGTCAATTATATGATTTAACTATTCCTCATGAATTTATTGATATATATAATCTTTTTGAGCAAAATGAATTTGATCAAGAAATGACATATACTATAATGAAAAAAACTATAAAACAGCTTCCTGTATCACTAAAATCAAATCCTAGAAAAGTTAATGATTTTTTCAAATTAGTTTTAAGAAGAATTATTCCTATTAAATATGAAATACCATTAAGAAAACATCAAAGAAAGATAATAATGATGGTTGGGCCAACTGGTGTTGGGAAAACTACAACAATTTCAAAATTAGCAGCTAGATATGCTTATAAATTAGGACAAAATTATAAAGTTGGTATTGTTACTTTAGATTCATTCAGAGTTGGAGCTATTGAGCAATTACAAGCGTATACTAATATAATGAGGTTACCTTTAGAAGTTGTAAAAAAACCTGAAGGCTTAGCTGAAGCACTTTTTAGATTAAAAGATTGTAATTACATATTTATAGATACTGCGGGATCTAGTCAATATGATATAGATAAAATTGAATTAATTAATGAGTATCAAAAGAAAGTAGAAGATTTACCAATTGAAAAAATTTTAGTTCTTCCTGCAAATGTAAAACAAAGTGATTTATTAGAGATATATGCAAATTATTCAAGATTAAATATTGATTATTTAACTTTTACAAAATTAGATGAAACAAAAAGTTTCGGAAACCTAATATCTTTTTCACATAAAACAAAAAAGTCAATTACTTATTTCTCAATTGGACAAAATGTTCCTGATGATTTAATTGTATCTGACACTTCTTTTTTAATTGATTGTTTTATGAATAACTCTTGTATTAGGAGATAGTTATTGTTTGATACTATTTCATCCCAAGCTAGTAAGCTTATAAAGCTTACTAATAGAGTACGTAATTCTAAACCCTCAAAAACAAAACTTGTTACAGTAACATCTGGAAAAGGTGGAGTTGGTAAATCAACTTTTACTGCTAATATTGCATTTTTATTATCTCAAAGAGGTTTAAAAGTTGCAGTAATTGATGCTGATATTGGCTTGGCTAATATGCAAGTATTATTTAATATGAAACCTAAATATACACTTTTTGACTATATTGATGGTATGAAAACATTAGAAGAGGTTACCTTGAAAACTTCTTATGATAACTTATATTTAATAGCAGGAAAAAGTGGTTACCAATATTCAAATCACTCTAACTCTTTTGTGTTTTCACGTATAGTTCAAGATGTTATTTCTTTGAATAAATTTGATATTATTTTAGTAGATACTGGGGCTGGATTAAACGATTATGTTAAAGAGTTTTTAACTATTTCAGATAATATTTTAGCTATTACAACTACTGATCCTAGCGCCTTAACAGATGTTTATTCTCTTATGAAAATGTTGTCCTTTGATAAAAGTAAGCTTATGTTATGTTTTAACCATACAAAAAATTATAAAATAGGTTTAACTATTGCAAATTCTTTAGTGAATTTAGCGAAAAAAAATAGACTAAACAATGATTTTATGGTAGAATATATAGGTAATGTCTCTACATCTGCTAATATTTCTACCACTGGTAGATTAAGAAAGTTGTTTACTAATGAGTTTATTCAAGATGATTCAACTAAACAATTGCAGGTAATTATAGACTATTTATTAAAAAATATTCACTAAGGTTTGATTACGTGCAAGCATTTAATTTCTCTAATGCTTTTATTATTGTTAGGATACAAAAAACATCATGGTAGTAGAGAGATTCTCCCAAGATGTGATTAATAGTGGAATCTTTAGGCTATATATAGCTACAGGATTTTTCGCTACTTTAATCTTTTTTGTAGTTAATGCTGACTTTTTCACGCCCTTAGAAATGCTTTTTGGAATTATGGGAGTTACAGTAATATTGAAAGGTCTTAGTAATATGATGCTTTCAATGATAATCTCATTTTTTAGTCTAGATAATAAGAAACAAGAATTAGACTTCAAATATAATGAAGAAAAAATTGAAGCAATGCTTAGTGAACTTAATGTTCAAGATATAGTAGCTGCTGAAGAAAAAAATAAAAATGCTAGTTAAGGAATAATTTATGAATATATCTTCAATATCGAATACAATTAGTCCATTAAGTTTAAGTTTAAATGAAAACAATCAAACTAAAACTAATAACAGTGGTGCTGGTTCTTTTGAAGGCATGTTAAAAGATGCTGTTTCAGATGTTAATAAACAACAAGTTGAAGGTTATAATGCAATGGAAGGTATAGCAACAGGTAAGGTTACAAACTTACAACAAGCAGTACAACAAATTGAAGAAGCTGAACTTACTATGAAGCTAGCATTAGAAGTTAAGAATAAAGCAATTAATGCTTATAAAGAAATCGGTAGAATGCAAATTTAAGAAGGATAGGTTATGGGATTTTTTGACGGATATAATGTATCAACTTCTGGTATGAGTGCACAAAGAACACGAATTAATGTTACTAGTGCAAATATTGCAAATGCAAAAACTACAAGTACTATTGATGGTGGTCCATACAAAAAACAACAAGTTGTTTTTGAAGAAGTATTGATGGCTGAAAATAATGGTAGAAATAAAACAAGTTCTATTACAAATGGAATGATTAAAGATCAAAGCTCTGATATGGCAAATAGAGGGGTTGGTGTAAAATCAATCATTGAATCTGATGCTAAACCAGTTCTTAGATTTGAACCTAGCCATCCTGATGCTAATGAAGAGGGATATGTTGCATATCCAGATATTAATCCAGTAATTGAAATGGTTGATTTAATTGAGGCTATGAGATCTTATGAGGCAAATGTTGCTTCATTTAATACTCATAAAAATATTGATACAAAAACATTAGATATTCTGAAAGCATAGTCATGAGTAAACAAATAGATATATTAGCAAATGAAACAAAAACTTTAAATACGAATAGTGTTAATGTAAAAGAGGAAAAAAAAGAAGGTAGTTCTTTATTTGATTCTTTATTAACAAATGCTAAAACTAAAGTAGTTGATAATGAAGAAAAAACTACAATAGATAAATCTGCTAAAAATGCTAATATCTCTAGTTCTGATAAAAAAGAAGAGGTATCAACAAATTCTAAAAAAGTTGATGTAAATAATACAAAAGATTTAGTGGACACAAAAGAAACATCAAAAACTGAAAAAAAAGATACTATTTTAGCAAAAACTGAAAACAATTTAGAAAATACAAAACCTGAAGTGAAAACTTCTGGATCTTTATTAGATAGAATGATTTTAGAAGCTAAAACTAAAATAGTTGATAATCCTCAAAACACTACAAAAATCGAGAAAAAAGAAACAAAACCTTCTGATTCTAAAAAAACAAATTTGACTGAATCTAATGATGATGTTAAAACAAGTAAAAAAGATGATAATCCTAAAAGTGAGAATAAAGTTAATAGTTCTTCACAAAAAGTAGAATCGGTTTTAGAAAAGAATGAAGATAATCCTAGCAAAGATGTGGAAAAAATTGATAAAAAAGATTCGAAAGAAGTTAATGTATCTACAGGAAGTATAAAAAATGTTGATTTAAAGGATAATCCTTCAGTTAATAATCAAACAAAAAATAGTTCTGAAGTATTAGAAAAAAATACAAAAAATACAAAGAATACAGATGAAACAAATAAAACTGAATCAAAAGTTGATAATAAAGTAATTAATAATACTGATATTTTAAATACAGTAAAAAAAGATTTAAATACTAAAAGTGAAGAAAATTCAAAAGTAAGTAATCCTAAACTAAAAACTAATGTTGATACAAAAGAAAAGAATGAATTAGTAGATTCTAAAGATAATAAAAATAAATTAATTGATTCTTTAAAAACAGATGAAACATCTAAATTAGATAAAAAAGATTTAACTGACACAAAAAATAGTATTAAAACTAGTGATATAAAAGCTAATATAGAGGATGATTCTATATCTAATGAAATAGTTGATACTGAAGTAAAAACTAATAAAAAAGATAAAAAAACTGAAACTAATAACCTTAATAAAACTACTGTTTTAAATCAAAATGTAGATAATGAAATTAGCACTGAAATAAAAACTTTAAATAATAAAACTAATGAAGTGAAATCTACAGAAACTAAAATTTTAGATACTAAAAATACTGAAATAAAATCTACAGAAACAAAACAAGTAGATACTAAAAATGTTGATGTTAGAAATATAGAAACGAAAAAAACTGAATTAAATCAATCAAATACAAAAGAAATAATAAGCGAAAATAGTCTTGATAGAAAAATAGTAAAAAATGAAGAAAAAATAACTAGTGATAAACCTGTAGTTAATAGTGAAGTAAAAAATGAAAAAGCTGCTGAACAATTATCTAAATTAGCTAATAAAACTGAAGAAAGAGTTGATTTACCCAAGACTTCATTAGAAAATAAAAGTGAAATAAAAGAAGAAGTAAAAACTCAAGCTAAAGAAGAAAAATCTTTATTTGATAAAATTGTTGACAATAAAAAAACTCTTGAAACAAAAGTAGACGATAAAAAATTAGATGAAAAAGTAATTGATCAGCAAAGCAAAACTTTAGATAATCCAAATAAGCCTAGCAGTGAAAAAAATTCAAGAGATGTATTAACAAATATATATTTAAGTACACAAAAAAACACTAATGCTAATCAAAACTTAGCTAAAAAAACAGAAGCTATTAATGAAGTAAAAACTGCAAAAAGTACTGAAAATGTTAAGTCTGCTGCTAAGAAACTTGATTTAGAACTTGAAAAAATTGATGTTGAAGTTGAAAATGTAGAAAATAAAAATATTAATAATACAAATATAGAAAAAAGAAATTTCTTAGATAGAGTTGCTTTTAATAAAAATATTCATCATGATGATACAAGAAATATTATAAATAAATCTATAGAAGCAAGTAAAGCTATTTTATCTGATGATACAAATACTTCAACTAATAATATTGTTAATAATGCTAATGATGTAACTTTAAATATTAATCCTTCTTTAGCTCAAAGTATTCAATCCCGTATTATTGGTGCAAAACAACAAATGTCTACAATGATGTCTGATGTAGCAAGACAAATGTATGAAAATTACAAACCACCAGTAACTGCATTTAGAATTAATCTTAACCCAGCGCATTTAGGTTCAATTGCAATTGTTATGAAGAATGACAAAGACAATGGTATTAATATTAGTATGAATATTTCTAATAGTTCAACTTTAGATGCATTTGTTGATAGTCAAAATGGTTTAAAATCTGCGTTAGAAAATACTTTTGAAGAAGATGCTGAGTTTAATCTTGACTTTAGTTCAGGAGAAGAAGGCAATAATGATCAATCATCTAATAATGGTGAAAATTCACAAAAATCTTTTTCTCGAAGTAACACACAATCTATTTTAGAATTAAGAGAAAATAATCAAACATCTGAAGATAAGAATTTAGACTACTTATAAGAATGGAAGCTTTTTTATCTCTATTAAATGAGGATGTTGTATACCCCTTTTTACTTCTACTTGCTAGAATTCTAGCTTTTGTAGCTTTTATGCCTATCTTTGGTGATGCTGCTGTTAGTGGAAGAATTAGAATTGCATTAGCCTTCTATATAACTATTTTTTTATTTCCTTTAGTTGATGTAACTACTCCTATTACTCAAGATACTTTTTTATTAGGTTTATTATCTGAAATTACTTTAGGTGCTGTTGCTGCTATGTTTTTACATATTATGTTTTCTGCTGTTAGAATTATTGGGGATTTTGTTGGGTACTCAACTGCTTTATCAATGGCAATGATGTTTGACCCTTCAACTGGTTCACAAGAGGGTCTTGTTTCACGACTATTATATTGGATTGTAATTGCTCTATTTTTCCAAACAGGAATGTATGAAATGACTCTTGTTATACTAGTGAAAAGTTTTGCCATGATTCATTTAGGTACTTTTGATATATTCTCTTATGATGGTATTCAAATTGCAATTGATGAAGTTAAAAGAATGTTTTCTTTTGCTTTTGCTTTTGCCTTACCTCTATTTTTTATTGGATTTATTATGGATATATATTATGGATATGGTACAAAATCTATGCCTGCATTTTCACCTTTTGTTATCACCTTTCAATTGAAATTTGCATTGATTTTTTTATTCTTGATATTTGGTATGGAAGCTTTTACAGAGGCTTTTACAAATTATTTTATAACAAAATTTCAATAGGATATTAGTTTGGCTGATGAAGATGAAAAGACCGAAGAACCTACCGACAAGAAAATAGAAGATGCCAAAAAGGAAGGTAATGTTTCCAAATCAATGGAAGTTACTGGTGCGGCTATTCTATTTTTTGGATCTTTATATATATTATTCTTTTCTTCCCATACTATGGGTGAAATCAAAAAATTAATGATGTTCTCCTATAGTTTCATAGGACAAGAACTTGATAATACTGTATTTTATTCTCTAACTTATACTGTGGTTATGACAATGATTAGTTCATTATTACCTTTATTTGCTCTTGTGATTTTATTAACTTTTGTATTTAATTGGGTTCAATTTGGAATGATTGTAACCCCTTTAAAAATTGATTTACAAAAGCTTGATCCTATTAAAGGAATGAAGAATGTTTTTGGATTAAAAAAGCTAATTGAGGCTTTTAAATTAACAGCAAAACTTACAGTTATTATTATTGTTATGGTTCTTTTATTTCTCTTTACTGGGGACATGATTCTTGCAATGATGGACAAAGAAACCATGGGTACAATTAGTACGATGATAGAGCTTACAGGGTACTTTCTTGGGGCTATACTACTAATTATAATTATTTTTGCTATAATAGATTTTTATTTTACAAAACATTATTATATGAAGTCTTTACGTATGAGTAAACAAGATATTAAAGATGAATATAAAAACATGGATGGTGATCCTTTAGTAAAAGGTAGAATTCGTAGAATTCAAATGGAAATGGCTCAGAAAAGAATGATGACTGAAGTGCCTGATGCTGATGTTGTTATTACTAATCCTACCCATTATGCTGTAGCTATGAAGTATGATAATACTGTTGACTCTGCACCAAAAATTGTAGCAAAAGGTATTGATTTTATTGCAATAAAAATTAAAGATATTGCAAAAGAAAATGATATTCCAATTATTGAAAACCCTGCGTTAGCTAGGGCTTTACATGATCAAATAGAGATAGAACAACAAATTCCAAGTGAATTTTATAAAGCTTTAGCAGAGATTTTCTCTTATGTTTATGAGTTAAAAAAGAAAAGGTAAAGAGTGAAACTTTTAATTATATTTTTTTTATTCCTTAGTACTATTTATGCAAAAAAAGACTTTTATTATAGTTTTATAAACTCTTCTGGAGCTCAAATTTCCCAACAAAGAAAACAAACTATTGCTGATGGTTTTGATTTAATCCAAAATGCAAGATTACTTGCAAAAGAGGGTAAAATTGATGATGCTTATGCACAAATTAAAGATTTTAAAGAAAAAAATAAATTAAAAGTTTTAGAATCTGATATCATAATATTATATGCAGAACTATCATTAAAAAAAGTATCAAAAAGATATATCGTTGATGCTGCAAAAGTTTTAGAGGAAGCTATTAATTCTTCTAGAATAAATGAGTATGATTTATCAAAAGCATATATGTTATTAGTTGATTTAAAACTAAATTCAAATAAAGCAAAAGATGCTAAGTATTTTGCAGAAATAATTATCAATAATTTTAATGATGAACTTACAAAAACTTACGGAAAAATTTATTTAGCAAAAGTATATAAATATCAAAAAAACAATAAAAAAGCTATCCGAGTTTTATATAGTATTTTAACAAAAACTGATGATAAAATGATTGCAACAATTGTTGCTGATGAACTTTTTGATTTATATATTGCAAGTGAAGAGTTTGATAAAGCAAATGAGTTAATAGCAAAAGTTTTAAAAAGCAATATAGATTATTATGCAAATGATTCTTATTTAGCTAATAAAAAAATTAACAAACTAATTAAAGCTGGAATGCCAGAACATGCAGCTGATATTTTAAAAGAGTTATTAAATAGAACAAGTAAAGAAGAATCAATTGAAGACTTTAAATTTAAATTAGCAAATACATATATGCTTATGTATGATAGAACTAATTTTTATTTAGAAAAAGCAAAAGAGTTATATAAAGATATTATTACTGATTATTCCCAAGGTGCTTATTTTAAAAAATCAAAAATGTATCTTGATGAAATTTTAATGAGACAAAATAGAATTAAACCTTCTGTATTATCAAATAAATATGATTATTCAGAATCTATGCAACAAAAATCTTTATTGCAAGAGTTATTGATTGATAAAGAAGATAAAAAATTTGAAAAAATATTAAGATCTAAAAAAATATATAAGAATATTTCAAATACTATTGCTAAACGATTTGGTTATGATTCTATGAATGCTATATTTGATGAAGTTAATATTGATAGAATTCGTGAGTTATTAAATCAAGGTAAATGTTTTGAATTAAACACAGCTCTTCAAAGTTCAAGAAGTGAAACTTTAACTAAATTAATAGAAGATGAGACAATTAAATATAAATTTTTTGAATGTCTTACTGAAGCTCCTTATGAGAAGGCTTATAATCAAGTAAAAGTGACATTTAATAAAAGTAGAGATGCTAATATTTATTTATATTTAGAGCGAATGGCATTTGTTTTAGGTTTAACAGATGAAGCCTTAGATTTTTCATCAAAAGTTGAAATGGTTGATAATAAAGATGTCTTAGCAAAAGAGTTTTTATATAGATATCAAATACTAAAATCAAAAGATGAAAGTCTTTCTTTAGATAAATTCTTTTCATATACAAAACGGAATTTAGATTTTATAAAACAAAATGAAAATAATCCTGTTATTGTTGATTTTTATTATGATTATTATCTATATTTATTAAAAAAAGAAGAGAACGATAAAGCAAATGATATTTTGACTAAACTGTATGAAAAACAAAAAGATATTAAAGCTTTTGTCTATTCACCATTCGTTGAAACAGAATTATCAAGATTAGAAAAAGATAATAACAATATTGAAAAATCATTAGATTATTTATTAGAGTCCTTAAAAAATAGTAGAAAAGTAAGATCTAATGATGAAGTAAAAATCTATTATGATATTTTGAAATCATATGAAAATTTAGGAAATGACCTAAAAAGAGATGAATACATTTTAAAATGTAAAGAAGTAAAAGGAACAAGTGATAGTTTATATAAAAAAATGTGTGATGAGATGTAATGGATTTAGATAGTTTTATAGATAGTATTGACTCAACAAACTTAGCCATTGCATTTGGACGAATTAAACACATTTCAACAACAACAGTTACAGCTGTAGGTTTAGAAGTAGCAGTTGGTGATATTGTAAAAATTGAATCTGTACAGCACTTATATACGGTTTTGGGAATGGTTGCTTCAATTGATAGTGAATCTTTTACAATTGTACCATTTTCATTTATTGAAGGTTTTAGAATTCATGATAAAGTTTACCTTCAAAAAGAAGGTTTATCTGTTAAGTGTGGTTATGGATTATTAGGAAGAGTTGTAAATGCTTTGGGTGAGCCTATTGATGATAAAGGTAAACCTCAAGAATTAAGAGAGAATTCTGCAATTAATAAACTTTCAATGCCTCCACTAGAGAGAGGAATAATTGATGAAAAATTCTCAACTGGTGTTAAATCTATTGATTCAATGTTAACTTCTGGAAAAGGGCAAAAAGTTGGTATTTTTGCAGGTTCAGGAGTTGGTAAATCAACACTTATGGGAATGATTGTTAAAGGTTGTGAAGCTCAAATTAAAGTTATAGCTTTAATTGGGGAAAGAGGGCGTGAAATTCCTGAATTTATTCATTATAATTTAGATAATAATTTAGAAAATACCGTAATTGTTGCAGCTACTTCAGATGAATCGGCTCTAATGAGAAAATATGGAGCTTTTACTGCTATGGCAATTGCTGAGTTCTTTAGAGATAAAGGTCATGATGTTTTACTTATGATGGATTCTGTTACAAGATTTGCAATGGCTCAAAGAGAGATTGGATTAAGTACTGGTGAACCACCTGTAAGTCGTGGTTATCCGCCTTCAGTGTTTGCTTTATTACCTCAATTAATGGAGAGAGCTGGAAATAATGATAAAGGTTCATTAACTGCATTTTTTACTGTATTAGTTGATGGTGATGATATGAATGATCCCGTTGCTGATCAGAGTAGATCTATTTTAGATGGGCATATTGTTTTAACAAGAGAATTAACTGAACAGGGTTTTTATCCTCCAATTAATCTTCTAAAATCAGCTTCAAGGGTAATGGACAAAGTTGTTAATAATGAACATTATAATGACTTTTTAAAGTTAAAAAGAGTATTATCTTTAATAAAGGAAAACGAAGTTTTAGTTAGAGTTGGGGCATATAAACCTGGCATGGATGCTGAACTTGACGCTGCAATGGCTAAAAAAGAGAAAATTAGAGAATTTTTAACTCAAAGTACTCAAGAACGTTACAATTTTAATGAAATTGTAGCAATGTTTAGAAAGGTTTTAGAATGATTAATCAAACACAACAGACTTTATATCATTTAGATAATTTAAATGCTGAGCAAAAAAGAATTTCTTATCAAACTAGTACTGGAAAAAAACTAGAAAATGGTAGTGATGATTCTGTACTTTACTCAAGAGAAATTTTTGTTGATGACAAAATAAAAACTTTTGAAGGTATTCAAACTCAAATAACTAGAACAAATGTTCATAACGATGTTTCTGATTCTGCTTTAACAGAAGTTAAAAGATTAATGGAACAAGTAAAAAGCGAACTTTTAAAAGCAAACACTGATACAACAACGCCAGAGGGTAAAAAATCTATTGCTATTAGTATTTCTGGAGTTAAACAAAATATTCTTGACTTGGCAAATAGTAGAGTAGATGGCGAATATTTATTTGCAGGTTCTGATTCTTCTGTTAAACCATTTATTGAAGATGCAAATGGTAATGTTACTTATAATGGTGATAACCAGTTAAGAAAAATTGCAGTGGAAGAAGGTTCTTACCGAGATAAGGGTGTAAATGGCTTTGATATGATGATGTATTCATCAGACGTGGCTACAAAAGGTGACCCAAATTTAAGTTTCAAAGAAAGTGATAGGATTATCGATCAAGATGGTTCTGAATGGAAACTTGATGCAACTAAAACTAATATCGTTAAATATGATTTAGATGGTAATGTTACTACAACAACACTACCTGTAACTAATAATGCTGCAACACCACCTGTTTATACAGCGAATGTTGGAACAGCAGATGGAACAAAATTTGAAGCAAAAACTAATATTTTTGAAGCTTTAAATAGTGTAATTAATGCTTTAAATAAAGTTGATACAGCAGGAAACCCTGTTAGTGATGCAGTTGCAGATGCAGCTTTAAATACTGGTATTAATGAAATCAATGATTCTTATGATGCAATTAACGTTGCCCATGCAGAACTTGGTGGAAGAAACAAAGTATTCGAATTATCACAAGAGAAAGTTACAGCAAAACTTACTCAGTACAATGTATTATCTATAGAAATTGGAGCAGCAGATTTATCAAAACTAGCTGTTGAATCAAAAGCATTAGAATTAACATACACAGCATTATATTCAACAATTAACAAAACTAATCAATTGTCATTAGTTAATTTTCTTAGATAATTAATTATTTACCTAGATGAATTTTAAAAAGATATTTACAAAAGATTTATTTATTGTTGCATTATTTGTAGCAATTTTAACGATTATCATCGTCCCTTTATCAAAAGGGATGCTGGATTTTTTCTTGGTAATATCTTTATCTTTATCATTATTAATCCTATTAATTTCACTGTATATTCAGAAACCTTCTGATTTAACTACTTTCCCAACTATTATTCTTATTCTTGCACTGTTTAGACTGTCCTTGAATATTGCAACTACAAGGTCAATTTTAAGTGAGGGACACAATGGTCCTGATGCGGTAAGTTCTATTATCTCAGCCTTTGGTGACTTTGTTGTTGGTGGAAATATGGTAATTGGGGTTATTGTATTTATTATTCTAGTTCTTATTAACTTTATGGTTGTTACTAAGGGTGCAACAAGGGTTGCGGAAGTTACTGCAAGATTTACACTTGATTCAATGCCTGGTAAACAAATGGCAATTGATGCGGATTTAAATGCAGGATTTATTGATGATAAAGAAGCGCAAGTGAGAAGAAAGTCTTTAATTTCTGAAGCTAGTTTCTATGGGGCAATGGATGGATCGTCTAAGTTCGTAAAAGGTGATGCTGTTGCTGGTATTATTATTACTTTAGTTAACCTAATTGGTGGATTATTAATTGGTCTATTCCAGCATGATTTAACAGTATCTGAAAGTGGTAGAATTTATACTATTTTAACTATTGGTGATGGATTAGTAGCTCAATTACCTGCTTTAATTTTATCAACTGCAACTGCTATTATTATTACTAGATCTAATATGGATGAAGATAAATTTGCTAATCAATCTATTATGCAACTTGCTAAAGATTCTAAATCACTAGTGTTAGTTGGTATGGGTATGATTTTATTTGGATTTGTTCCTGGATTCCCTGCTGGTATTTTAGTATTTATGGGATTATTAATGATATTTATTGGATACACAATAAATCTTATAGAACAAGATGTTGATAATGCATTAACTAGATTCTTTAAAACTGAACCTGAAAAGAAAAAAGCTAAAATTAGTGATAATGTTGATGTTATAAAAGAGAAGAAAAAACAAGCAAGTGCTGCTAATGACGAACAGACTATTGAAACTATTATGAAGCTTGAAGTTCTTGAGTTAAAATTAGGAATTAGATTACTTCAATTAGTTCAAGGTAACTCAGAATTATTAGACAAAATTAAAGCTATTAGAAAAACAATTGCAACAGAACTTGGATTTATTATTCCTCAAATTAGAATCTCTGATGATGCTAGTTTATCACCTAATGAATATCAATTATATTTAAAAAGAATTCCTTTAGTAAAAGGACGAGTTGAGATTGATAAATTATTAGCAATGGGTGGTTTAGGTAATGAAAAACTTCCAGGTTTAAAAGTAAAAGAACCTGTATTTAATTTAGAAGCAACTTGGATTGCACAACATTTAAAAGAAGAAGCCTTAATGAAAGGTTTTACTGTTGTTGATGCTCCTACAATTATCTCTACACATATCTCAGAAGTAATTAAAAAACACTCTGAAGATATTATTACTAGACAAGATATTGTAGATATTGTTGATAGATTGAAAAAAGATTTCCCTATTGTAGTTGAAGAAGCTATGAAAGTTACTTCTTATGGTTCATTACTAAAAGTATCTAAAGACTTATTACATGAGAAGATACCTATTGTAGATATGCTTACAATTATTGAAGCAATTGCAGATATTGCAGAGTTTACAAAAGCTCCTGATGTATTATTAGAGCATGTAAGATCTAAGTTATATAGATTAATTACTCAGAAGTTTTTAGATAATGATGGTATTTTACATATTGTTACTATTAAACCAGAGTTAGAACAACAATTTATTGGAAAACTACAAGATCAACATGGAGCTAGTCAGCTTATGTTATCAATTGCTGAGATCAATAATCTTGTGACACATACAAAATCTTTAATTGAACAAATAGAAGCTAAAGGTTTCAATAAAGTTGCAATGGTAGTTGATCCTGTTTTAAGAAAAAGAATTTCAGAAATATACGAAAAATTTGGCCTTCAAGTTGCAGTTATATCCCATGCGGAACTTGATTCAAAAGCAAACTTTGCTATTGAAGGTACATTAGACTTTTAGGAGACTTGGTGATTAGATTTTTAATAATATTAATAACTCTTGTTACAATATCTTTTTCTAATGTAAAAATAGAGATTCCTTCTTCTATAATAAAAGGTGAGTCTTTACTTTTTGCTATTGAAGCAAGTGGGGATGATATAATTTTCCCTGAAATCAAAGAGATAGATGGTTTTACAGTTGATGTAATACAATCTTATAATTCTACTAATATAATAAACTCAAGAATAACAAAAAAAATCAAAAAAGTTTATTCTTTGCAACCTACAAGTGATATAACTCTTCCTCCCTTAGAATTTAAAATTGATGATAAACTTTATATCACAAAAATCAAAGAAGTTAAATTAGTAAATGCTAAGAAGACTAAATCAGAATTATTTGATTTAACAATTAAAACTAATAAAAATGATGTTTATGTTGGTGAAGATATTATTTTAACAGTTGTTTTTAAATACAAAAAACACTCACAAATAGTTGATTTATCATTTGAACAGCCAAACTTTAATAACTTTTGGTTCAAACAACTAAATAGTTCAAAGCAGTATGAAGATGGAAATTTTGTTGTACAAGAATTAAACTTTTTATTATTCCCTCTAAAAGCTGGACTATTAGAAATAACACCAATGATAATACATACACAAATGGTAGATCCTAGAAAAAGTGCTTATGCAATGTTTTCAAATGGGTTGAGTACTTTTAAAGTTTATTCAAATGCTTTAGATCTTAAGGCAAAGGATTTACCTTCTGGTGTTGATTTAATAGGTGATTTTGATATAGAAGCCAAGCTTGATAAAACAAAAGTAAAAAAGGGTGAATCTATTTCTTATCGACTAAAAGTTGATGGAGTAGGAAATATTGATGATATAAAAGATATTAAATTAGATTTAAAAGAAGCTACAATTTTTGAAAATAAACCTAAAATAATAGCTTCTTTTAAAGATGGAAAATATACTGGATCTTATACAAAAGTTTTCTCACTTTTATTAAATAAAAATACAACAATTCCTTCTGTAAAACTATCTTATTTCAATAAATTAGAAAACAAAGTTATTACAAAAGAAACAAAATCATTTGTAATAGAAGTTGAAAATAAAAATGAAAACATCACTCCTGTTACACTAGAGAAAAAGAATAATAGTGTGCAAAATATGACTCAAATAAAAGTTGTAGAAAAAAGCTCAATAAAAGATAATATTTTATATTTTTCTTTGGGTATTATTAGTACATTATTAATATTTGGTTTATATTATTATGTTATAAAACAGAAAGAAAAAAAAGAGTTTAATGATAGGCCACTATTAAAGAAAATAAAAGCCTCTTCTTCAAGTAATGATTTATTAAAAATCTTATCTCCTTTTATTAAAACAAATTCTTCTTTGGATAAGTTGATTTTTGATTTAGAAAAGCAGGGTGATTTTAAAACATTAAAAAAAGAAATTATTAAACTACTCAAACAAATAGAATTAAAAGGATAAATTATATGAAAGTATTACTATTTTGTTTTTTATTAATTAATAGCCTTATGGCAAGTGAATATTACGCAAAACTTGAGCCTTTTGAAAATTATAAAGTGAAGTCTTCAGTTTCTGGGAAAGTAACTTTCTCAAATGAAAAAGTAGAAGGTTCTTTTGCAAATAATAGTGTTGTTGTTCAAATAGATTCTAAAGTAAATAAAATTGAATTAGAACAATCAAAAAAGAAATTAAAACTATTTAATGAAATGATTAAGATTGAAAATACAAACTATAAGAGATTAAAAAGTATTTCTTCTAAATCTGCTTTTGAAAAAGATACTCAAAAATTAAAAGTTGTTAATTTAGAATCTAGTAAAGCTGATATTATAGTAAAAATTGAAACACTAAAAGATAGTATTTCTAATAAAAAATTAGTTGAAAAATCAAACTATATTTTTAATATTTCAGTAAAAAAAGATGACTATGTAACTCCTGGGACTTTATTATATGAATCAAAAGACTTATCAAAAGCAAAATTAGAGTTTTTTGTTCCTATTTCAAATGTAGAAAGTATTAAAAATAAAGTTATATATTTAGATGGAAAGAAAACAGATTTAAAAATCAATAAAGTATATGAAGTTGCAGATTCTTCTCATATTTCATCTTATAAAGTAAAAATAGTTTTAGATAATGTGAAAGTATTCTCAAGGTTGGTAAAAATTGAATTCAAATAAAAAAGTAGCATGTCCATTAGACTGTTATGATGCTTGTCAAGGTGAAAATATTGATGGTAATATAAAAGGTTCTAATGAGAATATTACTAATAAAAAACTATGTGTGAACTTTGCTTCTTTATTAAAAGAAGATAATTTAAAAAGTGCAAAATATAAAAATGAAGATATTTCTTTAGAAAAAGCTCTTGATATTTTAGAAGAGAAATTAAAAAGTACAGAAGCTGAAAAAAGTATTTATTATAATGGAAGTGGAAACTTAGGATTAATGCAAAGTGCTCCTAAAAACTTCTTTACTCAATATGGTTCAGCTTTAACAAAAGGTAGTTTATGTGATGGTGGTGGAGGTGCTGGAATTGAAGCATCTAGAGGTGCTGTGATTAATCCTAGTATTGATAAATTATTAGATGCTGATGTAATTATAGTATGGGGAAGAAACTTCTCAGTAACATCATCTCATTTATATAATCAAGTAAAAGATAAAACATTTATTACTATTGATCCAATTACTACACCAATTGCAAAAAAATCAGAGCTTCATATGAAAGTTAATCCTAAAACAGATTATGAATTGGCTCTGTTTTTAACTAGATTAGCATTTATGAATAGAGCTGAAGATGAAGAGTTTTTAGAGGAGTATACAGAAGGTTCTGATTGGTTTTTTGATATTGCTAAAAATAGACCTTTAGTATCTTATGAAGCAACAACAGGTGTATCACTAGATGAGGCATATAAACTTTTTGATATGGTTGAAGGTAAAAGCGTAGCTATTATGTTAGGTCTTGGAGTTCAGAAGTATCTTGAAGGCTCTCAGATTACTAGATGTATTGATGGTTTTGCAGCTTACATGGGATATCATAATCCAAATACAGCTGGTGGCCTTTGGTATTTAAGTGATTCAGGTTATGGATATGATAAACAGTTTGCAATAAAAGGTAAAAATAAAAAGATTGCAGTTCCAGAAGTTGATTTTGGAAATTATGAACTTTCTTTTATTCAAGGTGCAAACCCAGTTGTTTCTGCTCCTAATACTCAAGCTGTAATAGATGGATTAAAAAAATCATTTGTTGTATTTTTTGGTACAACATATAATGATACATGTGAATATGCAGATTTAATTATTCCTTCATGTTCATTCCTTTCTAAAAAAGATGTAAGATTATCTTATGGAAATAGACATAAGTCTTTATCTTATATTCAAAAAGACAAAGAAGAAGGAACAATTAGTGAGTATGAATTAGCTTCTTATTTAATTGAAAAGTTTGATTATCAAGCATTATGTTCTGAAGATGAAGCTTTTGAATATTATAAAGATAAAGAAGTGGAATATCCTACTTTAGAAACATTTGAATTTATTGAAGATATTGAAGTTGAACCTTTATACAAAGATAAAACAGAAGATAACTTCTATTTAATCACTGCTAAAAGTAAAAGCTCTTTAAACTCACAATTTAAGATTGATAATAATGTATATTTACATGAATCAACTGGATATAGTAATGGTGATATAGTTAAAATATCTTCAAAATATGGAGAAGCACAATTTACTGTTAGCTTATCAAATGATATAAAAGAGTCATGTGCTTTCTTTTTTGCTGGAAACAAGAATACAAACTACCTAACACCAAATAAAGAAGATGAAGATTCAAACTCGGCTATGTTCCAAGAGGTTTTAATTAACATTGAATTATCGTAAACTCTTCCGTGAACATAAGGTAATTAGGGATTTATCTTTAGTTCAATTTATTGCATACTTTGGTGCATGGTTTTCTAACGTAGCTATTTATACAATGTTAGTTGAGTTTGGTTCTACTGAACTTGCTATTTCCGTTGTTGCTGCGATGCACTTTATTCCTGCTGTAATAATTGCACCTTTCTCTGGTGCGATTATTGATAGATTTAAAATCAAACCTTTAATGGTTTCCTTATTATCCATTGAACTTATTATGACTTTATGTTTTTTAACCATAGATAATCAAAATGATATTTGGCTTTTAATGATATTTATATTTGTTCGTATGAGTGCTGCATCTATGTTTTTCTCAACTGAAATGTCTTTATTAGCAAAATTATTAAATGGAAAAGCTTTACAACAAGTAAATGAAATTCATTCAATTATATGGTCTTTTACTTATGCTGCAGGAATGGCAATGAGTGGAATAATAGTAAATTTTGTAGGTATTAAAATTGCTTTTATTATTGATTCAATGTTTTTTCTTGTTGCTTTAATAGTCTTTATAAATATTGATTTTAAAGTAAAAGCTTCTATTGTTCAAGATAAAATATGGGAGCTTATAAAAGATGGTTTTCTTTATATTAAAAACAATAGAATTATTCTTCATTTAATATTTTTGCATTCATGTGTGGGATTAACTTCTTTTGATACTTTAGTTACATTACTTGCAAAAAATGAGTATAAATATGTAATAGCAGTACCTTTAGCTATTGGTATTTCAAATGCAACTAGAGCTGTTGCCTTAATGATAGGTCCTGTATTTATATCAAAATATGTGAATAAGAATAATTTACATTATGTACTAATTCTTCAAGGTATAGCTATTATATTATGGGGACTTACTCAGTTTAATTTTTATGTATCATTATTCACTATTTTCTTTACTGGATTTTTTACTACTATTCTTTGGTCCTTTACTTATGCTTTATTACAAGATCAGTGTGATGAGAAGTATTTAGGGAGAGTAATTTCTTATAATGATATGTTTTTTATGATGGCTTGTGTGCTTACAACATTATTTATTGGGTTAATGGCAAGTTTAACTTCACTTGCTATAATTACGAGCATATTAGGATTAGGATTTATCCTTTTCGCTTTTTATTATACAAGGATATTAAAGTGGATATAAATAAGAAAGTATTTTTATTAGCAATCTATAAAAAAGAAGAATCAGAAACTCTAAATGATATAGTTTTAAAACTTGAAGAGACAGGTCTTTTTTCATTAAAAGATGGAAAGAAATTTTTAAAAGAGTTTAAAAAAGAAGAGTTAGTAAGTGATTCTTATTTAACATTAAAAGGTCAAATACAAGCTCAAGACGTAGAGAAAGAATTCAAAATCTAACTCATGTTTAAAGAGAAATATATATCAAAATTTATATTTGTCGTACCAATATTATTTATAATATTAACCTCTGGAATTTTTACATTTTTACATATTAAAAATGCTGAAAAAAACTTCCAGAGTGATTTTATAAATCTAAAACAAAACTTCTTAAAGGAAGAACAATTAAGGCTAGAACCAATTGTCTCTTCAATTAACTCATATATTAAATTCAAAAAAGCAACTTCAATAAATATTGTAAAAAATAAAATAAAATTAAAAGTAGATATTGCTGGATCCTTACTATCAAAACATATAAATAAAGATTTAAATACTGAGAGAATATCTCAAATTAAAATAAGTCTATTATCAGATTTAAATAAAATCAATAATAAAGATACTGGTAGGTATTTTATAAATGACTATTCAAAAAAAGAGAATAGTTTTTTATCAAATACCTCTTCTTTAAGTAAGGAATTTATATTTAAATATAATGAATTACTTGGAGTTAAAAAAGAAGGTTATATTGTAAATAAAGAGTTCTATGAAAAGAACTTAGAGATTAAAGAGTTAACAAAATTAACGTATATTAAAAACTTTGAGAAGTTAAAACTTACAGTATCTTATTCTTTATATTTAAATGATTATGAAAAGATTACAAAAAAAGAGGTTTTAAATAGACTAAATTTAATGAGTATTGAAACTTATGGAAATATTTTTACTTTAGATAAAAACTTTGGAATTATTCAAAACCTCAGAGAAAAACAAAACAAAAAAATAGAGTTTAAAGATATTGAAAAAGATGTAGAAATAAATGAACTTTTATGGCAATATCAAAAAAAATCTAAAGCTGATTTATCAAATGGTAAATATGAATATATATGGAAAGAGATTAATAAAAACACTTATAAACTATATGTATTTAATTATGTTGATACTTGGGATTGGGTTATTACTCTAAGTTTAGATATCAATAATATATCTACTTATCTTAATAATATAAAAGAACAAAATGAGCTAAAAAGAGAAGAGATAATAAAAGAGTCAACTCAAATAGCAGCAGCTTTTGTTCTAGTTGCAAGTATTTTATCTTATTTTCTATCAATCAAAATCAATCAAATACTAACAACTTATCAAAAAAGAATAGAAAGCCAAAAAAATGCACTTCGAAATATAAATGCAACACTTGAAGTAAAAGTTGTAGAAAAAACAAATCAATTAGAAATACTAAATGATAAACTAAAAAAGAAATTCAAAGATGAAGTACGAAAGAATAGAAAAAAAGACCAAATGGTTTATTCTCAATCTAAAATGGCAGCAATGGGTGAAATGATTGGTAATATTGCTCATCAATGGCGACAACCTTTAAGTATAATTTCTACAATTGCTAGTGGTTCAGTTATTAAGGTTGATTATAAAACATTAAAAGAAGATGATTTAAAAAAAGACTTACAAAAAATTATTGATACTACAAAACATCTATCTAGTACAATTGATGACTTTAGAAACTTTTTTATTGATAATAAAGAAGTTGAAAAATTTGATTTAGTATCTTTAATGGAAAAGAATATTAACCTAATTGCTGCCTCAATGCAAAACAATTATATAAAAGTAATTACAAACTTTAATAGTATAGAAATCAAAGCTATTAAGAATGAATTATTACAAGCAGTACTTAATATCCTAAATAATGCGAGAGACTCTGTAATTGAACAAATTGAAGGGAAAAGAGTTATTGTAATTGATGTTTTCCAAGAAGAGAATGAAGCTTGTATTGTAATCAAAGATAGTGGAGGTGGAATTCCTAAAGAGAATCTTGAAAAGATATTCCAACCATACTTTACTACAAAAGAAAAAAGCTTAGGTACGGGTGTTGGATTGTATATGACAAAACAAATTTTAGTTAATCATATGAATGGGAAAATATCAGTAAACAATGAAGAGTTTATTATTGAAGATGTGATTTATAATGGTGCATCTTTTAAAATTTCATTACCTATGGATAATTCTTAACCTTTAGAAACAAACCTTTTAATTAGCCTAAAAAATCTAAACTAGTTTTTCTTTGAATCCTTATATTTAGCTATAATTTTATATATTTTAGCCATAAAAAATAAGGGAAAAGAATGATTTTAGATTATAAAGATATCAACGATTTAAATAGATATAAAATTATGTCAGATACAGTAATACCAAGACCTATTGCTTGGATTGTAACTGAAGATGAAGGTGTATTAAATGCAGCACCTTTTTCATATTTTATACCAATCTCAACTAATCCAGCATTAGTAATTGTTGCAATTGGAGAGAAAGAAGCTGGTATTCCAAAAGACTCACTTGCAAATATTTTAAAACACAAAAAAGCTACTATTTGTTTTGTTAATAAAGACAATGCTGATCAAGTTAAAAAATGTGCACTTCCTTTAGGAAAAGAAGAGAGTGAAATAGAAAAGTTTGAAATAGATGTTAATGCAGTTATGGATGGTTACCCACCAATGATTTCTTCTTCTCAAAGTGCTTTATTATGTGATTACTATGATACAGTTGATGTTCCAGGTGTAACTACTCCTGTAATCTTAGAATTAAAACACCAATATCTTGAAGATGGAAGATTAGATGAGAGATCGCATGTTAATGTTGATAACATAGGTAGATGTGGTGCTACATTTAAAGCTTTAGTTGATTTATAATCAAAAACTATGGGATTAAGTAATTAATCCCACCTTCTTAAAATACTAGTTAATAATAGTTTTATTAATTCAAAATATCCCAAAATTACATTTTAGTTACAGAAAATAACTTTATATTGTTTCTTAATTTAATTTAAAATATATTTACATATAAATATTATTAAAGAGTAAACAATGTATTCATCTGAACAAAAACTTATTTTAGAAACACAAGTGTGTAAATCAAAAAAACAATTAAGAATTTTCTCTTCATCACCTTACTCTAATGTTAGATCATCTGTAGCTAAAAATCCATATACAGATTCAGAAACTTTAAATAAACTAGCCTTTGACTGCGTGGCTAGGGTTTCTTATTGGGCATTAAAAAATAATAAATGTACTAAAAAAAGAATATTAAGAAGTGAAGATTTAGAACATAAGTGTGTGATTTGTAAAATTGATGAAAGTCTTTTTTTTAAAGAGTGTCAGCAATGTTGCAATTAAAAGTTATATTAAGTTATTTAATTTGCAATAAAAAGTATTTAATAACTAGGAAATAACTTGAAGGTTACAATATGGTTACATAAAATAATTATTAATAAGCCATTCATTTAAATTTGAATATATTTACAAAAATAATCAACATATGGAGTAAATATGAATAACCTAAAGCTTCAAAATAAAATACTATTAATTCTCCTTCTACCAATCATTAGTATAATTGTTTTATCAATTAATTCACTATATATTAAATATGAAGAAAAAAACAGTATGACTAAAACTATTAACTATTTAGAATTTGTTGTAAATAGTAATAGTTTTTTAGTTCAATTACAAAAAGAGAGAAGTTACTCTCTTAATTATATATCTTCTTATGGAAACAGTTTTAAAGATGAACTAAAATTTCAGGTTCAAGAAAGTGATAAATATAAAAAACTTTATAAAGAATTCACTCAAAACTTTAATGCTAGTAATTATGATGAAAAACTTGTGCCAAAAATAGAGAAGGTTTTAAAAGAGATAAAACAATTAAAAAATATTAGAGAACAAGTCTTATCTTCTCAAATAGATGAAGAAAGAACAGATAAGTTTTATACAAATATAATTGATACTTTGTTGACTTTTTCAGATGATTTAGTTGCATTTTCTAATAATGGAAAGATTTCTAAATATTCAGAATCTTTAATATCATTAATAAATACTTCTGAAAAAGCTTATAAGGAATCAACAGTAGTTCGTAATATCTTTGATTTAGGAAGAATATCTAGTGAGAGTTATTATCTATTTAGTTCACTTGTTGCCTCACAAGATACATATCTTTCTACATTTAAGAAAAATGCATCAAAAGAAGAATTAAAAACATATGAAAAAATACTTACTTCAAACTCTACAAAAGAAGTAGAAAAACTTAGAAAAATAGTTTTTCTTAAAAATACTAAAGTACAGTTATTATCTCACATAAAAGAGGTTGCTGGATATGGTGGATTAATCCATAATTTTAAAAACTATGTTTTAAGAGGAGATAGAAAATATCTTAAAAAGGTAGAACAACTACATACTTCTTTAATTCGTGATATCAAAAAATATTCTAGAATTAAAAATGTAACAAAAAAAGAGAAAAAACTACTAAAGAAAATAAAAAGAGTATTTGATTCATATTTACTTACAGCGTCTGAATTAAAAGCTATGATTGATAAAGGCTCAAGTGTTGAAGAGATAGATGCATATACTTCAATAGATGACTCAAGAGCAATTAAAGCAATAAATAGTTTAAGTAAAAATATCTTTGGTGGAGATATTAAAGTATGGGATAAGTATTCTATACAAAGAATTAAACAATTAGAAAATTTACAAAATCAAGTAACTAATAACTTGTTAACTCTAATGGAGAATAGAACATCACAAATTCAAGAGAACTTTATTTTATTAATAGCTGTTATTGTTGTAATTTTAACTCTTATTTTTGTTTCGCTATTTTTTATGACTAGAAAAATTGTAAATGCGATGATGAACTTCAAAGAAGGTTTAGAATATTTCTTCTCTTATGTAAGTAGAGAAAAAGAGTATTTAAATGCAATGCCTATTAATGGTAGTGATGAGTTTGCTTTAATGACAATAGATATGAATACTCAAATTGTAAAAATTAAAGATATTATTGAGCAAGATAAAAAAGTTGTAATTGAATTAAGTGATGTGGTTCAAAAAGTATCTAATGGTTTTTTAGAGTACAAAATTCATCAAAGTGGTGCTACAAATGAAGTAGAATCACTAAGACTTATTATTAATGACATGATTAATAATACATATAATAAAGTAAGTAATATTAATAAAGTACTAGATGGTTATGCTACTGGTAATTATAGTACAAGATTAAAAGGGGAAGAAAAAGATGGTTTATACGGAGATTTTGGAACACTATTCTCAGGTTCAGTATTATTAGGACAATCTATTTCACAACTTGTGGCAATGATTACTAATGCTGGAAAAGAGTTAGAGTCTAATACTTTAGTATTAAGTAAATCTTCTCTTGATTTATCTACTAGTGCAAATCAACAAGCTTCATCACTAGAAGAAACAGCTGCTTCAATTGAACAAATCACAAGTAATATGAAATCAAGTTCTAATGATGTTATTAAGATGTTAACAATTTCAGATGAATTAAACTCTTCTGCTGTAAGTGGGAATACTTTAGCTAGTAAAACATCTACTTCTATGGATGAGATTAATGAAAAAGTAAAAGCAATTAGTGAAGCAATTTCTGTAATTGATAAAATTGCATTCCAAACAAATATTCTATCATTAAACGCAGCAGTAGAAGCAGCAACAGCAGGGGAAGCAGGAAAAGGTTTTGCCGTTGTTGCCCAAGAAGTAAGAAACCTTGCAGGAAGATCAGCAGAGGCTGCTAATACTATTAAACAATTAGTTGAAGAGGCTAGTTATAAATCAAATGAAGGTAAGAGTATTGCAAATGATATGATCAAAGGTTATGATAACTTATCTGAAAAAATTATTGATACAAAAGATATTATAGATAGTGTAAGTTCTGCTATTAAAGAACAAGAAGAGGGTATGATTCAAGTAAATGCTGCTGTTAATGAATTAGATCAAATGACACAAGAAAATGCAGCAACTTCTGCTAATATAGGTAATTTATCAAATGAAGTTGCAAATCTTTCATCTAGACTTATTGGAATTACTGCAAAAGCAAAAATTACAGATAAATATTATGATATGGTTGATGATATTGATTTAATTCAACAAATATCAAGATTTAAAAACAATAATATAAAAGTGAAAAAAGAGTATTTTGGAAATTTAGATTCATATAATATAGTAGAAGTTATAAAAAATGAAGATACAGAATTAGGAAAATGGATAATTGATTGTGAAAGAGAAAATAAAGTTTTTGTTAATTCAAATGAATGGAAAAAATTAAAAGAGAGAAAAAGTAAATTCCATAATTTAATGCAAGAGTTTATGGATTTAAATGCAAGAAAAGCAAATAATGATGAGTTAAAAGTGTTAGCAAAAGATATTGAATATTTAACTGGAGATTTATTCAGTTCTTTAAATGATATAGCAGTAATAAACACAAAACTAATTAGAGGTCAAAAAGCATAAGCTTTTGACCTTATATATTTAACAACATTTATTATCAGAGCAGCAAGTATTATCTTTACAACAATCACAACACTCTTCACAACAAGTACTAGTACAATCACAATTCTCACAAGTACATTTTATCTCACAACATTTTTCGTTTGTTTTATTATTTTCCATAATATATCCTTTTAATTTAATTTCACTACTAAGACGCAATAAAATAAATAAAGTTGCACTTTTTATAAAGTTTGTAATTTTCTAAAAAAGTTGCAACCTTTTTATTTACTTTTACGTCATATAATATATATGAAGGAATAAAATGAAAGAAACAATTAGTGAAATATATGAAACCTTTAGAAAACCACTTTTATATTTTATATTAAAAAATGTATCTAATAAAAATATTGCAGAAGATTTATTACATGAAGTATTTATAAAAGCATATACAAATTTTGATACTTTAAAAGAGAAAGAAAAAATTCAATCATGGCTTTATATGATAGCTAGAAATACAATTACAGACTATTTTAGAAAAAAACAAATATCAAGTACAGAACATACTGATTTATTTTTTGAAGAGAATATAGACGAATCAGTAATAAATGAATTATCATGTTGTTTAAAAACATTAATAGATAAGTTACCTCAAAATCAAAAGAATGTATTAGAAGCTGTGTATTTTAATGAAAAAAGTCTAATTGAGTATTCAGAACAAAAAAATATAAAACTATCAACTGTAAAGTCACATTCAAAAAGAGCAAAAGAAAAATTAAAAAAAGTTTTTAATGAGTGTTGTTCTTTTCAAGTGAATAAAAATGAAGAGATAGTAGATTACAAATACAAGGATAAATCTTGTATTTGTAATCAAGCTTGATTTATTGAACTGTTTGATGTAGTTTTGAGCACTGTGAAAGGAAAGTATCCATTCCACACATATCATTCATAATATCTTGGAAAGAGTGTGCATGGGCATTATATACATATACGAATATTTCATCGCCTTTTTGTAAGAAGTTTTTCTTTCCAAAATCAGTATATGCTGTTGCTCCTGCTGCAATCAGTATTCCATTTGAATCTTTTGCTTGACCCATAAATTGAGTTAGCTCTTCTAGAGGTCCACAATCTTCTTGTGTATTTAGTTTATCAATCATCCAATCTTTTAATTGATTGAAAAAATATGAGTATGATTTAACTGATGAGGTAGTACCATAATCATGTACTATTCCGTCTCTTTTAATAAAAGAAGAAATATGATATTTACTTAAAATACCATCTTCAGTAAAGTTATCAATTTCAATAATATCTTGTGAAATACCTTTTGTATTTATTCCCCAATTCTTTTTTGTACTTAGTTTATTTCCATCTTGAATTCTAATTGAACAGTCATTAAAGGCTGAAAAATATTTTGGAACAATATCAATAACTTTTTCATTTTCATATACGAAATCACAAATCAAAGCTACTTCAGCTTCTACTTGAAGGTTTTCATCTTCTCTACCATGTGTATATATAATTTCATCACAAACTGGATATGTTCCTAAAAAACTCTCATGGTTTTTAATATAAAAAGGGAACATTCCTTTTGGTGCATCTTTTTCTTTTGTTTCAATTACAGCGAACTCATCTGCCTCACCAGCTTCCCCTAGGTGATTAGCAAAGTTTCCTGCAACTGCAAAGCCTAAATAATCTTTTAAGTCTTCTAATAACATGATTTATTCCTATATATATATGTATTTTTTTGGAAAATGAATATATCATTTATAAAGTCTTATTAAAGTCAAGGTAAAAAAATAGTTTTGGGTTTTAAGGTTTGTTTTAAGAGTATAAAACTTAGCTTTTATAAAAAGAGTAGTTGTGAAGTAAAAAGCCTTTGTAATTGGAATGAGTTTGATGATTCTTTTTTTAGTTTTATTGTATTAATTGAAATAATATTATTAAATGTTTTAAAAAAGCCATTTAATATATATTAATCTAATTTAATCTGATATAAACGTTGTCAATATAATTATTTTTTTTGTTTTTAGAATATATAATATTATTATATAATGATAAATTAAGGTTTTAAATAATAATATTATTATTATTTAAAAAGGAAAAATATGAAAAAAATTGTTTTACTGATGGCTTTAGCTTTAAGTAGTATAAGTTTAAATGCGGCATCACTTCTAGGTCAAGTAAGTGTAAAGGATAGTATGTGTTATTATTGGGGAAATAGTTGGACTCATCCCACTTTACCAAATGCAAATACTTGTTTTGATATTAGAAATGTTTATACAAACTTAAATAGATGGGATAATGGTAGTCATGGTAATGTAACTAAAACATCTAAAAATCTAGAAGGTGATTATATGTTGATTCAAGTAGATGTATTTGGTGTTCCAGCAAATGAACCAACAGTTATGTATAAATATCAAACTCTTAATGCTGTAGGATATGAACAAATAGTTAATTATGATAGTAATCCTGCTATTATAAATGGTAGTAGATACTGGTTTCAATATAGAGGTAATGTAGGTTCAGGTGATATTATAGTTAAACATTATGCTAACTATGTAGATGAACTAGAAGTGAGATAAATAGCTAAAAGATGGATCGTAATCCATCTTTTATTTTTTAAGGATAATTATGAATATAAGTACAACAGAACAAGGATATACAAATTATCAAACTCAAGCAAATAATTCTACTGTTAAAACTCAATCAAATGAAGATTTTTCAAGTGCTTTAGAAAACTTCAAATCTTACAAAGCAGAAGAGTCAACAAAAACTGACTCAAAAGAAGAAGAGTATGACGAAAAATATCAACTTGGATTACAGAGATATAATGTTTTTCAAGATGGAGATAATAAATGGTTTGGAAATTCAGTATTTGAGAAAGATCAAAATGCCAAAAATGAATTTATTAGTTACCTATCAAGTCTTAGTGAGATGGACATTGGTTTTTTAAGTGGAAAATTGAATTCATCTTTTGGAGGTCAATTAATGGAAGATGAAAATGGTAATATTGTATCTGGTAGATATGAAAAAGACCCTTCTAAAGAGTTTTATTCAGTAGGAAGTACAATAAACTATTTTGAAAATGAACTTAATGATCTTATAGAAGGTGCAAGAAAATTTGGTGGAGATCCAACGTATATGGCTAATCTTTTAACAGATGTAGTAAATTTCTTTAAAAGCTATCAATCAAAAGAGCAAGAAAATCAATATCAAGCTTTAGGAATTAAATAAAATGCAAATTGATAAAGAGAAGATTAAATCTATTTTCTTTTTTATACCTTTAATATTATTAGTAGTTATTGGCATTAATAGCTTATTTATTGAAAATAAAAAAGAAGATATAAAGATTATTGAGATACAAGAAAATAATTTTTTACAAAAAGAAAAACCTAAAGAAATAATTAAAGAAAGAATAATTACAAAAACTATTACAAAATATGTAGAAAAGAAAGATGTTAAAGAAGAACCTAAAGAGCTAATCAAAGAAAAAGTTACAAATATTTTTATAGATGAAAACTATGAAGTGAAAACAAAAGATGAAACTTCAACTTTAGTTGAAAGAGATGATAAAAATAAAAAATATAAAGTATCACTAATAAGTGATAAAACAATAATATCAACCCCAACCGGAGCAGCTTATATAGTTTTAAATGGAACAATATACAATGATGGAGATAAAAATAGATTTTCTTTATCTTTCAATGAATATTATAAAGAGTATTTGAATAGTGTATATATTCAAGTTATAAATAAAGATTTAGATATTAAAGCAAGTTGTGATGGGAGTTTTTTGAGTGGAGTTAATTCTAATTATAGTTATGATATAGGAGTAGATATTTCTGGTGATAGCTTATTTTGTTATATTATATCTGAAAAAGAAAATACTCCTATACTTGAAAGTATATTAAGTGAAAATAAAGTTAAAAGCCTTGAATATATTAAAGATTTAGATTTAGATTTAGATTTAGATTTAAAAAGAAAATAATAAAACAAAGGGTTACCTTTGTTTTATTTCAAATATATTAGATAGTTCTCCATTTAGCAGGACCTGTAGTGTGAATAGATACACCCTCAGAGTCGACCGCTACTGTAACTGGCATGTCTTTTACTTCAAATTCGTAAATAGCTTCCATACCCATTTCTTCAAAAGCAATAACTTTTGCATCAGTAATTGATTGAGAAATTAAATAAGCAGCTCCACCAGTAGCAATTAAGTAAGTAGATTTGTATTCTTTAATTAAATCAATAGTTGGTTGCTTTCTTTCAGCTTTACCAATCATACCTAAGATTCCGATTTCCATCATGTCTTTAGTAAATTTATCCATTCTTGTAGATGTAGTTGGTCCCGCAGGTCCTACTTTTTCATCTCTTACAGGATCAACTGGTCCAACGTAGTAGATAAATCTATCAGTTAAGTCTAAACCATTTGGTAAAGGTTTATTAGCGTTTTTGTACTCAACAATTTTCTTATGAGCAGCATCTCTAGCTGTTAAGATTTTTCCAGATAATAATAATGTATCACCTGATTTAAATTGAGATAAGTTTTCTTTTGTTAAATCATCAATATTAACTTTTTTAACACTGTCCATTGGGATTTCTAAATCTGGCCAGATGTCTAAAGAAGGTCTTTCAAATTTAACTGCACCATTACCATCTAATTCAAAATGAATATGTCTAGTAGCTGCACAATTTGGAATCATTGCAACTGGTAACGATGCGGCGTGACATGGGTAATCTAAGATTTTAACATCAAGAACAGTAGTTAAACCACCAAGACCTTGTGCTCCAATACCAACTTTGTTAATATCTTCGTATAATCTTAATCTTAATTCTTCAAGAGCATTTTGTGGACCTCTTGCTTGTAATTCATGAATATCAACGTGATCCATTAAAGATTCTTTTGCTAAAAGCATAGACTTCTCTGGATTTCCACCAATACCAATACCTAAAATTCCAGGAGGACACCAACCAGCACCCATTTCTCTAACATTAGCCATAACCCAGTCATAAACTGAATCAGATGGATTTAATACAGAGAATTTAGATTTATTCTCAGAACCACCACCTTTAGCAGCAACAGTAATATCAATAGTATCACCATTGTTAACACTCATGTGAATAACAGCTGGAGTATTATCTTTTGTATTAGCTCTTTTTCCTGCAGGATCAGAAACAACAGAATATCTTAAAGTATTATCTGGATTAGTATAACCTTTAGCTACACCTGCATTTAATACATCTTCAAGTTCTCTTGTTAATTCAAGTTTAGCATTTAAACCAACTTTAACAAAAATGTTAACTGAACCAGTATCTTGACATAAAGGTCTGTGACCCATTGCACACATTTTAGAATTAATTAGAATTTGCGCGATTGCATTCTTTGCAGATTCTGATTGTTCTTTTTCGTATGCTTCAACCATACCTTGTACGAAATCTTCTGGATGATAGTATGAGATAAATTGACAGGCGTCAGCAACGCTGTCGATAATATCTTGTTCTGTAATTACGCTCATTTTTTACCTTTTTGCTTAGAAATTGAGTACATTATACCAATGCACAGATGAAAGAAATCTTTTTTTTGAAGTTTAATTTTTTTAATTTTTAAAGTGTTTAGTTTTTACATTCAAAATTAATAAAAGGAGTATAAATTGTACTACTATAAGAATTATAAAAGATAATAAAAAGAGGGTGTTTTTTTGTTTAGAAGTAAATTAATGTAGTGATATAAAAACAATCTAAGGCTAAAAGCCTTAGATTTAAGATATTAAGAGAAGAATCTTTCTTTAACTCTATCTTGTAATTTAGTTCCAGAGAAGTTTGCTCTTTGAACTAATTCCCAGAAGTATCTGTAAGTTGCTCTATCGTGTAACTCACCATCATACTGGATTGGTCCCCACTCAGCATCTTGAGCAGCAATTAAGATATTTTGTGCAGCTTCTAACTCAGTAAAGTCTGGTTTCATTGCATCAACAATTGCTTGAACTTGTGTTGGATAAATAGACCACATTCTTAAGAATCCGAACTCATTTCTAGCTTTTTCAGCATCTTTGTAAGTTTGGTATGGGTTCTTTAAGTCTAATGTAACATTATGACAAGGAATAATGTGATTTTGTAATGCAGCTTGAACAACTTTTGCTTTAGCAGCACCAATTAATCTATGATCAAATTGACCTGGAGATCTCATGTTAGATGCAGGAATTGCACCTTGGTAACCAGAAACAAAGTCCATTAAACCAAAGTCTAATACTTGTACCCATGGTAAAGTAGCAGTTTTTTCTACATCTTGTAAAGCACCGTGTGTTTCAATTAAAACGTGAACTGGAATCTCTCTTGAAATATTTGCTTCTTTACATTTAGCTTGAATATATTCAACTTGAGTTTTTGCATCTTCATAAGAAGTTGATTTAGGAATAGTAATGTATGCTAATTTCTCACCAGCACCTGGTACTAAAATATCAATATCTTGTCTCCAATCTGGATGATCAAAATCGTGAATTCTAGTTCCTGCCATTCCGTATTTGTTAGCTTCAGAGTTTACAACTCTTACAATCATTTCTGCATGCTCAACTTCTTTACCAGTTTCAGCTCCATCTTCACAATCACAAGTAATATCAAAAACAGGTCCTAATTTCTCTTGCATTTGGAAACCTTTTAGGATTAGCTTTTCGCTACCTGCAAAGTGCTCACAAGATGGGATAATTGGTAAGTTGTCTCCAGAACCAAATAGTGCTTCGTTAGGGTGTGTCATAATATTTTCCTTTTTCTTAAATTTAATTTTTTATTTTTTTGTTTTTTTCTTTGGGATTACTACTGTGTAATCTAAATCAAGTACTACATTTTTTAAGTACTTTCCATCTTCACCTTTTGGGTTTTCAATTTCTGAAGATTTCTGATTTTTCACAGCAATCGTTCTTAATCTTAATAATCCAATATCTTCTCTTTTATGATCAATTGTTTCTAGTACTTCAGTATAAGCATAAATTGTATCACCTGCATAAGTTGGGTTTGCATGAGCTCCAGAGTTAATAGCATACATGAATGATGCATTTTGTAAACCATTAAATGAAATAGCTCTAGCCATTGAAATTACAATTCCACCATACATTAATCTCTCACCCATTGGTGAGCTTTTCATCATGTGGTCATTGAAATGAACTTTTGCATTGTTTTGGTATAACTTAGTTGCTAGTGTATGATCACTATTATCAACTGTAATACCCTCAGGGTGATTTAATCTTTCACCTTTTTCATAATCTTCGAAGAAGAATTTTCCTCCAGAAGCATCAGTATCTACACACTTGATTTCTGGTAAGTTAATTTCATCTAGAATAGGTGTTGCTTCAGCAAAAGTAGGAATTTCTTTAATTCCAGATAAAGTTCCTTTATCTTTTTTGTGAACCATAACCCATCTTTTGAAGTTAAGAACTTCTGCTCCATCTTGGTTTACACCAATTGAATGAACATAAACAACTCCACTTTTTCCATTTGAATTCTCTTTTAATCCAATAACTGATGAAGTCATAGAAACTGTATCCCCAATATATACAGAATTAGGGAATGCGATTTCTGCATAACCTAAGTTAGCAATTGCATTTAAAGAAATATCTTGTACAGATTTACCAAATGTTAAGTGAAACATTAATGTATCATCAATAGGTCTTTTCTCAAATCCCATTTCATTTGCTACTACATCTGACGAATGTAATGCAAATCTAGAACCAGTGAAAGCGATGTATAAAGATACATCTCCTTCACTAATTGTTCTAGGAAGTGGGTGAACTATTTTTTGACCAATTGAAAAATCTTCAAAAAAGTTTCCAACGTTAATTTTAGACACTTAATCTCCTTATTTGTTAAATAGGTTTTGACCTAATGATTTATATGTTTCATATAATGTAATCATTTTTTTAGCCCATTTAATTCTAGAACCATCAACTAATCTATTATTGAAAAGAATTACTTCTTTCCCTTCTTTTTTAGCATCTTCGTATTGCGCTATCATTTGCTCATAATCTTCAACTTCTGATTGTTTAGGAGTAAAGATATCATTGATATATTCAATTTGAACTGGATGGATTAATGATTTACCATCGAATCCTAAGTTGAATGCATCTTTTGTTGAATCTTCACAAGCAAACTCATCAAGTACATCAAAGTGTGGACCGTCAATCACAGTTTTACCATAAGCTTTAGAAGCTAATGCAATTTGTGAAAGGTAATTAAACATCGCTTTTGAACCTTTTTTGATATCAATTTGAAGTCTATTTGCAAGTTTATTAGAACCAACAACAACAACTTCAACTCTATCAGATGCAGAACAAATTTCTTGGATGTTTAATACAGATAATGGTGTTTCAATCATAATCATTAGAGTTAATTCAGGATTAACCTCATCAATTAATTTAACTGCTTCTAAAACATCATCTTTTGATTCAATTTTAGAGAATAATAAACCATCAACTTCAATCTCTTTAACTAATTCTAAATCTTTCGCTAAATCTTCACTTCCTAAGTTATTAATTCTTAAGATTCTTTCAGACTCACCAAATTTAGAACCATCTTCTTTATATACTTCTCTAATTGTATCTCTAGCAACTGCTCTTTGCTCACCTAAAATTGCTTCTAGATCAAAAATTACAGAATCAGCTAATACAGTTTTTGCTTTTTGAACATTGTGTTTATTGTACGAAGGTACAAATAACATTGATCTTCTAGCTTTATATTCAATAAGCTCTTCCCCAGTCTCTTCTGCATGATATACATCATGTAAGTTTTTAACTAGTTGTTTTCTTAAAACTTTTCCATTTTTAGTTCTTGGGTAATCACTCATACCAAAGATTGTTTTAGGTGCTTTATATTTTGCTAAGTTATCTTGAGCAAATTTTAATACTACTGCTTCTTCATCTTCACTTAATTCAGTATGTCCAATTACAGCAATAGCAACGATTGTTTTGTCTTTTTCAATATCTAAACCAAAAGCAACACAATCAGCAACTAAATCATGAGTTTTTACAACTCTTTCAATTTCATGTGGAGATACTCTAAATCCGAATGTATTAATGATGTCATCTTTTCTACCAACGAACCAAATATAACCATCTTCATCTTTTTTAGCGTAATCACCTGTAAAGAAGTAACCATTATGTCTAGCTTTTCTAGTTTCTTCTTCTAATTGCCAGTACTCTAAGAATAATCCTGGATCATCTTCACCAATACAAATCATACCTTCTTCTTCAAGACCAACTTCTTCTAAAGTATTTGGGTCAAGTAGTTTTACAGTATGTCCTGGTTGTACGAATCCAGCAGATCCTGGTCTAATTGGATTATTTTTTGAATGTGAAATATAGTAAGAACACTCACTCATTCCAATTGCCTCAAAAATATCTTGTTTAAATCTATCTCTCCATAATCCAATCATTTCATCAGATAAATGCTCACCAGCAGACATACAATATCTTAATGATGGACAATCATCAGCTGTAAATTCAGTCTTTTGAATGATTTGTCTATAAATAGTAGGTACTCCAATAAAGATAGTACACTTATGCTTTTTAATTAAATCAACCCATGTTCCTGCATCATTACCACCTTCGTAAGCAATAACTGTATGACCATTATATAATGGATCCATAAGCGCAGAACCTAATACATAAGTCCAGTTGAATTTTCCAGAGTGCATGATTCTATCATTCTCTTTAAAGTCAAACCAGTACTCAGTAGCAGGAGTTCTTCCAACTAATGATCTATGAGAGTGTAAAACACCCTTTGGATAACCAGTTGTTCCAGATGTATATACTAAGTATGCTGGTTCACCTGATTTTGAGTTATAGTGATTAGGTGTAGTATCTGTTTTCTCTAAAACTTCAGAGAAAGAGTATACATTCATACCTTTTGGAATATTTAACCCATCAGTTGAATCAATACCTGCAACAATGATAGTTTTTAAGTTATCAAGGTTTTCAAGGTATGGAAGTAAGTTATCGTACATCGTTGCAGATAATACAATAGCACTTGCTTGTGAATCTTCAGCTAAGTATTTAACTTCAGAACCAGATAATAAAGTTGAAGTAGGTACCGCAATAATACCTGCTTTAATAGCTCCAAAGAATGAAATAGGGTAAGCTAGTGAGTTTTTTAAACATACTAGTACTCTATCTCTTGCTTCAAATCCTAAACCAGTTAAGAAGTTACAGATTTGATCTGATTTAGTAGCTAAATCTTTATATGATATTTCATCTGTACCTAACTTATCATCTTCAATAATCATTGCAGTGCTATTTTCTTTTTTAGTACCTACATGTTTAGATGTACAAGCAACACCAATATTTAAGTATTCAGGTACTTCAATTTTTACAGTTGAACTCATCGTATAACTCCTTATTAAATTTGACCGTAAGGCCAGTTTTCTTTAAATGTATGAATAGGCATTTTGTTTAAAACAGATAATGCGAATATTTCATCTTCTTTATTTAAACTCGTAAGTGCATAAGCTCTTAAGATATTTTGTAAAGATTTACCAAACATTGGTGGATCTAACATTTCACCTTTATATCTAATAGCACCAGATAATAAAGCATCAGCTTTAATAGCTTCTTTTAAAATCTCAACATCTTTTGCAATCTCTTTAGGAGATGGAGTAAATGCTACTTTACATACATTAATATGATTTGGAGTAATTACTTGTTTTCCAGTAAGACCCATTGCATATTCTCTTTGTGCATGTGCATAAACATGTCTAGATGCTTCATCACCATGTAAATCTAACCATCTTCTAATGTCTTTTTTCTCAACACAGTGATCAGGTAATGAATGTGGCGTTAATAATACTTCAACTCCACCGATAACACCTTTACCTTTAACTCTTGCTTCCATAGTTAAAATGTTAAAGAATGTTTCTAACTCATCAATCCAACCTTGAGGTGTGATTTTATAAGCCATTGCTTTAGAAAAATCATGGATACCAAATACAACGTGTTTAACAGTTGAATGTTCCATTAATCTGTCAGCAATTTGAAGTGACTTTGGATGCTCAATAATTGGTTGAATAGTTAAATTACTACCAATTGATACTAACCAAGAAGATAAATCTCTGATTTCAGCTGAACCATATACTTCCCCAGCTTTTGCTAAAACAATTGAATCAACATATTTGTGGATTTGTTTTAACATTTTTAAATCTTCTTCATACTCTTCAGTTCTGAATGGATTAATTCTAATAGCTATTTGAAAATTTCTTTCAGGGAACTTTGGAAGTTCTTGAATTAATAATTCTCTTGACATAGCTTTTTGTCTACAACCATCTTCTAAATCAAATAGTACAGTGTGTGCTTTTGTTTTATAAGCATGTTTTTGTAATCTTAATTTAGCTTGTTCCATACTCTCATATGTTCCATCTAATGGGTTGAATTTAATTGGCGGGTAGTAAATTTGTATACCTGGCCAGTGTCCACCAAGAACTGGTGTTAAGTCATCATTTGCCGTTAATTTTGATAAATCTATTGCAGAAGTCATCTTCTTACCTTTCATTTATTGTTTATTGCGATTATGTGCTTCCTGTTTTTAATTAGACACTACATTGTAGCGATTTTTAAAAACGAACGAGAAAGTTATACAGCATTTAAAATGAATTGTTTTCATGCAATTTAAAATAGGAAATATATTTAAGTTTAAATTTAAAAAGTGCATAAATAACCCATAAAATAGGGATTTTAAACTTAAATAGCTAGGAAAATATGGCAAAAATCATGAAGTTTATTTGAAAAATTAAGCTTTCTAAATTTACAAATTTTACAAATTTTCAAATTCTTTTTGCTTTTTTATGATTTTTTTTCTTTTCAAAGGAAAATAAAGTGAGATATTTTATTGTGGGATTTTGGGAGAAAAAGTCATACTTTCCCTCCTAAAATTTATATAAAAAGCTTTTATATATTATGTAGATAATTTAATTTATCAAAATACTCTTCTAAAAAAGGAAGAGATACTTCTTCAAAAGAGTCTTTATCTTCATATAGATTAATATAGAACTCATAATCTATATTTCTATTTTTTAAAGCTTCAATTGAAAGTAAAGTATCGTTTATACTTCCAAGTTTAGATGGAGTGATTAAAATGGCTTGTGTTTGGAACTCTTTTATTAAGTCAATAATAAATAGATTCTTTTCTAAGGGAACCATAAGCCCACCTGCACCTTCTATAATAAGAACATCACATAAAGTTGACAAATACTCTTTTTTTTCTTTCAGTACTTCTATATCTATATATGTATTACCTTTTGATACATAAGGAGCTGCTGGTAATTTAAACTGATAGGGAACAACATCATTTATATGTGCTGTAAAATCTGGATTTAATTCTTTTGTTATTTTTAACATTTTATTACCATCTAAAGGTAAGTCAATAACACCCGTTTCACAGGGTTTGAAGTACCCAACTCTAAGGCCTTGTTTTGCGAAATATCTTAAAAACTTTTCGCTAGCATAGGTTTTTCCAACGTCTGTATTTGTTGCTGTGATAAACAATGATTTGTTTTTATAATAATCTTTTTCTTTTAGCATATAATTTCTTTTTTGGTATAATATTTATTATCTTAAAAAATAAAACGATATTTTATCATAAAAAGGTTTGAAGTGGCTAACGAAATAGAAATAGAATTAGAAGATGAATTACATTTAGAAGAGCCAAAAAAATATAAAGTATTCTTGTTGAATGATGATTATTCAACAATGGATTTTGTAATAGAAATTTTAATAAAAGTATTTAGAAAAACAGTAGATGAAGCTTCAGCAATCATGCTAAATATTCATAATAATGGTAGAGAAGTTTGTGGGGTATTTACTCACGAAATCGCAGCTACAAAAGTATCTCAAGTAAAAACTATGGCAAGAGAACAAGGCTTTCCTTTGAAAGCTGTTATGGAAGAAGAGTAAGATTATGATTAGTAAAGAATTAAGAAACATTTTTTCGCAAGCAGTAGGTTATGCAAAAAGTAGTAACCATGAATATTTGACTTTAGAGCATATATTCTTAATGTTAATTCATGATGAATCAATTGAAAATTTATTTGTGGATTTAGGTGTAGATTCAAATAAGTTATTTGATGATACAAAAAAATATATTGAAGAAAATACTCCGGTTTTACCAGAAGGTGTTGAAGATGAACCTTTAGAGACTGTATCTTTAACTTCAACAATTGAGTATATGGTAGCACATACTCAAACAAGTGGTAAAACTAATGCAAGTGTAGAAGATATGTTTGTTGCTATATTAAAAGATGAAAAATCTTATGCAACATACCTTATTCACTCATTAGGTATTGAAAAAGTAGATATTTTAGAAGAGTTCTCTCATAATGAACCATTACAGAGTGAAGATGATGCAGAAGAAAAAAACAATAAAGTTTTAGATAAAAATTCTACTGAATTAGTAGCTCTTGCACAAAAAGGTGAAATTGATCCTGTAATTGGTCGAGAGAGAGAAATATCTAGAGTTATTGAAGTATTATCTAGAAGAAAAAAGAATAATCCAATTTTAGTAGGGGAACCAGGTGTTGGTAAAACTGCCATTGCTGAAGGTTTAGCTTTAGAGATTGCTCAAGAGAAAGTTCCTGAGTTTTTATATGATGCTAAGGTATTCTCATTAGATATGGGATCTATGATTGCTGGAACTAAATATAGAGGAGATTTTGAAAAGAAATTAAAATCTTTATTACAAGAAGTAATCAAAGTTCCTAATGCAATTTTATTTATTGATGAAATTCATACTATTGTTGGTGCTGGAAGTGTTGGAGGATCTGCTATGGATGCTTCAAATATTTTAAAACCAATGTTAGCAAATGGAAAACTAAGATGTATTGGTGCTACTACATTTGCTGAGTTTAGAAATGATTTCTCAAAAGATAAAGCATTATCTAGAAGATTTGCTAAAGTAGATATTGAAGAACCTTCTGTTGAAGACTCTATTACTATTCTAAATGGATTAAAATCTAAATATGAAGAGTTCCATGGGGTTGAATACTCAAATGATGCAATTGTGAGTGCTGTTGAATTAAGTAAGAAATATATCACTGATAGATTCCTACCTGATTGTGCTATTGATGTTATTGATGAGGTTGGGGCTTCTAAGAAAATTAACTTAGCAACTGAACTTAAAACAAAAACAAAAAAGAATATTACAGTAACTCAAAGTGATATTGAAATAACAGTTTCAAAAATGGCACATATTCCTGCTCGATCAGCTACTAAATCTGACCTTACTTTATTAAAAGGTTTAGAGAAAAATATGCAAAAAAGAGTATTTGGACAAGATGATGCTGTTAGTACTATTGCTCAATCAATCAAAAGAAACAAAGCAGGGCTTGGTTTAGATAAAAAACCTATTGGATCTTTTCTTTTCACTGGACCTACTGGTGTTGGTAAAACAGAAGTTGCAAAAGAGTTATCTCATCAATTAGGTGTACACTTTGAGAGATTTGATATGAGTGAATATATGGAAGCTCATACAATTTCAAGATTAATTGGAGCACCTGCTGGTTATGTTGGATTTGAACAAGGTGGATTATTAACAGAAGCCATTAGAAAACATCCTCATACAGTATTATTACTTGATGAAATTGAAAAAGCTCATCCTGATTTAATGTCTATTTTACTTCAAGTTATGGATAATGCAGAACTTACAGATAATGCTGGAAACAAAGCTGACTTCCAAAATGTAATTTTAATTATGACTTCAAATCTAGGGGCTACTGAAGCTAATGTTATGGGATTTGCAAAAGATGATGGTTTAAATGAAAATAAAGCTATCAATAAATTCTTTGCACCTGAGTTTAGAAATAGACTTGATAATATTGTTTCATTTGCAGCATTGAGTTTAGATGTTGTAGCAAAAGTTGCTGGTAAATTTATTGAAGATTTAGAAGAGCAATTAAGTGATAAGAATATTAAAATTACTATCTCTGCTAAAGCTAAAAAACAATTAGCAACATTAGGATATGACAAAGCTATGGGAGCTAGACCTCTTAATAGAGTTATATCTGACAAAATTAAAAACATTTTAACAGATGAAATATTATTTGGAAAATTGAAAAAAGGCGGACAAGTCAAAATCGATTTCAAAGAAGATTTTATCTTCGATTATAAGCCACTTTAAAAAGTGGCTTTTTTTATTGCCAAATTCTATTTAAACTAAAATTCAGAAATGTTTAATAATACTTTAAAAGATTTTATGTAATACTTGTAAAAATAAGTATTTTCTACAAAGGGTTGCATAAAATTTTTAAAGGAGTTTGCTATGAGATTATACATGGGTGGCGCCGCTTCAATTGCCTATTCAAATTACAATCATAATACTCAGCTATTCCAAAAATCTTTAGAACGATTATCTAGTGGACTTAGAATAAATAGTGCAGCAGATGACCCCTCAGGTCTAGCAATTGCTGATAAACTTAGAACTCAAGCTAGCTCAATAAATCAAAGTATACAAAATGCAAACTCTGCAATAGGTCTTACTCAAATTGCTGATAAAGCAATGGCAGAACAATCAAATATAATTGATATTATAAAATCAAAACTTATTCAAGCAAGAACTGCCACTACTTCTGATGAAGGTAGAGAGGCTATAAGAAAAGATATTGTTAAGTACTTAGAACAATTAGATAATATTGCTGAACAAACAAACTACAATGGTCGTACTTTATTACAAAAAGATAGAGGAGATAATACTAGCTCCGATAGTTTACAATTTCAAGTAGGGGAGAGTTCTTCTGATACTATTGATATGAATGGAGTTCAATCAAATACAACTGGATTAAATCTAAATGCTCTTAAAACTTTAGGAGTTGGTGGATTAACTGCAAATGTAGCGGCTACTAATATGAGTGTAGTTGATGATGCTTTAAGTCAATTAAATACATTTAGATCAGAGTTTGGTTCTACTCAGAATCAATTAGAGTCTTCTATTAGATATATGGTTACTATGGAGACAAATCTAAAAGCTAGTGAATCTGCTATTAGAGATGTTGATTATGCAAAAGAAACTATGGAACTTAATAGACTAAAAATCATTATGCAAGCAGGAATGTATGCAATTGCTCAAGCTAATAAAATGCAAGAACAAATGATTAAATATCTTTATGGATAGAAATAAACACAATTTTTATACAAACTAATCTTATTATGGATAAAATTTATTACTTCTTTATTACTTATAAAGTAAAATTTGAAATTATTAATCTAAAGGAACATTACTATGAAAAAGATTTTATTAAGTTCAGCAGTTGCTGTATTGATATTAGTAGGTTGTGGCGAAGAGAAAAAAACTACTGCTGCTGTTGAAGCTGTAGTAGAACAAAAAGTTGAAAAGGTTGAAGAAGTTAAACAACCTGAACCAACTAGAATCGAAGTTGTAACAAAAGCTGCTTCAGAAGCTGGTGATATTGTTTCTAAAGCTGCTAGTGATGTTACAGATACTGTAGCTGATGCTGCATCTAAAGTGGCAGAAAAAACTGCTGTAGTTGTTGAAGAAACAACAAAAGAAGTAAGTGAAGTTGCTAAAAAAGTAAATGAAAGTACTTCAAATGTAGTTGCAAGTGTAAAAGAAGAAGCTACTAAAGTAATGGCTGCTGTTAAAACAGAAGAGACTGCACCTTCTATTAATGTAAAAGCATTATTTGCTGCTTGTGCTGGATGTCATGGTCAAAATGGTGAAAAGAAAGCTTTAGGTAAATCTGCAATTATTAAAGGTTGGGATAAACAAAAGTTAATTGATGCATTAAATGGTTATAAAGATGGATCTTATGGTGGACCAATGAAAGGTGTTATGAAAGGGCAAGTTGCTACTAAATCAGACGCTGAAATTGAGGCATTATCTACATTTATCTCTAATTTATAAAATAAAAAGAAGCAATCGCTTCTTTTTATAACTTAATTTAATATATAATTTTCTAAAATACAAAGGCTTTCATTTTGAATATGAATATCTTTCCTCTAGAAAAACACTCCTTTGCCTTTCCCAATCCTTTATACGCTGACGATAGTGGTTTATTAGCTTTCGGTGGTGATTTAAATCCTAATAGAATAATGACAGCCTATGCCAATGGAATTTTCCCTTGGTACAATGAAGATGATCCTATTTTATGGTGGAGCCCAAATCCAAGACTTATACTTGAACTTGAAGATTTTAAAGTATCAAAAAGTTTAGCTAAAACTATAAAGAAGAATAGTTTTGAAATTAAGTTTGATACTAATTTTACAAGGGTAATGCTTGAATGTAAAAAAATACGTGAAGGAAAAGGAAGAGAAGGTACTTGGATTTTAGACGAAGTTGTAAAAGCCTATACTAAACTACATAAAATGGGTTTTGCTCACTCCTTTGAAGCTTATTATGAAGGTGAACTAGTAGGTGGGGGATATGGTATTAATATTGGCAATATTTTTTGTGGAGAATCAATGTTCACAAAAAAAACTGATGCTTCTAAAGTTGCTCTTTTTCATTTAGTGCAAAGACTTAAAGCTAATGGCTTTAAATTAATTGATTGTCAAATACCAAGTGATCATCTAAAAACTTTGGGTGCAAAGATTATGCCAAGGGAGGAGTTTATAACTTTAGTAAAAAAATCTACTAATGATTGTAAATCTTTCTAAAATATTTTAGATTAGCTCTAAACTTACACTTAACTAATACTTCTATTTTATAATTCCTTACTTTAAAAAATTAAGGAGTATTAATATGAATATAGGAAAGAAAATAGCAATTTTAGTATTTGCTGCAGCGATGAGTGTTTTCGCAATGGAAACAACAAATGTTGATGGATTAGTTGATCAAATTAATAAGACTAAAGATGTAAAAGAAAAGGCTGAATTAAAAAAGAAACTTCAACTTGCACTTTCTGCAATGAATAAAAAAGATCTTCCAAAAGCAAAAGAAATTATCGACGCTAAACTAGAAAAATAATTTAACTCTAAACGACTCTTGACTCATGGGAATACAAGTTTTACTTGTGTTCCTTCTGCCTCTTTGCTTTCAATAGAAATTTTTATATCCAATGTATCACATAATTGTTTTACAATACTAAGACCAATTCCTAAACCTGTTTCATTTTCTTTATAATATCTTTGGAATACTTTTTTTGTATTTTTTATACCAATACCAGTATCTTTTATAATTAAAGTCTGGTTTTTTATAGAAATAATTACTTGTCCCTTTTTCTTATTATATTTACAAGCATTTGTAAGAATATTATCAATAATACGTTCAACTGCATTAGTATTGTTTTTTATTTCTAAATTCTTAAGGTTTTTAATAAACTCTATATTTGGATATATCTTATGTAAGACTTCAATTTTTTTATTTATTAACTCTTCTACAAATACACTTTCATCTTTTGTAATACTATTTGGAGTGATTAATTCTAGGTTTTTATATAAAGAAGATATTGTTTTTGCACTTAATTCTATTCTTTCTATTTCCTCAAAATCCCCACGTTTTCTCAATAATCTTGAGTTTAATAAAATTGAAGTTGCTGGAGTGTTTAAATCATGGATTAAATCTTTTAGAAAGTCTTCTAATAAATGAAGAGCTTCTTTCATAGGTCTTAGAGAATATATAGCAAAACCCAATGAAATGATAAGTAATAAGAAGAAAATTACAATACTAAATTTGAATGTTTTTATTAAGAATTCATTATAAAGTTTTTCATATTTCTTTTTATCATAAACTACCTTTAGTAAATAAGGTCCAGTTGAAGGAGCTTCAAAATAAGCACATAAACCCTCTTTACAATCATAGATTTTAAATAACTGTTTATTGGTATCATTTTCAATAATATCTAGTGAGAACATTTTGTTTTTGAAATCAAAAGTATAATCTTTCATTTGATAAAGAATATTTTGTTTTATATCTTTTACTTTATCTTCATGGTACATGTAAAGTACTATACTTGATAGTATAATTAGAGTAATAAAAAATAGAAAAAAGCTTGTGAAAAATGATTTCTTTTCATAGTTTTTCAAGTTTATATCCTATACCTTTTGTATTTGTGATATTTAAATCTAATACTTTTTTTAGTTTACTAATTAAAACTCTTAGTGCACTATCACTTGGTTTGTTCATATAATCAAAAAATGTTGTTTTATTAACTGTCATATTTATATTTTTAATTAGAAGTGAAAATATTTCTTTTTCTACATTTCCTAGAGCTACTTCTTCATTTTGTTTAAGAACTCTATTTTCTAATAAATCAAAAGTAATATCTCCATATTCTAGTACAGGATTTCTTCGTTTTAATACAGCTTTTATTCTTGCTAATAACTCATCTAAATCAAAAGGTTTTTTTATATAATCATCACATCCAGAATCAAAACCATCTAATATTGAGTTTGTATCTCTAAGGGCTGTTATAAAAAAAGTAGGGGTATTATCTTGGGCATCTCTTAAAAGTTTTAGGGCTTCTTTTCCATTTAGTAAAGGTACATTTATATCAAATAGATATAAATCATATCTATTTTCATAAGTATATTCCATTACTTCTTCCCCATCATTTACTAAAGTAATATCATAATCTTCTTGTTCTAGTATTTGAACCATAGTCTGGGCTAGAATAGTATCATCTTCTAAAAGTAAGATTTTTATTTTTTTATTCATTTTATTGAACTATCATTATAAATTTTTGCAGGGATTTTTTGTTTTGCTTTTATTATCGCTTCTGCTTCTTGTCTTGCTTTTTTATTTTTGTTTGCAAGTTTTTGTTTTAGCTTTTCAATTAAAGCTTGTTTATCTTTTTTTGTAGAAGCTTGATTTACTTTTTCTAATAAATTATCTATATCATTGCTTTGTGCTAATAATATAGATGTTTTTAAAAATAGCAATATTGTTAATAGTTTAATGATTTTCATTTTTTATTTTTCTTTCTTCTTCTTTTTCTAATACTTCAATACTATTTTTCACTCTTTGTAAAGGAGAAATTTTAAACTTATCTAAATTACATTTATTTTTTGATGCTAGTTCATATTGTTTTTTATAAGAAGAATTTGCTTTATTTATATTTTGCGCAAAAATAGTAGGAGAATTGTTTTCTATTAAATATATTTGAGCTTTTGCTCCAAGGGCATCTTTTTGAGAAAAATATCCTTTTTGGAATTCATTTGTAATATATGAAGAAGCAAAATTCATTATGTCTGTATGTTTATTACAATATTTATATTTATGAATTATCTTTTTTGTTGGAGTTTTTTTTGTCTCTTTTTTTATAATCTCTTTTTTTGGAACACTGGGTGTACTATCTTTTAATACACATCCAGAAAAAAGTAATATAGAGCCTATAATAATGTATGTTTGTCTTTGACTAAACATTTAAACCTTTCTTTTAATCATCTAATTTGTTAGTAGTTTATTTCTTGTAAATAATAATAAAAAATAATATTTGATGCTGTAATATTAGCAAAAAATCCATTAAAATCTAAATGAAGAACTAGCTTTAGTTTTTCTAATTTTAACTTGCTATAATATGAAAAAATAAAGGAATTAAATGGCTGGAAATAATGAAAACAATCCTTTACATGGTATTAAGTTAGAAATGATTATTAATGATTTAGTAGATGAATTCGGTTGGGATGAATTAGGAAAAAAAATTGATATTGGATGTTTTAATCGTGACCCAAGTGTTAAATCTAGTCTAAAGTTTTTAAGAAGAACTCCTTGGGCAAGAACTAAAGTTGAAAAACTTTATTTAAGAACTTTTGTTAAATAAGATATAATAAAAACATTATTTATCAAGGAGTAAATTTTGTATAGAATTATGTACTTAAGTAATGCAACAGTTAGATTTACTGATAAGGAATTAGAAGACTTATTAGCAATTGCTAGAGAGCGAAATGGTTTAGTTAATGTAACTGGACTGTTGATAATAAAAGGTAGAACTTTTCTTCAATGTTTAGAAGGTCCAAAAGAGTCTGTAAATGAGATTTTTGAAAAAATAAAAAAAGATGTTAGACATGATTCTATTGTTGAATTAATAGAAGAAGATGAAGGCCAAAGATATTTCCCTGAATGGTCTATGGGGTATAAAAATATTAATCATCTTGATAGTTTCACTAGTCAAAAACTAAAAGACTACTCTGCTAAAGAGAATTTCAAATCATTTTCCACTGATGATATCTCTGAAATATTCAAAGAATTTATTGAAGTAACTTAATATTTACACTTCTTAACAATTGCAAGTTATAAATTTTACTTATAACTTGTAATATCTAATCCTAAACTACATTATACTAATATACCTTTTTAAATACTAATAGGATTTTATATAATGATAAAAAAAATTGATATAGAAAGTGAAGAATACCAAACTGAATTGGAATTAACAAAACAGTTTACAGATAAAGTTGTTGATAGATTTGAGTTTGCTTATAATCCAAATGATGAAGTAAATGAATCTATTCAAATGGGTCTTACAAGAAATAAAATGATTTATGGAAAAAGATATTGTCCATGTTTCATGGTTATTGGCGAAACAAAAGAAGAACAAAAAGCTGCTGATAACCGATTATGTCCATGTGGACCTGCTTTAAAAGAAGAAATTCCCCAAAAAGGTAATTGTCACTGTGGAATTTTCTGTACTCCTGAATTTGCTGCTCAAGCTGCAAAAGAAGAAGAGTTACATGATGCAATTGCTACTCATTCAAGAGGACTTACAAAAGAAGAATGTGAATCTTTATTAATTCAAAGAGAAGTTAATTCAACAGAATTAGAATCTTTATTAGAAGCTAGAGATTTAGGATTTGTAAAATTCAATCTTGTTGATACAAGAGAGTGGATGGAATGGGTAGGACAGAGAATTAAAGGAACGGATCATTTAATTCCTACTACTTCTTTCTATCAAGCTTTAGAGAGAATTGATAATGAGAAAGATACACCAGTTGTTGTATATTGTTTAAGTGGAAGTAGATCTGCTTATTGTCAAAGAATTATGCTTGATTTAGGATATAAATCAGTTGCTAATTTAGACTACGGTATTTCAATGTATCAAGGTGAATGTGAGAGCGGAGAGGCTTAAGCATAAAAAGAATGTATCCTAACTTTCGGATACATTCTCTTTGAATTCTTCTGTATATTTCTTAACTAAATGCATAATTGATATGAAAAATGTCACCATTGCAGGCCCTATAATCATACCCCAAAAACCAAATGTTGCTAAACCTGCAACAATAGAAAAGAAGATTAAAATCTCATTTACATTAGTAGGTGTTCTAACTACTCTTTGATTAATATATTTAATAATAACTGGTTTTGCAAAAGTATCAGCAAAAACTGAAATCATTAATATTGAATAAACTGCAATTACAATTGCATTAGTAATTGAGCCAGTCATTGCTTCATAAATAGCTAGTGGAAGCCACATTATAACTCCACCAACTACTGGTATAAGTGAAGCAAAACCATATAATACTCCAAGTAATAAACCATCATATCTATAGAATGTCATAAAGAAACCAAATAGAAATCCTTCAAATACAGCAGTTACTAAAATTGAGTATAAAACAACTGTCATTACATTAGAAGATTCATAAAATAGAGTAATTGAATCATCTTTTTTTATTGGTAATAGGTCTTTCATATAAGTAGATAAACTACTTGCATACAAAGTAAAGAAGAAATAAAAGATAAGAATCATAACCATATCAATCATAAATGTTGCAGAGTTTTTACCTAAGTATGCCCCTAAAGATATGATTTTCTGTACTACTTCTCCTACATCTACTTTTGCTAAAATTTGATTTAATTGTTGTTTTAAAAATAAGAAATCATCAGAGATATTTTCTACCCAAAACTTAACAGAATCAAAACTTTTTATTAAGGCAACTTGATCTATATGATTAAAGAAGTTTGCAAAAGAAAAAATACAATACATTACGGGAATAAAAAATATTCCAGCAAGACTAACTGTCATTAAAGAAGCTGATACAGCTCGACTTTTTAATCTATGTTCTAAAAATAGAGTGAGAGAATTAGTAGCAACTGCTAATAATAATGCAACAAACATAGCTTTTAAAAATGGAGAAAATAATTCCACCATAAAAAATATTGTAACTGCCGCTATTAAGATTAAAAAGTAGACTGGTTTCAAAATAGATTTCCTTCGTCATCTAATTTTTCACTTCCTGGATAAGACATTCTAAACATCTCATATGTTTTTACAGAAGCTACTCTTCCTCTTGCTGTTCTTTCAATAAAACCATTTGCAAGTAAATAAGGTTCAATTGCATCTTCAATAGTTCCTTCATCTTCACTAAGAGCTGCTGCCATAGTTGATAGACCCATTGGTTTACCCTTATTAGAAATAAGAAGTTCAAGAAGATTAATATCCATTTCATCAAAACCAGAATCATTAACTCCAATTTCATCTAATGCATACTTACATCTTTCAAGATGAATTACATCTTCATTTTCAACTTCAGCAAAGTCTCTTACTCTTTTTAATAATCGTAAGGCAACTCTTGGCGTTCCTCTTGATCTTCTTGAAATTTCTAAAGCTGCATCATCATCACATAATTTATCTAATTTTACAGATGCTTTTTTGATAATTTTTGCTAGTTCATCATAGTTGTAAAACTGCATTCTAAAATGCATACCAAATCTCTCTCTTAAAGGATTTGATAACATTCCAGCTCTTGTAGTAGCACCTATTAAAGTAAATCTAGGAAGATCAATTTTAACAGTTTGTGCAGCAGGACCAGAACCTATAATAATATCAAGTCTATAATCTTCCATTGCAGGATAAAGTATCTCTTCAACAGCAGCACTTAGTCTATGAATTTCATCAATAAATAAAATGTCACCTTCTTCAAGGTTTGTTAAAATTGCAGCTAAATCCCCTGATTTTTCAATCATAGGGCCAGCAGTTACTTTAATATTTGTATTCATTTCATTTGAAATAAGATAAGAAACAGTTGTTTTACCAAGTCCTGGAGGACCATAAAAAAGTATATGATCTAAAGCTTCATTTCTTTTTTTAGAAGCTTCAATAAAAACTCTTAGGTTTTTTTTGATTTTTTCTTGACCAATATAATCATCCCATGAAGAAGGACGAAGGCTTATTTCAGCATTATCCTCTTCAAAAGAGATTTGTTCAACTTCAACAACTCTTTCCATGGATTAGTATTCTTCTTCTTTTGCAGGAAATGATGCATCTTGTACATCACTTTTATATTGACTTACTGCATCTTTAACTTGTTGAGCACCAGTCATATAGTGTCTTACGAATTTTGGTTTGAAGCTTTCAAAGAAACCTAACATATCAGACCATACAAGTACTTGGCCATCTGTTACATTACCAGCACCAATACCAATAGTAGGAATTGAAACTGCTTCACTAATTCTTTTTGCAGCATCACTCATAACACCTTCAATAACAATACAGAATGCACCTGCTTTTTCAACTGCAATTGCATCTTTGATTAATTGTTGAGTGTCTTCTTCTGTTTTACCTCTAACTTTATATCCACCTTCACTTCTTACGAATTGTGGCATTAAACCAATATGACCTATAACAGCTACTGAATTAGAAGTTAGGTGAGAGATAATATGTGCTCTATCTTCTCCACCTTCAATTTTAATAGCTGCTGCGTTTGTTTCTTGATAAACTCTAACAGCATTAGTTAATGCTTGGTCTTTGTTATTGTATGTTCCAAATGGCATATCTAAAATAACAAAAGCTTTAGGTGCTCCTGTACATACAGCATTAGTATGATAAATCATTTGATCAAGTGTTGCAGATAGAGTGTCTGGCTTTCCAGCAAAGCTCATATTTAAGCTATCTCCCACAAGAATCATATCTGCTATTTCTTCAAATAGTTTTGCAAAAAGCGCGTCATACGAGGTAATCATTGTTAAATTTTTATTGCCTTTTGCTTTTTTTATTTTTGTTACATTCATTTTCTCAAATTCATGTCTAATAATACTCATTTTATTAATATCCTATAGTTTATGTTTAATTAGATATTCTATCAAAAAAAACTAAATATTAAGAAATTATAATGTGACATATTAGAAATTTTTTGTAATAACAGCCCTATATAATGAATCATTTGATAATATAAATTATTAAAATTTTAAAGGAAAATAATGTCTCATAAATTAGCAGGAATAAAAGTTCCAAAAGAGAATTTGGAAAATATTCCTAATCTAATAAGTTCTTATTATGTGAATAAACCAGATGTAAGTGAAGTTACTCAAAAAGTTAGCTTTGGAACATCTGGACATAGAGGAAATTCTAATAAAATTAGTTTTAATGAAAATCATATTTTAGCTATTACACAAGCCTTATGTGAATATAGAGTTAAAAATAATATTACTGGTACATTATTTATTGGAAAAGATTCTCATGCTTTATCAACACCCGCACAAATTACTACACTACAAGTATGTATTTCAAATAATGTAAAGTGTAAAATTGCACAAAACGATGAATATACTCCTACTCCTTTAATCTCATTTACAATTCTAGAAGCAAACAAAAATGCAAAAGAATTAAATGATGGTGTTGTAATTACTCCTTCTCATAATCCTCCAAGTGATGGTGGATTTAAATATAATCCACCAAATGGTGGACCTGCTGATACTGATGTAACAAATATTATTCAAAATAGAGCAAATGAGATATTAGAAAATGATTTAAAAGATGTAAAGTCTGTATCTTTAAAAGAAGTTTTAAAAAGTGAATTACTAGAAGAGTTTGATTTTGTAACTCCTTATGTAAAATCTTTAAATGAAATAATAAATATTGATGTAATCAAAGAATCAAAATTAAGAATTGGTGTTGATCCTATGGGTGGTTCTGGTATTGAAGTATATAAAAAAATAAAAGAAATTTATAACCTTGATATTGAAATTGTAAATGAATTTGTTGATCCTACATTTTCTTTTATGACTTGTGACCATGATGGAAAAGTAAGAATGGATTGTTCTTCAAAATTTGCAATGGCTTCACTTATTGATTTAAAAGATAAATACGATATTGCTTTCTCAAATGACCCTGATTTTGATAGACATGGAATCGTAACTCCTAGTGTTGGACTTATGAATCCAAATCACTATTTATCAGTTGCTATTTGGTATTTATATTCAAATAGAAAACAGTGGAGTGATACATTAGGAATTGGTAAAACATTAGTTTCTAGTTCTATGATTGATAGAATTGCTAAGTCTTTAGATAAAAACTTATATGAAGTACCAGTTGGTTTTAAATGGTTTGTTGATGGTTTATACGAAGGAACTTTAGGTTTTGGAGGAGAAGAGAGTGCTGGAGCTTCTTTTTTAAGAAAAGATGCTAGTGCTTGGTCTACAGATAAAGATGGAATTATTCTAAATTTATTAGCAGCAGAAATTACAGCTGTTTGTAAAAAAGATCCAGGTGTTATATATCAAGAGTTCGAAAAAGAATTTGGAGAATCTTTCTATGAAAGAATGGATGCTCCAGCTTCATTAGAGCAAAAAGCTAAACTTAAAAACCTAAGTGTTGAAGACATTACAACAGATACTTTAGCAGGTGAAGAGATTGAAAATATCTTTACAAATGCAAGTGGAAATAATGCTTCAATTGGTGGATTAAAAGTAAGTACTAAGAATGGTTGGTTCGCTGCACGTCCTTCTGGAACAGAAGATATTTACAAAATATACGCAGAGAGTTTTATAAGTGCAAAGCATTTAAAAGAGATTCAAAAACAAGCACAAGAGATAGTTCTAAAAAGTATATCTTAATGCTTCAAGGCTAAGCCTTGAGCATTTAAAAGATGAATTTAGATAAAATATCTATTAATAAATAGAATAGGATTTATTTTAATGAATGAAAATATTGATAAAAAGTTAGTTGGATACATAACTGCTTCAATTCCTGATAATAATTTTACAGTTGATTTAGCTTTAAGTATGAAAGAAGCAGGTGTTGATACATTGGAGCTTGGAGTACCTTTCTCTGACCCAGTAGCAGATGGTCCAGTAATTGAAAAAGCAAATCTAATTGCATTACAAAATGGTTTTAAATTAAAAGATTTATTTGAAGTTTCTTCGAAAATAGCACCAAATATGGATACTTTATGGATGGGATATATGAACCCATTTTATAGTTATGGGGTTGAAAATTTCTTACAAAAAGCAGAAGAATTTGGTATTACTGGGACAATTATTCCAGACTTACCTTATGAGATGGCAGATAACTACACAGCTTTATATAAAAAATATAATAAAGCATCTATTGCATTTGTAGCTCCTACGCACACAGAAAATAGAATTAAAAAAGTAGTATCAAATGCCCAAAAGTTTATTTATATGGTTGCTTATGCTGGAATTACAGGTAGCGGTCAGAAAGAAGATTTAACTTCAGTTATTGCAAATGTAAGAAAATATACAAATACTCCTTTATATATTGGTTTCGGTGTTGATGAAAAAACATGCCAAGAGAAAGTAAAAGGTGTTGATGGTGTTATTGTTGGTAGTGCATTTGTAAAACATATTATTGATGATTCTTTATCAAACAATGAGAAAATTTCTAAAATTACTTCTCTTGCAAAAGAAATAAAAGAAAAAATTAACCAGTAATTATGAATATATTAAATAGAGATATTGAATTTATAGAAGAGCAAAGAGATTGTTCTTATTTTGATACAGAAATATCTGATATTAGATATAGATATATGTATGACTGCTCAACTGATCAATATCAATCTATGTTAGAACGTGGATGGAGAAGATTTGGGAAGATGCATTTTGTGCCAGAGTGTAAAGCCTGTACAAAATGTGTTTCTATGAGAATAGATGTAGCAAAATATGAATTTTCAAAATCTGAAAAACGTGTAATCTCAAAAAATAAAGATACTAAACTATATATAAGACCTCCTTCTATGACTTTAGAGCATTTGAATTTATATGATAAATATCATGCCTTTATGAATGCAAAGAAGGATTGGCCTTACTCTCCAATAGAACCAGGTGAGTATCAAAAATCATATGTTGATGGAAAAGCCGAATACTCAAAAGAGTTTTTATATATGAAAGATAATAAATTAATTGGAGTTGCTTTAGTTGATTTATTACCCAATTCTGTATCTTCTATATATTGTTATTATGATCATGATTATTCAGATTTATCTATTGGTAAATTTTCAATCTTAGCTCAAATAAAAATAGCCAAAGAGATGAATATACCATATATCTATCTTGGATATTGGATTAAAGACCATTTATCTATGGGATATAAAGAAGCTTATAAACCATTTGAAATATTAAAAAATAGACCTACTTTAAATGAAGAGACTATATGGGAAAATTATGAATTATAATATTGTAGTTATTATTAGTATCGTTATTTGTGCTATAATCTCTATGTTAATTAGTTATTATGGGGTTTTATTACTACTAGATGAATCTAGTGGATTATTTAAAATGGCCCAGTTAATAGTAGCCATTGTGTCAATGACAACATTTTATGCTCCAATTAAACATATATTATTAAAATATATGAATGTTGATGAGAGTGAAGGTGAGAGTGAAGAATGAAAAAACTTTTTTTCTTTTTTTTGTTATGTACTACAGTGTTATTTGCTCAAACAGAAGTAAATACAAGTGATGATCTAGAATTTGAACCAAAAGTAGATTGTTTAATTCTTCAAGATGAAAATTCAATAATTTGTAAATTTGAGTCTTTTAGAAGTATAAAAGATGAAGAAATCATTGTTCAATGGATTGATCCTCAAGGTGATATTTCAAGAAGTAGGGAAATGTTAGTTCCTGCTGGACATGGTTCTATTTATGACTATAGATATATAAAAGGTAGATTACTTGGTAATTGGGCTTTTAAAGTTATAACAGAAGAAAAAGAATACAAAACACAATTTGAATTGAAGTAATTAACTTCTCTTCAAATTATCATTTAAAAATATAACTAACTGCATACTCTTATTATTAAAATCTTTAATTAAATTACTATTATTTTCATCAAATATTAAAGCTCTTTGAGTTTTATTAAATTCATTTATAAACTCTTCAATTTTAAAAATTAATTTCTTATCATCTAATACTAATAGTGTTTTTGCACATATTTCTTTTAAATTTTTTTCTTCTTTAGTACTTGATTCTTTTATGTCAAAAGAGAGTAGTTCTTGAGATAATTTTGTAAATAATTGTAATTTTGTCTCTCTTCTCCATTTTTGATGATCACTTTGTTTATTTAGTTTTGATGATATAAGAGTATCTACAACCTTGCTAGATACGGCACTAACTACTGCTGTCTTAGCTACTTGTCCTAATAAATTAATTCCTATACTTATCATATAAATCCTTTTGATATATAGATTTTAAAATTAATCAGCTTAAATAAATATTAAAACGATAATTATTATCATTAATATTTTATTAAGTTAAATAAAAGTAATATAGCAGTAATGATAATAATTATTAAGGTTAATAAGTGGATAAACTAAATATAAACGAAACAAGACTATATAAAAAGAATTTGTCGATTCATAAGAATCTACCAAAAGTTTATGTTCTAGCCTTAGTAGTTGCTCTTGTAATTACTGTAATAAAAGGATTTAATTAGTGAGAAGATATGAAATTAGTTTTGAATCATTCTTGGAAAATTTTAAAAAATCTGTTGTTAAATCAGGCTATAAAAATTCAATTCAAAAAGATTATATTTTAAAGATATTATATTTTAGTGATGAGCACTTAAGTGCTGAGCAAATAGTAAATATTGCAAAAACATTATATAAAATAGACATGGGAATTGCTACAGTTTATAGAACTGTGAAATTCTTTGAAACAATGAATATTGTAAATTCTTTAGATATAGGTGATGGTGCTAAAAGATATGAGCTAAACATTTCTATTCATCATGACCATATGATTTGTACTTCTTGTAGTGCTATCATCGAGTTTACAGATGATTTAATAGAAGAACAACAAGAAAAAGTTGCTAAAGCAAACAACTTTTTATTAAAAGACCATATTATGACAATTTATGGAATTTGTGAGAAATGTCAATAAAATATAAATTATGATAATCGTTATCAATTAAAATTAACCTAAGCAATGATATACTTCTCCTTATTTAAATAACGAGAAGTATAATGACAATCAACAAAAAAATTTTTCTACTGTTTTCTGCCTTATTTATTGTCCTCCTAAGTTTGATATATTTCATATTAAAAGATAGAGAATCAAGTGCCCTTGAATTTGAGAACCAAGTTGTTAAAAACAAAGTAAACAATCTACATAATATTCTTATGAATAAAAAAAAGTTATTAGATAATATAACTTATGAATACTCCACTAATGAAGCTATTATTAAATTAATCAATGAAAAGAATAAAAAAGATTTATTTTATGACTTTTCATCAAAATTAGATGTGAGTTATTTTTTAATTCTAGATAATAATAAAGAGATTATATATAGTGAAGCTTATGACGTAAGCTCAAAAGAGTATGTAGATATTTCTGATTCTATAAATGATTTTTTTATTCAATCAAATCTTTCTAAATATATAAATAACGAAGAATTAAAGTTTATGACCTTTGATTATGAACGGTTAATTTTCTCACTAGAGAGAATTGATGAAATTGGTTATGTTTTTACAGCTAGAACTTTGGATTCTGCTTTTTTAAGTGAATCTTCTTCTATGTTAGATAGTTATATATCTTTTCTGCCTTCTTATAGTTTTAAAAATAAAAAGGTATTAAAAGGGAAGTTTAATTATGACATTTCACGAGCTGATTCGAAAACTATATATATAAATATTGAAATAAATGATGAATTACTAAAAAATAAATTCTTCTTATCTATAAAATTAAATAGAGAGTTTTTCACTGAAATTATCCAAAGTAATAAGAATTTATTAAAACTTTTTTTCATCTCATTTCTGATTTTTAATTTAGTTATCTATGTATTTATAAGTAAAATTTTTACTAAAAGAATAGGTCTTATTTCTAATACTGTAAAAAGTGTATCTAAAAAGAAAGATTTAGTACAAAATATTGATTTAATATATGATGATGAAATTACATATTTATCAAGTAAAATGAATGAAATGTTTAAGATTATTAGAGAAGCTCAAAATGAGCATATTAAAAAAGAAAGAGATTTCTTACAGTCTGTTTTGGATTCTCAACAACACATCATTTTTATAACTGATGGAACAGAAATTCAAAGTGCTAATAAGAAGTTTTTAGATCTATTTAAAACAAACAATGGTTTTATGAATAATATTGCTGTACTAGATGACACAACAAAAGCAAACCTTCTAAAGATTGCTAAAAAACACTCTTCTATTGATAAACCTGCAAGACTTAAACTTCATAATAATGAAGATAAATATTTTGTATTTGATATCTCAAGAGTTGAAATTAGAAAGTATATTATTTGTATGAATGATGTATCAAAATATAATGAAAGAATAACTCACTTACAAAATAAAGCTTCTACTGATGAATTAACTAATTGTTATAACAAAGCGACTATTACGGAATATTGTAGATACTGGATAGAGATGAAAGACTTTGGTTTAATTATCCTTGATATTGACAAGTTTAAAAATATTAATGATACTTATGGACATTTTATTGGAGATTGTATTTTAAGAGATTTAGCAAAACTAGTTTCTAATGGTTTACATAAAGATGATTTAATAGGTCGTTTTGGTGGAGAAGAGTTTATTATTGCTATTAATGCAAATAAAAATGATTTAGAAGCTATTGCCAATAGAATTAGAATATTAATTGAAGATAATTTATTTAAGTATGAAGATTTAGAACTTAAGATAACAGCTAGTTTAGGCTGCACTTATTGTAGAGGTGGTTCAGAGTTTGAAGAGTTATTTAAAGTGGCTGATGATGCTTTATATGTGGCTAAAAAGACAGGAAGAAATAGAGTTGTTTACAAGTAGTAGTTTTAAATAACTACTACTGCAATACTATAAGCTAAAAAGGCTAATCCCCAAGCTGTTCCTGTTGTAAAGACAAATAAGTATGCTAAATACTTCCATCCTCCAGCTTCTCTTGCAAATACCATTGATGCTGCTAAACAAGGTAAATAAATCATTACAAATACAATAAAGGCTATTGCTGATGCAAGAGGAATATTCTTTTTGATTTTCTCCATTAATCCTGATGAACTTTCATCATGATCTTCCCCTAATCCATATAAAATACCAAGAGTTGATACAACAATTTCTTTTGCTGCAAGACCAGTTTCTAAAGCTACTGCCATTTTCCAGTCAAAACCTAATGGTGCAAATGCAGGTTCTGAGAACTTACCAATTTTACCAAGGTATGAATTTTCAAGATTATATAAAGCATGTTCACTTGCTAAACTATCTTTTAAATCTTGAGTTTGTGCTTGTTCAATTTTTGTTTCATATTGAATATCCATATCTAAATGTTTTGGATAGTTTGATGCAAACCAGATTAAAACAGAAGCAGCTAAAATATATGTTCCTGCTTTTTTTAGATACATTAATGCTTGGTTTGAAACTGTATGCCAAATTAGTTTAAATGATGGCATTCTATACTTTGGCATTTCCATTACAAAAGGTTCATCTTCACTTTTAAATACCACAATTTTTAGCATTTTTGCTGCAATAAGTCCTAAAATAGCTCCTGAAATATAAATTAAAAATAGAATATTACCAGCGTTGTCTTCACTAAAAAATGCCCCAGTAAATAGCACATAAATAGGAAGCCTAGCTCCACAAGACATAAATCCAATAATAAATAGTGTAAGTAGTCTATCTTTTTCATTTTTAAGTGTTCTTGCACTCATATAAGCAGGAACTGAACATCCAAACCCTGTAACTAAGGGAATAAATGATTTTCCATGTAATCCAAATTTATGAAAGAAACCATCTAAAAGAAAAGCAACTCTACTCATATAACCAGTTGTTTCAAGCAAAGCAATACCAAAGAATAAAATTACAATATTAGGAACAAAAAGTATAACAGCTCCAACTCCTGCTATTGCTCCATCTGCTATAACAGATGAGAGTTCATTATCTCCTAAAATTTCTTTTGTACTATCTATTAATGAAGCAAAAAATGCATCAATCATATCCATAGGAATATTTCCTAACTCAAAAGTAAGTTGAAATAATCCCCACATTAAAAATAAGAAAATTGGTAATCCAAAAATTTTATGAATTAAAAGTGAATCAATTTTATCAGTAATAGTTTTTGTTAAAATACTTGGTTGTTTAACTGTTTCTCTAACAGCTCCTCTAGCAAAAGCAAATTTTTCATCATTAAAGATATCTTCAATATTTTTTGTATTGTAATGAATATACATATGTTCAAAAGCATTATTTAGAACAACTTGTAATTTAACCCAAATTGGTTCATCATGAATTTGTTTATATGTTTGTTTATCTTCTTTTAGTAATTTAATTGCTAATTGTCTATATGTATTAGGAGTTCTAAATCCACAATCCTCAAAGAATTCAACAATATTTTGAATCTCTTCTTCTATTACATCTGAGAAAATTAATTTTGTAGGAAGTTTATCATCTTCAAATTTTGAAACAATTGCTTCAAGTAAATTAGATATCCCCATGTTTTTAGCAGCACTTGTTTTAATACAAGGTTTACCAAGAATTTTACTTAGTTGATTATCATCTATTTGAATATTTTCTTTATGGGCTTCATCACTCATATTTAAAGCAATAAGCATTTTTTTATCTAAAGCTAAAAGCTCTGAAGTTAAAAATAGGTTTCTCTCTAAGTTCGTTGAGTCTAAAACATTTAGGATAATATCATAAGGTGAGTTATCTAAAAATTCTTTTGTTACTTTTTCTTCTAATGTATAGTCATTTAATGAGTATGAACCAGGAAGGTCTGTTATTTCAATTTTGTAGTTTTTATATGATAAAAATACTTCTTCTTTTGCAACTGTAACTCCTGAGAAATTACCAACTTTTAATCTTGCATTTGAAATTGAGTTAATAAGCATTGATTTTCCAACATTGGGTTGTCCTACTAATGCTACTTTAATTGTTTTTATTTCTTTTATATCTTTTATGAACATTTTTCAACCTCAATAGTCGAAGCTTCTTTTAGTCTTAATGCTACTTTTGTAGAGTTGATTTTTATTTCTATTGTACTTTTTGTAAGTGTTAGCTCTTCTACTGAAATAATTGAGTTTCTTATTATTCCAAATGAGTAAAATCTATTCTTTAGTGCTGAGTCACAATTAATACTTTTTATTGTGGCTTTATTTCCGATTTCTAGTTTATCTAGAGTCATGGTTTTCCTTAGTGACTTTAATAATGATTATTATAATATAATTATACTTTGTATATCTTGATACCAGTCAATAGCGTTGATGTATTAGTTATTGTTATATAACTTAAATGAAATATTATTCCTTTACTATTAAAGAATTACTTATATAAGATGTCACAAATTTGACATAAACAGAAAGTGATAATTGTTATTAAGATTAATATTGTTATAATATCTCAAAAATTTAGTATTTAAATTTATTATTTTATCAGTTTATATGCCATTTTGATAATGAGTTTAAATTTATTTTAAGATAAAATTAAGTTGATTAATATAAAAATCTAAATGTTTAAAAGGAAATATATTGATTGAAACAGAAGATATTATTAAAATTGCAAATTATTTTTCAATTATTGCTCATTCACCTGGTAGGTTAAGAGTGAGAGTAAACCCAAAAATCATAAAAGAGGGTGGAAATTTAACACTTGCAGATATTGAAAATCTTCCAAATAAAATAGATGGAATAAAAGAGATAAAAATAAAAAAAATTATAGCATCAGTTACTATTACTTATGATGCAAATGTTTTTAGACCATCTTTATGGGAAGATTTAATCGCACAAAGAAATTTAGAAGAGGTTTCTTCTATTATAAATACTTTAGCCAAGGAGGTAGTGTAAATGCAACAAGTAAATGTAGATCAAGCGTTATTAGATGCTCAAAGAGTAAACCCAAATGATCCTCAACCAGTTTTAGCACAAGCTTTAAGAATTGCAGCTTTTGATGAATTTGAGGCTTATAATACATATAATAATGTAATTATGAAATTCGGTAATGTTATGCCTTTTGCTAATATTATTAATTCTGAAATTACACATTACAATGAAACTGTAACATTAATGCAGAAGTACGGTATTGAAGCACCTTTTGTTTCTCAAACACAAATTGAATTACCTAACACTTTACAAGAGTGTTGTGAAATAGCAGTATCAGCAGAAATTGATAATATTGCTTTATATGACAATTTATTAATGTATGTAAATGAACCAGATGTAAGAGATCTATTTTATAGAATTCAAGCAGCATCTTATAATAATCATTTACCAGCATTTAGAAATAGTGTTGATTCTTTTTATAATCAAAACAACCAGCAAAATAATGCAGGAAATATGATGGATAATATGGCTGAGTATCAAACATTAATTGAAGATGCTATGAGTGGTAATATCGATCAAAACAAAATAGTATCAATGTTATCAAATATGAATATGTCAGTTATCGGTGGTCTAGCAGTTGGTGCACTTGGTGGAGTAACACTTAGTAATCTAATGAATAAAGAAGATATAAACGAAGAAGAATAAGGAGTTTATTATGGCACTTCCATTTATTTTAGGTATAGCAGTAGGCGCAGGGGCAGTAGTAGCTTTTAATAGAAGTAAAAAAATTCAAGATAAAACACATGATATTTTAGAAAAATCAAAAGATTTAGCTAGTGATGTGAAAAAAAATGTAGAATCAACAGTAGCTTGTGTAAAAGATAAAATTGATAAAAAAGAAAATAGCCAAACAGTAGAAGAAAAAGAAAAAAGCGGAGAAGTTTAATGAAAAGTAGTTTTGAAAATACTGGTGTTATGAAACATCATATTGTAAGTGGTGCAGCTGTATCTTTATTAGCAGCAGGTACAGTAAATGTAATGAAAGTTAGAAAAGGTGAAGCAACACCTAGTAAAGCTATTAAAGAAGTAGTTAAAAGAACAACTCAAGGTACAATTGCAACTGCAAGTGTAGTAGCTGCTAGTAATTATAAGGGACAAAAAAACGGAATGTTTAAAGCCTTAACTGCATTAAGTATTGGTGCAATGGGTGTTTACGCTGTTGAAATGATTGATAAAAAATTCAATGCCGATTTGGATGAAGAAGTATTTGAAGAAGAATTAGCTTGTGAAAGTATTGAAAAGGAAGTATTAAATGATGAACAATAATCAAAACCCAGCAGATTTACAACAAAACCCAGCTGATGCTCAGGGGAATGTAAATCAAGTAAATTCAACAAATCCAGTTAATGCTGCAAATGCTGGAATTCAAAATAATCCATATATTAATAATATGAATACTCCACTAGTAAATAATACGGGTATGCAAAATAACCCATATATTAATCAAAATGCTAATAACATGAATAATCAAATGCCAGTAGATGGACAAAACAATGATTCTTTTGTTAATGGTGATTTTGTTAAAGGTGCTTTAATTGGTGCAGGAATTGCATTTCTTCTTACAAATAAAACAACTCAAAAAGCTATTTTTAATGGTTTCTCAAAAGGGTCTGAATTAGTTCAAGCTGGTATTGAAGAGTTAAAAGAAAGAATGGAAGATGCAAAAGCTCAAATGGAAACAAAAGAATTTTAGGGATCAGTATGAGCGGAAATAGATTCAAAAAAGTTCATGGTACATCTTCACGGGCAAGATATAAATTTGAGCTTTTAAAAGATGAATACATTGATGATAATATACTTAAGAGATATCTTGAAAAAATAGAGCATGTTACTTCTGTTAGAATTAATAAAAAAGCCTTAAGTATTATTTTTACTTTCAGTGAAGATGTAAGTGAAGAAATAGAAGATAGATTAAGAGGTGTTGATAGTGATAAACTATTAAGTAGTATTGATAATGAAGCTTCAGTTTGTGTATCTTGTGTTAGTGATGAGGAACCAAGCTTAAAAGGTGTTGGACTTGCTAGTGCTGCCTTAGTTAGTGAGAGATTTATAAAAAATGATTTTATAAATGCAACTTTTGCTACAACTGCTGCTACTCCATTATTAATTGATGGTACAAAAGAGTTATTCAAAGAAGGATTAACTTCAAGAGTATTAGAAAGTGCTGCTGTTGGTATATCATTATTAAGAAAAGATTATCTTGCTGCAAACTCAACAAATGCAATGTTAGAGTTAGGTGAGTATATTGAAGAGACTACAGTTCATAGAAGTGATGACTTATTAAAAGAGTTATCAAAACCTAATGTTAAAGAAGCATGGGTTGAAAAAGAAGAAGATGGAAAAGTAGTAGAAAAATTAGTACCTAGTGAAGAGATTCAAGTAGGTGATATTGTAGTAGTTTCTGCTGGTAGTACTATTCCTGTAGATGGTCATATTGTATACGGAGATGCTAGTGTAAATCAAGTATCTATGACTGGTGAAGCTGAACCTTTAAAGAAACAAAGAGGAGATAGAGTTATCTCTGGAACTGTTTTAGAAGAGGGTAGATTAAAAATCTGGGCTGAGCATGTTGGAGCTGATACAGCTACACAAAGAATTAAGCACTATATTGAAAGCTCATTAAATGAAAAGTCATCTGTACAATTAAAAGCTACTAAACTAGCTGATAAACTTGTACCTGTTACTTTAGGTTTAGCGGGTGTTTCTTATGTGATGAAAAAAGACTTTGAGAGAGTAGCTTCTATTTTACAAGCAGATTATTCATGTGCTTTAAAACTTGCAACTCCAGTTGCTTTTAAATCTACGATTTCAAAAGCAGGGCATGAAGGTATTATGATTAAAGGTGCTAAATCAATTGAAGCATTAAATTCAGCTGATACTTTTATCTTTGATAAAACTGGTACTTTAACTCAAGGGGATTTAGAAGTAATTGAAGTTCAATCTTTTGATGAGAATTGGACTGAAGAAGAAGTTCTAAATCTTACAGCTAGTACGGAAGAACATTATTTCCATCCTGTTGCTGAAGCGGTTGTAAAAGCTGCTAAAAAAAGAGGTTTCGTACATATGCACCATGAAGAAGTTGAGTTTATTGTGGCTCATGGTGTAAAAACAGAAGTAAAAGAAAAAACTGTAGTAATTGGAAGTAGACACTTTTTAGAAGATGATGAAGGAATTGATTTTTCTGCTCATAAAGAAAAGATTGATAAAAGTATAGATGAAGGAAAAACATTACTTTATATAGGTTATGGGAATACTTTACTTGGAACAATTGCTTTAAGTGATCAAATTAGATACAACACAAAAGAATCAATTATAAGATTGAAAGAACTTGGAGTAAAACATACAGTTATGCTTACAGGTGATGTAGATAAAAAAGCTCAGATGGTAGCTGAAGAATTAGGTATTGATGAGGTATATTCTGAGCTTCTTCCAACGGATAAAGCATCAATTGTTAAAAAGATGATGGATGAGGGAAGAAAAGTAGCATTTGTTGGTGACGGTATTAATGATGCTCCTGCTTTAATCTCTGCACATGTTGGAATATCTATGAGTAAAGGTGCTGATATTGCTAAAGCTACTGCTGATGTGTCTTTATTAAAAGATGATATTGGTGCAGTTGTAGAAGCAAAAGAGTTGGCAAATAAAACTATGAAATTAATTAATACGAATTTCAATGCAACAGTTGGTATTAACTCTGCTATTCTTGCAGGTGCTACATTTGGTGCATTTTCACCTATTGTAACTGCAATTTTACATAATGGTACAACTATTGGATTACTTTTAAACTCAATTAAGGGTGTTAAATTAAATAAGTAAAATGACCTTGATAATAATTATCAGTTTACTTTAATCTTTGATTAGATAATATACTGATAACTATTATCAAAAGGAAAATTTTATGCCATTTATTTTACCACTTGCTACTGTTATTACAGCAGCATTAACTTATGAGACTTTAAAAGGAACAAAAAAAACTATTGATAGAAGACAAAGAAGGAAAAAAAGGAATGAAACTTGATCTAGAAGTTAAGAAAGAAGTTGCCAAAATTGGAATGACAGCAACTTTAGGAGCTACTGTAGTAACTTCAATGTTTATGAAAAATAAACTAGCTAAAAAGACTCATGTAATCGCAGGTGTAGCCTTCTGTGGATTTGCTTTATGGCATCATACTTTATACAAACCAACTGACAAAAAAAAGAAAAAAACAATACCTAGTAAAAAAGATAAAGAAGTTTTATTATCAAACGAGAATAATTAGTATTTGTAATTTTGGAAAACTTTGGATATACTAATGCACATTATAAAGTTTAAGGGTAAATTTTTATGGTAAATAATGAAGAAGTAATAGAAGAACTTAAAAAAATTGTTAAGCAAAAAGGTTTAAAATACACAGAACAAAGAGAAATTGTTCTTAATATTTTAATTAATGCTACTGATCATTTAAGTGCTGAAGAAGTATACAATGAAATTAAAAGCCAATATAAAGAATCAAATATAGGTATTGCAACTGTTTATAGAGCTTTAAGCTTTCTAGAAGAGGTAGATTTAATTACATCTATTACTTTTGGAACAGATGGTAAAAAATATGAAAGCAATGCTAAGTCTCACCATGATCACTTGATTTGTACATCGTGTGGTAAAATTGTTGAGTTTTTAGATGATGAAATTGAAAAAAGACAAGATAGAATTGCAAAAAAGAATAAATTTAAAATTACTAGTCACTCTATGCAACTGTATGGAACTTGTGAAACATGTAGTAAATAAAAACTAAAAGTTAAACTTTTAGTTTTTATCCTAATTATAAGATATCACCTTTGATATCTTCAATCCAGGCAGATATTCTTTCATCTGTTAAATCATCTTGATTATCTTCATCAATAACTAAACCAACAAATTGTCCATCAATCTCAGCTTTTGAATCATCATACTCATAACCATCAGTTGAAGTAAATCCTACAACATTAGCTCCTGTTGAATTAACGTGTTCATAGATAATACCTAAGGCATTACAAAAATCTTCACCATAACCTTCTTGATCACCTAAACCAAATAAAGCGATAGTTTTAGCAGATAAATCTAATGCTGCGAAATCATCCCAGATGTCATCAAAATCGTCATTTAATTCACCTTCACCCCAAGTAGAACCACCAATAATAACTTTGTCATAATCACTGATCTTTGATACGTCTGTTGAACTTAAATCGAAAACTTCTACTTCTCCAAGACCTTCTGCAATTTTACCTGCAATTTCTCCTGAATTTCCTGTACTACTTGTGTAAAAAACAGCTGTTGCCATATTTTTTTCTCCTATAATATTTATCTCATTATTGATCGTAAAGAGTAAGGGATTGCTTTAATCTGATACTCTTTATTTTTTAATTCATCTACGAAAATTGGTATTTGTCTTTTAAACTCGTCATCTTTAGGATAGGCTAAATAGACTTGATTAAACTCTCCCTTCTTAATGCATTTAATTGCACTTTGAAGTTCGTCTTTGATATTAGGTTTTTTAACTACAATATTTTTCCAAGAAGTATATATTCTTAAATTACATACGTCTTTTGATTTAATTGAAATTGAATTCCCTAAATCAATTACTTCCTTATCGTGATGAAGTTTTGATACTTTATTTAAGACAAATTCATGAAATAATAAATGCTTATCAATAAGTAGCTGCATATTTTTATTTATAAAACAATGTGATATTAATTTTGCAGCTGGTAATAAATTTTTGCTTGTTACGAATACAGAATTATTTACTTCTTTTTGCAGATAGTTGTTTATAATAATTGTTGATTTTAAACAAAAATTAAAAGTTCTATTTTCTTTTGATATTTTAATAAATGAGTTTGGAAGCATACTATTTATTTTGTATTCAAAGGCTTGTTTTAATGGATAAAGAGAAAGTTTTCTTTGTTCTACTTTTGTAAAATGACAAAACGATTTTAATACATTATTACTCAAGTTTAAAAATAGTTGTCTAAGTTTAATAGTTGAATTAAATGTATCAAAACCTTTAGGCAGTAACTCTTTGTTATTGTCAAATCCTACAAAATCATCACAGTAATTAAAAGAATTAAAAGTCATTATTTCTTCTTCTCACAGTTAGCATAACAGTCAGCACAATCTTTAATACCCATAATCTTTACATATTCATCGTAAACACAAGAAATAGATCTCTTAGCACAAACAAATGGAATGTTTTTCTTTTTTGCTTCATTTTTATATTTTAACATTGTATTATGATTTAAAAAAGATGTTAACATAACAATACAGTCTGTATCTAATGGCACTTTCTTTTTTGGTGCTGAAGATTTTTTTCTTGCATCCCAATGGTTAATTGTTTTTGCACCTAGTCCTTCTAACATTGCTGAAATGTGTGAAATTTTATCTCCACCAATTACTAATATACTCATCTTCTGCTCCTTAGCAAGTGCACCCAGTGGGTTTCACTAAGTCAATTTTATTTTTTAATTCGTAACAAGTTTTCATGATATTTCCTTTTGTATTGATAATCATTATTAGTATATTACACTATGAAATCTTAATCTTTTATTAATAGTGAGAATAATTATCATAATGTTTGAAATATTTTTGAGCATAAAAAAAGGTAAGAGAAAATCTCTTACCTTTTTAGGAGAATTTGTGTATTGTTATTAGAATTCGAAAGTTAAATTAGCAACTAATTTTGATTTATCTACATCAGAATCTAAAGATAAGTCTGTGTACATAACGTCAGCACTTAAGCTATCAGTAATACCATAAGCAGCACCTACAGTTACTTCTGAATCTTCTTTGTTTGTAGTGTCATTTTCTGCTTTAGCGTATAATGCAGATAATTCTACGTCAGCAATTGTATATGCAGCTGATGCATAAATAGTTGAAGTATTAGCAGCGTAAACGTAATCACCTAATTCTTCAGTAGGATCAACATTATCACCGAATGCAGAAATTGAAGCAACACCTGCATCTTTATCTGTATCAATGTAACCAGCAGCAAAAGCAAAACCAGCTACAGCTGCTCTAGCTTCGAAATGCATGATAGAACCGTCTTTAGCATTAGCAACCTTTTCATTACTTGTAGCATAGTGAGCAGTTACACCAAATGCATCAGTATCGAAATCAGCTTTAATACCATAGAAATCAGCTACATCTTTAGCAGAGTAGAAGTATGGGTTTAATACTGTGTTTTCAACACCTTCAAATTTTGCATCAACAACGTAAGCACCATCTTTAGTAACGTCAGCAAATTTCTTTAATTCATCTCCACCAACAGCAGCTTGTCTAGAAGTATAACCAGCAACTAAAGTAGTTGATGGAATAGCAGTAGTAGCAACAACGATAGCTTCATTGAAGTCACCTAACCATTCTAAATCAATTTCTTGTCTACCAGCAGTAATAGATACTAAATCATTTGAATAAGAAATATTTGCAACATTCATCACAGAGTTTTGTTCAAAATCACCTTTGTAATCGTCATTTTCTTTTTCACCAAATTTATGTCCAGCTCTAAATCCAGCATTTGCAGAAATTCCATTTACAGAATCAGTTGAGTAGTTTACTCCGATAGTTCCAGCAGTAAATCCAGCATCTTTATTTCCTGCTCCATTATCCCAAGATTGTGTATGTACAGAGATATCTCCAGAAACTTTACCATTTTTGAAAGCTTCATCTACATTTTTAGAGTCTGCATAAACTGCACTTGATGTTAATACTAACGCACTTGCAATAATACTTAATTGTTTTTTCATTTTGTCATGTCCTTTATTTGTATGAATTTTTAGGAGAAAAAATTCAAATGTCGATGGAATAGTAATAAAATATATATTAAAAATAGCTTATAATGATTATGGTTATCATTATAAAATATAAAACGGAATTTATAATTGTATTTTATTTTCCATTAAATGCAACTTAGTTGCATTTATGATTTGCTTGATACTTTATATAAATTCACATACCAGTCATCAATAAGGTCTTCTTTTGTTAGTGAACAAAGTGAAAGTTCTATTCCTTCTGCCGAATAAGTGGCGTCTTCAATCTTTTCTTCGGGTACGTCAAGAGCATCAATGCAGTAGTCACAAACTACTTCATCGTATATAAATTCTTCTTCTCTCCAACCATCTTCAAACGAAGTAATTAAAAAAAATGTTTCCATGGGATTCCTATAATGATAAAATAAGTGAGAATTATTATCAATTATGCCTTAAAAAAAGATAAGTTTTAAGAAAAAAAGTGAATTACTTTTTTTCTTGTGGTGAGTATTTGAAAAATACGTATAAAACAGCAACCATTACAACTACTGTAATAATTGACATGAAACTTAGTTCAACTTCCGGTCCTGCACCTCTTTGATAATCTTTTGGCATAAATAAAAACATTGTTGAAAGTAACATAAATGAAGATGTAACAACAGCAATTAAATGTGCAATTACTTTGTGAAATTTTGTAGCATAAAAATCTTTTACCATCTTCCATGTGATAAATGACGCAGTTAGTACAATAACAAGTACTATAATTTTCTCATATTGTGGTTCCAATCTCTTTCCTTCGTATTAAGTGGTATATTCTATGTATAATATCCTTAAATAAGCCTTTTGACGAGACTTTATCCCTTTTTTATATGGAAGTATTTTTTATTGGAAAAATCATTTTTTTTCTGGGAGATTAAAAATTATCATTTGCTCATATAATATACACATTATAAAATTATTAATTGTATTTAATGTCATATTTACTATATAATTTTATATTATTATCTATTTAAAAAAAAATTAAAAATTCATCAGATTATTATTTAATACAAAAAAATGTATTATCATATAAGAGAATATATTTAAAGGTATTAAATTATGTATTATTTACAATTAGAATTAGGAAAATATTTATGAATTTAATAAAAATAAAATTTATAATATTAGTATTATTATTTAATATCACACTTTTTGCAAAAAATGAATTAACAAAAGTAAGTATACAATTATCATGGTTTGATCAATTCCAATTTGCTGGTTACTATATGGCAAAAGAAAAAGGAATCTACGAAAAATTTGGTCTTGATGTTGAAATAAAACCATTTAATTATGGACTTGATACTGCAAGTGAAGTTAACAAAGGAAATATTGATTTTGCTGTAGGTCGAGAAACATTAATTTTAGAAAAAGTAAATAGAAAAAATGATTTAGTAATTTTATATGCCTTATTCCAATCTTCTCCTTTAGTTTTATTATCAAAAAAAAGTTCTAATATAAAAACTGTTAAAGATTTTGAAAATAAAAGAATAATGACTACACTAGATGATGCCAATGAAATTTCTTTGAAAGCAATGGTAAGTTCTTCAAATATTGATACAAAAACTCTTAAATTACAAAAACATAGCCATGATATTAACGATTTAATTAATGATAATACAGATTTGATTTCTGCATATATTTCTAAAAGCCCATATTTATTGAAAAAGAAAGGAATTAAATATAATATTTTTGAACCAAAAAATTATGGTTTTGATATGTATAGTGACTTTTTATATACAAGTAAAAAATTAGTTAGTAAAAATAAAAATATTGTAAAAGCTTTCAAAAAGGCTTCTTTAAATGGGTGGAAATATGCTTATTCAAATATAAATGAGAGTGTTGATTTAATTAATAAAAAATATAATAGTCAGAATTTATCAAAAGGTGAGTTGTTATTTGAGGCAAAAGAGTTAAAGAAACTATCTTATTTAAATACATATAATTTAGGAGATATTAAAGAGAGTAAATTAAATAGAATTTATGATTTATATAAGGTTATGGGACTTATTAACTATAATGTTAAATTAAATGACTTTATTTTTGAAGATACACACTCTAGTATTTTTCTTAATGATAAAGAAGAAAACTTCATAATTAACCATCCCAAAATTATAATTGCTAGTGATAAAACACGTAATCCTTATATTATTGAGAATCAAGATGGCTCTATTTCTGGTTTTGATAGTGAAGTTTTACATTTAATTAATAAAGTTAGTGGAGCTAATTTTGTTTTAAAAACAGGCAAGGGTAGTGAGTTAGAAAATAATCTAAAAAATAAAAAGATTGATGGTTTTGCTACAAGTATAAAATATAAAGAAAGAGAATCTTTTGCTAATTTTTCTAATAAATATTTGTCTTTACAAAAAATGATTATTGTTACAAAAGACAATCCTAATAATATTAATAAAATATCTGATCTCTTGGGTAAAACACTTGTTATAAATAAGAATAATTTACTTGATATGAAAATTGTAAAAAGATTTAAAAATATAAAAGTATTAGAAGTTGAAAATACAACTGATATTATAAAAGCTCTAGTTTTAGGAAAGGCTGATGCAGCTATTGGAGAACTAGGTATATTTTACTATGCCAATAGAATGGGATTACCTTATTTAAAACCTTCCTTTTTAATCAATGATAAGTTAGAACATATTTATACTATTAGAAAAGATTGGCCTGAGGCTATAGGTATTATTAATAAATCTTTAGACTATATAGGTGAACAAAAACTACTTGAAATAAAGAAGAAATGGCTTTGGGATATAAAAGATATTCTTTTATTGAAGAATAATGAAAAGCTCTTTCTAAATGAAAAAGAAAAAAAATATTTAAGAGAAAAAGTATTTTTAAAAGCATGTACCGCGCCTGATATTATGCCTTATGGAAAATTTAATTCGAAAAAAGAACTTGAAGGTATCTCAAAAGATATTATTGATTTAATCTCAAGTAAAACATATACCCAAATTAAAACAGTTCCAACTTCTTCTTGGAAAGAATCCTTAGCAAAAATAGGTACAGGTGAATGTGATATTTTGCCAATAGCTATAAACGTAAAAAGCAGATTTCAGAAAATGAATTTTACTTTTCCTTATTTAATGCAACCTTTAGTAATTGCAACTGGTAATGATGAGCTTTTTATTAAAGATGCTAGTGATATTGGAAATAGGAAGGTGGGAGTATTTAAAGACTCTGCTGTATTTGAGATGTTAAAAAGTAAATATCCAAATCTAAATATTGTTTTAGTTAAAAATCCAGAAGATGGATTACGAAGAGTTAATAATAAAGAACTCTTTGGATATATAGATTCACTTGTATCTGTGGCTTATAATATCAAAAAAACTGCCTTTTATAATCTAAAAATTGCAGGAAGATTAGAGTTTAATTTTCCTTTTAGTGTTGCATCAAGAAATGATGAACCTATATTAAACTCTATTCTAGAAAAAGTTATTAGTGTTACAAGTAAAGAAGAGAAAGAAGAGTTATTAAATGATTGGTTGTCTATTAAATTTGAAAAAGATATTAATTATGATTTAGTTTGGGAAATTCTTGGAAGTTTTCTTTTGGTTTTACTCGTATTAACAATATTTTTTATTAAACAAAATAAACTACGTAACGAAATTGTTGATTTAAATAGAACCTTAGAAATAAGAGTACGAGAAGAAGTTGAAAAAAATAGAGAAAAAGATAATGCTTTATTTAGACAATCAAAACTTGCTTCTATGGGTGAAATGATTGGTAATATTGCCCATCAGTGGAGACAACCACTAAATAGAATAAACTTGAGTTTATCAGTAATTACTATGTTAGTTGAAAAGGGTGAGTTTGATAAGAAAATGATAAATGATAAAGTTGAAAGTGCAGAGAAAAATATAAAATATATGTCTGATACTATTGAGGATTTTATTAATTTCTTTAGACCTGATAAAAAAATCACTGATTTTTGTATGGTAAATACTATTGAGAGATGTTTGAAATTATTAGAAGGTAGAATCTCTGATATTAAATTTACTGTTCCAAAAGAGAGAAATATTAAGATACGTAACTATGAAAATGAATTCTTACAGGTATTATTAATTATTTTAAATAATGCTATTGATAATTTTGCTATAACTAAAGTAGAGAATAAAAAAATCCATATTTCATTACTTGAATATAGAGAGAACATAAAAATATCTGTTATGGACAATAGTGGTGGAATAGCACAAGAGAATCTTGAAAAGATATTTGAACCGTACTTTACTACCAAATTCAAAAAAGAAGGGACAGGCTTGGGATTATATATGGCAAAGATGGTTGTTGAAAAAAGTATGAACGGTAAACTTAATGTTTCTTCAATAAATAAAAGTAGTACTTTTGTAATAACATTAGAAAAAAAGAAAGAGGAAGATAATAATGAATGATTTAACACTATTATATGTAGAAGATGATTTAGAAGCATTGGAAGATGTTGTTTATTTACTAAAAAGGTATTTCAGTAATATTTATACAGCAACAGATGGAGAAGAGGCATTAGAGCTCTTCTCTGCCTATTCTCCTGATATTGTCTTACTAGATATTAATATCCCTAAAATAAATGGTTTACAAGTAGCTAGTAAAATTAAAGAGATAAATGATGAAATTCCTATCTTATTCCTAACTGCTCATAGTGAAACAGAAAAACTTCTAAAAGCTATTGATCTTCGAGCTATTTCTTATATAATCAAACCTTTTAGTATTGAAGAGTTAAATGAATCAATAGTGAAGACTATAAAAATGTTAAACAAACAATCTTTAAACAATAATATTCTAACTTTTACAGATAGCTTTTCTTGGAACATTGAATTAAAAGAGTTATCTTATAAAGATGAAAAATTAGATCTAACAAAAAATGAAATCTTATTAATTGAATTACTCATAAACAACAAATCAAGATTTTTAACAGCGCAGGATATATCAGAGATGATTTTCCCTGATAAACAAGTGGAATCTAATAGTATTGTTCAGCTTATTTCTCGATTTAAAAACAAAGTTGCTAAACAAACTAATCTTAAAAGATTTTTTATTGAGAACATTTATAGTCAAGGATATAGGATAAAATAATAATATTTGTCATTATTGTAATATATTTGTATGATACTATGTTATGAATAATATAACATAAGGATGATTGTGAAAAATAAAGAGATAATCCTAGATAAAAATACGATGATTGTATCTGAGACAGATGCAAAAGGTATTATAGTTTATGCAAACAGTGATTTTTGTACAATTGCTGGATATGATAAAGAAGAATTAATTGGTCAGCCTCATAATATGGTTCGACATGATGATATGCCAAAAGCTGCTTTTGAAGACTTATGGAATACTGTAAGTTCTGGTAAAATCTGGAATGGTATTGTAAAAAATAAAACTAAAGATGGTTCTTATTATTGGGTAAATGCAACTGCTTATCCTTCTACTGATGTAAATGGTGATAGAAGATTTATCTCTGTAAGAGTAAAACCTACTATTGATGAAATCAATAATGCTCAAACTTTATATAATCAATGGGTTTAGGTAGATAGTATGTTTTTTAATAAAAAGAAAGATAAAAAACTTGTATTAGAATCTCTTGATATTATTGAAGAGTATCTAAAAAACAATATTAATTCTATTGAACCTTCTCAAAACTCTAAATCAAAAGATTTTAAACAAATTGAATCAAAGCTAAATTCTATTATTCAACTAATGCAAAATACAAATCAACAGAATCTTACTGTATATGGTGAAATAATGCTTGCCTGTGAAAAAATATCTGATGGATATACAAATGATAAAATTGTAGCTACTTCAGATGATGTGAAATTAAACTATATTGCAAAAAGTCTAAACTCAATGTTTGATAAGCTAAATATTGGAATAAATGATGCTTTGGATATATTAAATCAGTATAAATCTCAAAATTATGTAAATAAAATCAATGCAGATGTTTTTACTGGTGGTGCATTACAGGGTTTATTATTAGGTATTAATAACTTACAAGATGAAATAACAAATCAAATGAAAGTTAGTTTCAAACAAGGTTTAATATTAGAGCAAGACTCAGATGAGTTATCAAAAAAAGCAGAATTATTATCTCATTCAACGCAAGAGCAAGCAGTAGCTATTGAAGAAACAGCAGCTGCAATTGAAGAGATAACTTCTACTATAAAGAATAATAATACTCATGTAAGTAAGATGCTTGAGCTTGGAGTAAAGGTACAAAATACTTCAAATTCTGGTGCATCATTAGCTGAAGAGACATTTGAGTCAATGGAAGATATAAATGACTCAACATCTAAAGCTTATGAATCTGTAAATCAAATATCACAAATAGCATTCCAAACTAATATCCTTTCATTAAATGCAGCAGTAGAAGCAGCAACAGCTGGAGAAGCTGGTAAAGGTTTTGCGGTTGTAGCTCAAGAGGTGCGAAACTTAGCTACAAAAAGTGCAGAAGTAGCAAAAGATATAGAAGAGTTAATGGACTCATTAAGAGCAAAAGCTCAAAATGGTAAAAACATTGCCAATAAAATGAACGAGGGTTATGTAGAGTTAATCTCTGATATTAATAATACTGTTGATTTAATACATGAAGTAAATGGTTCTATTTCTGAGCAAACTACTGGTATTACACAAATTAGTGATTCTATAAATGAAATTGATTCAGCAGTACAGAATAATTCGGCAATTGCATTAGATGTAAAAAATGTAGCAAATAAAAGTAAAGAAGTATCTAGTGAAATTGTTGAAAATATAAGTAGGGTAGAGTTTATAGGTAAAGAGCAAATTTCAATATAATAAAATGGTAAAACCATTTTATTATATAAAAGAGAATGCTTATGCTACACTAGATACTGATTTGATTAGTTCTAATGTTTTTTGAGGAATGATTAATTCATTTGATAATTGCTCTTTGTTAGCATTGTAATATTTTGATTCTAAAATTGCATTGATTTTATCTTCAAATTTTTGAATTACAGTTTCTTGAGTATCTTTATCTTCAATGTCAATGTATTGTTTTGCATCTTGATTTGCAACTCTTGCTAATCTAAAGTCGAATAATGATTGGTTATCAGGATCAACATTGAACTTAGAACAGATCGTTTTATAAACGTCATTTAATTCTGCTTCATATCTTTTGTAGATAATCCCAGCACAATCATTTAATGCAATAGTAAAGTTATTGTAATTTACAAATAATTCTTGTAGTGCTTCTTCATCTAAAGAGTCTTCTGCAACATCAAATTTTTTTGATAGTAAATGATTACAACAGTAATAAACTACTTCTTGTTCTGTTTCTTTTATGTCATTTAAAAATTCTGATAATTTCATTTCTTCTCCTAAGTTGTAGCTACATATTTTATGTGCTATTTTGTTTTTCTGGAGTAATCATAACTTAGATAATTTATTTTCTAACTTTTAAATTTAATTTGAGAATTTTATTTAAGTTATGATTAAGTTGATGGAAAACTAGTAATTTTAAGTAATTTTGTAACCATAGCTATGATATTGATACTGTATATTATAAATATTTAAATTTAATAAGATAAGATATTTATCTTTTATTATATATTGTTAATTTAAATAAAGAGAAAGGAAAATGTATGAGTTTTGAAGAACAAGGCTTTTTTGACAAAGTCTACCATAGAAATGGAAAACTATATAAAAAAGTAAATAAAGATGGTATCCAAGAAATGATTGATACTGTAAATAGTAAATCATTTTCAAATAAAGATTTATTAATAGTAGATATTACTGATGATGAAATAAGAAGCTACAAAAAGATGTTAGTACTACTAGAAGCTAAGAATATAGAAGAACTGTCTATAAAACTAGATAAATTAAAATATAAAGTTTATTTACGATTGAATTTAGCGAATTAAATAGCTTTGCGATTATGAGAATTATGAATACTCTCTTATATTCATATTTCTTTGTATTGGTGAAAAATTGGAGAATTAAAGTTACCTATAAATAGGGATTTTAATCGAAGCTTTTTATAAAATACCCCTAAAGAATACCCAACAATTTAAATTAACTAAATGTTATTTTAAATATTTTTTAAAGAAATTATCCATCTTTGGATAATATTCAGCATCTTTTTTTATATCCAAAATCTGTCTTACTACATAATCATCTAATAAGTCATCTTTTAAATCTTCAAAGTCACTTTCTTTATAAATATCTAGATAAAGATTTTTAGATTTTGATTCAAGATATTTTATTATATCACGACCAGATATATTTTCTTTTTGTAGAATAGTTAAATCTTCTAAAAGAATATCAACTTTTTCTATCATTTGTGAATCTTCATTTTTTGCCCATTTAATTAAATTGTCTTTATCAAAACTGTTCAAATGTGCAACTGCTATTGCTTGATTAAAACATTCTTCTCCACCATGATGAACTAAAGCACATAATCTATCTTTTATACAGTCAGTTGGAGTAAGTAATTTTAAAGTACCAACATGAGTTTTAATTCACTAAAATCTTTTGTTAAGTCATTACCTAAACTAACAGGACCTGTAGGAAATTCAATATAGTTTGGATTATTAGAATATTTGTAGTATCTGGGAGGCACTTTTTCAAAGCCTAGTTCTAACATTGTTTTTTCAATTTCTTTTGATGTTACAGAAGGGTTAGGAATAAAATCTATATCTAAAGAAGAAAAGTTTGATTTTGTGTATATCTCCATGCAAGAACCACCAGATAGAACAACATCAATTCTTTTTTCTTTTAATTGTGTACAAATATAAGCTGCTGTTTCTTCTAAAGAGTTTATATCATCTAATATTTTATTTTTACTCATAAGAACCTCTCATTTCTAATGGTTTATTATTTGATCTAGGTCGAGTTCTTTTTTTTCTAATAAGATTCATTCTTTCTTCATCATTATAAGCAGAACGAGCTTTTTTTAGTAAGGCTGTTAATTCTTCATAAAAAGGGTATCTTTTATTAAGCTCGTATATTCTTACATTTGCAAGGTTTTTACCTACTATGATATTTGCAGTTTCAAATTTATCTAACTGTTTTTTTATTACAGAGGGACTTACTTCATAAAATTGTGAAATCTCTCTAATATATCCTGATTCTTTTGATAAAAGATATTGAAGTACTCTTTCTGCATTTTTACTTCCAAATAATACTTCTAGCATTAATGATCCTTTTGTACTATAATATAAAACAAAAGTACTACTATTGGATACAATTGTTCTATAAAATATTATATATGTTCTCTATTATAGAACATAATAAAAATAAAGTCAAGTAGAAATAATTATCTTTTCATAAAGTCATTCATCCAATAATCAATCTTTTCTTCTTCATAAACAGTAATCCTAGGACTTAGTTTTATAGGCTTAGGAAATTTATCTTCCTTTACCCATGGCGAAATAGTACCCCAAAAGATTTAGATTTGATAATACTTGCTTAAGATTACTTTGGATGATTAATTAAAAAGACCCCTGAAAATTTAAATAGCTATATTTAATTTATATCACTTAAATCTAATCTAATTTGATTAACTACCTTACTTAATTTAGGCATTTTGTTTTTAGATATATCAAAAATTGTTTCTGCATCCACATCAAAATAGTGATGAAATAATATATCTCTTATTCCTTTTTTCATCTTCTTTAATGCTAATGTTTGGACTTAGTTTTACTTTTTATACAATATCCTTTATTTAGAATGCTTTTAAATAAACCTACTTAATATATAGATTTTTTTAATAAAAATCTAATTAAAAAAATGAAAATAAGATATAAAGTGTATTAAATATCTTTTTAGCTATTATTCATGAAAATTTTAATATAAAATAAACATAATTTAAACAATATTTTAATCAACTCAATATAAGAATAAATATGAAAATAGCTGAAATAACTATAGAAAAATTAAAAGAACAATATTTTGCAGACAATCGTCCTTGGGTAGTTACATACTCTGGAGGGAAAGACTCTACAACTGTTTTACATTTGGTAATAACAATGTTATTACAACTTAATAAAGAAGGTAAAGATCATAAACATGTTTATGTAGTTTCATCTGATACAACAGTTGAAATGCCAGTAATCGAAAACTATACAAATACAAGACTTAATCAAATTACTAAATATGCGAATGAATCGGACTTAAAAATATCATGTCATAAATTGGAACCAAAAGTTGAAGAATCATTTTGGACTCTAATGTTAGGAAAAGGTTATCCTGCTCCTACTAGCTCATTTAGATGGTGTACAGAAAGAATGAAAATTGATCCAGCTACAGAGTTCTTAAAAGGACTTGTAACTAAACATCAATCAATTTTAATGCTTCTAGGTGTTAGAAGTGATGAATCACAAGCAAGAGCTAATTCTATTGAATCAAGAGTATTGAATCATAGAGGACTATCTGTACATGACAGTATTCCAAATGCTTATGTTTTATCTCCAATTAAATACTGGACAAATGCAGAAGTATGGACATATCTAGGAAAGAATCCATTCCCTTGGGGTGATCATACTTATATGATGAGTTTATATGATAAAGGTTCAGGTGAGGGTGATTGTAATATTGCTCTTAATCCTGAATCTCCATCATGTGGTAAGACTAGATTTGGATGTTGGGTTTGTACTGTTGTTGAAACAGATAGATCAATGGAAGGTATGCTTAGAAATGGCGAAGAATGGATGACACCTCTGTGGGAATATAGAGAAAAAATATATGCTTATAGAAATGATCATGAAAAAAGAGATACAAGAAGAAGAAATGGTCAAAAAGGTGCAGGGCCATTTTTAATGGATACTAGAAAAGAATTAGTAAAATTACTTCTTGAAACAGAAAAGAAAGTGAATGAAAACTACCATACTATGAAAAAAGGTGCTCCTGATTATAACCCACATGAAAAAGTAGGGCTAATTAAAGATGAAGAGCTTGAGCTAATCCAAGAAAATTGGAGTAAAGATGGTGATATCTCAAATACTGCCTATAGAATTGCTCAAGAGTATAATAGATTAGTTAATAAAACAGTAGAAACTGAACTTAGATCAGAACTAGAAGAAATGGATGAAGAAAACTTTAATATTGATCTATTTGAAAGAATATATGAAATTCAATCATATAGAAAAAATATCTCAAATAGATATGGAATATTAAATGATATTGAAAAAAGAGTAGTAGATTTCTATAAAGGAGAGTTTCGTGAAACTAACTAGTATTTCAATAAATAATATGTTTTCATATAATGGCGTAAATAGTATGCTGTTTGATAGTATCTCTTGTGTTATAGGAACAAATGGATTTGGAAAAACATCAATATTAAATTCTATTAAATTATGTCTTGGACAGTCAAATATAAATGTGGATTCAATTTTAAACAATAATGCTCAAGATAAAAAATGTTGGGTTAATTTAGATTTTGATGAATTTAATATTAAAAGAACTTGGGATTTTACAAATGATGTAGAAGAATCTATAAGTGTAGTACTTAAAGATGGTGATAAATACGACGATGATGAAGCAGAACATTTTATTCAAAATAAAATACCTGATTTCTTAGTAGATTTTCTTTTTTATGATGGTGAAGTAGGAAATAACCTATTATTATTATCAAATGCAAAATTAAAATCTATTTTTGATTATATCTTTGATTTAGATCTTTTGGTAAATACTCAAAAAGATGCTCAATCTGTTGCAAAAAGATTACTTGAAAAAAATAGTGATGATTCTACAAAAGAACTTCTAGCTCTTGAAAATCAAAGGTTAGAAATATTAGATTTAATCTCTAATCAAAAAGAACAAGTAATTGAAGACGAAAAGAAATTAAAAGTTTTAAAAATGGATTTACAAAAATCTAATACACAAATTAGAAATAAAAGTAAAAAAATAAATAAACTTCATGAAGAACTAGATGCAGCAAAAGAAGAACTAGATAAAAAAACTGTAAAGTTTAAAGAGCTAATACTTTGGCAAATGCCACTTCTTTTAAATACTAATTTATTAAAAGGTATGCAAAAAAGATCTTCAAGTGCATTGAAAATCGAAGATGAAACACTATTTACTAATAAGTTTAGTAAGTTTGTACAAGAGATTAGCTCTCCACTTGATGAAAAAGCTATTTTAGAACTGTTTAAATCTATTATGGTTAAAGGTTCAGATAAAATAAACCTATCACTATCTAGAAGTGAGTTTATGACTCTTATCGAAGAAATGAAAGATTTAAAACTTGAAATTCACCAAATAGAAGTAAAAATAAAAGAAGTTCATGATTCTGTAATGGAACAAGAAATGATGAGATCATTAATTGAATCAAGAGATGAACAAGAAGATACTCTAAATAAAGCGGATATAGCTTTTCAAGAATTAGAAGAAAGTATTATTACAAATACTATAAAATCTAAAGAAATAAATAAAACATTAACTCAAGCTTTTAAAGCTAATCAATCTAAATATGCATTCTTAAAAGGATATGAAGAGTTACAAATCATATCAAAAACAAGTGCAAAAGTTTATAATAAGAGATTAATAAATCAACTTGAGATATTTAATGAGAAACTTACATTTAATACAACTAAATTTTTAAAACAATATGATCATATAGATGATATCTATATTGATAATAATCATAATATTATAATCCAAGATAATAAAGAAAAGAAACTAAATACAGAGCTATTATCAGCAGGTCAAAAACAAGTATTAAACTTCTTAATAGTTAAAACTATTTTAGACTTTAAAAACTTTGCTTCTTTTGTGATGGTAGATACACCATTTGGTAGACTGTCAAATAAAAATAAAGAGCTGTTACTTAATTCTTGTTATTTATCATTTGATAGTTTGATTTTACTTTTAACAGATAGTGAATATGACTTTGTAAAAACACAAGGTCATCTAAAATACAACACATACCAAATACAAAGAAATGATCTAGGTTCAGAAATAGGAGAAATAGCATGATTAAAACTACAAGTGATATAGAAAACTATATAACTCCTTTATCTAAGATGTTAAATATAGAAAACCCTTCTAAATGGGTAATGCTTAGATTTATGATAAATATTTCACTTTCATTAGAAGAGGGTTTTGAAGATATCGAAGTTGAAAAATACGATGGTAAAGATTATAGACTAGAGCAAATAACTGGTGAAGGTAAAGAAGATGAAGATTATACAAATCTTTATAGGGATATGATCGAAGTATTTGATGATATAACTATCTCTTCAAATAAAAAATTAGAAGAAAACCTCCAGCGACATATCGCAAGAGGTTATATAATACTTAAAACATCACTTAAGAGTGATAGTAATATATTTGAGTTTATAGGGCAAGATTTTTAGTATTATCGTCTAGTTAGTCTTCTTAATGATATTGTAAAATGGTAAAGAGGAAATGCAATTAATATTTTATGTATAGCCCAATAAATTAAATATTCATCTTCTCCATCCTTGTAAAATGGTTTAAAACTTACTAGCTTTACAATATCAATTACTTCATGATCATTAATAAAATAAATAAATATGAAAATAACTAATATTTCGAATAATTTATAGCTTTTAGAAATATTATTTTGACAATAATGATCTAGCAGTAGGAACCCTATAATTGTTAATAATAAAAGAATTACATTGTCAGATTTAAAAAGAAGTAAAAAGAAAGTAATAACAAAAGTCCATAATAGTGGTAAAAGCCAATTCTGACCAAAATTTGATATTTGTTTATTAAAAAAAAGTACAAATTTATCTAGGGTATAACCACTTTCTTTTTTAATATCTATTTCATGTAATCTCATTTCTTCAGCAAAAAATTTATTTCCTTCTATATGGTTTCCAATTGAGTCATTTACAAATTTAAGTTGTCTTATAATGTCCTTTTTAGCTTTAATTCTAATTAGATCACCCCAGATTACACTATTTAGATGTGAATCAATAAAAGATGTTTTTATTAATTCAATTGATTCTGCATTATCTAATTTAAAATCATTAAAGTAAGTATTTTTAAATTCTACCCTTTCAGAAAAGAAATGTTTTTTAACCGTTACTTGATGAAATTGTATAAACTTTGAATCTTGAGATATTTTTTCTAGATGTAGTCTATCTGTTATAATATTTTCAAATAATACTTTTGAATTCTCTACAAAGTCAATGTTATAAAGTTTTATCAATTTACAGTTATATTCTTTAAAAGAGAATTTTTCAATTTCAATATTTTCTAATATAAACTCATTAAATTCTTTTTGTTCATCACTAGTAATAATTAGTTTCTTTAATTTAAAATCATCTTCTTTTTTAAGTTCTATTCTAAAATCTTTTTTAAAAATACAATTTTCAAAAATCATAGTTAATTGTATTTCATTATTATGATAATTAATACTATTAGTAAAAAAACTATTTGTGAAAATATTTTCTTTAAAAACAATAGTATGGTAATCTTTTGGTATTAATAAAGTATCACCTGTATAAACCTTCTCAAGTTCTTTTTGATTTGAAATTGTTAATATATTATTCATATTTTTCCTTAAAATCTAAATATCTTAGCATTATGGTTTAATTCTTTTAACCACTGAATTGTTTGTTGTTGTGTTGCACCTTTTTTAATTGCAGTTTGATAAAGATGACTAAACTCTGCTCTTAAATGATTTACAAAAATACCTGGGTCATCTGATGCAACAACAAGATTTGGTTTTAATTTATTTGGATCTTCTTTTGGATCGTACCAATTAAAAATATGATGTTGTTCATAATTTTCATAAAAGCTTATTCTTACATTACTTGTGGGCATAGTTTCTATGGCAATATTTTTTTCGTTTAATAGTTTTATCATATTTTGTTGTAATTTATATAATAAGTTTATTTCATCTTCATTAATATCAACTTCAATTATTTCATTGTACTTATCATAATATTTTGGATTATGATAATCTTCAAATAATTCTAATGACTTATTACTTGGAGTAAAATCAAGTATTTTTTCATACTTCCATTCTTCATTATCTATTTCATAGATTCTATTAGGTATCTTGTTTTTTATAGTACTTGGACAAATCTTTCTACATAGATATGCTTGCTTTAAAGTATATAAATCATGTGGTGTTTTATTATATATTTCATACCAGTATCTATTAATATTATCATTAATTTTTGAGTAAAAAGTATTTAATTCACTATCATTATCCATAAAGAATAATATGAATATAAGATTATCAAGCCATTCTCCTCTTGATATTTTAAGTTTGTTTCCAATACTTTTTATCCAGTGTGTGGGGCTAATTCCAAGTGCTGTTGCATGTCCTATACGACTTTTTGCGGGCATATCCAGAAACATAACTGCCTCATATACCATTCTTATACCAGATATTAAATGAACAAAATCTTCTCCCGCATGAAATGTTATACCTAGTTCAGGTTTTTTACTAAAATATCTATTAACTTTATTTTCTTTTTCTGCAATATAACTTTCTTCTGTTAGATAGTAATCAGTAGGTAATAAGTTTATTCTTTTAGTTAAATATCTAAAAGATGGTGCAAAAACTTCTGGTTTTGTATATAACTCATTGCCGGCTGCATCTATACCTCTAATATAATAAGTATATTTTGGATGTGATTTAAATAGATTTAATAGTAACTGTGCTCTATTTTTTAAATCCACTCTAAGTGGATAATCTCTATATGTATAAATATTTTTAGATTTTCTTTTATCTTTCTTTTTTATGAAGTGAGCAACTAAAGCTAGGTCTGGATATGTTAATTCATTTTTTTCTATAAACTTTTCATAATCAATTATTATTTCATCTACTAACTTTTGTAGTTTAGTTCTAGATTCTTTAGGTGAGAACCTTGCTTCTATATATTCAAAATCTTGTCCATACATACCTTTGAGTTGAGTAAATCTATTTAAATATTTCTTTTCTGATAATTCTCTTACTTCATTAACCGTTATCTTTTCAAATTGATCAAATCCATATTGATCTGTTTGTTGTACAATTATTTGATGAAAAATAGATTTTGAAAGAATATAGTAATAAAATAGTTTTGTAATAATTTGATTATCATTCTGATTTAAATATGTAAACATATCGTAAATAAATCTTGCTTCATATCCTAGGAATGATTTAAATGAATGCATATGACTATATGGGTGACCATATGTTGGAATAAATTTTGTATATTTAAATTCAGTATGAATATTTTCAATATTTAAAAAACTATTCCAATCTAATTGTTCACTATTAGATTGTGTATTACTTAGTAAAACCTGAGATAAGTAATGCCTAACAGTTTTTGCTTTTTGTAAAATTTTGAACATGTTCTTAGGTGAATAATTTATATCAAGTTGTTTATAAAGTTCATCTACTAAATCATTAGGGAAAGATTTTTTTAGTTCAGTATAAAACTTATTAGGTTTTTTTAAGGCATCCTCCCATACATATTCAGTTTCTGTTGTACCATTAATATGCATATGCATTTCCGACAATTTATCATTTTTAAATAAATCTTCTAAATATTGATTATATATACTTGGTAGAGTAGATGAATTAAAAATTTGATCTATAATATCATTAATATTTTGAACTTGCTGATGATTAGTATATAGATTAAAGGTTAAGAGTGAAATAGGTGGAATTTTAGTTACAATATTTTGCCAATCATAATAATATTCATCGTTTATAAAAATATTATTTCCTCTCCATTTAAAAAGTTGATTTAATTGATTATATGAATAAAGGAAGTTATCCTTAATTGTATTTTTTTCATTTAATTCTAGCAAATTATTTTTGTGTATATAATCTGGTTTTTTTAAATTCGCTTCTCTATGGTCAATAAAAACAATTTTCTTTATATCATCAGCATCCGTATGGTTAAAATTTAAGGATAACTGATTAAAAATATTATTGGAACTTAATAAAACTGAATATGGTAAGAATTTAAAGTTAATTAACAAAACTTACTATCCTTATTTAAAACTATTTTCATATATTGTTTTTCTTTTAGTTTTTGATGGTAGATCTTTTGTACTAGTTACATTAAATTCATCTTTATAAAGATGAATAATTTTGGTATCTACTACGTCAAGGTTCTCATTACCAATAGGCCCATTCTGTTCAATATATAAAGATAGTATATGACTTAATTTTTCTTCATTTGTTTTATGAACAAAAAGTTTACTATAGTTTAATGGTTGAATAGCTATTTTATCTATACTAATCATTTCCCTAAATTTATCAAAATCTGGGATATAATAATTCCATACTGGACAAGAAAGTAAATTAAAAAAGAAATCAGAACTTTGCATTTCCTTTATTTTTACTTTTGTAAGTTTTTGTAGATATTTGCCTAAATTAGATTCAAAATTATTAAGACCTCTAGTACTAGCAATCTCTTGAATGGTTATATTATTTAATTCTGATTCATTTAAATGTATATAAATACTTCTTTTTAAAACTTCATTTAAAAATACATATATACTCACCTGTAAATACTCTGATATATTGTTAAACACTTTAAAGTTGTATTTGTCATCATCTAAATATTTCTTTATAAAATTGTTAAATACGATATTAATATCATTTAAAGTAAATTTAGATTCATTAAATTTTAAAGTTGTTAACCAACTAGTTAGATTCTGAATGAAGGATTCTCTTATACTATATTCCTCGGTATTTCTACTCTCATCAATAGTTCCGTCGTTTGAATTAGTTATTAATTGTTGTTCATCATTTACATTTTTGCTTAATGTGAACCTATAATCTTTAATCATTATAGATTTAATATAATCATTGATATTGGATGTTAATTCTTTTTTATTATCATTAGAAAGTTTATCTTCTATAAATTGGCTTCTAAATGAATATAGTTTTTCAATAAATGATAATATATAAAAAAAACTAATTGTGTCTTTGGTATCTCTTCCTGTTGTTCTTAATTTGGTATATAATATTTTAGAGAATAAAAAAGATTCATCTTTAATCGTATAAAGACCTTCCTTACCTAGAACTCTTTCCCCTTTCTCATTTGTATTTTCAATAAAATTTTTAAATATTAATCCCCCTTGACTATATTTTTTATCTCGATATGTTACAGCAAATAGATTTTTCGAATTATTATTTAAGCTAATTAGTTTTTGTATTCTTTTTTCTGAATCTAATTCATTATTTAGATCTAAAAATGAATATAGATTTTTGTTATTATCTATTTCATCACTAAAATAATAACTTGTTAATATTCCTTTTAATCCCCACTCTAAATATGTATCATTTCTTCCATGTGAATAAGCATTATATAAGCCTTTAAGAATTAATATGATTATATTTTTTTCTTCATTCATATTATGTAGTTCATTAGATAATAATTCTTTAGCGTTTATAAGAGATTTATCATGGAAGAATTTAGATAGAAAAGTATCAGTACGTGAATCTTCTCTTATAATTTCAAAAAATTGTAAATCTATTCCATATTTGCTAAATAGTGTTATAAAGATATCTTTGGTTCTTTGAAGGAAGTATCTCTGATGAAAAGTATTTTTATTAGTATCTATTGAGTCAAAATATGCTTTAAACATTTGCATATTAGTTCTAATTGGCATATTAGATAATATTTTAAAATATAAATTTAATTGAATATCTGATTTAATACTAAATCCTTCTTTTATTAATTCAAGAAAGAAGTCTTTTAAGTCAATAGGATCAACTTCTGAGTTTTTTTGTATTCCAATATTAGGGGCTTTTTTATATGATAAAAAATAATTTAATCTATAAAGATTTATGTAGTTTTCTGGTTTAAGTATTTTTATTAAATATTGTGATTCTAGTTCGTCAATTGCTTGAGTATATTCCTTATATCTATCATTTTCATATTCCATAGAGTCTTTAAAAAGATTTAGTTGATTATTTCTAATTAATTGTTTGTATAAAGATAAGTCACCTGAAATTATTGTTATGATTTTTGGTGTAGTGATATATTTTCTAAGTGTTTCTAATACATCCCAACCTTTCTTAAAGTTGGTATCAATATCATCTAATATTAAAAGAAAAGCTTTTTTATCAAGTATTTCTAAACTTTTTTCAATAAATTCATGAAAGTTTTTTTCAAAGTTTACTCCTGCATTTGCTTTTAGTAAGCCATTTTCTAGAATTAGTCCTGCATCATCCCACATACTATCATGATTGGGATCTTTCCCAATGTTAATTATCGAATTTAAACCTTCTGCTAGTGATAGCAAATTATCTTTCCATATTTTTCTTTGTTCTTCTTTACAGCTATTTAATTCTTTTTTTACTAGTTCAGATATATTTGAAATTATAGTTAATAGAACTTTTTGTCTATCACTTAATAATGTAGGGTCAAGTAATTTTAATGTTTGAACATCTTTCACATTATTGTAATATTTTTGATATGTTGGATCCTCATATTCTTTTTTATTCTTTATAAAGTCTTCTATTGTTAATACAAAACTTGTTTTTCCTGTACCTCTTTCTCCATTTACTGTAATTGTTTCATGGTATCTATCAAAAGCTTTGGAATTAGTATACTTAACTGCTAATTCTAATTTTTGAATAATTAAATCAAGACATCTATTAAAAGCATCTTTTTGAATTATATGTTTTACTCTTGTACTATTTTCTAAAAGTGTATTTGATGTATTTATTATAGTATCAAATTTTTTTTTTGGCATAAATTATTCCTTTTATATTAATTTATTTATTATTTTATTTCAAAACTACTTTGAAATAATGTATTTTGTAATATGCTAACTAGTTTTGAAGTTCTATCTTCAATATCAGTTACTTCCCAGTTTTCATTGCTTTCAATATCTTTATTTAAAGCAAGACCATTTTTAAAACCTATATATTTCTTCTTCTCATCTTGTTTATCTCTTTTTTGTTTAAATGGTTTATCTGATAGTGATGAGTTATATCCTGTTAAAGTTAAATTCCCTAACTTATGACAATTACTGTCTTTTTGAGACATTGCAAAATCTATTTCTTCTTCAATTGCTTCATATTCAGTATCTTTTTTAAGAATAGAATTTATCCATTCTTTATCAAGCATTCCTGTTGTTTGTTGAGGAAGAATATGTTCTACTGAAAATAATGGTTGTTTTTTGATTTTTTCCCAATAGTTAGTATTTGTTTCTTTATCATTTGATGTTGATAATTCTTTGTCTAAATGAACAAGTAAATATTTAGTTAATTCACTATGTCTTAAATATATATCACCTTCTAATAATTCTTTAACCATTTCATCTGTAGCCCAGTATTCAGGAGAAGTGATATTTTTAACTATTATTTGGTATATGTTTATAGATGTAAAGTTTTCCTTATCAATTAGTTTGATTTCATCTATTGTACGTTTAAATAAATCATCTAATTTATTTATTGTTGGATAGTTTGTTAAGTGTCTTCTTACAAAGAATTTTTCTATTGTATATATTACTTTATTTTGTAATTGAGTAAAGTCTTCAATTTCATTTTTATTAACCTCAAGATATAAAAGTAATGAATAGGCAGGAGTTACACTTAAATAAGACAAGTTAGAATATTTTGAATTATTACTAATAAGTTCTCTATATACTAACGACTTTTCATATAAATCTTTTAAAATATTTATTGCATTCTCTTTTGTAATAATTCTTTCAAATATTTCTAATATATTATTTTTTGTAGGCTTCTTATAATCAATTTCATATTTATCATTAAATGCAATATAGTATCTTCTTAAAAAACTTATTTGATCATTTTCAGATAATGGCTCAATCATTGCAGACCATGTCCCTACTGTTCCTTGCATTACAATATGATCACTTACATTCTTATCTAAGTTATCCATAAATATTTTATATTGATCATCTATACGATTTCTTTTCCCTAAATATGAGTCTTTCATATCATCAATATAAGCAAGAATTTTATTTTTTAGTAAATCCATAGGAAGTAATGCTCTACCTCTATTATTTATAGTTTCAAAAATATTATTTGCACTTCTTAAACTTTTTACATCAATAAGAACAATAAGTGTCTCATCAATTGTTTGTATAAGTTTTTTTATAACTTTATATTCAATATCAGCAAAGAAGCTTTTGAAATCCTCATTTACAATTATATTTTTGTCAACCATTCTCATTAAGTTTAAATATCTATCTGTTAAAGGAAGTGTATTTTCATCAAGTTCTTTATTTAACTCTTTTAATTTTGAAAAGAAACTATCATCGCTATCAAGCTTTGGATAAGTTTTTTCTTCTTTTTTCTTTCTATATTCATTGTATATATCAGATAAGTTATATTTATACTCTAAATAAAATTTATTTTCTTTATCATAACTCTTATCAAATAAAGACAAGAAAGTTAATACCTGTTTCAATTTATCAAATTCTTGATTCTTTACTAATGTTTCTTTTACCTCTATCAATGTTTCTTTTAATTCATCAAAATATTTTTTTTCTTCTTTCAATATCTCATTTTGAATATATGTTCTGATAAAAGTAGAAATATAAGTAAATGATTGATAGAATTTTCTCATTCTAACACGTTGATTACTTTTCTTTTCATTAGTTGTTAAATGAATAAGTTGATTTTCATCTAGTATAAATTTAAAATCTAAATTATTTCTTTTTTGGCTAGATAAAATAAATTTTGCTTTATTATCTTCAGAGCTTGTATCAATAAATTTATTTTCAATTCTATTAATTTCATCATCATATTTATCTGTAGAGTATATTTCTTTTAATTCATTTAAATATTTAAATAAAGACAGATAGAAAAAAGACAGAGTTACAGTTCTTTGTTGCCCATCAACTATTTGTTTTTCATCTTCTCCTTCTGGAGAATAAGTGATCATTGATCCAATAAAATGATAATCATTTTCTTCCTCGGCAATTTCAACTATATCGTTAAATAACTCTTCACATTCTTTATTTTTTTCCCATGAATATTCTCTTTGATAAGGAGGAATTCTCCATATGGTAGATTGATCAGATGAAAATATAGATTTAACTTTTCGTTTATTAGCTTCATTTATCACGATTAAGTTCCTTGACTTTTTAATTTCTACTTTAGCAATTCTTTTTAATCTACATATATTATTTATATAAAATACTATAGATAACTTTTTATAATAGACACATGTAACCTTTGATTTTAATTTCTCAAGATAAGAAATTTATACAAAAATTATTATTAAATGAAATATGATTTTTTAATTTTATATCAAAAAAGTATATAGATAATTTAGCATTAGTATTAATATATTAATTATTACTAATTTATTATTAATTCTAATTAAATTATTATTATGTTGTAAAAAAATTATGATTTTTAAATTTGTCAGTTTGGTGGAGATGTGGAGAATTGAACTCCAGTCTTAAAACATATCCTAATAGCGTCTACATGTTTAGTAAAAGATTGATCAATTTCACTTTAGAACAGCTCAACCTGCAAGGCTGTAAAAAAGATAAGATTCTAAATGTCTCAAAAAAGTCGAATCAACACTTCTTTAATAATCTATCAAGTTTGAACCCGCGTAAATCTACATAGATAGAATCTGTAGTGCGAGCCTCCGTGGTCTCAAGCCGTTAGGCGAGTCCTATAAGTTGTTAAACTTACGCAGCTTTTGCGTAAGCTGGAGCGTAATTATTATTATTTGCGTCTAAAAAAAATGAACCGTGTAACGGCGTGTTCAGGCCGACATGCAACTAGTAATCAATGCTCTAATCGATACCAAGTCATCCCCATGAATTAGGAAATGAAATTTTACCAAATTTTTACTGAAATTTTTATATAATACAAACAATATAAAACTAAAGAGGTATAAGATGTCTGATACAAAAAAAGGTATTTTAATTATTGGTGCAGGTGGTGTTAGTCGTGTTGCTACTGTGAAATGTGCTATGAATATTGATACATTTGAAAAAATTACTTTAGCTTCTAGAACATTATCAAAATGTGAAACTATCGCAAAAGAGATCAAAGAGAATCAAAATGTTCAAATAGATGTTGCAAAAGTAGATGCGGATAATGTACCCCAACTAGTAGAACTAATTAAAAAAGTTAATCCAAAAGTTGTTTTAAATGTTGCATTACCATACCAAGATTTAACAATCATGGATGCTTGTACGTCAACAGGAGTAGATTATGTAGATACTGCAAACTACGAACACCCAGATGAAGCAAAATTTGAATACAAAGAACAATGGGCAAAACAAGAGCAGTTTGAAAAAGCAGGTGTAAAAGCTCTTTTAGGTTCAGGTTTTGATCCTGGTGTTACTGGTGTATTTTGCGCGTATGCTCAACAAAACTTATTTGATGAGATTAACTACATTGATATTATGGATTGTAATGCAGGGGATCATGGTTATCCATTTGCTACAAACTTTAATCCAGAGATTAACCTTAGAGAAGTATCTGCAAATGGTAGATATTGGGAAGAGGGTAAATGGATTGAAACAAAACCATTAGAGATTAGGGTTGACCATGATTATCCAGAAGTAGGAGTTAAGCCTTCTTATTTACTATATCATGAAGAATTAGAGTCTTTATGTAAAAATATCAAAGGTCTTAAAAGAATTAGATTCTTTATGACATTTGGTGATTCTTATATCCAACATATGAATTGCTTACAAAACGTAGGAATGTTAGGTATTGAAGAAGTAGAGCATAAGGGACAAAAGATTATTCCTATTGAGTTCTTAGCTACTTTACTTCCTGATCCAGCATCACTTGGACCAAGAACTGTAGGTAAGACAAACATTGGTTGTATTATCGAAGGTTACAAAGATGGGAAAAAGAAAAAAGTATATATCTATAATACTTGTGACCATCAAGAATGTTACAAAGAAACAGGAGCACAAGCTGTTTCATATACGACAGGAGTTCCAGCTATGATTGGTACTAAAATGCTTTACAAAGGTATTTGGGATGGTAAAGGTGTATTTAATATAGAAGAGTTTGATGCTAAGCCATTTATGGATGAGTTAATGACTCAAGGTTTACCTTGGAAAATCTTAGAATTAGACGTTTAGTAATAATGTAGAAAAATAAACATTTATGTTTTCCTTGTACTTTTATAGTACAAGGTTTTCTTCTTTTCTCTTTAATCATTTAAAATAGTAAAATTAAGAATTAGTAAAAAAAATAATTAATTTTTAATTTTAGTATTATACTATTTATAAAAATTGTATAATATTCTTAATCAAATATGAGGAGAATATTATGCAAAAGTATGTTTGTACAGCATGTGATTATATATATGATCCAGCCTTAGGTGATCCAGATAGTGGAATCAAACCAGGAACTGCATTTGAAGATATCCCAGATGATTGGGAATGTCCTGACTGTGGTGTAAATAAAGAGGATTTTGAACCCTTTGAAGAAGATTGATATTATAGAAAAATTTGAGGACTTACCAAGTCCTAGTTATGTATGTGAAGAGAATTTATTAGAAAATAATCTAAAACTATTAAAAAAAGTACAAGATGAAGCAGATGTAAATATCCTTTTAGCTCTAAAAGGTTTTGCATTACACTCAACTTTTGATTTATGTAAAAAATACTTAAAAGGTTGTTGTGCATCAGGTCTTCATGAAGCAATACTAGCAAAAGAAGAGTTTGGGGGAGAAGTACATACGTATTCTCCTGCTTTTAAAGAAGAAGAGTTTGATGAAATTGTATCTTTATCAAATCATGTAGTATTTAACTCATTTAATCAACTAAATTTATTAAAACACAAAGCCATAGGAAAAACGTCAATAGGTCTTAGAGTAAATCCTGAGTATTCATCTGTTGAGGTGGATTTATACAATCCTTGTGGAGACTTTTCACGACTTGGAATTACAAAAGCTAATTTTGATGAAACACAATTAGAAAATATTGATGGATTACATTTTCATGCTTTATGTGAACAAAATGTAGATGCTCTTCAAGGAGCACTTAAAAACTTCGAAGAAAACTTTGGTGAATATTTAGCTCAAATGAAATGGGTTAATTTTGGTGGTGGACATCATATAACAAGAGATGATTATGATGTTGAAGGTTTAATAACTACATTAAAAGAGTTTAAAAACAGATATCCACATTTAGAAGTTTATTTAGAACCAGGAGAAGCAGTAGGGTGGCAAACAGGGTACCTTATGGCTACTGTTTTAGATATTGTAAATAATGGAATGAATATTGCCATTTTAGATACCTCTGCTGAAGCACATATGCCTGATACTTTAGCAATGCCATATAAAGCTGATATTAGAGGTGCTTTAAATGCTAATGAAAAAGAGTTTACATATAGACTTGGGGGAAATACTTGTCTTGCTGGGGATATTATTGGTGATTACTCTTTTGATAAGCCATTAGAAGTAGGTGATAAAATCATTTTAGAAGATATGATTCACTATACAATGGTAAAAACAACTACATTTAATGGTATAAAGTTACCATCTATTGTGATAAAAAAGAACGATAATTGTTACCAAATTGTAAACAATTTTGGCTATAATAATTATAAAGTGAGACTTTCATAACATAAAAAAGGTGAAAAATGGGGCAGGAGAGAGAAATCATTAATAGCGAATTTAAAGATATGGACGAGATTGATACTGAAGAATCAGTTAAGCATAACTCTAAAGATAAAAATAGAAAAAGAAATGAATTAAAGTACAAAGACAAAAAAGTTCAAATATGGGTTAAGAAAGAGACTTTAGAGTACGAAAGAGAATTAACAACTTTACAAATTGAGTTATTAAAATTCCAAAATCATGTAAAAGAAAAAGGACTAAAAGTTCTAATGATTTTTGAAGGTAGAGATGCTGCGGGCAAAGGTGGTACTATCAAAAGAATTACAGAACATTTAAATCCTAGGGGTGCAAGAGTTGTAGCTTTAGAAAAACCAAGTGATATTGAAAAAACACAATGGTATTTCCAAAGATATACACAACACCTTCCAAGTGCAGGTGAGATT